>NZ_JBSEDY010000011.1:0-188146 GCF_053570945.1 Paenibacillus sp. CMM36
TGCTCCGTCTTTCCTCCCTCTCCCATGCAGGAAAAGGATGTATCGGGTATTAGCTACCGTTTCCGGTAGTTATCCCTGTCTTGTGGGCAGGTTGCCTACGTGTTACTCACCCGTCCGCCGCTAGGTTATTTAGAAGCAAGCTTCTAAATAACTCCGCTCGACTTGCATGTATTAGGCACGCCGCCAGCGTTCGTCCTGAGCCAGGATCAAACTCTCCATTAAAGACCAACCGAAGTTGGTTTATAGAAAGAGCGATAAGCTCATTTTGAAACTGACGAGATAAAAAATATCTCTTGTTTGATTTTGCGAACAAAATCGTTTTACTCACTCGTTGTTCAGTTTTCAAAGATCAATCATTTCCGGACATATCAACACCCGGAATAATAATATATCACACTTCGACGATTCACGCTACTGGTAAATAATACCTCATAGGTAATCCTTTGAATTTTTGAAGTCCATCTAACTATTACATCACAGCCTATCTTACGGCCGGATACATAATATATCATTTAAGTTTGCTGATTACTACATGTAAATCATACCAATTAATAACCGAGTTATCAAAATCAGTTCTATTACTGTACTGCTTATACTTTCGAATTTGTTTTTCTTCATTAAAAGTACCGTGAATCTTTGACCATATCTACTGCATCCAAAAAATGCTTTTGATGCATCCCCCTTTCAGTTAAAAAAATGGATCATTAATATGAAATGCTCCAATAATTATCAATGCACATTTGGGAATGTGAAATAGACTAATTTAGAACTATTCCTATAAACATACAAAAAAGGATCGTCAGCATTTCTGCAACGATCCCTATTGTCAGCCCGTTAATTGAAAACAGCAGTTAATCACGTTGATCGATGCCTTCTTGGTTTTATTGAGCTATCGTTTCCCGTTAGCTCAAACCATATTCTCCATATATGTTGAATAAGGCTAATGGGTATTCGTTTTGAGAAATCAAATTTTCTGTAATTTGTTTGATTAATTCTTTATCGCGTAGCTCCAGTAAATCTGGAATCAACAGATCCGTAGGTGCTATCCACTTCGAATCAATGATTTCACTTGCATTTAACTGAAGAGAACCACCGATGATTTCACCAGTAAAATGAAATAAAAGAACCTGATGATTTGTACTACTCATGAAATTATAAATACCTGTAGTGGCTGTAATTTTAACGTCGTAGCCAGTTTCTTCTTTTGCTTCTCTACGTGTTGCCTCAAGAATATCTTCACCATATTCGATTCTCCCTGACGGGAAGTTCCATGTATTCTTAACAGATGCTTTGTTTTCTCTGATCATAAGCAGCTTATCTTCATGTAGTATCGAGACACTCACAACCAACACAATCCCGTTTTGCGTCACGCTAAAAACCCTACACAGTTAGAAAATTAACACCACTATCATTAGAACATATTTTCCATTTGTTGTAAATGACTAAAACAGCGCTCGTTAAACTAAACTACCCGTTAGCTTAATGAGCCATCAGTAAGTCTGATACTTTATTTTCAAATATTTTTCCGTTCTCTACCGTCTGTAAAGGTATACCTTTAAAAACATCTTCTAGTGGATCAAACCGCCAGGAGTGTCCACAAGGCGCGAACGCTATCCTGTCTGAGGTGCGGTTCATGACATCGTTCCTAAAAGTATACTTTATAGGAACGATAATGAAGTATAAATTTTCACATTATTTGGGTATCGCCAGCAAAATGCGGATTTACAACGTTAAGGAGCCTTATATTAAATTTCGTGAATCCGCCTCTAATAATGGATACTAACCCACATCATTTAAGGCAGATTTATTGAACTAATATATCTAGTAACGTTTTAGTGCGCATTTTAAAATTATTTAAAGCATTCGAATAAAGGGTTATCCATAGCTTTTTCATCAACCAAACGCTGAATCAATTGGATGTTCGTACATACTCAAAAGGCCTTTTCGCTCTTAAATAATTATTCTAAGGTATCTGCTCCATCATAAACACTTTTTCGTAATACATCCGCGTTGACGACCCGATTGTGTTAGTAAGCCAATAAACCATGATATGTAATGAGTTCATCTTCGCTAAATCTTTGACGGAGGTCACCTCCACAATCACTCCAAGCTGAGTTTTCCAATTGATCCGGCCAGCGGTCTTCTCTTTAAATCAGCAAGGACTTCATCTACTATGTGAATATGAAAACGTTCAGCGGACATTATATTTCTCCTCCTTTTTTGTGTACATCTTAATCAATTCAAATTTTGCCCCCACCAGACTTACCCTGGCTTATCACTAAGGGAGGCCTGTTTTGGGTTAATGAATGGACAATTCGGAAATAATCCACTCATACCGTCTAAAGGAGGGAACAAATTCATGAATTCTAATGATAATCTATCAGAGCAGAACGCATATCTAAAAGAGCTGAATGCCTTATTTATCCCATTGGACGGAATGGAGAATCTGGACAGCATGGTTAAGGCCATCGGAGATGCAGATATTGTGCTGCTTGGCGAGGCGAGCCATGGGACGTCTGATTTTTACCAAGTTCGGGCCGAACTTTCGAAGAAGCTAATTACAAGCAAGGGATTTAACATTATCGGCGTGGAAGGAGACTGGCCCTCTGCTTATCGGTTAAACCGGTATGTTAAAGGGATGGAGGGGTCCGATTCTTCGGCAGCCGATGCACTGGGTGATTTTACCCGCTGGCCGACCTGGATGTGGGCGAATACGGATATTCGTGATTTCGCGGAGTGGCTGAAGGAGTACAATGAGATGAATCAAGGGGGCGGAAGTGATTGTCCCAAGGTTGGATTTTATGGCATCGATATGTACTCGTTATGGGAATCGATGGAGGCAATCATCGCTTATTTGGAGGAGACCAAGTCTCCCCACCTGGAACAGGCCCGCAGGACATATGCTTGTTTTGATCCATATAGCAGGGACCATCAAAATTATGGCATTGCGGCAGGATTGCTCTCGGAGAGCTGTGAGAAAGAAGTGGTTGAGCTACTAAAGCAGATTCAGAGCAGGCGCATGGCGTATCCGGGAAGTGAGGAAGAACTGAATGCGGAGGTGAACATGCTCGTCACTTCCAGTTCGGAGGCCTATTATCGTACGATGGTCCGGGGCGGTCCGCAGTCCTGGAATATACGGGACAGACATATGGTTGAATCGCTGAAGCGAATCATGTCCTATTACGGCGCCTCGGCAAAAGCCATTGTCTGGGAGCATAATACGCATATCGGTGATGCGCGGGCAACGGATATGATGGCTGACGGCATGGTCAATGTGGGTCAGCTACTGCGGGAAGATCCGGAACATCGTGTGTTTGCCGTTGGCTTCGGAACCTATCAGGGCGAGGTACTGGCGGGAAGAGCTTGGGGAGCTCCGGTTGAGAAAATGACCGTGCCGCCCGGACAGCTAGGAAGCTGGGAGTATTGCATGCACCGGGCGGGAGACGGCCGGAATGGCATGGTAATGCTCTCCGATGCATCTTCCATACTGCATACGGTCATTGGCCACCGAGCCATCGGTGTGGTATATGAGCCTGCTCATGAAAGATTCGGCAATTACGTGCCTTCCAGCATGGCGGATCGTTATGATGCGTTTGTTCATCTCGACCGGACCACCGCCCTTCAGCCACTGCCTATCCTTCAACCGGTTGCAACGGATGCTTTATTTTCAGAATAACAGCTCGTAAGAATCGTCTGTGGAATGCAGGGTAGCTGGTATAGTTTACCGTCAGGGCTCCGGATTATAATTATAAAACTGGCTCCAATATAAAGCAGCGGCAGGGTCGGACTTTGTTTTTATCAGTCTATTGAGCCTGCCGCTGTTTTATTGAGCTAACGTATCCCGTTAGTTCAATAAACACTTTCTGATTTTTGGTGGAAAGCGTTAATCTTCTTTTGATGGGCGGTACGTCAATTCAACTGCTCCGAATGTAAGGTCTTGGTATAGACATGCTTAAGAGACATCGTGTTGACGTTATCTGTAAACAAACGCTTTCCACTCACCCATCGCTTCCAAGCACCAAGATGTTTCTTCCGGGTTGCTCTTTAAGTTTCAAAACTTCTTATCACCCATTATAATAATTGAATCAAGAGATACCCAATCTATTCACGTATGGTTCTCACCTGTGACAAAACTGTCGGATGCTATTAGCTAGTTCCTCCGCATGAGTAAGGACAAGCATATGATCGGCCCCTTTGATTTCGGCAAACCTAATTGCAGGTACACGCTTGAAGTGCTCTGCGATATTGTACATATCCGGCCATTCTATGGTTCCTTGTATAAATAACGTACTCGCTGCAATTTTTTCTAAACGTTCAATCGAAGGTGGCTCTGGCCAAAGGACCTCAAAGCTTCTCCACTCGGTGAATACCCTTGTCATGTAGTGATTATGCATTTCAGTCAAAAAACTCCGATGGGGGCTAGCCATCGTAGCCCGATAGATCGGTGCGGCTAAGGACAACTCTACAAGTTTTGAAATATCGGGAGCGGCCGCATTCACCGATGCCATATAATTGGTAAATTCTTGCGAATATGCAAATCCCGTTAATGAAGGGGCAATCACCACTAGTCGCTCAACCATAGAAGGATATGATAACGCAAAATCAGTCGCGACTTGCCCACCGATGGAATGACCAACAAGTGTGACAAGATCCAGTCCGAGATGTTCGAGAAGTTTGCGCAAATCCTCCACAAGTGAAGTCGGCTCTTGCATAGCAGGCGAGCGGCCGGTTCCTCGACCATCGAAGGTAATGATCTTGAATGATTTTGCCAGTTCAGGCACCATATATCTCCATACCCTTGAGTCAACACCTCCCGAGTGAATCATGACTATAGGGGCTCCATTCCCTTCGATTTCGTAAAAAAGTTCCACCTTGTCACCCTCCCCAATGTGGTAATATTTTCTTGATTACCATTTTAGTCATGACTGAATATACAGTCTATATTAAAAAAGATATCTACTATGAAGTCACTTTGAATAACTGCCCGTCAGCTTAATTAATGCCTCATCATCTTGTGTATAGAGAACGAGAGTTGCTGAACGTCCTACCAACTCACCATTTCTACCGGCAAATTGTCGCCAATGAATACCGAGGGATTACTTCCCATGACTTCAACCCACTCTTTTTGAACTACTTCATATTTGTTGATATAAAAGTTCGATAGGGCCACGCTTTTTCCAGAGTTGTTGTACTTGTTGTTCTGAAAAGTCCCACCTTCCACGAATACAAGGTTATCCCTTTTCTCAGGCTTATCTTGCGAACAAGCGCTGATCACAACCATTGGTGCTATTAAAAGGAAAATTAATAGCTTTCTCATTGATATATCCCCTTTAAGCTGATAGGGAAAATGATAGGCCATGACGGCCCGCAATTCGCCTCCAGCAGCGTCGAAGGCCGTTCGTCTAGCAGGTAACGGCCTGCAACGCATCCGCACTGACGGATAGACTGGAGGAGAACGGCCATCGGCCTGTCTACAATGCTTAGAGATCAGTGTTTCCTCCATGGACCAATTCGTGTAAATCCTATCAGACAGCTTTCGGAACCCGTTTATCCCGTGAGACAGCCCCAACCGCGCCTGTTCGTTGAACAGCTTGCAGTTAAGTGGTTACCACACCGTTACGTTAGAGCTCCCGCTACTCTGATACCCCTCTGTCGCCAACACCTGGTAAGACCAGTTACTTCCCAGATTCATTCCTTTGCTCGCCCACGCTTTCACGTGGTTGCTGAAAGTGATCGTGGAGTTGCCCCCGGTCGGTCTCTTCGACTGTCGAACACTCCAGTACTGAATAAACGTCGTTTTTTGGCCTTCAATGGAAGGTGCGTCGTATCGCATTGTTGTGTAGATGTCATATGTGCCCCCATCACTGGTCACCGTACCTTTATACGTTCCGGTAGGTCGATAAGTCCCCCAGCTATCCACGACGTAATATTCGATGAGTGCGTTTCTCGTCCACCCGTAGAGAGCCAAATATCCATTACCGGACGGCGCCCAGACACCAGCATTGTAGTTAATCGTTCTGTTTGGCGATCCGGTAGTCCAGCCTTTGCCGACAACAAAATTCCCGGTATCCTTCCATGTTACGCTGTAATTACCGCCTGATCCATTAACAGCATTGACCGTCCCACCGCCATCAGTCCAATTTTGCCAATAGTCTGTCGCTGCACTTGAGGTTGTTGCAAACAACCCAAAACTCATGGAAGCTGCAAGAACTACCGTCATCATTTTCTTACTAAACTTAAACATACTTTCCCTCCTAAAATTATTTTTGTATTTGCCCCATGCACCTGCTTGTTGGTTGATCCTCTTTGCAGCATCTCTTATCCGTGCCATATCGCGTCTTTTAACTTTTACCTCCTTTCTGAGTAAATTATAAAATGATAGCGTTTACATAAAAACCTATAAATTAAAGCTTTAACTCTATTATGTTTAGCTTTCTTTGAATTTTAATGAAGCCGCCGAGGGAATATAGGATTAGGTAACATTAGAAGAAGGTCTTGGCTGCTTTTAATTAATTCGAGCAATATGCAAATCTATTTTTATGTAGGATTTTTCCAATGTCTATTTTAAGGGGTGCAATTCAGTATAAAAAAACTGGGGTTTGAGATCGAAGGCATATTAAAAAAGGACAAAATTCTATCCGACTGTAAGTACCACAACACAGTTATGATGGGACGACTTAATGAATAATTCCAGCAAAAAAGCTCCTGTGAATCATCACGGGAGCTTTTTTGCTGTGCATGTTATGCCTTTTTACCTGTAACGTTTAGGATTATCTGTCTGATCAAGAATAAAGTCGATACTCACCTTGTGGAAATCCGCCAATTTGATCAAGACAACACTTGGAACGTCCAGATTCCCATTTTCATATCGGGAATAGGTTGTTTGTGAGATACCTAAGAAGTCGGCCATGCTCTGTTGTGTTAAGTCTTTGTCCTCACGTAAATTGCGAATTCTCTTATACACTGCTCATCACCCAAGCAAAGTTTACGACATGCAAAAACAATATATTGATTTTTATGCGTTTTTCGCATAAAGTTTATTTATCTTCGACAATACCTTAAAATCTTGAGTCGCTCATTTATATGCAAAAGCTCTAATAGAGACATACGGATTCTCCTAAATTCGTTTTATTAAAGTGAATATTCCCCAACGAAGCGTACAACAGAATATTGAAATAAAGCTCCTGCGGTCATCATAGAGCTTTATTTTGCATGCTATTCTTTTTACCTGTACAACGTTCAGGATTATCTGTCTGACCAAGAATAAAGTCGATACTTACCTGGTGGAAATCTGCCAATTTGATTAAGACAACACTTGGAACGTCAAAGGTCCCATTTTCATATCGAGAGTAGGTCGTTTGTGAGATATGTAATAATTCAGCCATGGTCTGTTGTGTTAAGTCTTTGTCCTCACGTAAATTGCGAATTCTCTTATACATTACTCATCACCCAAGCAAAGTTTACTCCATGCGAAAACTGCATATTGATTTTTATGCGTTTTTCGCATAAGATTTATTTAAAGAGTACAACAAGTGGAATAAGAACGAAGTGGGCGGAATGGTGCTGTACAAGCGATAGCGTTCGCCTTTGTGGCCGGATTTCAACCTTCTTAGCTTGATTAAGAAAGCCGGGCACAACAGCGATGGGAAGCACCATCCGACCGCGTAGTGGCGCCGTATGTACATCTTTAGCTCAGTATTCATAAGGAGGCATGATGAAAATGATTTTGGAGGATATGTATTATGGGAATTGGCGTCCCAGTGAACAAATAAAGTCAACCGATCCTGAGTCTGAAAAAGTGAATCAAAAAATCAGTGAGTATATGGAAATGCTGAAGAATAAACTACCAGAAGACGATTTTGAGCAAATTGAAGTCTTGTTTGATTTATTAAGTGAGTCAACTTCCCTACACTCCGCAGCAGCGTTCATCCATGGATATCGAACAGGGACTATGACAATGATTGAAGTATTTAGAGAGGTTTATAATTAGCAACCATCCATGTTTAATTTTTTGTAGGCTAATGGTGTCATGTTCATCGCTTTTCTGAATCTTTCTATAAAATAGCTCGTACTGTTAAATCCAACCCTATATGCAACTTCTGTAACGTTAGATTCTACTTGTTGCAATAAGACTAAACTTTTTTGAATTCGATAATCCATCACATAATTCAACGGGGTTATCTTTAAAAAACGCTTGAAATACCGGCAGCATTCAGAACGGCTCAATTGACCCGCTTTTGCAATATCATCTAATGTGACTTTTTCAGCATAATGCAAATAGATCCAGTTTAACATTTGTTTGATCCGTTGACTCTTTACCATTTCCATCTGGTCGTATTCTAATTGAAAGCCATTAATGACTAGGTTTTTCCAAATCAGTGTTAAGTGCATGGTAATATCCATCTCAAAGTATAGTGATTTTTGTTGAATACATTGATTCATTTTCAAAATGGCATCTAAAATGTTTTTCCCCCAAAGCTCGTCAGAATCTATGTATACATAAGGTAAATTAGTCGCTTGAATATATGGGGCTACATAGGGTGTATAAAGCTCTTGTGATAAAACGAAATGAGGAGAAACATTTAAACAGACATAGACGCAACCCGATTCATTCTGATCTTCCGCCATATGTAGGCAGCCACTATTTATAAATAACCCATCACCTTGTCGTACGATTCGTTTATCCTCATTTATTTGAAAGATCGCTTCCCCTTTTACAACCAGAACAAATTGAATTTCATCATGCCAATGAAGTGGTATATATCCATGTATATTTTGGTTAATCGTTGTTTCATAACACGCAACCGGTAGTACGACCGTCCGATGCTCGGTTAGTTCTTTTAAGTTTTGGTCAATCATGAAATTTTTTATTTGCAAATCATCACGACCTCAATATATTTATATTTTATCATCAAATTTAAGTATAATTTTAAATATTTTTCACCTATTATAACACTATTATTATATTTCAAGGTGGAGAATATTCATGGATAAATCAGCTAGAACAACAGGATTATTGCTTGTTATCACAGGAGCTATATTTTGGGGGATCAGTGGGACTGTTGCACAAAAACTCTTTCAACAAATCGATGTAAATTGGCTTGTAACCACACGCTTGCTCATAGCTGGTGTTTTACTCTTGACCCTTCAATTTTTATTAAAAGACCGTACACAAATATGGGGTGTATGGAAAAATAGAAGGACAGGTTACCAACTCATTATCTACGGTTTGGTTGGTATGCTTTCCGTTCAATATACGTATATGGCATCGATCAAAAGTGGTAATGCTGCTGTTGCGACACTATTACAGTATTTAGCACCTATAATGATTATTATCTATTTAATTCTGCGAAAGCACATTGTCTTCACACGAAAGGATTTATCAGCTATTTTCCTTGCTTTAGTGGGTTGTTTTTTCTTATTAACAAACGGCTCCATATCTCAACTATCCGTTCCGAAGATCGCAATCGTTTGGGGTCTTTTATCAGCGATAGCTCTGGCTTTTTATACCTTATACGCAATTCCTCTTTTAAAGCAGTACGATTCCCTTGTTATAGTCGGTTGGGCGATGGTCATCGGCGGTTTTGGACTAAGCTTGATCCATCCACCTTGGCAGATGGACTTTAAAAGCTTGACACTAGAAACCTATTTATATCTAGCATTCGTTATCATATTCGGCACAATGATCGCATTTTGGTTCTATATAGAAAGCTTACAAAGTCTTTCCCCAAAAGAAACAAGCTTTCTAAGTAGTCTGGAACCTCTAGCTGCTGTTCTAACAACTGTATTTTGGTTAAAAGAGCCTTTTGGATTTTTCCAATGGATTGGTGTATTATGTATCATCGGACTGATATTATTATTGGCATTCAATAAAAAGTCTTCTCCAAAAAACATTCAAAAAAAGATAAAAAGCCCCTCAGAGTCAGCTAATTCTGGGGGATTACAGTAAACTACCGATTAATTTAAAACCTTAAAATTCGTTAAACCCCATGCAACTACTGCTGAATATATATCTCTATTTTCTTCAATTAAAAGCTTTACACGTTCGATTTTGCAGTTAAGAAAGTATGGGTAGCGACGAAGGCCGTTCGTCTGGCAGGAAGCCGCCTTGCAACGCACCCGGACTGACGGATAGAACTGGAGAGGGACGGCCATCGGCCTGTCTACAATCCTTAGAGATCGGTGTTTCCTCCATGGATCAATTCGTGTACATCTTCCACTTATCGTTCATTTGAGGATCACGCCCTGTAAACCGCTCAGCAAAATAATAAATTAACGGCCGTCTAAAGAGCAGTGAACCCAGAAGCACAGCGACGACGCCGAGAATCAACCCGAGAAAAATGAAGCCTGAAAATGCATCTGCTTTGCGTGTTCGTATCAGGCTGTAAAGCGACGTAACATACCTTCGGTAGGTATGTAAAGAAGCATAGACAATCGCCTTCATGTTGTTACATAGTTCGCAACCCTACGACTACAAAAAAAGGAGATGGCGCTTGCCATCTCCCTTGCTTTTATCCTTACCCCAAATTACTTGCTTAAAAATAGTTACACACAGGTGGTCGGTTAGCGGAAGAACAATCTACACGCGCAACGCCTCTCCTAAGAACAACTATATTTTTAAGCCTCCACCCGATTCAAAAACACCTTCGTCCGCTCCAACTGCGGATTGCCGAATATCTGCTCTGGTGTACCGGATTCCGCAATTTCTCCATTATCCATAAAAATGACACGATCTGCCACATCTCTCGCAAAGTTCATCTCGTGGGTCACGATGACCATCGTCATATGTTCCTCAGCCAGCTTTTTGATAACTCGCAGCACCTCACCCGTCAGCTCGGGATCAAGGGCCGAGGTCGGCTCATCAAACAGTAAAATATCAGGGTTCATCATCATTGCCCGGGCAATCGCCACGCGCTGCTTCTGTCCTCCCGACAGTCGGGATGGATACGCATCTGCTTTATCTGCCAAACCGACTTTAGCCAGCAACTCAGCGCTTTGGCGACGTAGCTCAGCCTTGCTCACCTTCTTCACCAGCTTCGGAGCCAGCTCCAGATTATCCTGCACCGTCAAGTGAGGGAACAGATTAAAATGCTGGAACACCATGCCCATACCGGTGGTAATGCCCTTAATGTCACCTGCCGGAGCGTACTGACCGTTTTCCACCAGTGCTTTATCATGAATGCGGATCGTCCCGCCCGTCACATCTTCCAGGTGTACCAAACTACGGAGCATGGTACTTTTTCCTGAACCTGAGGGACCGATGACGGCTACAACCTCGCCGGCTTTAACGTTAAAGCTCACTCTTTTCAGAACGTCGAGCTTGCCGAACGATTTTTTCAAATCGGTTACTTCTATTGCGTTAGTATTCATATCCCGACATTCCTTTTACTCGAATTTAAAACGTTTTTCCAGCGCCCTGAAGAATAGCGTCAGCACCAAAGCTAACAACAAATAAATAACCGCCGCTACAACATAAGGTACAATCGAGAAATCACGGTTTACAGCCGTATTGGCAAAATGCAGCAGTTCCGGTACCGCTACTGCATACAGTAGTGCCGTATCTTTTACCAGTGTTGTCGCTTCATTGGTCACCGCAGGCAAAGCAATCCGTACCATTTGCGGCACAATGACTCTAATCAGCGTCTGCGACTTGCTCAAGCCCAGCACTTGCGAAGCCTCGTATTGCCCTTTATCAATCGACAACATCCCGCCTCTAAAAATTTCTGCAAAATAAGCCGCATAATTCAGTACAAACGCCAGTACCGCAGCCGTTGTCCGGTCCAATACCAGATACTCCCCAATGACAGGCAACATCGGCAGACCAAAACAAAAGAACAATAATTGCAGCAATAGCGGCGTACCGCGTATAACATAAATGTACGTATGCATCAGCCAGGCGATTGGCTTAATCCGGCTTTTGACCAGCAACGTAACGATAAAACCCAATGGAATAGACAAGATGAGCGTGATGAAAAATAAAATAACCGTCATCTGTGCCCCTTCAAGCATAGGCTTCATAATTCGTAAAATATATTCCATACTCATGACCTTCGACTCCTAAACCCTTAGTTCAATACACTACGTATTAATTTAATACTTTATCTTCACCAAACCACTTTTTCGAAATTTCAGCAGCTTTTCCGTTCTTGTGCAGCTCATCCAAAGCGGATTGCAGCTGCGTCAACAGCTCTTCATTCCCTTTTTTCACACCGATGCCGTATTCCTCAGGGGCCAATGATTCATCAAGCAGCTTATACGTCCCTTGTTCCTTCGACATATAATACTTGGCAACGACTTCATCAATGACAACCGCATCCAGGCGACCGGTTTTCAGATCTGTCAAAGCAAGAACGTTATCCGGGTACTCAGACACTGACTTCAATTTACTTTTGATCGGATTCGCATCCAATGCATCGGCTGCTGAAGACAGCGTCTGGAGTCCCACCGTTTTGCCCGCCAGATCAGCCAGCTTGGAAAGACTGGAAGTAGCTGGTATGACAATGACCTGACTGTTTTTCAGATATGGCTTCGTGAACAGCACTTTTTCCTTACGTTCATCCGTAATGGTGTATCCATTCCAAATGAGATCAATACGTCCGCTGTTCAGCTCGGATTCTTTGGCAGACCAGTCAATCGGCTGAAATTTCACCTGTTTACCCATTTGTTCCCCGGCCGCTTTCGCATAATCAATATCAAAGCCGGTCAGCTCATTATTTTCATCTCTAAAGCCCATCGGGGCGAATTTATCATCAATGCCAATAATCAATTTACTGTCGTCCTTACCGCCGGAACATCCGGCCAACACGATCATCATCAATCCAATTAACATCGTAAACATGGCTGCTTTTCTCATCTTATTCCCCTCCAACAATGGTGACCCCCGTATCCAAGAACAGGTGGCAAACGCTTTAGTTCGTTAACACGTTATCAGAGTATCATCATAACACACCGCAGGATACTCGTCGAGAGGAATGAGCGGAATCTTAGCCTTATATAAATGGAAAACCTGTGACGAAAATTTGACCTGTGTTCTATAATGTAAAACCTTACCTTGACATGTCACCTAAACCGTCTTATTATTTCCTAGTATTCTTATATACTTTTACTTATATTAAATTTTTAGCAGCAATAGTATGTAAATCAGCTTGATAGACAGGAGAAATTAAGCCCCATGTACATTTTAAAGCGTCTTTTTACGATGTTCATTACACTGTGGATTATCGTCACTTTAACGTTTATCATCATGCACATCATTCCGGGTGACCCATTCTCGAACGATTCCAAAACCATTCCGGAAGCGGTATTGCAAAACATGCGTGCCAGGTACAATCTGGACAAGCCGCTCGCTGTGCAGTATGTGCTGTATCTCAAAAATCTGCTAGTGCTGGATATGGGCCCGTCTATTCAATCGAAAACGACGGACGTCAATATGCTCATCGCCCGAGGTTTTCCACCTTCTGCATTGCTCGGTATTCAATCCATCGTGGTCGCGATTATTGCCGGAATTTCGCTTGGAACACTGGCTGCTCTACACCATAATCGACCACTGGATTATATCTCGATGTTTATCGCCATTGTTGGTATTTCCGTACCCAGCTTCATATTGGCACCGTTGCTAATCAAGTATGTTGCCGTTCAATGGCACCTTCTTCCGGTCGCCTCATGGGGAACCTGGCAGCATACGGTGCTCCCATCGCTGGCTCTCGCTGTTTCACCTCTTGCCGTTATCGCCCGCTTTATGCGGACGAGTATGCTGGAAGTCATGCATGAGGAGTACATACGCACTGCCAAAGCGAAAGGGTTGTCTTCTTGGGCAGTAGTTCTGCGTCACGGATTACGCAACGCGTTGGTTCCGGTGCTTTCTTTTATCGGACCGCTATTCGCTTCCGTCATTACAGGTACCTTTGTCGTTGAAAAAATATTCGCCATTCCCGGCATCGGTAAATACTTCGTAGATAGTATCTTTAACCGGGATTATCCAGTGATTATGGGGACGACCATTTTCTACAGTTCCATTCTAGTCGTTACTTTATTTTTAATTGATATTTCCTATCGCCTTGTCGATCCACGAATCAAATTAGTCAGTAAAGGAGATTAACATGAAAGCAGCACCTACTGTCGAAAAGGACAGTCTGTTCAGTCTTGTAGACCGCAGCCAGATCCCCACCGCCACGTTGACCAGACCCAAAGAATCACTCTGGCGGGATCGGCTACGCAGACTTTTCAACAACAAGCTTGCTCTTTTGGGGCTTTCCCTACTCATCATGATTATTGTGCTGGCGATTGTTGGACCTTCCATGGTTTCTTATGCACCGAGTGATCAATCTCTTTTGAAGACGACTCTCTCTCCTTCCAAAGAGCATTGGTTTGGCACGGATGATCTGGGGAGGGACGTATGGGCACGGACATGGGCCGGGGCTAGAATTTCACTCATGATCGGCTTTGCCGCTGCCGCCATTGATTTGGTACTTGGCATTCTCGTCGGCTGTGTTGCTGGCTATTGTGCTGGGCAGGGTAAAACGGGCGACCGGATCGACAGCATTCTCATGCGTATTATTGAAATTTTGTATAGTATTCCTTATCTGCTAGTCATCATTCTGCTGCTCGTCATTATGAAGCCCGGTCTGCTCACGATGATTATTGCATTATCTATTACTGGCTGGGTCGGTATGGCACGTGTAGTACGTGGGCAAATCTTACAGCTGAAGCAGCAGGAATATGTGTTGGCAGCCCGTAGCTTGGGGACATCTCATTCGCGTATTATCTTCAGACATTTGCTACCAAACGCAGCGGCAATCATTATCGTGAATTTAACGTTCACTATTCCGTCGGCTATTTTTGCCGAATCGTTCCTGAGCTTTCTCGGTTTGGGGATTCAGTCTCCTTCGGCCAGCTGGGGGACGATGGCTAACGATTCACTTGGCGTTATTTTAAGCGGTCAATGGTGGCGCCTATTTTTCCCCGGGCTGATGATATCGCTCACCATGCTAGCGTTCAATACGCTTGGAGATGGGCTTCAGGATGCACTTGACCCGCGTTCACAACATTAACAACAGAGAGATCCCAATTGGACAAGGAGGGGTGTCACCATGATCCGCAGCTTCTCGCCTAACCGCAGGAAGAACGGCAGTTCCTTTATCGAAGTGCGCACACGCGGCATACCTGCAGGAAAGGAGGATGAGTAACTCCCGGTAAGGTGTACCTTATTTTTGGCATAACTAATTACAGTAATGGAGGAAAACCACGATGAAAAAAATGCATTGGATGACGATCATCTTACTTTTGGCCGTAACGGCTTTGGCAGGATGCTCTGGTAATACGGACAAAACAGCAAGCAACGACCCGTCCGCTGCTCCTCAAGCAGATGTCCCGCAAGAAATTACTGCCAATCTGGCAGGTGGAGAACCTTATACGCTAGACCCTGCTTTCGCATCAGATACAACGTCCTATTTTGTAATTGATAACTTGTATGAAGGGCTGTATACATACGATAAGGCTGGTAAAATCGTAGAAGGTGCTGCCAGCAAAGTAGACGTATCTCCTGACGGCAAAACCTACACTTTTACTATCCGTGACGGTGCAAAATGGTCGAATGGTGACCCACTGACAGCTAAGGATTTTGAATACTCCTGGAAACGGGTACTAAATCCAAAAACAGCTGCCTACGATCCTTCTGCCCTCTACTACATCAAAGGTGCCGAAGCGTACAACACAGGCAAAGGTAAAATTGAAAACGTGGGTGTTACAGCCAAAGATGATAAAACTCTTGTTGTTGAGCTGAAATCACCGCTAAGCTTCTTCCCCACGATCGCCGTGGGTCATGCTTATCTGCCAGTAAACCAATCGGTTGTTGAGAAAAATGACAAGTGGGCAGCAGAAGCAGGCACAATTGTCGGCAACGGTGCGTATGTAGCCAAGGAATGGAAACATAACGAACAAATTACGCTGACGAAAAACGATCAATTCTGGAACAAAGATGCCATTACGATGGCAACGATTAATTTTAAAATGGTGCAAGACTCCACAACGTATTATCAAATGTACAAAACGGGCGATCTGGATCTGATTTTGAGCCTTCCCGTGGATACACTGGATCAGGAAAAGAGCAACAAGGAATTCCTGTCGCATCCGTCTTTTAGTGTGTACACCTATTCTTTTAACGTAAAACAAAAGCCGTTTGACAATAAAAAAATCAGACAGGCCATTGCCTACGCGATTAACCGCGAAGCACTGGCTACCAGCGTAACCAAAGGTGGCGAAACTCCGGCTTACGGTTATGTTCCATACGGAACAACAACGCCATCCGGCAAGGACTTCCGTGATGAAGCACCGAAAAAATACTATGAGTTTGACGCTGCAAAAGCGAAACAATTGCTGGCCGAAGGTCTGAAAGAAGAAGGTTTGACCAAGCTGCCACCAGTCACCTTCAAATACAACACTTCGGACAAGCATAAAAAAGTAGCTGAAGCGATTCAGGAAATGCTGAAAACAAACCTGGGTGTTGAAGTGACGCTGGAGAATCAGGAATGGAAAACGTACATTGATACCTTTAAACAGAAGAACTTCCAGATCGCCCGTATGGGCTGGGAAGGAAACTTCCTGGATCCGCTCGGCGTATTGGGGCATTATACTTCCAAAAACTCGAACAACTTTACCAACTGGAGCAACCCGGAGTATGACAAACTGATTGAATCCTCAACCTTTGAGCTTGATCCGGCAAAACGCTTTGAACAGCTCCATCAGGCAGAAGACGTATTGATGGAAGATCTGCCGATTATTCCGATCCAGTTCTCTGCGGACACTGCATTAATCAGCCCTAAGATTCAAGGTATCGTATTTGATGCTCGTTCGAACCCAGACCTGCGCTTTGCGAAACGGGTCGAAAAATAATGATTTTACGTTTTGGGATCATCGCCCTGATTGTCAGTACCTTAGGGTTTCTGTACGCCCCCCCCCCATCTCTTGAATGGTCGTGAACACATGGCTACTGCAAATCTGTTATTCCTGTTGGGGTTGCTGGGCTTGGTGATCGGTGCAATCTTCCACGTTCTGCAAAGCGGTTTTCTAACCCTCTTCCTGCGGGGATTTGCCGACATCGGACAGTTATTCATTCGTCAATCCAAGGCATTACGAGAGGAAAATGAGCGTTTGCGTTCCGATGAATCTTTGTCAGCCTGGAAAACATCCATGTTCCGCCACCTCAAGGTATATACTTCGGGGTGCGGAGCAGGGCTTATCCTTTGCTCGATGATATTAATGGGGATGAGTTAGGTTAAAACGATTAGAAGCCTTTGGTCGGTTGGTGGGCGCTGCGCGTGCAGATTGTTCTTCCGATCGCTGTTATCCCCGGATTTCTATTGAATAGAACCTGTAAGGGTAAAATCCGGGGATAAAGGCGAACGCTTCGCTTCTTCAGAACAATTCTGCCCGCTCCGCTGGCAACCGCCGTAGAGCTTCTATACGTTTTAGAGGTGTGTAAAGAAAGAGAGAGTTTCGCATTGCTAGCGGAACTCTCTCTTTTTGTATTTTTTATATGAAGCTTTGTAGGATCGCATATTACAACACTTAGTATCCTTAATAAATATGCTTTTCCTTCGCTTCTTGCAGCCATGACGGGAACTCGTTAAGCAATAGTTCGTACAATTCATTATCTTCCATAGATTCGATATCTTGTATTTGAAAAAAATTAGCGTTATCTACCACACGGCCTTGTATGTTGTCGAGCTTCTTTAATACACCAAAATCGGACTCACCCACACCTATAAATTGCCAGAAAATCGGCTCTCCTGACGAATCAATGACCGCGTTGTCGATGTTGTCTCCTTTTCCACGCTTCACACCGCCATCATTAATAAAAATAACAAAGGCCGGATCAGAAGAGGGTTCTTCCTTGGTGTATTTGGCGATGACATCGCGCATCACAGGCGGCTCATCATTACGACCGAACTTGGGCAAATAATCATTGGACAGAATATGTCTTTCAACATAGTTGTCAACATCATTTTCGGTAACGGAAGGCAACCGTGAAAAACGGTGATCATACACCCATACGTCCAGTACACCATCATCATCCAAAGCACTCGTTACTGCAACAATTCGTTCCAACACCTTTTGAACGGTACCATTTTTGTACAAACTTCTCATAGATCCTGAAATATCGAGCACCAATCCAACTCTCGCAGTCACATTCGTTAGATTCTTTTTAGTCAGTACCAGTTGCGCATTCTTTTTAAGTAAAGAAATACTGCTCATGTTCCCCACGCTCCTCTATGATGTTTGCGTTTGAACGTCTAGTACGTCTACTCTACCATCTGCGTCGTTCGTCGCCTCTCAGGGGAAAGTCGCTTAATTCTCCGAGTTGGTCATGTGCAGCCTTATAGATTCGAAGAATAGCTTGTACCTTGTTAAAATCATTGTCTTCGGGGCCGAATCCTTCCATATACATCTTTTGAATGATGTTTTGGAAAAAGTCCATACGTTCGCGGACGGAATCCTGCTCGATTTGCAGTACCTCTTCAAAGCTGTGTGTCTCGGCAAAATCAGACAGTTCATCAAATTCCTGTTCCTGATATCGATCTCCCCGAGTTTCGGGATTGAGATCAATAGAGGTACGCAGGGTTGATAATAAAATATTTTCGCGTGCCAGCATGACATGAAAATCTTTGTTCTTAAACAGATCCGTAACGATCAGACGGCACATTTCCTTGTTCTGCAGTAGAATCCCGTCAAAAGGATGCAGCGTCCACACACCGTAGTTAAAAAATAAATTAAAATTGAAGCTGCTGCTTCCATACTGATATACAATGTTAATTTTCGATTCGTCTATGATTTCAAATGAAAATTCCAGCATGCATTCTCCTTTTGGATTCCAATATTTAACTCTATCCTATCAGAAAATGCATGATTTTCAATAAAAAATTTTATTTCACAGAATCATTTAACTCCACAATTGAATCTGCTTTTTCGCTACTGGCAGCCACAAGTAAATAGACAATGACACAGCCCAAAATAAAAGACATCATACGCTCGCTCTCTCCTTTTGTCATTCGCTTTTTAAGAGTTTATGCACGAGAATGCTATGTATGTTCATCATGTCCTTTATTAGCTGCTGGCAAACCAAAAAAAGACGCCCTTCGGAGTCATCCCGGCGTCTTTTTCATAGATTGGTCTATTATTCTACATTGTCATCAGTTCAAAAACGAGCTAAGACCCTCAGAAGAATTACTATCCTTCAGCGGTTTGGAAGGTTCTTTCCCTTCGATCCCCAAACGTTGGCTAAGGTTGGCATTGATTGCTGTCATTTTACTTGTATAATCATGGCAGCTTTCAATAATCCGACGGTTTGATTTTTCAGACAGATCCAAAGCAGATACCAAATCACCAATCGCCTGATTCACAGCCTCCAGTGACATAGAAGGCTTGCTAAGCAGATCTGTCGTTCTCTCGGTCGTCGTTTTGAGAAGCTTCGCATTTTCCTTGAATTGATCTTCAATGGTACGGTTGGTCGCATCGACGGCTGAAATGATTTTGTCCTGATCCGCCAGCGCCATCGCGATCATAGCCGATACAGTGATCAGATTCGATGTTTTATCAATCGCATTATTTACAGAATCAATCAGTTTATCATTGTTATCATTAATAATATCCGTTGCCGCAATCGCCTGATTGTATAATAAAATCATTTCGGTCATAGACTGCGTACGAGTAACCACCTTGCGCAATCCCCGCTCCAGATGAGGCTTGCGGTATTCATTTTCCGGCTTGGCAATCTCGGTCTCAAACAGTTCTTTCAGGCGATTACCAAAGGCGATCTTCGTCTGTAAATTGTAGATTTCTTCAATGGAGGCTTTCTTCAACTGTCTCATGCTGACGATGTTTTCTTCCAGATTATCCTTACCATCTCTCAAGGCAGTAATGATTTTCTCGATGTTCGTCTTCACCGACTGATACTTGTAAATGTAGTTTTTTAACGGGCTTTTACGCAGAAGCTTGCCAAAAAAACTCACATTTTTGCTCTGCTGGAGCGTTTCACATTCATCACGCAGCTTTAAGATCATATTGGATACCTCAGCCCGATCACCGGACATGAGGTCGTTTACCGGACGATCCAGCATTTTAAGGGTCTGCCCCGCACGTTCCTGCGTTTTAACCCCCAACTTACCGATATCATCCATTAAGGTATCCAAGCTCATGACATCGCTTTGTGATACCTTCTGAATCAGCTGTGAAGCCTCCTCAGTCACCTTCTGTTCATCTTCTTTTTTCAACTCAGCCCATGGGGTCGCCATACGCTACCTCCTATTCTAAAAAACAACTGTTCCCAAGTATAATCGTTGTTTTTCAGAGCAGCTAATTTGCTACTTTTTTATTTTCTTACAAATCGCCTACAATTCGGAACTGCTATAACGCTGGTGAATAAGCTCCGCTTTGCTCTGTAATTCCATCAGATCCTTATGCTCCACCGTGGATACAATTACTGATATTTTACTATCCACATCCCGTAATCCGTTTAACAACGTCCTCCGGTTGGTACGCTTCGCATCGCCGCTGAGCCGAAGAAACGGATTAATTAGCCCATTCAAATCCTTCAAAATCAATCTCCGAACCGTATGATTCACTTCGCTGTTGTTCAGTTCATGCAAAAGCGGAATGACCCGCTGCAAACGTGCAAATAGAGCCAGCGCCTTCTCGACAATCTCGTTATCAAGCGCATCCTTCTGTCCCTCGGAGATCACCATATCCTCCAGTACCTCCAAATACTCCATCACCTGAGCAAATTCACTGCTCACCTGATCTGGTTGACGTACTTGTCCTGTCATAGACTGCGGTCGAACGGCAGCTTCCTTTTCATGCTGCTGTGTCTCACCGACCTGCTCCTGCACCACCGGAATCACGGAACCGGTCAGATTGGGGCGAGGATGGCGAACAGCCATGATGGCGCTGTATCCTCCCAAACCAAGGATCGGAATCGCCAAACACACAAACAGTGGCAACCAAAAACTTAGTAAAAGCGCAATCAGGTAGCTAACCACAGCAATCGTGGCACCCCACATTTTTGACGTCATAGCTTGTACCTCCTGACGTAAACCCTTACCATATTGTAGAAAACAATATTTGTGTGTGTCAATGTACGGATTTACGTATGGTGATTGGCTGCTCGATATGACTGGCTAAAATGTCGTATTGCGGATGAAGTGAACCGATCTCATGACCCAAAGCCGATTTCACCGCTAGATAAGGAAAGTTGATACCTGACAAACATGATACATGAAGTCCTCCGGACATCCGCGGATTGATCTCTAGCAGCTTGGCATGCTCGCCGTTATATTTTACCTGAATGTTATAATTGTACGGAATATGATACGCCTCAGCGACCTTCTGTGCCACCTCCAACAGCTCGGGATGCTGCTCCAGCAGCCGTAATCGTCCTCCTGCCTTCCTACGCGGAACTGCCGCTAGCAGCTTTCCGTTCCGGTCAGCCAGGCAGTCAATACTGTATTCGTATCCCTCCAGCAACTCCATCACCATCAGATTGGGAAATGATTCTGTGGATGACAATACACGGTGTGCTTCCTCGAACGAAATATGATTCAGCGCATGTCCGAACAGTTCGTCCAGCGGATTACGTTCATTGTCGATGATACGAAAGCCCATTCCGCCTTCTGCATTACATGGCTTGAAGCATACCTTATGCCCAAGTACTATTAACGACTCATAAGCCTGTTTAAACTGCTCGGCATTGCTGGCAATGGCATAATCGGGAATCGTGACAATGTCCTTTTGACGAATGGATTCATAAAACAGATCCTTTTCCATCAGTTGCTCCAGCAGTTCGGTATCTTGGCATACCATCACTTTTGTCCCAATATCATCGAACAAATAAAGATGCTTGCTAATATCGAGCATATTCCACCGTGGGATAAAGACATCAATTCCGTGCCGCCTGCAAAAATCAGCGCAAAACCGTGCGTACTCCACACCACTGGTGCGAGGCTCTACTTCAGCTACATCACTGGCCTGTAACGCCATATGCTGCGGATCAGAGTGCGTCGCATAGATCTCGAACGGAATACCGTCCTCATTGTTACGAATAGCATTCATATAATGATACGCCACTGAAAACCAGCGGTTAAAATACACTTTAACCTTCTTCACAGAGCCACGTCCCCTATCTATTCTGAAAATGAAGTTTGAGCTGCGAACACACTCCGGTGTATTTCATGAACATACGCCATGATTTCGTTCGCTGCATAAACCCCCGACACTTCTGTAAAACGATAATTGACCTCCAGCTTATCCCGCAGTTGTTCCCGATACAATTCACCATGACGCGGAGCAATCGCATAATCGGCATAGTCCAGCAGACAACGGTCTAGCAAAGAGTCACCGGACGCAACCACGGCCCCTCCATTCGTGAGGTTACGGATATGCTCCACGGCTGCCTGTTTATTCACGGCTGCAGGTACCAAATACACCTTACGACCTTGAATGGATACTTCCCAGCCCATTTCACGCATAATCCGCGCCTTCTCCAGCACCTGTTCCAGCGGCATACGATCCCGTTCAATCATGAAAGCATAGAATAACTCGTCGCAAAAGCGTTCGTTTACCACCCAGTCTTCATGCAGCACCTGCCCGAACACCTGACGTGCTTCTTCCGCGTGAGCACCATCACGGCGCACTTGTTCATGAATACGCCGATTCCACTCTCGATCCACCTCGCCTCCCACAATGATGTTTCCGCCATTACTCGTCACGGCATATGCGGGAACCAACTCCGTCTGAAACACCGTGATTCGTCTATACTGTTCTATCGTCCGAGTCGTCACAGGCATAAACATCACATCTTCAGGCAGTGTCTTTAGCAATTGCAGGGCTTGTTCAGAAATAAAAGCCGACGTCGCCCCGTCTATCTGTTCCGCAGGCAACAGACCAGGGGACTCCAGCGGTACGCCAAGCGAACGTTTGGAGTAAATCAGTGTCTGATCCAAATCACTTGCGTAGATCATTCTTGTCCCCCCTTGAGCGGCTTGATAATTCCGCAGCAGGAATAAGTCAATCCTTCAAACACCTCTACAGGCACTCCACGATCCTTTGCCAGTAGCATAATATGCTGAAGATTCGGATTATCTTCGCGGTCAATCAGAATTTTCCACGGCACTCTACGCAGCAGTACACGAGTCGTCTCCCCCACTCCGGGCTTGACCAGATTGATATCCCGAATACCAAATGCCTGCTGAATCGCCTCAATATCCCGTAAGCCCTGCCATGTCACCGCAGGCGGATTCAATGTCATTTGTTCAGCATATGCAACAGCCGTTTCAGTCACGTCTTGAAAGTACCCGGATACCGTATCCACAAACGTATTGGACTGATCCACTGACCGCCAGGATTCATAAAATTTGGCCCCATGGAAATCGTCAGGGCCTATGAGATCATCGCGCAATACCGTCCGACTCATCAAACCTGATACAGTCGAATTCAGACAAGCACTTGGGATCAAATAATCTTCTCGTGTACCGAAGGTCTCCGAACATCTGCCCGGATCGGCCAAAACCGCCAGATCATCATTTAGACGCAACCCGTAATCCGTGTTCATCTCACGACAGGCCTCAATCAATACCTGACGAATCGCCCCTTTCCCCGTCCAGCCATCGACAAACTGAAGTTCAATCCCCAGCCCATGCTGCTGTAAAATGTATAATATCGCATTTCGGTCAATGCCTTTGCCACGAATAATAGAAATGCTGTAATGCGGCAAGGATACGCTATACTTCCAGTCAATATAACGCTTGATTAGGATACCAATGGGCGTCCCTGCTCTAGCCAGAGAAACAATCGCCGTATTTAAGCCTCTTTTTCTTACAATCATCTCAGCCACAGAAGCTGCCGCTAATGCAACCTTTTGGGCAGATTGGGCAAGCGTTTCGTGAAACAATGCAATATACTCTGCGGTGGGCTCGTATTCCACTGGCAGCATTTCTGAATAATGGACGCCCGACTGAATCGCCTCTTCACGATCCTCCGTCCCTTTTTCCAACGTAACCCTACTCAAATCCTTCAATAAAAATGTGACATCCGAGGCAGGATAACTGCCTAGAGGTTTGGGCGGATGAATGTTCTTCTGTTGTATTTGCTCCATGAGTGCTTGCTTCATATCCGCGCTCCTTTACTCTCCTGTCTAGTTAAACCGTTAAAATAAACGACATGCACTTTATCGCAGCCCAGACGGTTCAAAGCCTCCAGCATGGGGTTCATCCGCTCTAGGTCCGACTCCCTTTCCATCAAAACGAATATTTCGTCATACTGACCAGGGTCTACATTATAAATAAAATTGCGTATCGTACTGTCCTCAGGCGATCGATATGTCACACCACAAGCGACTCCATACCCTTCTTCTCGGTGGGGATATACCGGGCTGCGTGTCGTCGATTGAAAATACACATCCGGGCCTAACTCTGCTGCAATCCGCATTGGAATGTACATGAATTCTCCCGTGCCCATAACCAGCGTGCGTTGCCCAGAACGAAGTTGCTTCAGTCGTTCGGCTGTACGCGTGATTTCTGCATCCAACGCTGAATTGTCAATGGATTGTAGACCAAAACGGCCTGTATATTTTAGATAAGGAGCTGTATTGGTGTACCCGTCCGTTGACATGGAGCTGTGTACTACCCGCTCAAAACCGGAAGCCTCCTGTTCAAAACGGTGGTCAATTATTCCAGAAGCATCTTTATTAACCTCTGCCATGCTAGTGGCTGCATGTTCTGGGTTCCCAGCCTGTCCAGCATATTCTGCGTGATCCAGTATTGGTACTCCCTGTACCTCAATCTTTCCTTTGAGCAAGCTTAAAGGCGTAATCGTAATGCCTAGCTCTACCTCCAGATCAGCGAAAGCCTGCTCGTCGCTGTCTGTCCGCCAATCCAATAACGAAGCAATCACATACTGTTTACGCGGAAAATGCTCCTGAATATCCCGTATGATATTAAGCGTTGTTTTCCCCGTCGTAATTTCATCATCTACCAGCACAATCGGGCCATCACCCGCAAAAGCACCTTCATCCAGTGCATAGCAACGATGATCAACAGCGTGCGAATGCTCTTCTTCAAACCGAATAATAGGCCGAAGGCCCGGGATATCCTCGCGCGTCGTATGAATATACGAGGCCCCGTCGTCAAACAACCGATACATACTGTGTCCCAGTGCTGTAGCCGTCTCGGCAAAACCAACAAACTTGATCGGCTCCGTAAAAGCAAAAGCTAAACGCTCATCCATCAGCTTTCGATAGGCCTCTTTCGCATAGTCTGGGTTAAGTAGTCCTCTCACGGCCTCTCCAATCAGTTCATCCATCTGTTGTCCCGCTTGTGGGACAAGCTCCTTATATAGCAGGATCGCCAGCGCCGCACCACTGAGCAGAGAGGTGTATGGGTTTACCGGAATATGCTTGCCCAGCACCTTGCTGACAAATAAAAACGAACGCTTTTTATTGACCCGTGCCGCCATCGCAAACAGCTTGTCCACAGGAAGACGGAATGGATTATGAGTCTCCGTAATTTTAACGCTGAACTGCTCCAGGATTGGCAGCAGATGTGTTTTCGTGGTTGGGTAAGAGACTGACAAAATGTTGTTGTTCATGTAACACCCCGTATACTTTTGATCTATTGATAATTCGATGAGCCCAATTCAAATGCGGCTTAATTTCATTCATTTTGTTGGCATAGGTACTTTTGAATACACCCAGACTACCGTCGTTACGCTCAACAATTTCAAGTGCATCCATATACTCTTCATGTGTCACCGCATACATGGCCTGTACCGGCTTAATATGGGAGGGATGAATAATCGTTTTGCCGATAATCCCATTCTCTTTGTCCATCATGACTTCTCGGATCAGTCCGTCTACGGCATCTGAGATGAAGTCCATCCGCAAGTGTCGGCCCGGCTTCCCAAGTGCATCTTCGAAAGGAGATACTCTTAATTGAGGTTTAAAGACACGTTCTCGGTGAGAGAAATATTCCCATACAGGACCGGAAATGACGTAATTTGAGCCCACGCGTCCAAACAAGTTAATAATATCTGCGATGCAATCCCGAATGACGGCAATTTCATAAATCGTAATATCCGGGCTGCGTCTCAAGCCATACAGACTGGAAAAATCGGTTGCTCCAATGCGTACATTCAACACATATTCCTGGTACTCGTCTAAGATTTCTTTAATCGACAATAGCTCTTTCCAGCGGGTTTCCCGATAAATGATTTTGGAGCTTTCAAGAATCGGTAGCCCGTACAGCACAGGCATGTTGTTTTCGTTTCCTGCCCCTGTATGCATACTCCGGTTATATTCTGCAATGAGTGCAAAATACGCTCGTCCATTATCAGAAGAGAACTTGGGTAAGACAAAGCCCGTGAGCAGTGACAAAGATTCACCCAAACCGTTCAGTAGTCGTTCCAACTGCTCCACAGAGCGCACACGCACAAATAACAAAGGTAATTGCTGTTCACTCATCATCCCCGTCCGTACATAAGACAATAGTTGAAACAGCTGCTGCGCCAGCGATTGTTCCGCCTGCCCGACCTGCTGATCCCCTATCGCATCCTCCAAATCCAAAATGACCGTTGTTAACCCTTCATGTTTTCCATTTTTGATCTCTTCCGCTACTTCCGAGCGGGTCGCTGGCATGTACAAAGCCGCTCCTATCGCATAAGCCAATATACTTTTGGGAGAACGGTTATGAAACTCCAACGGTGGAGTATAAAAGATCGCTTCTACTTCCTCAGAGGTTAAATCATTAAAATATTTCAGGGCTCTTCCCCTCCTCTTGCTCTTTCTTGCCTGACTGAAGCCCTGTGCTCCGGGTATAAAAGAAATCCCCCCTTAGTTTCAGGAGGGATTTCGCTATACTTTGTACATTAAGCCTCTTTGTCGGCCTTTTTCTTTCTTTTCGCCGAGCTGATAACCATTGTGCCTACAAAGACAGCAATCAAAATGCCGAAAAATAAAATCTGCGACATATGAAAGCCAAAAGCAGCAGCCAGCATTTTACCCCCGATAATGGCGATCATAATAAAGGCTGTCTGTTCCAGTTCCGGAAATTTATCAATGAGCTTGAGGAACACTTGAGCAACGCCACGCATCATCAGAACGCCGAGAATACCACCCAGGAACAGAACCCATACTTTCTCGCTCACACCGAAAGCTGCAATGACGCTGTCAATACTGAAGGCAATATCCATCAGTTCGACCATTAATACCGTTTTCCAAAAAGAAGTAGGTTTGTTTTTCACTTCTCCATCACCTTCGGACTTGAATAAGCCCTTATAAGCGATATAGAGCAGATAAGCTGCACCCAGTACCTTAATCAGGGTGAACTTAATCAGGAATGTACCCAAGCCGATAGCCAGGAACCTGAATATATACGCACCCAAAATCCCGTAAAATAAGGCTCTCTTCTGTTGTTCCTTAGGTAAGTGTTTAACCATAACTGCGAGAACCAAGGCGTTATCCGCCGATAAAAGTCCTTCCAGCAAAATGAGAGTTCCTATAATCCCCCAACTCACTGGATCAGTAAGCGTACCTACAACATCACTCCATGAAAAGAAATGGCCGTAGTTTTCGCTGATATTTTTAAACAAATCATTCAACATGAAAAGAGTGCCTCCGATAATTCAATTTATTTGCTACCCTGCGACCAGCGCATGCCCCAGTTATAGGCCCGATCCAACTCACGATGACCGCCATAGAACTGCACGAGTCTTTCAATGCTAAACGTTTCATCGTTTACATTTTGGATCATGGCAATTGCACACATCCCTTTGCGATTGTCATGTTCATTCATGTGAACGATAATGTCCGGCCCATCCTTCTGGTACAGCGTGACTACCCCGTCCGCTTGTGACCAGTTCGTGACTCCTTCATAGATGAAGGTAAACACCAAAATTCGCTTAATTTCAGAAATTTTAGCACCGTTGATGCGAAGATTTTCCCCTGTTTTCACAGAGCCTGTTCGGTCGTCGCCATCCAGAGCAATGTACGGAAAGCGATTTAGAGAACCGAAAACTTCCCCAAGCGCCTGTACAACGCCTTTATCTCCATTCTTCATCTCATATAAGCAGCCCAGATCCAGATCGACACCCTTAGAGCCGCGATTAAAAAATCCCTTGCTTTGCTGCACCTGATTCCAGTTCAGATTGATCAGGATTTCACCCAATCCGCCTGAGCCCTTTTTCAGATTAATGGTGTCGCCCTTCTTCTTCAGCTCAATTTTCCGCAGATTCAGATTCACCGGTGTTGCAGATGGCTCTGGCTTCGGAGCAGGTGGTACGGGTGGCGGCGTTGGTGCTGGTCGAGGCGCTGGAGACGGAGGTGTAGGCACTGGCGTGGGAGGAGCCGGATTATTTTCCACTTCAATCCCAAAATTAACGCACAACGCATCCAATCCACCGGAAAAACCTGCGCCAATCGCGTTGAATTTCCATTCCCCGTTATGACGATACAGTTCACCAATAACAATCGCAGTTTCCACTGTAAATCCACTGTCCAAATTAAACCGCAAAACCTCTCCGCTAACCGGATGAGCAAAACGAATGAACCCACCTTGAACCTGTCCAAAATTTTGCCGTTTCTGATCCGCATCATAAATCGTCAGCGTAAACGCAATCTTCTCGATGTTTGCAGGAATTCGCGTCAGATCAAGGGCAAATTGCTTTTTGTCACCGGACTGTTGTCCGTCTGAATAGGTGATAAAGGGCGTGGTCGGATTGTTATAAAAAATTAAATCCTCATCGCCCGATACTTTTCCTCCAGGACCTAGCAAAAATACCGAAGTATCCAGCTCCAGAGACGCTGGGGACTCCCAGCCAATCCCTACGTTGACATGGGTCAGGCCCGGATTTGTTTTCGTCAAATCCGCCTTCTGTCCCTTTACTACGATAACAGCCATGATTGTGTCACCTTTCTGTCGGTTTGTCATGTGTCAGCGTACGCTAATGTAGCATTTTGCATCATTCGATTCCCAACGCTCATAAGTACAATATATAGACGAACTAAAGCGTTTCGATCTATATATTGCTGATTTAAAAATGCTCTTGGGATTTATGCAAAATGCTCAATGTAATAGCTTAAAAAGAAAGGGTAGCGCCCTATGGACACCACCCCAAGTGGATATTATTGAGCGTCCAAGCCATAGTTTTTAGCAAGCGCACCCAATCCACCAGCAAAGCCACTACCGATAGCCTGGAATTTCCAGTCTGCATTCTGACGGTAAAATTCACAGAATACGACGGCCGTTTCGGTGGAAAAATCTTCTCCCAAATCGTAGCGCAGCACTTCACGATCCGTTGCTGCATCTACCACACGCACAAAAGCATTGGACACTTGACCAAAGTTTTGCGCGCGTGCCTCGTAATCATAAATGGTAACCGTGATCCCGATACGGTGGATGTTCGCAGGAATCTTCGAGAAATCAACGATGATTTGCTCGTCATCCCCATCGCCCTCACCTGTGCGGTTATCGCCTGTATGGGTAACCGATCCTGCTCCACCTGTCGGGTTGTTGTAAAATACAAAATCATCCGCAGCTTTGGCTTTGCCGTCTTCATAAAGTAGGAAAGCTGAAGCATCCAGGTCAAAGTCCGCGCCACCACTGTATTTATTCGTATCCCATCCAAGACCTACAACGACACGAGTCAAGCCAGGATTCGTTTTGGTCAGATCAATACGTTGTCCTTTGGAAAGGCTAATGGTCATTCCGCATACCTGCTTTCTTTGTATAGATTTTTTATGCCAAACCGTAATCGCGCGTCAATCCTGCAAGACCATCTTGGTAGCCACTACCAATGGCATTGAACTTCCATTCACCGCTATGACGATACAGTTCGCCTACAACAACGCCTGTTTCGATTGAGAAATCTTCTCCCAGATCAAAGCGGACCAATTCTTCATTGTTTGCTTCGTTTACGATACGAGCGTAAGCACGGGACACTTGTCCAAAGTTTTGGCTGCGTTCTTGTGCTTCATAGATTGTAATCGTAAAAGCGATCTTTTCAACGTTAGCTGGCACGCTACCCAGATCAATTTTAATTTGCTCGTCATCTCCGTCGCCATCACCTGTGCGGTTATCCCCTGTATGAACGACAGAGCCGTTCTCATTTTGTGGGTTATTAAAAAAGACAAAGTTCTTATCGGACTCTACTTTACCTTCCGCATTAGCCAAAAATACGGATACGTCCAGGTCAAAATCTTTACCGCCATCGTATTTGTTTGTGTCCCAACCGAGACCCACTGTGATTTTGGACAAACCTGGATTTGTTTTCGTCAAATCAATTTTTTGACCTTTGGATAAGTTAATTGCCATGAGTAAGAACCCCTTTTCACATTAAGTTTTGTATGAGCAACCTAAAATTACATATAACGCTGAGCCAGCACATCAATATGTACGGCATGGGTTCCTTCACCGATTGCAGCAAACTTCCATTCGTTGTTATGACGATAGAGTTCTCCACAGACCAGTGCGGTCAGCCCCTCATAATTATCAGATAAATTAAACGTCACCAGTTCCTTGGAATTAGCACCATCCAGAATGCGGATATACGCTTTCTCGATCATCCCGAAGTCCTGTTTCCGGTTAACGCAATCATATATATTCACAACAACAAGCACTTTGTCGACATTGGCAGGAATACGTGCCAGGTCAATTTCAATTTGTTCATCATCGCCGTCACCTTGTCCGGTCAGGTTATCACCGGAATGCACGACAGAGCCACATGGACTTTTTTTATTGTGGAAACACACTACGTTATCTGACTGAGTCAGTTTTCCGTTGGCATCCAGCAAAATGGCAGAAGCGTCACAATCAATATTGGGTTGCTTCTTGAAGCCAAAAAATCCTTTGGACTGTACAGGGTCCCATCCCAATCCTGCTATAACCTTGGTCAGTCCTGTGTTTCCCTTGGTCAAATCAATTTTCTGGCCCTTGACCAGATTAATTACAGCCACTGATTAACACACCTCCCTTCCGTAAAATTTACAGACTAAATTCAGACGGATTCAAACCAAGCGCGCCGCAAATCTCAGCCACAATTCGCTGCTCATTGGCATCAAAGTCACCATCAGCTGCGCCAATAGCGCTACATACGCCAACGACGAGTCGGCCTACTTCTGGCTTACCTTTCAATTTACCAATCGCCTTCAGTGCTTCCTGTTTACCGATTTCAGGTGAAAACTCAAAGTTCGCTACATAGTGATTGAAACGGTTGATGACCTCACCCATATCAAACACTTTCAATTCTTCACTGATATTTATGTATCCGGCCATTTTTGTTTTCTCTTCCGGACTAATCGTACCGTCAGCAAATGCTACTAATGCACAGCCTGCAACAACAGCTTCCATAAAATCTTTATTCTTAAACTTCTTAACTTGGTCTCCAAGTCCTTTTTTAGTTGTATTCAACCAATTTTTAAATGTACTCATGTTTCCCTCCACAATTACGTATTTGGGTAAAGGTATCCTAGTTAATTTCTTCCTTTACTATAACCTGAATTACGATCTTTTTCTACAATAATATACAAAAATACGGTAAATCCGATCTATTTATTATTAGTATCCTCTCTATCTTTAGCCCTATTTTCTACATAAAAGGCCCTCTTCTATCATCCATCATTTGCTACCCCAATTGCAAGTCTGTGAAATGTCAAAATTGATAGAAAGGCACAGCCTTCCAATTCAACAGAAGCACTGTGCCTTTTACCATAATCCACGGTTCACCACCGCTTTTTTTAAATTGGTATAGAACGCTTCAAGATCCGTGTGCTCAGGCAGTCCCGAAACTTGCCCATCTCCCAATTCTATAATAATCCATTGTCCTGCTTGTGTACGAGCAATATCCATTGTGAAAAATGGACTTTGGATTTGACGTGCAATCTGAATAAATTCATCCAGATCTGTAGGAACGGTCTCATATGCAGCCTCATCCCAGTAATTAACTGTAAAAACAGGCTCTCCGAACATGAAGAATAGACGATATTCTTTAGACAAGGGCATGCCACTTTTGGGGTGAAGGGTAAGAAATTCTAAAGGTACGAACTCCCTTAACACAACTCCTCCATTCAATTCTGTCCCCTGAAGTTCAACAAAACGACGAATCACCCGTTCCACATGCACCTGATCTGACGCATCCGGGATATAACAGGCGTCCAGCCAATCATGTTTCCGTGATTTAACGAAGTCCTTGACCATTATTGCTGTCGTTCCAAAAGGCATGACCGCCTCTCGAATATGCTCCGCATCCAATTGGTCCCGCTCCATCCATACACTCCGAGGCGTAAAATTTTGAATTAACGAGTATGAATCAGGAAAATAGTGACAGTTCCTATAACTTTCAGCACTTGTCAGCATCCTGATTCGCTTTGCCTCCAAGTTCGCAGTCCAAGCACCATATACTTTGGGCCTTAACATCCATCCACGGTATAGCGCGTTCACGTACTCGCTTCCCTGTTTAGCAACATACTCTCGCATATTCTTAGAAACAATATATGGGTTAGACCCTGATCCTTCCCGTTCATCCTCGATCAGATTATCAAAATTGACCAACCCTGTATCAAAACCAAGACTCTGTGCAACCTCGCACTCTTCACGGTAATCCATATCTACACTTTTAGAATTCAGAGGATCGCTACAAAATAGAAGATACATATGAGTTCCTCCTTTTAACATATGTATTACCCTTTAATTTTATTTACTAAAAATACAATTATTCTCTATTTAATTTACTCATTTTGTCTATAAATTTATAATCCCATCTCTCTGATCCGATCTGGGTCTTCAACATTTCTTTGAATTGTCGGCGCTCCAGTCTACTAGAAAAAATCCGCTTAGGGACCAATATAAATTTATGATTAGGCAGCAATATATAAAAGGCAGTCAGCGTATTAATGACCCCCTTTACTTCATCCCAGTTGTAACCCGCAGAGTACGTAAAATGAAGACCCTCCTTTGAAAACTCATAATCTTTTTCAATAGGCCATTGTGGGTGATTTAGGTAGTTAGCTTTCACTTCTTTAATAGTAAAGAAAGGAATAATTACAAAAACTAAGAATGGAAAGAAGAACATCGCTATCGTATTAGGATCTACTTCATTATCTACTATAAGCTTGTATGTAGCCATAATGACCAACAGAAACTGGATTGATGCCATCAACTTAAGCCCAGTAGACTTCTGATACTTCAAACAAAAATTAAATAACATGATATCTTTCAATGTTAGCCTGTACGTGTACAGTAATGTCTCTGATTGTTGCATATCGTAACTCCTCTCCCTACCCTCTCAAAACAACACGACTACTAATGGATGGTTTTTTCATTTACTATTTCTCCCTCTAAAACTAGTACTTTAATCTTTTTCGAATATTCAATTAAATTACCTTGGATATGTATTCTATCTATTTAATATATCGGAATTCAGAAAAAAATGGTAAACAAAAAACCCACAGACCTCTCCAGCTAGTGAGTTTACAGTTTCCACCTGCCGCTCACCTATTCCAGAAAAAAAGACTGTAGATTTTATGGGTACTCCTAAACACGTTATTATCGTTCACTGCTCAAGATCTAGTTATAATCTTCCCAATAGCGATACTCCATTTCATTCTCACCTTTGGTGACGATGATCATGTTCTCAATATGTCCAGTTTCTTTATTCGTTCGGTAGATCATGGTACGGGTTTCGCCCTCATCGGGTACAGAGAAAAGTACTTTGTCACTGAGCATGCCGCCACCAATGCCGACGACGTGTTCCCCCCAGCCGGAGGCTGCGCCAGTACCGATGCCCGAACCTCCCCCACTAACACCAGCCCCGCGCGACAAAATAAGACCTATTCCATATCCGGTGACGGTCTGGGCCGTTTTACCTAGAGCATGCTCTCCGGCTGATTGGGTATGCTTTTGGACCCAGTAATCGTATTTATCCGTATTTTGCTCATAACTCACAACATTCCCTTTTTTATCTATAGATATATCCGTTTTGCTTCCGTCTTTACCTGTCAGTTCAGTGACGGCGACAAGGGAATCGGATGTGATCTTGGAGGTCTCTCCTGTATTGTAATCTGTACGGGTAACGGAGTCCTCATATTGCAGCTGCAGGACATTCATCTGGTCGTGAATTTTCTGCATAACCTGCTTGTCGCCGATGGCCTCGGCGTTTTTCAGTAGTTCCTCATATTGATGATATTTAACCGCGTCTGCCTGCTCCCATTCGTCTATGTTTTTGGGCTGCTTGGCAATTTCACCACCATGATCTCCAGCCTCTCCACTGCCTGCCAGCGCTGCGCTAGCGCTCATTGCCGCAGCTAGGGCTGTCCAGAAGCCACGTGTGCTTTCACCATCCGCATTTCTAAATTTCGAAGCGATGCTTTTCAGCTCAATTTCAATGGATTGAACCTTATTTAATACAGAAGATAGTGTATATTTAGCCGTTCGATAGTCATTATAAAAACGATTCCTCTCCATACCATCCCACTGGTTGTGAAGGTAGTTCATTGTGCTATCCAGGCCATTTAACTGGTTATACAGTGTGCCGTGGGCATTGGCAAATTGGGAGGCCACGCTGTCCAGCTGCTCCGGTGTGACTTGGATTTTTGTCATGGTGATCACATCCCATCTATGAAATAGGAGATAGAAATTATATTTTACAGTAAGCCTTATTTCATATTGTAAGCTATAGAGGTCGGACATTCATGAGGATTTATACGTATTTGTGTATTCAGAAGCAGTTCCTTTGATATAATGAATCCATATGAGTTCATTTCGACAAATACATTATTGAAAGTCAGGTGTAGGGACATGTCAGACAAAAAAATTATCTTTTTCGATATCGACGGTACATTGCTGGACGATGACAAGAAAATGCCGTTAACGGCAGAAAAGGCCGTCTTTGCTTTGAAAGAGCTGGGACATGAGGTGGCCATTGCAACAGGACGTGCGCCTTTTATGTTCAAAGATATCCGCGAGCAGTTGGAAATTGACTCCTACGTCAGCTTTAATGGGCAATATGTCGTGCTCCGCGGGGAAGTGGTCGCTACCAATCCGTTGAACAGAGAAGCCTTGCAAACGATGACCGATCTGGCCCTCACACATAATCATGCCCTTGTATATATGGATCATATGGACATGAAGGCCAATATTCCTAACGATGAGCTTGTAGAGAAATCGGTCCAAACGCTTAAGGCCAAGATTTCAGTTGGATACGATCCGCTCTATTTCCAAGGAAGAGATATTTATCAGACGCTGTTGATGTGTACAGCAGAAGAAGAGCCTTTCTATGAAACGGTATTCAAGGCGTTTGACTTTGTGCGCTGGCATCCGAGTTCTGTGGACGTTGTTCCTCATGCTGGCTCCAAAGCGAAGGGTATTCGCGAAATTACGTCCAGACTGGGCATTGCCGCTGAAAATCAATACGCCTTTGGCGATGGCTTAAATGATGTGGAGATGCTGACAGCTATACATAACAGCGTCGCGATGGGCAACGGCTGTGATGAAGCCAAAGCCGCAGCTAAAATGGTCACAAAACGCGCAGATGAAGACGGTATTTTGTACGGACTGCAAAAGCTTGGTTTGTTAAGCTAACAGAATTGCTGATAGACTGGACATGTTTCGGGAAAAATAAAGTCTGTTTAAAGACTTACATATGAGAAAATAGGAGGTTGTCCTTAAATATGGAGACGGAAGGCTTACGCAATGTCGAACAGCTAGCCATGAAGAAGTACAAAATTTACAAGCAGAGCCTACTCCGGTATTTGGCACGTTCCATGCTGGCGAGTATGTTCATCGGGTTCGGCGTTATTGTAGCCTTCAAGACGGGCAACTTTTTTTACATGGAGCATTCTCCATTCACTTATCCCATGGCGGCGCTCACATTCGGAGCGGCTATCATTCTGATCGCTTACGGCGGCGGGGATTTGTTTACAGGTAACACCTTCTATTACACTTATGCTGCGCTCCGTAAAAAGCTACGCTGGGGACAGGTGCTTCGATTATGGGCTGCCAGCTATGGCGGTAATTTGCTGGGTGCGGGGGTATTTGCACTCCTTATTTACTTGACCGGGCTGTTTGACTCCTCCAGCGTGAACAGCTTTCTACTGAGCGTGGTTGAGCATAAAATGGAAGCGCCTGCAATGCAGCTATTCTTCCGAGCTATTTTGTGTAATTGGCTGGTCTGTCTTGCCTTTTTTGTTCCCATGTTTATGAAGGAAAATGGTGCAAAGATGTTTGCCATGATGCTGTTTGTGTTCTGCTTTTTCATTTCGGGATATGAACATAGTGTGGCTAATATGTGTACTTTCGCCATTGCGCTCGTGCTGGATCATCCGGGTACGGTTTCTGTCGCTGGTGTGATCCATAATCTCGTTCCGGTCACGCTCGGAAATCTGGTTGGCGGCGTGCTGCTTATGGGGGTTATGTACTATTCGGTGAATCTCCCGTTTTTAGACGAGGAAGAACACTAAAAAAAGAAGCCGTGGGACTTAGGTTCCACGGCTTCTTTGCGTTATTTTAGTAATAGATCATCCAGTGTTTACAAGTGCCTGCTTGCCTTTTATCCTTCTTGAGCAGGAAAATGGATAAACTCCTCCAACTCCTTGAACAACTTCTTGGGATTAACATTGTCAGGTACAACCAGAGTTAGCGGCTCATCCAGCTTCAGCACGTACATGCCTAAAATGGATTTGGCATCTGCCATGCCGCTTTTGCCATGAATCCAGATGTCATACGTAAAATTGGATACGATTTGATTGATTTTTTCAATATCCTTAACGTCTTTTACCTTGATGGGTGTCATCATTGCACAGCACTCCCCTGCATTGAATTGGGGCTTACGAAACAAGCCTTAACATCACTTTACCCCATATGAAGCCTGTTGCAAAATCTTAATTTAGAAAATGACATGCGGCGCAGAGCTGATTTTCCAGTAGCTGCCGACCTTTTCAAAATTCACGGTGATTTTCTCATTCGCCTGCTTGGTTTCTGCCGGATAAGGCACGGTCAGCAGGTAGCTGCGCTTCACCGGAGTCATGGTTACCATTTTCGCCGTAGCCCGGTTGAACTCTAACAAATTGCCACCATCTGCGTTCAACTGAGCTAATCTGCCATTAACTTCGACGAAAAATTTACCGACAAATTGCTCACTCGCCTGCTTTGTGTAGGCCTGCGTCAGATAGCTGATCAATTTGGTCTTTGTACCGATGTCCTCGGACAGATAGCGGTAGCTTTTACCGTTCAACTGGAACGACTTACCCACCGGGCTGCCACCACTGATTGCATATTGATAACGAGACTGCGCCTCCAACACAAGCGGAACCGCACTCTCGTGGTTCAGCTTGTCCAGTTGCGTCGGTTTCACGTTGGTAGCCGCTGCTGCTGGCGCTGAAGTGGACGGCTGTTGCGGCTTAGACGGCTTCACAGTCGAAGGTACGATCGGAGCAGCCGCGGGTGCTACCGATGTAGATGGACGCTGTGCTGGTGCAGACGGAGCTACTGGTGTAGCGGCTTTGGCAGAACCTGCGGCTGCAGCCGGGGGCGAGCTTGCTGGAGCCGACGGCGCTTGCGCCGGGGCTGGAGTCGTAGCCGGTGCAGACGCTGCTGGTGCTGGCACCTGACCCGGGGCGGATGCGGCCGGACTGGCAACGCTCGGTTGCGTCGCTTCCGCTGGAGCGGTCACAGCGGGCGCGGCAGCGGCGGCCTGTGCCACGCTCATAAGTGTGGCCGCAATGCATAGTGCGGATAGCTTCGTATTTAATTTCATACTTATATACACCTCCATAATCATATGTCTGCATAAACTGCAGACATTTCTATTATAAGAATTTCGCTTCTCGATTGGGTTGCTAAATTGTTTCTATTTGCCTTTTTTTGTTCATTCTGCACGAAGTTTGTCCGTATTTGCCGGGGACGGTTGCTCTGACTGTTTCACTTGCTTTGCCTCCATCTCTTCCAAAGATAGCGACAGTTGCTTAACAGATCGGTCCAGCTCCTCTAATCTGCGGCTCAAAGTGACGAGGATGTATTTTAACAGAATCAGACTTAATGCAGCAGGGAATCCGACATTAGTTACGAGCTCGATCATACCTTCAGTCGTTAAAGAACTCACAGATTCCGCCTCCTTTTTCATACATATATTCCACCGATAAGAACTAATGTTCCCATTTTTATGGAAAGCATACGTTATCTCTTGGGCTCTCATGACAAAAAGAGCTCCAATTCGCTTGGAGCCCTCTCTGTTTTTGTTCATTCTATTTGTTTTCAAACCACTGTCTAACGACATATCAAGGAGTATATATATTCGGCTGCTGGGGCTTGGACATCCCTTCTCCCAGATAAAACCCGGTGTGCGGCGGCTGATTATAAGCTACGTTTTGCCAGGCAACACTCAAGCGATACACTGGATCATGCATAAGCGTGTAAAATCGATGTTCTGACTCGTATGGTGTTGTGTAGATACGCAGCGCTGAATTATCACTTTTACGCCAAATGACTTCCTCACGCCAGTCACCGAACAGATCGGCCTGCAAGGACGGCGTTCCTTTGGTTCCGTTATTGGAACTCGTTCCTGTTGCCGTAAGCAAGTTGGAAGTAGTCGAGTTCGTGTAGTTCCACTTGTCTATCTTTCCAGCGCTTGATGAGGTATGATCCAGCAGTTCACGGAGGAGATCCCCATCCCACCAGATGCCAAAATTAATGGAAGACGGTAGCGTGTTGGTGATGAGCTGTCCCTTGGCTGAACGCAACCCAATACCCGGTGCCCACTGCTCGTTCCCTTTGGTCCGCGGGTCAATGTCTGCTGACATGCCTCTTCCGGTATCCTTGCCTGTATTTACGCCCCATAAAATATTTCCATTACGCGGATCGTACATGGCAGCTCCGTAGGTGGCATTTTTGTCCTCGTTCACCTTGAACACTTCATAGCCCGAACGGTCGGGGTCTAGATCGCCAACATGAAGTGCATCACCATGTCCCATCCCGGTGTTAACCAGCTTCGCTCCGTTATCGTCTACAACCAGCGAGCCATACACAATCTCATCCTTATCATCTCCATCCACATCCGCTACACTCAAGCTGTGGTTCCCCTGTCCAGCCGTTCCGGCATTGGTGGAGCTGTTGCTGTCAAAGGTCCAGCGTCGGCTCAGGTTACCATTCCGCCAATCATATGCGACCAGAACGGTGCGAGTGTAATACCCACGTGCCATCACTATGCTGGGTCTCACGCCATCCAGATAAGCAACCCCGGCGAGAAAACGATCTACACGGTTACCATAATTATCTCCCCAGCTCGATACCGTTCCGCGTGGTGGCACATAGTCAATCGTACTAAGAGCCTTGCCTGTATCACCTGAGAACACAGTGAGAAACTCGGGACCTTTCAAAATATATCCACTCGTGTTTCGATGATCAGCCGAAGCGTCCCCGATCTTTACACCTGTACCATCTACCGTGCCGTCTGCTGTTTTACATACGATCTCTGCTTTGCCGTCTCCGTCAAAATCATAGACGAGAAATTGCGTATAGTGGGCTCCAGCCCGTATGTTCCGTCCCAGGTCGATCCGCCATTTGCGCGTTCCATCCAGTTCGTAGCCATCCAAAAATACATTTCCCGTATAACCGGATTGCGAATTATCCTTGGCATTGGAAGGGTCCCATTTTAACACAATCTCATACTCGCCATCCCCATCGAGATCCCCTACGCTGGCATCATTGGCATGGTACGTGTAGCTCACATTATCCGGAGTTGTGCCTCCCGCGGGCTGCTGGATCGGAACATCCAGATAGTTGTTGTTCCATACCTTCACCGCAGGAGAAGCGGCCTGCTCTGCTCCATTGACCACGGCACGAACGGTATACGAAGATGAGGTCGAACCTGCCTTGTCCAAAAAGTTGGTTCTCGATGGTATCGGCGCATCATTCACCTTGCTTGTCCCTCTGTACAAATTAAAGCCGACCGAATCCGCTTCCGTGCCCAGCAAGCGCCAGCTCACCAGTACACCCTCAGGCACCTTAACAGCGACGGCTCCCCGGTTCAGCTTTTCCATTTGTCTCGTAGAGGCAGCAGAGACCTGGCTATCCATCGGGGTAACCACTCCACACAACATGACACCGAGACAGAGCAACGCAGTATACCGAAACCTTTTGTTCATCTGAATCATTAGCTCCTTTCATAGTTTGTATTTTCAATAAATTTATTTTATGTGACTGATAAGTTATTGTTGTTTAAATTCTATGACAGCGCTTACATCAATGTAAAGGGACGAATACGTCCTTTTTGTTCAAAAATCCGGGCTAATGCTTTAAAAATCAGAGGTCCATGAATAATCGTTCTTCATCCGCAATGCTCTGGATATCCTCCGAGCTGATGCTAATATACTGATAGCCCTCTGCCTGTTGTTTTTTCAATGCAACTTCCTTCATAAAACGTGGGCTGCCCTCTCCGGCATCCTCATCGTAAACAAGCAATAAACCGTCTGTTTTGCGGAAAAGAAGTTCATCCCGTGCCCTAAGTTGCCATATCCCCTGATAAGGCTGGCGGCTGACTACTCCTACATAGTCAACTTCGGCACAAATCTGCTGAAAATATTCCTTTTTGTCCTCCTTCCATTTTTCGTCCATATTTTGATAAGCCATCATAATAGAGCATTTGAGGTGGGGATATTGCTGTTTTAGTGCAGTAACGACCTCACAGGCCCACAAGTCCACCCCATATTGGCCTGGGGTAATCACCCATTCCAGCCCTTCTTCAATCAGGGGAATAAGCCTGCCTGCAATCGCCTTTTTAATATATGGAATGCCTTCGTGCTTCTGACTGAAAATATTCAGCTCATGGGCACGATAGCCCGAAACGAGCAAGTTTTTCATCTTCTCAACGTCCTTCTCCGATTATCATAAAGGTTATTGTACCACTTCAGAGCAGGCCACTAAACACTTCATTTTTTGGTGGAACGATTGGAATATAACACAAAAAAAACGAACCTCTGCCATATAGGCTAAACAAGGTTCGTCTTTTGGAAACTTGGTGTAAATCAGAATTGCTTTTTTGGTGCTTAATGAATTCCTATTACCTCCGCACATCACTCCTCGGACGAGTTCGCGCGCCGATCTTGAATTCTAACATTGCTACTAAATATACCGGCATCACTACTTAGCTTGAACGACGGGTAACTAGGGTCTGCCTCAAGCCGCATTCTGCTATCGAACTGCTGCTCCTGCTGCTGATCTACCCAAAAAGAATAAGGCTCAGACTGTACTGCTTTATCAGTTGCATTGGGCGCGGTGACAACCAAAATGACGAGTACGCCATTGCATCCACAATCCTCGGTGTCATAAAACAGCTTGAACATTCCCGGTCGTCCTGAAAGGGCCATTTCTAGCCTTTCAACGGATAAGGAATCCAATTCCAAATGTATGCTCATGAGATGAATCCTCTCCTTTGTGAGTAAAGTGTGTGGAACCGTCAGCCCCAAAAAGACTAAATTTAAACTATATGTACATTATAGTCATGTTTTTGTATATGTCTATGTGACTGCACTCACTGCTATAAATGATCTCTTTTATCATTACCTCTTTGTACATAAAAAGGTGTAACCCTCCATAGTTGATGGGTTACACCTTTTTAAGAATTCATGACCTGTCTTCAAAAAACAGGCGATCGCAGACAAACATACCGTTTATGGTGTATGAATGCCGACAAATTGAAAGGTCCCTTTCGGGAACGCATTCCACTCATCTGGCTGATTATAGGCAGACGATCCATAGGATATTCCTGACTTGCGGACGAACGTTCCTCCTTGTGGAGTAAACTGTTCATGTGAATTTGGATTTCCTAATACATCCACCACTTGTCCTTGGTATTTTAAAACGTATGCAACAGTGTTAAATTCGTTCGGGTTGTAGAAATCGCCCTCATCATTGAAATACCAAGCATTCGTAATATCCATGAAATCATAGAAAATAGTGTCGATGATTATATAGGGCATGGCAGGATAAACCGGATTAATCGGTAGAGTGGTAACTTTCATTTGGTTTGTTTTCTTCATCCATTGATGAAACTCCAGTGAGTAACCGTCTGCCCGATGGGAAGGATCTCCATTCCCGTTATAATACAATTGCAAAACAATTCTTCCATCCCCGCCATCCACATATTGCGAGAAATATACAGCAGGCGCTTGCTGTGGTTCCTGTTGGACCTGAAATACGACAGCTCTTCCATCCGCTCCTACCACCCATACCAGTAAAGGTTCGGGGGAAAGGGGAATGGAGGTGCCCATGAGTTCTACAGGACCGATGAATGTCGATGATGGCGTTCCTCTATATACCAGGAATTTAGATTGTCCTGGGAAATAACTGGACAGATCCACGGTTCTGTGCGGCAAGCCGTATTTAACCCCTATCGGAGTGATCCCGCCGGAAACCAGTTCGGCATTGCGTGTATTCAACGTGTATTGCACAGAACCTCCCCGACCATCCGTGGCTGTAATGGTAACAGCGGCAAGACCGCTACCTGTTCCAGAAGCCACCGTTAAGATACTGCCATTAATTGATGCACTCACCAATGTCGGATCACTGGAGCTGACCGTAAACTGAAGCACATCTCCATCCTCATCGCTGAACAGCTGTTGCAAATCATAATCTCTTTGCTGTGTAACTCCGGGAGTCAATACCTGCTCGTTTATAGCCGCTACGACTTGAGGAGCTTGATTTAGCTGAGGCATGCTGACGGTAACCGGGAACGTCGCTCCCTCTGCACGTCCGTACTGATCATACACACTGAGTGTTACACTCGTGGTCCCTACACTTACTGGGTTTAACTGTAGTTTCTGACCATTCATATGGGCCGTAGCAATTCCTGGATCATACGTGTCTGCTGTCACTGACAGGGATGCTAGATCCCAGTTCAATAAGAACGGTGAGAGATCCAGTTCTGATGCAGCATCTCCCAATTGAAGCAACTGCTCAGGGATCGCTGTAATAACCGCATTTTCCAATAGATGAACCTGTAGGTCTGCGCTAATCTCTCCGCCTCTATCGTCTTTAGCCGTGATGGTAATCACGGTATTGCCGCTAGTCAACCCATGAATAACAAGCTGATCATTTTGAACTGTAGCATCTGCCACGGCTGGATCAGACGCACTGATCTCATAACGAATCGGGTCATGGTCCGGGTCAGCAAAGATGGTGGACAGATCCACAGTTCCGTCAGCCTTGCCTAAAATCAGATGTACAGCGTCTGGTGCACGGGTTACTACCGGGCTACTGTTAGGTATGGGCAAAACCGTTACAATCAAGGTAACTGTATCTGTTCCACCCTTGCTGTCATCTGCCGTCAAGGTAATACTTACACTCCCCGCTTGCAGCGACTGCAAAGAAAGCTGAGCTCTCATTATGGTAGTCTGCACGATGGAAGCATCCGAACTGATCGCTGTGAACACCAGTGGGTCGCCATCTGCATCCGTAAATATTGTTGAAAGATCCAGTGTCATATCCGGCTGGCCCAATGTGACGGTTAACGGCTGAGGGGCTTGTCCATGTGGAGCATGGTTAGGAGCGCCCTGAACCGTTAGCTTGAAATCAATCTGCTTTTGGCCTGTGCTGCCATCCTCTCCTTGCTGTCCGTCATTGGCAGTGACATGAACGCTCGTACTGCCCGCTCGAAGCGGACTCAGACGCAATTCATCCTCCGCAAGCACCACCGACGCTACAGCAGGATCATCAACTGTAACCTGATACGTTAAGCTTGCATTTTCCGGGTCCTGAACATAATCATTCAAATGCAGTACCGAGTCCGATTGTCCCACAGTAAGCGCCTGATCTGGTATACCTGCAGATACTGGCTGGCCATTCACGGTGATTTTGAAGGTAGACGACACCCTTTTTCCCCGTCCATCATTAGCCGATACACTGATGGATGCTTTTCCGACACTGACTGGCGTAAGCTTTAATGTATTGCCCGATACGGACGCCCGTACGATGCCGGATTGAAGAGAAGCTGCCGAAAAGGTTAAGGTATCCCCATCAGGATCGGTAAAGAATTGGCGTAAATCGTACAACTGTTCACCAGCGCCTTCTGTGACTACACGCTCTACTGAAGCATTCACGACTTCCGGTGAACGGTTAGCGCTGCTGGATGAACCAGATGAGCTTCCAGAAGATGAGGACGTACCTGTTACACTTGCCGCAGCTAGACCCGTAACAGCGTTGGAAGCTACTCCGGTACCCAGTGTGACCGCAGAAACCTGTACATTTCCACTCACATTTACCTTAGCTGCCGGGTTGCTGACTTGAATATTTTCAATACTGCCTGTCGTTTTCAATTCCAAGGCACCCGTCCCTGTGACAGTCAGCTGTTGGATTGTACTATTACCTGTCATCTCGACGGACTGGCTGCCATTTACCTGAACGGTCTGAACCGTTCCCTGAAGATTGACTTTGTTCGCCCCTTCATTAACATTCAGCTGCGGCAAGGAAGCATTCGCGCTAACCTCAATGCTTGCGCTGGATTGGACGTTCATGATCGTCGCGCTTGCGGTACCACTAAGTACAACGTGAACTTCTGGCTTTGTGACATCCATTTGCGTCAACGTTGAGCTATCAAATACAACTGTATTGTTATCTCCGCCATTAATATGGGTCTGTCCCTGCACCTGTACATCCTGTGCATAAAAATCCTGCTGTACCCGGGCATCCACCGTTAACTGCTGTTCCACATTCAAGTGCAGTACGGATGTAAAATCACCAGCGATCACCAAATCTCCGTTTAGCGTGGAGCCGTGTCCGTTCAGCACAATGTTTCCACTGAACTCTGCTTCGCCGTCACGAGCCGAAGTCCCGCTGCTGCGAAGCTCCAACCAAGTCACCTTGTCCACTGTTCGGTCTGTGGCATGGAAACGAATGCCCGCGTTGCGCAGCGCGGTCTGATTATCCGCGTGAAAAATGCCGCGCAGCGGCTCTGCCACGTCATACGCGATGCCATTGATCCGTATCTGCTTGCCGTCCATTTCCTCGAGCTGCGAAGCACGCTCCTGTGGAAACAAAGCAGATACGAGTAGGCTGGCCGCATCTACGCGGCTTACCGAGTCTTTGGCGTGTAGATTTCCGCCAAATTCACTCATCAGCCCGTTATTCAGCGCCGCCCGAATCATCGGGGCCGCCCACGGGCTGGCGTCCTTCCACGCCGTCGGCAGCGTCTGTGCCGACGGCGAGTCGGTTGTGCTAGCGGGCGTGCCCGCAGACGTCCCCGTCCCAGCGGACCTGACCAACAGCGCGACCAGTTCCTGGGCGCTGATCAGGTCATTCGGACGGAAGCGTCCGTTGGCGTCGCCCTGCATCAGCCCGGCCTTACGGGCTGCCTCTATAGCCGGGCGCCCCCAACTATCGGCGGGCACGTCCGTGAAGGAGGCAGCGCCGTCCAGGTTGCCCGTCGGAAGCTGCAACGCTTTGACCAGCAGTGCGGCTAGCTCCTGACGTGTGAGCTTCTGCCCAGGTCGGAGCGTTCCGGCGGGGTCGCCTTGGATAATCCCGAGTTCACGGGCTTTTTGCAGTTGTTCCAATTGCTGTGTTGTAAGCTGCTGTACGTCCGTCCAGGTGGCAGTATTGTTCCCTGTCGGCCCATTGGCTACGGAAGCCGCATCTATCACGGTAGCTTGCTCTGCTCCGGCAGGAAGCGAGGGGCTCAGCAGCAGCAATGCAGCTGCCAGCTGAGCGGTTAACTTCTTATTTTTCATGGTGTCATTCTCTCCCTACCGATAAAGTCACCTAAATTAACAGGGGAGTTCGTCCCCTCAACATTCCATTCGCCAGCTTGATATGGATCTGTATTACCAATGACCGTACCACTGTTCCGTCCCAAGGCCTGCCCTTGACCAATAACTGCCATATCAATGAGCACGTTGTTGTAGTACAGCTTAAGCGTAACGGGTTCCGAATTGTTATGTTGTAACTGCAGGAAGGTATAATACCAATCTTCCGATCCGAACGAACTCAAATCATTCGCAATTACAAAGGTTTGCCCAGGCATAATGACATCTCCGTCATTGGCATTTATGATAATCGGGTCTGGTTGGTCGGATCGCTCAATCCAGATTTTATTTTTCTCCAACGGTCTGTTGGTCGGATTGTACAATTCAATCGCCTGGTCCAGATAATCCGGTTCGCCTTGCCACACGACTTCGGAAATGAACAAATCTCTTTTCTCCACAATCACTGGAATCGTAAAAGATGTCGTTTCACCACGATTATCATTTGCTGTCATCGTAAGGAACGTCACACCATTACGCAACGGTTGTATGAAAAGTGTATTCCCTTCTACCTGCCCCCCTGCCACCAATGGATCAGAAGACACCACAGTATAGGTCAACGTGTCGCCATCCTCATCAGAGAACATATCATTCAGCTTCAGTATTTGCTGACCATCTCCCGGGTCCAAATATTGAGGTTCAGGCACACGGGTCACTACCGGACGATGATTTACGGGTTGAGGAGCTTCAACTTGGAGCATAAATGAAGTGAAAGAAACGCCCCCACGGCCATCATTCGCCGAAATCTCAATCATCGTAATACCAGCGTTATGCAGTGCTACAAATGAATCTTCTCCATTCTCCACCACACTGCCTACTTGGGGATTGGAGGAAGTGAGGGTATACGTCAAGGTGTCACCATCCTGGTCCATAAATAACGAACCTGGATACAGCATCAGCTTGTCCTGTAACACATTAGTAACTACGATAGGTAAATGAGGCAAAGCCACAGGTATGTGATTCTCAGGCTGCGGATCAGGCAAAGGCGCATTCACCATAGCAGCAAACTGAAGCGAGGCTGTGCCTCCCTTGCCGTCATGGGCTGTTATCGTCATTAGACTAGTGCCGGCTTGAAGCGGCGTAAGTATAAGCTGATCGCCTGTAACTTCTCCTGTGGCCACTTCTGGCGAAGCCGATTCCACCGTGTAGGTCAGTGCATCGCCATCCTCGTCATTAAACAAGTCAGACAGACTAATCTGCTTGCCACCTTCATTTAAGAGCAAAGGAATGTCATTTAGGCTGTTGCTCGCGACAGGACTGTGATTAATGTCCTCCTCATAAGTAGAGCTGGTCACTGTATAGTTGAAAAACACGCTCGCTTTGCCGCCTTTTCCATCCTCTGCCGTAACAAATACCTGTGTGCTTCCTACTGATTTAGGTTTTAAAGTAAGCTGTTTATTTGCCACTTCTGCTTCTGCTACATATACATCCGAAGTGACCGCATGATACGACAACTCATCCTGATCGGCATCGTAAAACACATTTTTCAAATCCACTAGCGTATCTCCGGAACCCATAATGGCATATTGATCGGAAGGAACTATAGCTGAGACAGGTACATGATTAGGTGTTGGTATTGGTGTTGGCGTTGGATTCGTTGTAGAACTGCCACCGCCACCACCGGATGAACTTTTTTTAGTGCTTGTTGAGGATGTATCCGAAGATGCATCCAACGTGGTATCACGTATAATTTGAGTCTCTGTTCCCCGCTCCGCAAGACGGGTCTGTACAGTCTGTATCCCATTGGCGAGACGTACCTGTGTATCGGCAAAATTCAGTTTAAGCTGCTGCCATACACCACTTCCCTGGATCTGAATAGGCTCATGCGTATCTACGATCATTTCGTTTACGTCTGCATGAATCTCTACATTTTTGGCGCCCTGCATCAAGGTTACCTGAGGTAACGTAGCTCCTTGAATTCGCACAAAATCCGCTGCAATAGCTAACTTGCCTTTAAATTCTGACCCTTTGCTATACAAAGTCACCGGATGTTGGGCTGTACCACTTTGCACAATTTGAAGCGCCGACAGATCAGCTACGTTTCGGTTCGATGCCTGATAGGTCAGGGTAGCCCCTTGAAGCGCCGGCACATTGTCCGCTCCGAACAGTTGCTTCAATTGCTGGCCGATCAAATAGGGCTTTCCATCCATATAAGCGATATCCCCGTCGATACGAGAAAGGATTCCCGTCCGTTCACCCGATTGGAACACATTCACCAGAAAGGCTGCGATATCTTGACGTTTTACCTGTACTTTAGAGTCAAACCGATTATCCGGCGTATCCATTAACCCCAGTTTGAGAGCTGCTTCTACGTTGTTTTTGGCCCATGAACTCACCTGATCCCCATCAGAAAAGTCTTGAACATCTCCGCCTTGAACATGGGTTCCTCCAATCGCTCTCACCAGAATTGCTGCCAATTCCTCACGGCTCACCGCAGCATTCGGGCGGAAAGCACCTGATTCATCTCCGGTCATTAGACCTGCCGCACGTACAGCTTCTATATAAGAAGCGGCCCAACTCCCCTGCGTATCCTTAAAAGTTACTGCTTGCTCCGTAGCGTCAAGCTTAAGTGCATTAGCCAGCAAAGCTGCCATTTCCTTGCGCGTTAACGGTTGATCTGGACGGAAGGAACCATCTGGATAACCCGTGATTAGTCCTTGCTTCACAGCCTCCTGCACCGCCTGTAATGCCTGGGATGACATAGTGGATTGATCTGTAAAAGAGACTGTACTGGCTTTAGTCACAATCGCAGACGTCTCCCCTTTCGTTTCCGCATGAACAAGCTGGGGCCCCCATGCCATACCTGCCAGCAACGTCACCATCAGCACTTTTTGCCATTCTTTATTTGTTTCTTGATTCATCAGACTCTCCCCCGTAAACGGTTCATTCTTGTTATTAGTGAAAAGATCTTATCATCCGCCTCTGAACCAATTCTGAACAATATTAAAATTTTATTTTTTTCGCAGTCTGGATTTTGTAGCAAATGAAAAAAGAGCGCTCAGCCAGATGGGCTAAGCGCTCTAAAACTTCTATAAAACGTTGATGTACAGGCCGTGTCAGAAAGCCGTAGGATTCCATTGAAAGGTAGCCGCGGACTTGGATGGAAGGGTAGATTTGAAAACCTTATTTCCCTGCCGAACCTTAAATGTCTTTGTGCTCTCTCCTGTATTGGCGGCAATCAGGACAAGCGTACCGTCCGGATTGCAGTAGGCGACCGTTTCGATACTTCCACTATAATGTGTAGAATCAATACGTACCGCACCTGGACGGACAAATTTGCTGGCGTGCCCAATCGCATAGTACTCCACATTTTTCGTAACTGCACCGCTTAACGGGTCGATGGTCACTACACCTCTACAGTTGGTGCACCCCCCATTGGTCGGCCCCCCGGACGGGTCAAGTGCGATATTCCAAAAGAGGACATTTTGCGACCAGTTTCGGGGTGCACCAATGATCAGCTTGGACATATCCCAGCTCAAATCATCTCCAAAGCCCGGACTCCACGCTCCCCCACTACATTCTGTCATATATACAGGCTTATCTGGAAAAGCATGATGCACATCTTTCATCGCCGTAGGTTCTCCTTTGTAGCAATGAAAGGCTGTTCCATGCGTATAGTTTCGAGCTTGTTCATCTCCTAACACGGTCTTGGCATATTCACTCCCTGTATCCCAGTTATGGTCAAAGGCAATAATCTGAGTAGATAAATGGTTTCGATTTAGGGTTGGGCCCAGATATTGTTTAATAAAATTCGCCTGTTCTGCTGCCCCCATACTCATGCTGGGATACTTGGACGTCGTGAATTCTGGCTCATTTTGAATGGAAATCGCCTGAATCGGAATCCCTTCGTTCGCATAAGCCTGTAGGTAACGAACAAAATAGTTAGCATAAGCCTGGTAGACGCGCGGATCGGTATAGTCCAAATACCAGCCGTTATAAATCTGCTCCCCATATTTCATCCAGGGTGGAGCTGTCCACGGGGTCCCCATAATCTTTAAATCCTGGTTTCTTCTCAAGATTTGCTTCAGCACGTCGATTACATCCCGATCCTTAGCGATGGAGAAATGATTCAGCTCATAGTCCTTGCCTGTTTCCACATCGTCATAGGTATAGCTGCCAGGCTGTCCCTGTTCATCTACGGAATAATCTGAGGCTCCAATGGTATGGCGAATATAACTGAGTTGAATGCCACCGGCTGTAAACAAATCATTTAGCAGCTGATCGCGCTGATTGGCAGACATGCCATGATTCATCAGGTAAGCGGACGAACCGGACACCGCTGCGCCAAACCCTTCCATCGTCTGGTAACGAATATCTGGCTTAATCTCAATCGTCAGTGTATCCGCATTCGCAGCCTTTTCTTTACTGCTATCCTTATCATTCTTATCCCAACGGATCGGGGCTTGTTGGGTTAGACGATTCGCCGGATCGGGTGTTGTTAGCCACATGTTGACGTTATTTTCTGCTTTCGGCCCCGGAACATTCCGTATAGCCATACTGGCCAGGACTGCACAGATCAAAATGGCTACTACAGCTATAAGCAACCAGATGTCAGTACGTCGTTGCTTTTGGAGTTTCTTCATCTAATATCCTCCTCTCCCCATCACTAGCCTGTCCCCACTCTCTCTACTATTTCAGCTTTCACTTGGGTTTCCCTTTGCATACCTGTTGGACGTTTACATACCGATAGCAAAAAGAGAGCCGGTGCTTGTGCCCGCGCTCTCTTGAATATAACCATTTTAAAACAAATGTAACGGGATTTACTTTTTTGCCTTTGCTGTAGAGGTAGCCGGAATCGTAACACTTCCTGTCAGTCGTAAATCCTGTGAGGAGCTGCCCACATAAATGGGCACTTCACCCGCCGGCATAACCCATGCTTTGGACTTTTCATCCCAATAAGAGAAAGCTTTCGGGTCGAGCTCAATGCGAACCTTCTTCTCTTGACCCGGCTTTAATTCTACCTTGGACCAGCCTGCCAGTTGACGGGATGGAGTCTCTACGTTTGTCGGAAGCTTACCGCTGTACACTTGTACAACCTCAGCTCCGGCTGTTTTGCCAGTGTTCTTCAATTTGAACGAAACTTCGACGGAACTCATACGATCGGATTTTTTTCCACTCGCATGCTGTTTGGTTTTCAGATCGCTATATCCGAATGTTGTATAGGATAAACCGTGTCCAAAGGAGAACGCCGGTTGAATACCCGATTTCTCATACCCACGATAGCCTACAAAAATACCATCTGAATAGTCACCTATACCGTTCACACCCGGAAACTTCTCTGGTGAGGATACAGGTGTAGACTGCTCGTTAACTGGGAAGGTTACCGGCAACTTACCCGAAGGATTTACATCTCCAAATAAGACGCGCGCTATAGCATTCCCTTGCTCTTGTCCAGCAAACCATGCTTGTACGATGGAAGGGACTTTGTCCTGCCATGTATCCATTTGCACGGCTCTGCCGCTCATTTGTACGACAATGGTTTTCGGATTTACAGCCGCAACCGCACGGATCAGCCGATCCTGATTATTCGGGAGCTCCATATCGGAACGCTCAACATATCCCTCACTCTCATACGTGCGCGTAACAACAATCGCAACATCCGATTTTTTCGCCAATTTCACAGCGTTGTCAATCAGCTTATCTGACGTATCTGCCGGAGGTTCCCAGCCCAGACGAACCATACCACCGGAATCCCGACCATTGGTCGGATAATCAGCGCGGTATTCAATACGTATCTTGTGCTTTTCACCCGCTTTAAGGGAGATATTTTTCTTCGTAGTGCCCAGCTTTTCACCTTGATTATCCACGAAAAGCTTATCGTCGAGATACAGCTTGCTTGATCCCAAACTGGTTAATGACAATGCATAGTCACCATCCTTGGGAGCTGCAATTGCCCCTGTCCAGCGTGCAGATATCAAGCCGTTCAGTGTCGTTGGTGTATTTGGAACTTTAGGGGACTTCGCATTGAAGCCCTGATAATTATAAAATCCAAGGTTCATATTGACTTGGTCATCATTGCGTACAAGAATCGGATTGCCTTCCATCTTGTTATTCTTCCAGTATTCGCCTCGAAGTCCCTGTTCGCCATCTCCATAAGTCGCATATCCAACACTGATATCCTCTTTCTCATCAGATGTAGTCAACAGTGAAGACGGAACAGCAGATGGCCCTGGCATAATGTCTCCTGCAGAGATCGGGTCTGTGCCCGGTGCATATTGGACGGTAACTCCTTTGCCGACACGATTGCGGATGCCCTCTAACGGACTCACGGTATACGTCGGATTCACCAGCGAACTGCCTCCGCCTGCCACAGTGCCGTTATCTGCATCGGGGCCAATCACAGCAATAGACTTGAGTTTATCTTTAGACAATGGCAATGCATTGTTTTTATTTTGAAGCAGTACCATACTTTCCTCAGCCAATTGACGGGCTGTCTTGCCATGGTCATGGACATCAATTTGGTTATTTTGAGCCGGGTGATCAAATAAACCTTTGCTGAACATTTGCACCAGAATGCGCCCAGCCTTATCATCAATCGTTTTTTCACTTACCTTACCATTCTTGACAGCAGCCAGCAGCTGATCTCCCCATTTTCCATAAGGAGTCCCCGGTGTTTCCAGATCCAAGCCACTATTTGCCGATTCGACTGTACTCAGGTTCGCGCCGTAATCACTCATCACGAAGCCCTTGAATTGCATTTCCTTTTTCAAGAGATCTGTCATGATGGTCTTGTTCTCACATGCCGATTCGCCATTGACCTTGTTAAAGGAGCACATAGCTCCGCCCAAGTCTGCCTTGGCAATAGCCTCCTGAAACGGACGTATGTAAATTTCATGCAGCGCACGGTCACTGACTTTGACATTTGTTGTGAAACGCTCTGTCTCCTGATTATTCATAAGGTAATGTTTGGCAGTCGCCAGAACAGGATGACTTTGTATACCTTTGACATAAGCGGTCGCCATTTGAGATTGCAGCAGCGGGTCCTCGCCCATAGATTCAAAGTTTCGCGATCCCCATGGAATTCGGGCAATATCCATCCCGGGTCCAAGCACCACATTATGAGTTGTATTAAAAGCCTCGTCTCCGAGCAAATCCCCATACTGTTTGGCAGCTTGGATATCCCACGTTGCAGCCAGCGCAATTGGAGCAGGCAACGCAGTCGATTGCTTGTCCTGCACATCCGGATTAGCGATACGTACACCTGCAGGTCCATCTGCCATCGTCAGCGCCGGAATGCCCAACCGCTCCATCGAATTATTATAGAATCCATAGTAATTGTTGACCTTGCCAGTCACCAAATCTATTTTTTCTTCCAGCGTCATTTCCTGTAACAGCAACGCTGTCCGTTTCTCAGCCGACAGGGCAGTGTTCATCCAAGGTCGATCTGTCCGACTTCCTGCTGCTCCTGCAATATTCATAGGTCCGATCACGACAGCCGCGATCACTGTCATCATCACCATACGGAACAACCATGTTGATTTCACTTTCACGTTTGTAATTCCTCCTTGATGTTAGGTCATGAGGTGAATGCCTATTCAACGCTCACAGGCTTGCAAAGGCTCTCGATCCTGCGAGCTCCGACAAGAATCCAGAGCCACGGGATAAGCAAGCAAGTCAGCAAAAGCCGCAATGGCTCAAGTGACACGTTAACCACCCTACCGCACATTTTCGGAAATTTCATTGAAAGTTTTTGGAAATTCAATACTAGGACCTTCATTCTTTTTCATAAAAAGAGAGCGTTCACAATTCAGTTAACCGATGAATAAATTACACTTTTGTAACTTTTTAATGACGGTTTTTTAACTAATTTAAATCACAAAAAATGATTCATATGTCCCACTCTTGACTTACTCATATGGCGTTACCTAGCATGCGACCAAAGTCGCTATTTGGGAATTGGAAAGACTTATGTATACAAAAATAACGCTCACAAACAAAAAAATTCCAGAGAACCTGAAAGGTCCCTGGAATGAATATGATTATTCAAACGGATACCGAAGTCCCCACTGTGAACGAATCTGATCCATCAGTTTCATAATTCCTAATGATTCATCTAAAGAAATAGTAGAACTTTCGAGCAAACCTTCGTTCAAGCAACGCCCGACTTCTTCTGCTTCAAAGGCATAGCCTGTAGAGGATCGGTCATCCTGAAAGTGTTGTGCCTCTTCACCGTCCACAACTAAAGTAGCCGATGTGCTGTTTAGGAATGACGGAATGTGAATATAGCCCTTGGTTCCATGGATGTATGCCTCATTCGTCAATCCGAGACGGACTGCCCCGTTAAGCATAGCCGTGCGTCCTTGCCCATAATCCAGCAAGATCGAAAATGTCTCGTCAACGCCTGTCTCCCCGATATGAGCAGTGCTCCATACATGCTCAGGTTCAGGACCGAAGACCATTGAAGCAAAAGAAACCGGATAAATTCCTGCATCTAACAGAGCACCTCCGCCCAGCTCAAGGTTCAAAAGCCGGCCCTCCGGGTTCCAATCTACCCGAAAACCAAATTCTGCCTTAACCAGCTTTACCTCGCCAATGTGTCCCGCATGTATCCACTCCTGCACTTGGCGAATCGGAGGCAAAAAACGTGTCCACATTGCTTCCATCAGGAATAGCTTACGCTCACGTGCAAAGCCGATTAGTTCCTCCAATTCTTTACTATTGACGGTGAAGGGTTTCTCACACAAGACCGCTTTGCCCGCCCGAAGAGCCGTCAGAACATTTTCTTTATGAAAAGGATGAGGAGTCCCTACGTAAATAGCATCTACCTCGGGATCTTGTGCTAATTCCTCATAGCTCCCGTAAGCTCGTGATATTTGATGCTTAGCTGCAAATTCGGTAGCGCTTTCAATAGTACGTGATCCAACGGCATACCCTTCTCCATTCGTAACATGCGCCAAATCCGCCACAAATTGATCTGAGATCCAGCCTGTGCCGACAATTCCCCATTTAATCTTTTTGCTCATACTTGTGTCCCTCCCAGCAATTTGGTTAACGTTGACTTACAACATACCCTTTTATTCTAGCAAACGCCTGTCCTAAACAAAAGAAATTCCTGCTCAGCGATAGTTTATATTGCGGCTTGGCAGCAAGACGACACGGCGGCCACTAAGTCACACATTTTGAACTGGAATTTCCCTCAGCATTGTTTTGGTTCAGGATCATTTTATTGAATAATGTATCTGTAAAACTTTTTATCCACTTTCATGACTGGAAAACTAATCGGCAATTCTCCTGGATCTACACTAACAAATCCATTCTTCTCATAAAATCGATGAGCTGTTACGAATTGTGGTGTTGTTCCAAGATAGATTTCTTCAATAGACCTTTCCTTAGCCCATCCTATGGCATGATGCAATAATTGATTCGAAACATTGAATGTTTTACCTCTATAATTTTGTTTTACAAACATCTTTCTGAGTGCTGCCTTACGGTCCCCAATATCTAACAAAGCTACAGTCCCCACTACGGTTCCTTCACGAAGAGCCACCCAGAAGTTGCCGTTACCACGCTGATAAAAGTTTTCAATATCAAGCAAATCTGGCTGATCCTCTTTGGTTATGGCGATATTATATTCATCTTTTTGAATATGTAAAATTAAATCGACAACTTGTGATTGATACTCGGTTGAGTACTCTTTTAGAAAGATACTTTTAAACATCGTTATGTTCTCCTATGATCGTCAATTGTTATACTGTTAGATTTCCATCAAACCACAGAACCTAAAATATTACCCATATCTCCTTATTCGTGCTTGATAAACGCTCAATATTAAATAACTCAACCTCCGCAACTAAACTAAGTTTCCACCTACACAGTCGAGGATTTGAAACCATTGTCTAGATGCGAACGTTGAGTTCATTATAAATCTATATACATCAGAATTCTATTCTACGCTTGAAGCTGTGTAAGAATTTGCGGGTCCTTGATCTTCTGATCCTCGGCCAACAACACTATTTTAGATAAAATCTCGGCTGTTCTTGGGTCTTCGTCCAGAAACGGCAGGAAGATGCGTCCACGATGCTGCGAATGCACCGGAATAATATGCAGCGCTCCCTTCGCTTGCTTATAGACACCCCCGCTTCCCAAATGCACAGCATATTCGCCAAGAGTCCCATCTACACGTGCATAATCCCCATCCACGCGTACATTGCTAATTTTCAGCAGGCGAAGTGATTCCTGCACAATGACCCTACGCATTTCAATCGTCGTCAGACTGGCCTCTGGATCAACGCCGCCTACATGGGCAACACTGACGACCAGATCCACGTCCCGCATAACTTCGGAGAACAGAACAGGAGGAACTTCGTCCAACGGTACGCTCTTATACGTTGTCCGATCAAAGAACTGCACGGTCTCCAGCGTAGGAGCCTCGGTATCTGCTGGTGAGAACCAGTCCGCCATGGCATACAGGTTGGCAATCAGATTCTCAGCATAGTACACCTTCTGGAGTCCATCCTCATAGCTGACCGTCCATTGGCGACCTTTCAATAGGGATACCGTCTTATTCGGCTGTACCTGGTGTCCCGCATATCGACGGGAAACGGTCGCGTTGGCACGTTCATCAGCATTCAGCAGGTACAGCTCACGGAACACCTGCTTAAATGGCTGGCGTATCTGACGGTCGAATAAGTCCTTCTGGAAGTCGCTCCAACGACCACTTTCGAACAAGTGAAGGGGGTGAGCGATAATCAGCTTATCCTCTTCTCCTATAGAATGCTGTTCAGCAGAAGGATCAGTCAACACCAACGTATCCCCATTAAAATATCCGAGGTGCTCGCCAGCCTTGAAAACCAGTGTCCGCACCAACGGAGCAAGCACAGGATTACCCAGCAATCCTCTCAATTCCTTCACCATAAAGGTCGTGCCAGACTCCATAGAGCGCTCCAATTCCTTCCGAGCTCTGCGATACTGATCCACCAGATCTCCTTTAAGCTCCTTCAATGCCGTAATATACTCATCCTTCTTGAAACGAGCCGGAATGGATTTCAGCGTCTTGCCTTTGCTTACAATTTCAATATCTGCAGCTCCTTCATCATCAATGACGAGCTGCACCGTTGTAGCCTCGTCCAAAGCATGTGGCTCAAAATAAGACCGGAGATCATCCAGCTTGCGAGCCTCCATGTCCCAGACGAGACGGGTTACGTCATCATAACCTGCGTTACGCGCCAAATTCCCGAGCGCAATCCGCGAAACCAGTGCCTCACTGGCCTTACGCTGTGCCCCAAATTTTTTGCTTTGTTCCAGAAACCTTTGGATAAAATCATAACGTTCGCGTACATCTGGTTCAGGTGGCTGAGCAAGTGGAATCAAACTGTAGGTCAGCAAATGGTCTTTGTTTCGCTTGTCTTCCACTGATTTTTCCATTTCACTCCGTTTGAGCTTACCCAGCGTCGCATCCGCAAACAACTGGGATCGACGATGATTGGCTCCAGCCGAAATATACTTGGCACAATCGTACAGCAGATCAAAACGTTCCTCGCCCAACGTCTCATAAGCCTCATGAAACCAGTGAATATCGAAGGCACCATCATTAAAATCTTGCGGAGCAATCGGCGAGTAATGAGCTACAATCGTTTCCTTCTCGGCCGAAAAACCTTCATTGATATGCGCATGGAAATACCATGCCGCACTGCGAAGTCCTTCCCATCCGAGATAACCCGCTACAATCTCAATCCACTGCGGGGCATACATTGCCGCCTCCAGCAGACGTTTATCTGTAATTTTAGTGTCCTTTAACTTTTCCTTGAGCAACGTGGCATCCTCGCCATCATTCGGATAACATGCCTTGAGCAAGTGACTGAACGATTCCTTTTTGGTAATACGATCACCGTAACCGTACACATAACCACGCACGAATGTTTCCTTGTCGAGACCCTCCAGAATACGGATAAAATAATCCATGCCTTCAATCCGGTTCAAGCCCATAACCTTTGGCGTAGCCTCGGTAGGCAAATCGCCTCGAACCAATTCAACCTCTAACAGTCGATCAATAACCGTACGGCGTATCTCCAAAAATTCTGGGTTGCTAGAAATCCATGTATTGCGGACATTGGTTAAGGTACTCATATGTCTTCTGCTTTCACTACCGGCCAGCAGTTCCCGATATACTTCCCCTACACCGATCAACCCTTTTTCATAGGCTTTGAAATAATCCTCCAGATCCAGCGGAGAATAAAAACGATTTTCCGCTCCTGGCAGTTCTGCGTAGTTCACAAAAGTATGGAAAAAGCGCTTAAAGGACTCATTATCATGAACCTGCCCCTTCTCCAGCGCCACCCACGGGCCGGACAATAGATGGAGCATTCCCAAATCCTCTGCTGGTCTGTCCTTAGGCACGCACTGCATTAGTGAATTTAAAGCAAGGTCAATTACGTCAAATGTTTGGTCACCGGATGTGTCCATAAAATAAGCATTAACTAATGTGCTTACCTGATCGGAGTAGGTCAGCTCTGCCATCCATCTTTGAACCTCGTTAATCCGATCCACAGGATACATTTGCTCAGCGAAGTCTTTACGCCATCCTTCCAGCAGCATGTGCTTGCTTAGCTCTGAATAGTCCATTTTAAAAGAAAAGTATCGATAGTAGCGATCCAGCGTTCGGTCCATAGGCTCCAATCGGTCATAAAAAACAAGCTCCAGCAGTTCACGTGCTTCTATGCCGCTTTCCTGCAAATAACGGTCCCACTCCTCATAAAGAGGATATAAAGACAGCCTGGAATCTACTTCTTCATCGACCTGAACCAGCCGTAGAGGGCGAAGGTTCGTCCCAATAAGCGATGTATCTTTGTAGCCTGAATAATATTCCGCTGTATATTCCACATCACGATGATGATGAACAAGCTCATCCAGTCCAGTCAAAAACTGCTTGAGCTTCTCCAATGGACTAACAAAAACATCGGCCAATCTAAAATCATCCAGATCCACTTTCTCTTCCAACCAAGCTTCCTTGACATTCGGATCGTACAGGCCAAAACCGTTAGCCCCTGTATAAGCATCCTCCTGTCCCAGTTTGGACAGCAGTTGCTCCTCTTTGGCGGTAGGTTGCTGTATGATATCCGCCAAAGCCCGCAGGTTTTCATACTGTTCGGCACGATCCGGGTCTGCATATATCTTCGTCAATACCTCCAGTCCACCCAATCGTTGCAGCTCCGCCTTAGCACGCAGCAAGCGTTCCAATGAGCCAGCGAGCGGCTCTTCCGATTGTGAGAGCAACACACCAATGACACTTTGTCGCAATGAGCCCGTCTTGAGCTTTAGTAAGGCTTCCATTTGTTGCATTTCTGGTTCCGACAGCGTCAGCTTACGCGCCTTGGCCACAGCGAACTCACGGATACTCATACTTTTGTCCGACAAACTGGAAAAAATAAAATCACGCTGTACCGTATCCTCAGGATTTTGCACAAAATGGTTCAACAGTTCGCCACGCAGATTAGGGCTAATCTGTTCCTTTAAGGCTATGATTTCCCCAATCCAAGAAGCGTCCATATCATAGCCAGCGAGATATAGCATTTTTTGAATAGGTGCATCTGAGCGGTGATATAGATTTACAAAATCTAGCACCTTGGAGGGCTCGGTGGACTCACCCTTTTTTATATGTACAAACAGGTTATGAAGTCGTTCAAAATCCTTACGCCGCTCCTCTTTGCTCTCCAGCAAAGGAGTGCGCACCACTTTAACGATCCGATCCGCGACTGTCCCGCCTTCTATCCATTCATAAAAATAATTGCTTGTATAGTTCGTCAGAATCCAATATTGAAGCTCCGGATCTGTTTCATCCAGATATTCTCTCGCAATTCCGAGGCGCACATCCTTGTTGTCACTGTTAGACAGTACATACAGTGCTACGATCTTCTGGTAAGTTGCTCCCTGCTCCATGAGTTTCCGAACCTGTCCATACAGATCACGTTCCTCATGTACTGCGGTAGCCCACAAACTCATATACACTTCATTAGCATTTGAGCTGGTCAGCCATTCCTGGCGCAGTTCACTACGAGTCAATGCTTCATATGCCTGCTCGATCAGTTGGCGAACGACCCGTTGATTGGCGGATTCCAAGCCCATTCCCGTCCATACTGCAAGCGCCCGCACTACCGAGCTGTAACGAATGAAGCCTTGGTCGATGATCAACTTTAACAGATATATTAGAGCCTCCGGGGTTCCTTCATCCATTTGTTCCACAATACTTTGGCGCAATCCCTCTTGGAGTTTGGCAGCTGCCAGGAGCTCTCCGATCATGCGATAATTCTCCTCCTGATGACTCAGGAGCATGCCTTTAATCATATTGCGTGTAAGTAACGCCGCCTGATTATCCCCATAAATAATAGCTTTTAGCGCCTCAAGCACCTGTGAATTGCCGTTGTCTAGCTCGTAAGCAATCCAATCACCAATCGTTTCCTGAATCCGGTAATCCCTACCTGATTCATAATCTTTTTTCGTTAAATAATCCATTATAGAGAATCCGATACAGTCCATTCGGATCAACTGCACCATTCTTTTATAAACTCGGGAAGTATGGGCCGTAATATCTGAAGTGCGGAACGGTTTTCGCGCATACCCGGTGCTGTATGGATATTCAGTCACATGCTCTGTTAGATGTGCGAATACATCGCCCGCTGTTTGTCCAATTAGAGCACGTAATACCTCTGTTAGTGGCTTAAACAGCGGTTCTCCGCTTTCTGTCGCCCGTTCTTTTAATATTCGCTGACATTCGTTAAATGGCTCCTCGTTCTCCTGTATGTAATGAAGCTTACTCAGTTCCACAACATACTGAGCCAACTCCTGTTGTTGTCCCTCCAGTTGCGCCGCGCGCTCCTTCAGTGTGGTGAAATATTCTTGCTCATTGTTCTCTCGATGCATATTTCATTTCCCCCTCTACCATAGGCCTCCAGCCAGCATTGTGAAGCGTATAAATACAATTTCATTCCCATCCTTAAGTGCCAAAGGAGCATCCAGTTCAATAGTTTCCTCGTCACACACAAAAACTCTGTATAAACCATCTTCAAAAGCCTGCATCGCTGTGTTCACAGCATCCTTAATATCCGGGACACCATCATTATATACGGAACCGAATCCTACTTTGCCTATCTCGCCTTGTGCCTCAACTTCCTCTCCCGTGAGGAATGGAATCAGCGCGACACTCTCCTGCTTATCCCGCAGCTTTTGAACATTCAAAGCAACGGTTGCAGTAATCAAATCTCGCAATGTTTTTGGAGCAGGACTCAGTTCTATTTCCTGTCGTGCGAGTGCGGGCTTGCGTTTTCCCAGACTTTTTACAGTTACAAGCAGCTTCATGTCGTTCCCCTTCCTTTTTATTCACGCTTTTGACCCGTTGTCAGCTGAATTTTTTGACCCATTTAAAACACCGTTAACGAAATCGAAAACGAATGTTTGTTCGTATATTTATTTTAATAGGTTCCTTATCATTACTCCATCACCCTTTATGACCAAAATTCATAATGCTGTAATACACTAAAATCTTAAAAAATAAGACTTTGTACCCTGATTTCGATGAATTTTATCCATATTAAGGATGAAAAAGAAAAAAACCTGCACAAGGGAGACCATCTGCTCTTCACAGACTTCACTCCATTATACAGGTCAAATATCATCATAAATAATGTTTCAATACTTATTTAATTAAAATGCTGGAACAACGCTATCCTTGTAATTGTCCTCAAAAAATTTACGCACTTCCGGTCCGGTCATTCGCTTTGCCAGCTTTTGAATGGCATCGGAATCTGCATTATCCTTACGCGCTACCAGATTAATGGCAAAGTGCGTATCGTCTTTTTCGGTAATCAGCGCGTCCTTCTTCGGTGTCAGACCGAGCGGCTTGGCATATGCGGGATACATGGCAGCCATGTCCACATCATCCAGTGAGCGCGCCAGCATCAACAAATCCACTTCTTTAAACACAAACTTTTTCTTATTCTCAATAATATCAGCCTGTGTAGCATTATAGCCTACACCTTCTTTAAGCTTGATCAAACCGTTTTGCTCCATCATTACCAAAGAACGTCCTGTATTGGCCGGGTCATTGGCAATGGCAATAGTCGCACCTTCGGGCAGGTCTTTAACGTTCTTGTATTTTTTGGAGTACGCACCATAAATGGCGTTGTAAATTGGTTTTATCGCTACCAAATCAGACTTGTTGCTTTCATTATATTGTTGCATAAAAGGAGCATGCTGAAAGAAGTTAGCATCCACTTCATGGCTTGCCAATGCGTTGTTCGGTTGGATATTGTCTGAAAGCACGACGATTTCCAGATTGACTCCGTCCTGTTTAAGCAGCGGCTTCACGATATCCAGCACATCTGTCATCGGTGGGATGAGCGTCGCTATTTTCAGGGTCACTTCTTTTTGGGAAGTCGCTTCTTTGGACTGTGTTTCTTGTGCAGCCTGCTTTTGACCACCGCATCCGGCAACCAGTAGCATAACGACAGCAAATAGTGTAAGTAATTTCAAGTTCGTTTTCATGTTGTTTTTCCGACTCATTCGATGTGGAACCTCCAAAATTAGTTGTGATCGGGAAGATAAAAATGAGTTACAGCATAGCCGCTTCGCGTGCAGATTGTTCTTCCGATCGCTGACGCTTCTCCAGAACAATTCTGCCCGCTCCGCTTTGGAGGCACTGTAAAGTCATTTTTATTTCCCATAGTGGGCGGTGCAAGTGTTAATGAAGAGATTCATAAACCATTTACCGCTTGTCGATCCGGCGGGATATGGTGCTTCCGGTGAACTGGATCGTTTGTACGAAAATAATCATGACGACGATGGTGAACGCCATCAAGCCTGTTTCAAAACGCTGGTAACCGTAGCGGATGGCAAAATCGCCTACCCCGCCGCCACCCACAATGCCCATCACCGTGGAGTAGGAGATGAAGCTAATGGTGGACGTGGTCAAACCCAGTACAAGCCCAGAACGAGCTTCCACGTACAGAAATTTGAAGATAAGCTGAAGAGTGGATGCCCCCATAGAAGTAGCGGCTTCAATTACACCCTTCGGCACCTCAAGCAATGATTGCTCCACCAGCCTCGAATAATAGGCGATGGCCACCACTGACAAGGGAACCGTAGCAGCCATCGTACCCAGCGCCGTCCCTACGACCAGACGTGTAAATGGAATCATAAACACGACGAGCAGCAAAAACGGGAACGAGCGGATGACATTGACCACACTGTTCAATAGGGTGAACAGCAGTCGATTTTCATATTTTTGCCCTTTGCCGCACAAATACAAAATCGTTCCTGCCGGAAGCCCTAACAGTACAGCTGCTGCGATAGAAATCCCCACCATAATAAACGTCTCTGCGATGGCTTTCCATATCTCAGACTGATATTGCGCAATGATGTTCAGCATTTCATTCATCAGCTTCACCTGCTTTCGCTGTTGAACCTACCGCAGCGTCAGCTACACGTTGCGTGGAAAGCAGCTGTCCATCCCGCATTTCTGATACATGGGTACAAATGTTGCGTACCACGTCCATATCGTGCGTTACAATTACAATGGTAACTCCCAGTTCACGGTTGATCTCCCGTAACACGCCCAGAATATCCGCGGTCGTCTGCGGATCAAGCGCCGAGGTCGGCTCATCACACAGCAGCACCGCAGGTCGATTCGCCAGCGCTCTGGCTATCGCTACACGTTGCTTTTGGCCTCCGCTCAATTGTGCCGGATACTGTTCTGCTTTATCAGCTAAACCGACGAATTGCAGGCATTCGCGCACACGTTCTGCTCTCTCTTTTTTCGCGACACCTGCCAGCTCCAACGGCATTGCTACATTTCCACTGACCGTCCGATTGTGAACAAGATGATAATGCTGAAAAATCATCCCTATGGATCGCCGCGCTTCACGGAGACGTTTTTCCGGCATGCGAGTCAGATCTTCCCCGTTCACAACCACGTTTCCCTCATCCGGCCTTTCCAATACATTCATCAACCGGAGCAAGGTAGACTTACCGGCACCGCTGGCACCTATAATACCGTGGATTTCCCCCTTCTCCACTTGAAGGGACACGGATTGAACCGCATGAAATTGGCCGCTTGAGGTGGTATAATGCTTGTTTACCTGATGCAGCGTAATCATGAAACCTGGCCTCCTGATGATCCATTTCTCAGGGAAAATGTAATAAGCCCGCCAGCCCAGGCGGGTCTGTACGAGCCGTCAATTCCCATTGCATTAATATACCACAGAGCAGAAAACGGGCAAAGCCTTTTGACAACAATTAACGTACATCCCACACCCCTACATAAGGAAAGCAAATCCCAAGTCCCCAAGCCAGCGTAAGCATGACGACAAAATAGAATATGAATACAATATCTATAGCCGAATAGCCGATCGCATAATAATACGTTCGCTTGGTTTCATTGGTAAAACCCTTGGCTTCCATAGCAATAGCAATGCGCTGGGCACGCCGAATACTTTGAGCGAGTAGCGGAATCGCATACCTGCGAAGCGTGGCATACATATTCCATTTGGACACATGCTGATGTAAACCTCGAATACGGTGGGCTTGTCTCAATGCCTGGAATTCCTCCACCATCATAGGCATCAACCGCATGGCTGCCAAAAAGCTGTATGCATACTTCGGAGGGAGCTTCCATTGCTGCATCAGTGAATAAAAAAGGTCCACTGGACGAGTCGTTAAACCAAACAACAAACCTACCGCAGCCATACTCAGCGCACGAAAGCCCAGATGCATGCCTCGGTAAAAGCTTTCCTGCGTCACATGGATCAAGCCCCATGTCCACCAGGTCGTCACCCCTTTGCCGAACATCATCATGCCCGTTGAAGTTGAAATAAACACCAATATAAAGGGAGACCCGTATAGCAGCAGCCTCTTCCATGGATGGCCTGACCAGACAAGCAGCAACAGCATAGCACACGCAACATTAAACATGACATTCGGATCATGAATGACTATAACGACCACAAACAGGATGGAAAACATCACGAGCTTTAGGCCCGGATTCACGCGATGCAGCCATGTTTTATGATGGGGAAAGGACAGGTTCATACTGTAGTTCCCCTTTCTGAATCCGCCATGTATCGGTACAATATCGACGGACAATTTCCGGGTCATGGGTGACCATCACAATGGCCGTGCCTGCCGCTCTCAGCTGCTCCAACATATCCAGCATGACAAAGGTATTACGCGCATCCTGCCCAAAGGTCGGTTCATCGAGCAGCAGCACTTCCGGCTCACGAATCATAGCCGTAGCAATACTCAACCGCCTTTTTTGGCCTAACGAAAGCTGATACGGATGCCGCTCGTCCAGCCGCTCCAGTCCGAACTGTACGAGCATCCGATCGACCCGTTCCCGGCACTGTTCAACAGTATACAAGCTCTTGGGTAACGAATACTCTAGTTCCTTTCGTACGGTATGCGCTACAAATTGCAGCTCGGGATTTTGAAACGCGAACCCGATACGCTCTGCCAGTTGTTCTGTACTGCCTGCCTCAATTCCGCGCACGCTATAACGTCCCTGTGTGCGAAGTAAGCGCATCATGGAGAGCAGTAGCGAGCTTTTGCCAGCCCCGTTTTCACCAACCACGCCAATCCAGTCGCCAGGCTTCACCTGCGCATGCTCCACATAAATCACTGAACTTAAACCGCGGAGGCCGCTAAAATGTTCCAGCTCCAGCACATCAGTCCCCGCACCATTCTGTTGCGTCACTGCTTCACTCCAACGTGGCGAAGACGCTTCATTCCATACTCCCGGATACCACACGCCGTACTCGGACAATGCCTGCCGGTGCACATGAAATACTTCTTGGGCCCTTCCATCTGCAATGATCTCCCCTTGAGCAGAAAGCACCACAATCCGATCCACATCATGGACAATTTCATTAATTTTATGCTCCACAATCACCAGTGTCTGGTCTACCGAAATGTTGCGAATGGTATCCCACACCTGTGTAGTGCCTTCCTCGTCCAACAAAGCCGTGGGCTCATCCAGAAAAAGCACTTCTGGCTCCATAGCCAGCACAGACGCAATCGCCAGCCGCTGCTTCATTCCCTGTGACATGCTGCCAATGGGCATATGTATATCATCCGTCGATAGACCCACCTGTATCAGCAGCTCGCGAATACGGGATCGCATCTGCTCCCGGGGAACCTGATTATTTTCCAACACAAAAGCCAGTTCCTCATCTGCATATGACATACAGAACTGCGTATCAGGATCTTGAAATACAATACCTGAGACACTTGGGATTACAGCAGCATCGCATTTCATAGGCACTTCTATCGTGCGTGGAATCAGACCGCTTAACACTTGGAGCAGTGTTGATTTACCGCATCCACTCGGTCCCAGTAGCAGCAGCTTTTCCCCCTTGCGGACAGACAAAGACATATTGTGAAAAAGCAGCTCTTGCTCACCGGGGAATTTCAACCGTAGCCGGGTGATCGAAGCCACCACATCTTCGGTTGCCCGGCTCATCAATCCAGCCCCTTATAATCTTGTTCCGTTGCAGGCCTCAAACTTCGCGTGACTCCGGTTACCTCCAATGCCTTAGCCAGATAGAACGCGAATACCCCGGCAATCACAATACTGCCAATCATCCGAAATCCAATATACAAAACATAGTTCCAAGTCGATAGCTGATCAATATACCCGTAGCTGAAGTCTAAAATCAGAGAAGTGACAGCCGCCCCAGCCGCAGCTAGCGAAGCAACCCACAGGTTTGCGTTCCGATACAGAAAAGCCGCAAAAAACAGCTCCGCTCCCAAGCCTTGCAGCAGGCCATAGTACAAGGTGGACATACCCCATTCGCTTCCCAAAAAAGCACTGACCGTTGCCGCTGCCACCTCTGCCAAAATCGCAACACCCGGCTTGCGAATGATGAGATAAGCAAACGTACCTGCCATAAACCACATGCCATACATCAGTTGCTCGGCGTGTAGACCCAATGGTTTCATCAAATCATAGGCAGGTCCCCATATTTTGTAGATCAACCCGAACACAACAGCGATCACAATCGTGACCAAAATATCCGTCAGTTTCAACCCTTTGGACGCTCTTACAGCAGTATTCATTATTGCGTGCTCCCCTTTTTCCTTATAGTTGGCCTCTTGGCCATGAAAAAAAGCTTGTCTGGAGCTGAATCTCCAGGCAAGCTTTATGCGCAGTAAAAGGTGAAGCACCATACAAAACATCATTCGTCGATATGCCTTATATAACCAGTAGTCTAAACTACTACACTGATACCCAGCCAAGTCAGGATCAAGGTAAAATGCTAGGACATACATTGAATCTATCGACAACCGCAAAAAAAAGCGGCATTCCTGTATAGTGTTCTTGGTTTCTCTACGCTGGCATTACCCAGATCAGATTTCACGGTCAGTGGCAAGGGCCACCCTCTCAGCCTGACTTTCTCAAGCTCCCGACAATGCTTTTTAATTCACTATAATATATACCACATCTATGGCTTTGACAATCCTATAATCCGAAGAAACGTTTAGCCGTTTCCGTCGTCGCGATTTCGATCTCCATCATGCTTCGACCTGTACATTCGGCTATCGTAGCAGCAATGTGAGCGAGATACATGGGCTCATTACGCCCTTCTTTAGGCTTCACAGGCAAATTACGCGGGGTCAAAAATGGAGCATCCGTTTCAATCATCAGACGGTCCAAGGGAATATCTCTGACCAGTTCACGCAGATGCTTCCCCCGCCGTTCGTCGCAAATCCAGCCGGTGATTCCGATATACAGTCCCATTTCTACATACGTACGCAATTCCTGTTCCGTGCCGGTAAAACAATGCACTACCGCTTTATCGACAAGCCCTTGATACTCCCGAAGCATAGCGACAAAGTCCTCATGTGCATCTCGTTCATGCAGAAATAACGGCATTTTCAGCTCACCCGCCAGTTGGATTTGCTCGACAAACCATCGGCGCTGCACATCACGTGGCGAAAAATCACGGTTATAGTCCAATCCGCATTCCCCTATGGATACGACCTGCGGCTGACCCGCCAACTGGCGGAGCTGCTGAATCGTGTCTGCACTGCAGTCTTTGGCATCATGGGGATGCACGCCAGCTGTCGCATACAGCTTGCCCGGATAACGCGCTGCATACTGAGAAGCTTCCCGACTGCTGCGGACACTGGTCCCGGTAATAATCAGCGGTGAAATCCCTACAGCCGCGGCTCTCTCTACCACCTGTTCCCGATCTGCATGAAACGAACGATGCATCAAGTTCACACCAATATCAATTAACGGTGTACCCCTTTCCATCTCAATCCCTCCCTCGCAAACTACAATCTTGGATCAATCGGCTCTGATTCCAGAGATAGTGCGGCAAGGACGCATTCATGAATACGATCTACCGTATCCTTGCGGACAAAACGTTCCACGCCTTCCATACCAAGCGCTCCTTCCATCAGGGCATGACGCTCCTTTTTGTTCGTTCGACGCTGCTTCAGACGCTTTAAATTCTCAGGGGCAAGATAATCCATACCGTAAATGATGTGCAAATACTTCCGGCCTCTCACCTTGATTGCAGGCTGAATCATCTTGTCCCGATTTTTCATCAAAAAGCGTTCCGGCTTGATCACAATCCCCTCATGACCATCCTCTGTCATCTCGTTCCACCAACGAATGACCTCTTCCTCGCTTGCTTCGTCCGTGATCACGCGATACTCTGTCTCCATAAACAGGGAAGACAGCCCAGCCAGCTCCCGGTTTTGCTCCATATGCCAAATATGAGAATGGTCGAAAAAAGTCTTTCCGCTGTGTGCCAGCGTATGAAACGGTGCGATACGAATCTCATCCAGACCGTCCACATCCCAGCAATATTTTTGAAAAGCCTCTTGAAACGTCACGGCATTCGCGTACTTCTGTTCCATTTCCTCCAACCAGTCTCCAACCTCTCGGCCCGCAACCTTCGCCTGCTTCAGCTTGTCTACCAGCTTACTGCGATCCAGCAGAGCTGCTTCACCCACATGCGCATACTGTGCAGCAATCAATTCCCGAGCCTTGAGATTCCACGGTACAATTTCCGCATCCAGCAACACAAAATCCGTCTGGTTCCGTTCAAAATATCCGGCAGTCCGTAGATCCACATTCAGCTTTTCCAGCACTTGCTTCCCAAGGCTTTGTTCAAAGAAAGCTCTCCCGCTCCGACTGTAGATCGTGCCCAATGTCGGGTAGCCTACATACTCGACAGCGGCCTGTTCGTTTTTGAATAATAGCAAAATAGCCCGGCTACCCATATGTTTTTTCTCAGCCACCATCGTTTGTACCCCTTGCCCGCGATAATAAGCCAGCGCTTCACGCGGATGCTCCAGATAACCTTCCTCTGCAGACACCGCTGGAGCAGGACTCATGGTCGGTGGAATATACACCAGTTCCTCTATCGGTACTGTCACATGTGACACGGCATCTATAGCGGTTTTGACCGATTCTCCTTGAACGCGCACTTCGCCATACGATTCCGTCAGTACACTGTAACCAGCGATGAGCTTGCGTAAATTCGGCGGGGAAAACCGTTTTCTCTGCCACCGGACAAGTGGGCTATCGGGATCATTCGCATAATTCTCATGTGCCGGAACGCTGACAAATTCCTTTTCCGGAAAACGATAAGCGGTCAGCATACCGCCAAATACCACACCCTGATCAATATTCACCGTCTGATTCACAAGGGTAGGCTGCGGTCTAGGATCATGTCCCCATACTACTATTTCTCCCGATTCATGGTCTACGAACCAATCTTTGCGGATTGGTTTTCCGTCTGCATCCTGTCCTTCCGTATCTCCATAACGGCAATAATCAGAAATACGTGCCGACTGTTTGCCGATAAAATGATCCTTAATCCCCGCATGAGCCACGACCACGTGTCGCAATCCATTCCTGCCAAAAATAAGATGTGAGGGTGCATGTAGCAGAAAATCCCTTAACTCGCTTCTAAGCTGTTCCGCCGCTGCCTTGCCCGCTTTTTGTTCATACTGGGCCAGTTCCTCTGCAAATCGTTCATCCCCATGACTGAGAGTCACCTTTCTTCCATCAAGGTAACGGCCGATTTTCCAGCCATGATTGCTGTCAATCATATACGCTAGTCCAGCATCCACGTGCTTTTTCCAGAACTGCACCGCTTGTAACGATTTGGGGCCACGGCTCATCACATCCCCGACAGATACCAGTCTTCTGCCATCTGGATGATGGTATAGTCCTTCCGTATCTTCCGTATATCCTAGCCGCTCTATCACTTCCAGCATCTCACGGTAGCACCCATGGATATCACCAATGATGTCAATACCTGAGCCAATCTCATGAAACAGTGGCTGCGCACGGCGAACAAAATTCATTTCTTCTATATCCTTAAGGATATAGCAAGCGTTAAAGCCTTCCTCACGGATCCCACGCAGGTTCCGCTTTAACAGCTGTGCCTGCTGCTTGACCCGTTGGCGGCCACGCGGATGCTCCCTGCCTAAATCACGTTCCAGCAGCACAGCTTCGGATACATCCAGTACCAAAGCCATTACAGGAACATGCGCCTTGGCTGCCAACTGTACATATTTTTGACGGTCCTCAGCATACAAATGGGTGGCATCCACAACCGTCAGCTTATTCAAGCGACATCGCATAGCCAGAATCGTATCCATCGCCTCAAACGCCTTGGCTGACATTTGCTGATACTCATAGAACAGTACGTCCGATTCCAGTCTTGGAAGTCCACTCCAGTCTATAAATTCCGTATCTCCGACCAGCTTGCGAAAATGATCCGAGGATACCACTTCTGTCTCCAGCAGAATCCCTTCGCTCACCAGCTTGTCTAATAATGTGGTTTTCCCACTGTTGGAGGCCCCCACCAACACAACCAGTCCAGCATGCGGTAAATGAATCGTACGTTTGGATGAATTGCTCATGCTTCCTTCTGCTCCTTTCTGCGCGTAAATATAGCCATTTGGGTCGGTTGTCCAAAGCCTTCGACCTCTTCTCCGATCCCCTTCAGCGCTACCGAATAAGGAGCTTCCACAATCCACTGCTCACATCGTTCCTGAAACTCGCTTCTACTCCATTCAAAACGGTGATCGCCATGCCGCATCTCTTGCTGATTCATACGATACACTTCATTATATTCACGATTGGGAGTCGTCACGATCAGCACGCCCGGCTGATACTCCGTTACAATCGTCTTCATCACCCGGTTCAGACGATGCTCATCCACATGCTCAATGACCTCACATAGGATCATCACATCTTTTCCCCGCAATTGTTCATCATAATAAAAGAGAGAGCCCATCATGGGTGTAGGACTGATCGCATCGGCATGCCTTTCCAGCTTGTTAAAACGCTCCACGGCTCTCAACTGTGCATACGCAGACGGCTCCACCGCCCAAATCTCTTCAACGCCCGTCATTCGGGCCATCCGAGCCGATAGCTTCCCTTCCCCTGAACCCAAATCTACGATTTTCTGTCTGCGAGGCAGCTTGCGAATTACGTCCATAATAGCTTGATACCGCAGCTCATTTAGCCGTACTGTAGGCTGTTGCTTCCCTTCCTCATGTGGCTGTTCTGGCTGTTGAATCTGTTCGTGCTTATCCTTTTGAGCTTGGACAGTATCCTTTTCAATATGTTTTTTAATACCTATTTCATCACAATCAGATTGCTCAAATTGCTCAATCAGATTGGTAAAACGAAGCGTGCGTCGAATGATAAGCTCGCGTAGCGGATGCGCTGACAGCCAGCCTTCACCGTAACGTCTCAGCTTGTCAAACTCTTCTTCACTGATATAGTAGTGCTTATAGTTATCCAACACCGGAATCAACAGCAATAACTGACGTAGCGCATACTGCACCGTCTGATGGCCACTTAACGTGACATATCTGACAGTGCTTCGATTTTTCAGCTGAAAAGAATAGTCTGCTTCCCCTCGTTCTATGTCCACTTGATAGCCCAGCGGAGCAAATAGTCCCTCCACCACAGAATCCGGTAAATCCGAAGCAACAGGCCCAAACGATAACTCCAGCGCGAAAGGATGCGTCACCCATTCTGCATACTCTTCTTTGGGTTTGCCGTTCAGTGCCGTACCAAGCGAGCCACGAATATAGGTGCAAAATAAGCTGCTGGTTACAAACTCCCGGTCATTAATATATTGTGTAATATCATAGCTATCTGGACTGTTTTTGACCAAATCTATCGAATCTGGCGAAGCCTGAATGACGATTTCTGCCTCTTCCTCGGTAAACACGGTGTACACCATGCGTACACGCGCACCCTTTTCCGTGCGATCATACGTATTGTAGGGATTTTTGGCAAGCAAGTGCGAAATCATCCCAGCATTGTTTCCGGTTGCTTTTAGCGTGATGTGCATACTCTACTTCTCCTTCCCAGCTTATACTTTCCATACTTCATTCACCGCAGCGCGGAACATATCATCCAACTGCTGATCACGTCCACTCTCCATATGCTGAAGCAAGGGCGCCTTTTGTTCAAAATAAGCAATTTGCTGCTGGATAAAATCATTCACCACCGAAAGCTGTGGCTCCACATCCAGCTCCTCGCCCGCTTTTTTACGATCAAGCAAATGTTCGATCACCTGATAAAGTTCGGTATGTGCCGGAATGAGTTCCTCTAGCAATTCTACGAATTCCATTGGAGGCATGCTGTTGTGACGTTCAATCCAGCTACAGGCCAGCAACGGGCGCAGCACGTAAAAATACTTTTTAATCTTCACCTGTTCTCCCTGCAAATAATCCCGATAATTTCCCCGCGCCATATTCAGATAATGGTACATGCAGGACTTCGGAGAGAAGGTTAACGGCGAGATCGCACGAATCTGATCAGCCACTGCATATTGCTCCAGATAGGAAATCGGAGATTGCAGCCATTCCAGCAAAGGCGGATTGGATTTGCGAAACAATTGGAGCGCCTTTTTTAAATCCCAGCCGTTTATATCCAGCAAATCGCTGATTGGCCGTTCAATCACATCCCGCTTATCAAAAATAGATAAATACCATTCTATGGGTCTTACATAGATAAATCGTACATCATAGTCACTGTCCTGTGAAGGAAACCCCCACGCCCGACTACCTGATTCACAGGCGTATACAATGCGCACCTGCTCCGCTTGCTCCAACGCGCGCAGCTCACGCAAAATCGTCTCACGCATTTCCGGTTGAATGAAACCCTGCCCATGCTTCATATCCGTCATGTTGTTCCCTCCCTTATCATTAAAGTATTTCCCGAATCTGTTCTCTAATCGACTCCTCCGTTTCATCTATCGATAAGCGGCGAAGACGCTCTGTCGTTTCCTCTCCCCACATCTCAGAAGGCCATTCCTTGAGTACATGAAGTGCTGCATGACGATTGGAGATCACCGGACTCCAAAGTCCGGCAGCAACTAGCTCTTGTCCCATTCCTTCGTAAGAAGACAATAGCTGAAGCAAAATACCCAGACATTGATGCGCTTCATACTCCGGTCCAAAGCCCGGCACATCAGCAGGACCAGAAGCAATTTCTTCCAGAGGCAAGTGCTTTTCTGCAAAAGCCACCAGCTTACGAGCCCGCTGTTCATCCTCTGTCTTGATGAGTTCAAAGTATAGATTAGGCTTGACTGGATATTTACTTAATTGATCAAATAGCACGGGCCATACATCTAGTGCTAGCATTCGAGCTACGCGAATGGCGCAGTGGAGATGCGGTGAATCTGCATACTGCAGTTCCTGCTCTACTGGCTTCACCCACTGCGGATCGTCCATCATCTGCTGGCATATTGACGCGTAACGTTTACGTAATTCCGGCGTCCATTCATGCTCATAACGTGCCTCCCATGAATCGTCTTCTTCATCGAGAAAATCCGCAGTATCCATGATGATCGTAAAATGCTTCACAGTCGTACACATGGTCTTAGCATGGCGAAGGTAGTTGCCTATGACCATAGTGGCATGCTCATAATCGTCTATACTTTCCGCAGGTCCGCCTGCTGCCAGCAAAGCCGATAGAATATCACCCGCCCCGTCAAACAACTCCTGATCAATGTGCGGTACAGCGATGGCTGTATGCAGTTCGCCTTTATGAGCACACTCATAAGCAAGATACTCATACATGACATTGTTGCGGAATCCTTCCCTTAATAACCAGTCACGTATTTCCTGCCGCGCAGGCTCCAGCCGTTCTACTACGTGAATACGTCCCCAGCCATGTACCTGTGAGGCTAAATTATACAATTGTTCGTTGGCCTGCTCCGAAATATTACGGATAGCTACAGCTGCATATAGCGTGAATTCATCATGCTTGGCTAGTGTTAAAATAAGTTCGTGGTGCTGATCCGTCTCCAGTAATCCAAGCAGCGCAATACCGACCTTCACCACATTGCGATGTGCTCCGTGTTCAGCCAGCCAACGTGCTTCCTCATACAATCGATCCGGCTGAATTGCTGGATGCTCGCGCACCGCATCTAGCAGCGGATCAATCAGGCTGAGCGCATTTTCCTCCATCAAGCGTACATACGTCTCACGTCTCGTCTTCATCCCTGGCTTGCGGCATTGTCTGGACAACAACTGCGCCAGATCCTTAATTTTGTCAGTCTCTCCATCTCCGCCAGCGCCATGATGCCCAAATGCTCCATCCAATCCTCCTGCCACCCAACGCATCGTGTGACCTGCCCAGTATTCTTCATCATCTGGCAAATGATCATCCGTAAGCCTGCCCTGAGGGTCCAGTCCCTGCTTAATCGTTTCATAAATCGAAAGCTTACCTACCCATGGATATAACACTTCATTTTTGAATCGTCCAAACATGTTGTATCACCCTTCTGTTATGTATTGCTTCTTACTTATCGTGCTACCTTATATCCCTATAATCCTTTATTTTGGAAGTCATGAACATGGTGAAAGTATTACAAGGATGAATAATTTCCCTTTTTCCTACATCCCTTCCCTGTTAGAATAAAGGGATACTTACTTTCGGAGAACGGCAACAGAAACGGGGAATGCATCATGGCGAGAGAAAGTTTTGATAAAGAAATTCAATTCCTGCGTATGCTCACATTAACAAGCGGCGCCTATAATCGGCAGCAATTCGCAGATAGACTGGGCATTTCGGTACATACCTTTGATAAAACAATCCGGCGTCTCAAGGAAATTGTCCAATCGGTACAACAGCAGTTGCCTGCGGAACACGGACATGATTTTAATGAGATGCTGCGCTTTAATTATTACGAATCGGCTGATCCATTATTGTTATTTCTGTTTCGGGCCAAATCGCTCAAGGAATCGGAAAGCGTCCGCTTATCCCTTCTGCTGACAGCGCTACAGTCACAGCCTATGACCACCATGGAACTATTGGATGCTTGCTGCAACGGGCTGCCTTCCGACAGTTCACTACCGGATGAGAAAACGATTCGTTCCGATCTGAAATATCTGGTTGAAGTCGGCGTCGTTCGCAAGGAACCCGGCGGCAGACCTTACCGCTATGCTGTCCGCAACGATCTGGTGACAGAACTGACGGACGAGGAGCTGCTGGACTTATATGATTTTGTAGACATTATGGCCAACACCCAGCTCCCCTCTGTACAGGGATATCTGCTGCGAGATCATCTTAAAAAAGCCATGCGCCGTCAGCTCGGAGATCGGGAGATGGCCGAACCTTTTTTATATAAATACCACTATTATTCACGCATTCTGGACGAAGCCCATATTCATCCGCTTCTACACGCCATTCGGCAACGCCGCTGTGTAACTTTTTTATATTTTTCGACATCCAAACGAAGCATGTACGGGTCACAAAACACAAACCCGCTGTTTGAAAAAGAGACCGACGGCCGTGAACACACCATTCTGCCCCTACAAGTCATCTATGATCATCAATATGGACGTTGGTATATTCTGGGTCATGTAGGCGGTAAAGGAATCATGAAGTTTCGTATGGAGGGCATGACTCAATTGGTGGAGGGCAAGCCTGTACCAGAGCAGTTTCATGCCGATCTGCTAGCGGTGTTGGAAGAAAAAATGCGGTACAGCTGGCTTGTTGATACGGGTCGTCCTGTGAAGGTGCGGGTACGTTTTTTCAATCCTGAGGGCGCGAAGCGCAACTTTATTCGGGAACGTGTGCTGTCACAGGGACAATGGGGTACGATCGCGGAGGAGGAAAGTGAATCCTTTATCTATGAAATCACAGTGAATGGAATCACTGAGATTAAACCGTGGATTCGCAGCTTCGGATCAAGCTGTGAGGTATTGGAGCCTCAGCGGCTACGGAAGGAATTCAGACAGGAATGGAAGGAGCTGCAAGCCTATTATGAGCCTGTTCGAGAAAATATTTAACTACCAGATCGTCTCACGGCTGGATGAATCGGGCGCTTTTGCTACCACATCACAGGAAAGAATTTGGCTCAAATCTATGCTTGCAGACTCGGCAGCGACAGAGGGTTTTACCCCGGCTACACTTGATAAGCTTCGGCAATTACTTGCAGACGACGAGCCGCTGGAGGCCGATGGAAGTTTGCGGGAAAAGGCAGGTATCCCTGCTGTCTCGGTATACCATCCACTCTTGCGTGAATTGCGTTCCATTCTGCGATCCCGTTCTGGCATCTGTGTGACCTACAAACTGCGCAACGGACGCTTGCATGAGCGAATGTCCGGTTTTCCATATAAGCTGGAGTTTTCCATGGTCAAAAAAGAATGGAGCCTGCTGTGGTATAATCGCAGACACCGCGCGCTCATGTCTACCAAGCTATCTAATATCGTGAACATCACGGAAGATGAGCTTCTACCCGAAGAGGCCGATAAATTCACCCAACGTATACTCGGTATACTGGAGTCGCGCAAGGAACAGGGCATCATCGAAATTGTTCCTGTATATAACGGTGAAATGTCTCGTATTTTATATGCTTTTTCCTGCTTTGAAAAAGAGGTCGAATATGTTCAGGAAGCAGATACCTATCGTATTACACTCACTTTCCAGGCAGACGAATGTGAATATGTGTTATCCAAAATCCGTTTCCTGGGCAAACGTGTCAAGGTCGTCCAAGGCTCCCGGCTGATCTCACGAATGAAGGAGACAACAGCCAAGGCCCTTGCACGCTACGAAGAGGAATAGCTACTGAGGCAAATATGAGATTCATCCATGTAAATAGCCCCTCCCTCCGTCTGTTAATGAGACGAGGGAAAGGGCTTTTAAACGAGTTATGGCAAGGCTTGTCCGCGCGCACTGACGTACAATTCATACCATTCCTCACGGGTCATCAGCTCGCTCTGGCGTTCCGCATCCTGACATGCTTTGATTCGTTCAGGATTGGCGCTGCCAATGACAGGCTGAATCCGTGCTGGATGCTTCATAAGCCAGCCAAGGACGATCGCTTCACGTGTCGTTTCCTTTTCAGAAGCCAGCTTCTGCACCAGCTCTGCCGTCTTAACGACATGCTCAGGCGCCCCTTCCAAAGAACCTCCGCTAAAACGTCCCTGCGCCAGCGGTCCCCAGGCTTGGAGCTGAATATCCTCGGTTTGGCAATATTCTAGCAACCCTTCACCAAAATGTACATTCGTCCCCGCCTGCTGGTTCACATGTACGGTCTGATCTACAAAATGCAGATGTGCCAGGCTCATCTCCAGTTGATTAGCGATCAGCGGCTCCGTCAGGCTCCGCTCCAGAAAACGAATTTGGCTTACATTCATATTAGAGACGCCAAAATGCCTTACTTTGCCGGATGCCTTGAGCTCACTGAACGCTTTCGCTACTTCTTCCGGCTCTACCAGCGGATCGGGGCGATGCAGCAGCAAGATGTCCAAATATTCCGTACCCAGACGCTTCAGGATCCCATCCACGGACTCCATAATATGAGCATATGAGAAATCAAAACGGCCCGGGAGCGTACCATCTGGCAGAAAAATACCACATTTGGACTGAATTACGATTTGCTCACGCAAGCCCGGCTGTCCCTTTAAAATCTGACCGAAAATCTCTTCCGCTTTCCCCATACGATAAATATCCGCATGATCGAACATCGTAATCCCAATGGATCGTGCAGCTTCTACAGCTCTCTCCGCTTCAACGACATGCTCCTGCGTAAACGGTGCATGGCTCCATTCTCCACCAAAAGGCATACAACCAAGCGCCAGCCGACTATCGGAGATTCCACGTTTCTGTAAAGGCATAATCTTCATGCTGCTCCTCCTTCAACCTTCAAAATATTCCCTGCTTCATCCACATATGAAGAGTCCGTGGGACCGCTATCACACACCTATTTTACCACTTACTTACGGTCGTGTTCGACAATGCTTGTATTGAGTTCAGTCCTTCCACAGCATACTGAAGAAAGAACTGATTCACCTTAATCGTTATGAAATCCGGGACGAGGCCAAGCAAGGTATTTTTGCGTATATTGGCGGACTTTCACCGCCAAGTTATCATTCATACCGATCGCACTATATAAAAAAATAGACGGAAAACATGTCGTTTCCCGTCCAATTTTTTTATTTTAGTTACTTATTAGACAGCCCTTCTTATATGTAATAATCAATAGCCAACTTCAGCAGATAAAGCGCGAGCAAATGCAGCGGATAAAACAAATAGAAAAAGGTTCGTGGGCCTTTTCCCCTCTCTCCATTATATCGGGATAGCAGAGGGAGTGCAAAAATACAGGCCCCGCCGATCGCAAACGGATAAAGATATTCGTTCATTGTGCTGGCGTTGATGCCCATGATGCTGAGCGAATCGGGAACAGCCCATATAATGATGACTCCGAAAATGAACATAAGCGCAATTATTGCAATAATCCATCCGTTGTAAATCTTCTGTTGTTTGCGAGCGACATAGAAAGCTAGAACCAGTAACACTCCAATTACACTCCAGTCTCCCAAAAAAGAGACTACGCAAAGAGCCGAAATCGCCAAGTATTTAAGTACAGGATTGGTCGTGTTGTCATAGAACCATATTGCCAGTAGGCCCATCAACAACGTTAGCATGATGTTTCCCGAAGTATACCAATCTTTAAATACCAATCCGTAAGGCACCACACTGGCTAGCCCGGTTAGAGCAAGGCGTATTGTATATTTTTTGAAGCTTCTGGTATGGATATATCCTTCGGCTACAAAAAAAGCCATGATAGGCAATGTAATTCTGCCTACCACCTGAAAGCCCAAAAAATCGGCAAAAAATAGCCCTCCAATATGATCAATTAGCATTGCTAATACTGCAATTAATTTTAAACTGGTGGCATCAATGCCCTTCACCTCTGCTTGAACGGATAATCTTTGTTCCATATTCCTCCCCTTTTCTTCCCGAAGGACTATGCCCTCCATATCTATTCTATTCGTAAACAGGTCTGTTCAGGAGGCTCCGGTCTCCCATCTTATCTAAGAGGTGCTTCAACAATTGGCGGGAAACGGGAATAATGCGCCTTGCTTCTCCGGAATTCTGATTGGTTTGAAAAATGATCTCCTTCTTGCTCTTATCTATAGATTCCACCTTCATCAGGTTTACGATAAATGCCCGATGACACCGGAACAACCTGGGGTCCTTAGCCTCAATATCTTTCAGATCGCCGTAAAACTCAAGAGTTCTGTTTTCGGAAACCAGACGGATTTTGTGGGGAACACCGGTTGTTTCAAAGTAATAAATGCTGGAGAAGGAAATTTGAAATTTCGTAAATTTATTGTCGAGTATAAACCAATCATCGACATCCAACACAGGCTTTCTTTGATGGGCAACAGCAAGAACGTCTCTTACCTTTTTTTCCATTTCATCCTGAGTAGCATCCTTGATAATGAAATCAAGAGCTGCTACCTTGTATTGGAAGGTAAGCGGAGACAGATGACCGTGGGTAGTTACAAAGACAATATGCCCATACATATCATATTTTCTGATTTCTTGGGCAACTTCCAGTCCCTTCATCTGGCAACCCGAGATTTCAATATCAAGGAAATACAAGTTATTCGCACAAGCTTTAGATTCAAAAAGCAGGAGATCCGGCTTACTGGTGACAATGAGATTGCTGCAGCAGATGCCAAGTTCCTCGCAGCTTTTACGGACCATCTTTTCCATTATGCGCTGCTGGATAAACTGATCTTCCAGGATAAAAATATTCATGATGTCGCTCTCTTTATAATTAATGTTTGCGTGAAAAAATCCGGTTCCTTTTTGGTATCCAAAGTTACATACTTGTTGCTGCGCAGCACCTTTGCTATATTGTACAAGCCAAGACCCCGATTGTCCGCTTTCGTTGAAAAGTTCCGTTTGTAGAGATCATTCACCTTAATCCCGTCAAGTGCAGAATGATTATAAGAGTTTCGTATCGTCACCGTCTGAATATCGTCTTCATGGATCAGTACAATATTTATGGACGGATTGCAGGTCTCTAATGCCGCATCGATTGCATTGTCCAGGAAACAAGAGATTACTCTGCAAAGGTCTATAATATCCATATACATTTCACTGATACCGCTATCAATTTCCAGTTTTACGTCAACTCCACGCTTCTTTGCCACCAGCACCTTGGATGTAATAATACTCTTGAGCTCACTCACGTCCAGATTAATCAGGTTATCCAGACTATAGGAATATCCGTTCAACTGTGAAGCAGTAGGTTGGATAGAACTCTCATATATCCGCTTGATCATCGACAAATCCCCAGTTCTGATCCCCTCGTCCAGCATTAACAGGATATTGGTATAGTCATGTCTGAAGCCGCGGATGTCTTCGTACATTTTTTCAATCTCCATAATATAAGCCTCCAGCTGCAGGTATTGTTCCGTCTTGTTCTTCTCTAGCTCACGTTCACGCAGGAAGCGATACAGCCAATTGATCGTCATCAGGAAGATGGAGGTCAAGCCGATCAGCATCAACACAATCTTTAATCTGCTTGGATACGGATTGTTGCTTTCACACTCCGAATAGATAATGAGTCCGAGTCCGATGATCCCCAAGACTAAGATTAAAGAAGCTCCGACGATAAGCTTAATCCGATATAGCTTCAAAAGCCTGACCGCCGGAGTAGGAAACAAATAAGACACAAGCTTTCGGAGCGCCAAGTAGATCAGCGGAGGTGAACAAGCGGTTAGGAAGGGCGCCGTCCATTTGTTTTTATATTCATAAGGAACCGCATAGCTGATTACCGTTATGAAATAACCCAGCAGTGTCGTAATAAAGATGGTAAGGATGGCGTAGAAGCCTATGACCCACAAGGATTCATATTTGTCGGTCAACCACCCGTATAATGCCAGTAGCACAAATAGAAATAGGTAAACAATCAGTCCGAAGTTATTCAGAGCTGTTATTCCGATAAAATAATACATGACTAAAAACAGCAGCAGCTTATAATTCATACGGAAAACGCTTAGACCATTGCCGCTGACCATATGATATATTACAAGATAGCTGGTGTATTGCAAAAAATAAATGCCGGATGTAATCATTTTTTGTTCAATTTCCAAACTTTTGGGTTGACTGGTTCATAGAACAACCCGAAACAAATCCCTCCTCCTTCACCTCTTTTACTCATATGCTCCAGTAGCTTAGCCTTGAGTCTCTGGGTATGGTTGTTTCTGTGTTCTTTAATATTCTTGATATTGTTCATAATTAGCATAACTCCTTCTCATTATGGAATAGAATACTGGTGTGATGACGACTGCTTCAAGAAACAGCCCGAATATTAACCAAGGATAAAAATCTAGTGCGATGGCCACGAAAACAAACACTATACTTAAAAAGATAGCTTGTAATCTGCATGCTCTTCTGAACTTCGGATCTACCAATGGATTGCACTCCGTATCGGCCGGAGCGTATCTGGCAATCAGAATGATAGAAAGCAGACAGAGCGTCGCCAAAAAAAAGCGGTTCCATTCTACTTCCTTTAAGAGCCAGGGAAGAAACACAAAGGTCAGTAGACTGACCCAGGTGCAATGATGCGACTTGCGAGCATGCCAGCCAAAGGACTTTCGCCGGACCACTGTATAGGAAAGCAGCATCGCAGCCGTTTCGGCTAATACACCGAGCAAACAGGCACTGACCAATACAAGAAGTATTTTTTCTGTGCCAGCCAGTATGTTCTCTAGATAATAAAGCACATAAGCACGCTTCTCCGCTTCCAATTCTTCGTCTTGAAAGTATTTATCAATGATCCACGTTGACAATTGATGATACAACGCCACCGCCCCTCCCTAACTTAATTGTGTAGGAAGCTGGAATTGAACATAATCACGATATTTATCATGCCAACTCATTAATTCGTGATGCGTGCCTACCCCCGTTACTTCTCCTTTATCCAAAAAGATTATCTGGTCCGCTTTGTAGATGGTTGACAAACGATGAGCGATAACAATGGTCATTTTATTCTTGGAGAGAAGCTTGATTACATCATGTACAAGCTGCTCTGACTCGCTATCCAGATTGGCGGTAGCTTCATCAAACAGCAGAATCTCATGGTCTGAAAGCAAGCATCTGGCAATCTGGATTCGCTGCTTCTGTCCCCCCGATAATTTGACTCCCCTTTCTCCAACAAAGGTATCCAAACCATCCGGTAATTGATAAATTACCTCCTTCAAGCCTACTGTATCAAGAGCCGCATAAATCTCATGGTCATCCGCGTCTCTGTTTAGGCCATATACCAGATTGTCTCTCACTGATCCTACCAGTAAGTCACTATCCTGCATAACATAGGATATTTTGCGACGCCATTCTTCCGTCCTAATCTTATCCAAATATACATTATTGTAATAGATTTCTCCATTATATTCTGAGTAAAATTTCTCTATTAAAGAAAATATTGTTGTTTTTCCCGAGCCGGAAGGCCCTACGATCGCTGTAGTGGTACCGCCTCTGAAGGTTAACTCCACGTTGGATAATATCGGTTGGCCCTGGTTGTACGAGAAAGAAACATTGGCAAAATGCAGGATATCCGAATTCTGATCATGACTTTTCATGTCCGGCACACTGCCTAACTTTTCTTGCTTCTCATCCTGCTGGTTATATATAGTATAAATTTCCTTACTTGCTCCCTTGGCCTTCTGATACTGCGAGAAAAAACTGCTGAGCTGGGTCAGAGGCGAAACCATTGTAAACAAATAAAAGATCATGGATACCAAAGTACCTGTAGTGATATGTCCAGCGGCAATGCCGGCGCTTCCATACCAAAACATTCCTACCAAAGCTAGCATGATGATAATTGTTACAATCGGCTCAATGACAGCTGACAATATTCCCTCTTTGATGTTCAAGCGAAAGATACGTCCAAGTATCTCCCGAGTATATTTCATTTCAAGCTTTTCCGACGTCGTCGCTTTAATGAATCTGATGTTATAGAGAATTTTGGATAACTCACCGGAAAAATCTGCGGCTGCATCCTGTGCCTCAATCGCTACTCTATTCATCCTTCTTCCAATGGGATAGATTAGTAGCGCCGTTATAGGAATCAGAGCAACGAGTACACTCATTAATCTCCAATCCAACACAAATAACATGATGATGCAACCAGTGACCATCAGGACATCAGCCAGAATAGAAGGCAGAGTGATAGCCAGAAAATTACTTACAATAGCAAGGTCGTTCGTCATTCTGCTGATGATTTTGCCGTTCTCGTTGTTATCAAAATAATTAACCGGCAAATGGATAATTTTTTCCCAAATTTTCAGTCGCAGTTCCTGAAAAAACTTGCTCCCCACATATCTGAGGAGCAGAGAAGACACGGCGTTTAAAATCCCTCCGGCCAGAAACAGCGAAATAAGCACAGCTGCGGTCTGGATCGTCAGCTCCATAGCTGAGATCTTATCGACAAGCTTGCCTGTAATGATCGGCAATACTAATGAAAAAGCGGCGGAAATCAGTGTAAATACGATGCTCCAAGCAAGCGCAAGCTTGGGCCATCTCGCAATTTTGATTAACTCCAGCAAGGAATGGGCCGTTTGTTTTTCTTCACCAATCTTTTTATATGCCGTGCTCTCCATATTCAATTCCATTATGGCTTAATCACCTATTTCTCTTTGTGATTTTCGTATTCTAGCAAAAACTTCATTGCCATTGTATAGACACCTGCGGCTATCGCTACCATGACAATATAGGAGAGCGACAGCTTGGTTCCTATCCAGTCCGTTTGGTTGCTTAATTGGAACAGTAAGAAGCACACGGCGCTTCCGGCAAGAAACTCCAAAGAGTAGGAGAATTTCCGCCCTCTCTTCAACCTATCTAGTATAATATCCACTATAATTACAGCGGATGTAAGCATAAAAGAAATTTTATACAGCATAATCTTATCTCCAGCAACAATCTGCTGATCCTCAAAACTTGCAAAGTATCTGGCCAAAATTGTACCGATTACTAGGTATAATACGACAACTAGCACATTTATTCCGACACATTCGGCTGTGCTGTAGGTAATAGTCCCTTCGCTTCGTTGAACCAGGGTCGCTGCCAAGCTTGAAATAAACAGGACCAGAAACCAAATATAAAAATATGCATCCAGTTGAAAAGAGAGAAAATCGGTAATCAGTCCCACCATGACTGTAATAATTTCTTTTAATAAAATGAACATTACCGTCTCCTCCTTTTAGCTAAATACCAGCATCTGCTTCCATGTACTCAAGTTCTCATTATCACAGGTCAGCAGTGTCAGCAATACACCTGCACATCCATCGAGCAGCCCTACTTTATCGAGAGATAACGGATCATCAACGCTTCCCTCAAGGTCTGTAAAGGGTACTGCCTCTTGAGTATTCCGGTATGATAACATACGATGCAAAAAATCATTCTTGAACGGTATGGCTGCCGTACGGCTGAAATGGTGCTGAATCAGGAGCAAGCCTGCATAGCCGTGACAGATCGTCGGTGAAATTACCTTTCTTAGCGAATCTGGTCTGGAGTAGACGGTATTGAACAATTGCAGAGCCTGCTGCTGCAGCGCTTTGTCCTCCAGGGCCAATCCCAGCCGGAACATAGCCACAGAAGCTCCCGGTGTGCCGTAACACCATGCATCTCTGTGATAACCTGGATTCCGACTAGTCTCTGCGGATTCATCCGGTGTGAACATATTAGGTATGACAAGGGTGCCGTTCCACTCTCTGATATTTCCGAGTAGAAAAGTCTTGGCAACTTCCAGTACTTCTCTCAATCCTGTTAACGGGTAGCGGCGGAGATGTGCAACAGCCAGCAAATTAATGGCTCCTGTAATTCCGTGCGCCATGCCAAGATTATAGTAAATGGTCTGTTCGGGAAGTTCCCCGAAATGTCTCAGCTTGCCTACAGCATCCGTAATCAGTTGAAGGATCTTAAGGAGCACCGCATCCAGCTTCCCAGCGTATCTGTCTTGGCGTTCCTTAACCTCCATTAATGCAGCTGCAATCCCCGTCCATCCTGAAATCAAATCCAAGTCGCTATCCTCAATCAAGGAGTCTTCCAATTTCCCCCTTGTCTCCTCATAGAATTCCCCATAGCTGCTAAGAAACATATCCAGCGTCTGTGAGAGCACATTCGTATATCTTGTTGAACCTCTTGAACACTCGTTGAACAGATAAATAACACCTGCCAATCCGGTATACAGTGACAATGAATGGAACGGTATATTGCCGATTAAGCGCACAATCTCCTGATTGTACTTGAAAGCAAGCGCATCCCACCCTTCCCCCGGGTAGACTTCATCTAGTTTATCCAGAAGAAGGCTGATCCCGGGATATCCTGAAGCCAATGATATCAGCTCCATTTCAGGGTAATCATGCATGGCGTGCTTCTTGATTAGCAGGGTTACAGTATCTATATCTTTGTAAATTTCTGCGCTTTGCCTGACTATTTCAGATAAATTTCCCGGGACTTGTTTGACCGCCATAAGCTCCTCCTCAATAAGCAACATGGTATTTGCTTACCTGTAAATAATCTTCCAAACTGTAGTAGCACAGGTGTAGGGCAAGCTCTTCCTTTTCCCGGTCCAGGCCGAACACTCTGTTGCAGAACATGTGCATGATGCTGAACATAATATCATCGTAATAATTGGTTCTGTCGTCAGCTTCCCGGATAGCCGTGAAATATGCAGCGTATTGCCGCAACCTGTCGCCTGTATCGCTTGCTGGCAAGGATATGGAACGGGTCTGTTGAATTCTTTGGAATAGCGCTTCTTTGTGTTCCCGATACTCCTGTCTGAATTTCTTTGGATCAATAATCGCAGCCATAGCCTTCAATTGATCTTCTGCCAGCGGATACGCGCAGTTCACAACCTCAAAAAGTCCGGTACAGCAAAATAACATCTGATCGGTTGCATTAATTGACCTCTTGCCTGCATAATAGCCTGAAACTAGATAAGAATCGATAGCAAATAACCTCTCCGCTTGTTCAATGAAGGCTGCGCCGCCATACCGCAAAATTTCAGGCCGGTAAGGAACAACCGAATAGGAACTAACCAATCCGGACGAGGTTACAGTATTCAGGAAATCAAAAACATAGTTCAAGGCCGTGAAACGCTGATGCTCTACGCTTCCCGACATTTTGCACCTTAGCCTGATATGCGGCTCCTTATCTGCATACTGGACAAAAAAAAACCTGGTCAATGAAGTACTCGGCGCTATTGTCCATGAATGTCTTAAACGCACTGCCCAGCAAATCGGTTAGCATTTCCTGATTGTAATATACCTGCAGGGATATCCAATCCGAACCTGGATAATAAACGGCATTCACCGAAGAACTCAGCACTTTATTTAAGCTTTTATCGGTAGCCTGTGCAGACAATCTGTCTATCGGCAAGTACTGAAACATCGGGCTTTTGCAAAAAAATACGCACTCCTCCATATATCGGTTAGCGGAAGCGAACAATTCTTTCTCCGTTTCCATAATAACGGCCGCCTTGCCTTCCGGATTCCGGGTATATTCTTTGTGCAAAAGCTTTCGATGATGATGGCGATCCAAATCCAGCAACAGCTTATTGTCCAGCTCCACCAAATATACATATCGCGGAATGTTATACTTTATGATCCAATCCTCCAGAAAGGACAGAAACTGTTCTTCGCTCTGGAGCTGTTTATCCGCATATAATGTCCATTTTTTGGGGCAGATGATGATATTTTTATAGGTTACTCTCGGTGTAAAAGAAGAATCATAGAGATACTCCTCCAGATGGGACCATCCGGTCTGATACTGCAGATTAATATCATTCAGAAACCGGATCAGATAAGGCGCCAGCTCTGTATTGTACATGCTGCTGAGTTTGGGAAATACCAGTTCGCCTGTTTCCCTGTGCTTCAGATAAAAGTATCCCGAATCCTCCACCCCTACCAGCAGCTGGGAAACATCTAATTTCCGATTCTCGGGAAACGTGGCCATATCCATAGATTGGTCTGGTGTCGGGCCTGCCGTCATAATATTAGTTATTTTGGGACTGAATGGGTAAAATGAGATTTCAGCGGCGCTCTCCCCTGCTTTCTGATCCTTCGGGTTCCTGACAAAATTGAAGATTTCATCACGGCTATCCTTGTCAAACATGTAGGCAAATCTTCCGAAGCTCTGACACGCTTCCAATGATCCGGCTCTGTTGTTTAAATAAAACGTAACTTCACCTTGCTCATTCTCCATGCAGGAATAATACAAATCGAACGAGACATGGACATTCTCCAGACTCAATTCAGACAGCTGTTGGATTTTGACCTCGTCAAGCACGATATCCGAATGATTGACAAGCGCTTCGGTCTGCCACTCCGCAATTAGCGCCTTAAGCTGTCGGAACCTGCCTTCATCCTTGTGCCTGTACTTATCTCCGTTCTGGTAGTGGCTCTTGTACTCTTCAGGTTTGCCGAGCCCCAAGGTTTTACTGAACAACTGCAATAAGGGCACTTCTTCATATACTCCGTACTTCTCAGTAAATTGCTGACGATAGTCGGAAAGTGTATCCTCTTTCCTGTACGTAGAAAGCATGCTCAATATTGAAGCTATTTGGGCCAACGATTGCCTATCGCTGTCCGACAATAGAATTTCATTTACCTGATTCAGTCTTACGTCTATTTTGACCAAGTCGCCCTGATAATCGGGAAGGATAAGCTGGACTAGTTTTCGGACAGCCTCAATGCCTTCGCGTTTGACCGCAGCAACTGTAATGTCCTGAATGGCTTGTCCAACTCTCTCCAAAATATCTGAGTAATATGCTGCCTTGGGAGTAGCAAGCAGCTTTAGTGTACGTATCAGATGCGCCAGAGGAGCGCTATCCCGAGGATTGGGAATCATCTCACTTACCAAAAAGCCTTGTTCTATCAATTGCTGCAAAAAATCTGTGCTGATCGTGTCATCCACGCCGAAGGCGTCTTTTATAGCTTGCATAAGCTGCAGAAAAGTCTGCTGCTCTTTATCAAGGATCTTCATGATGAAATCTATGACCGGGGTTTTGAGAATAGATATATTTTCAGTGCTTCGTTCCTCCTGATCTGCTGCAAACAGAGTCTGATAAGAGATGACGAGCCTGTGATGGTCAATGTAAGAGGTGTTATTTACACTCAGTCTCAATTCATTGCGGACATCCGTATCCCCATGGAAAAGCCCTATTAAGCGGTAAATTAGGCTATAATCCGGAGTTGCCCAGACGACATGTTCCCCGGCGCCTCCCGTTTTTCCAAATCGGGAAATGCCTACTCCCGCGAACAGTCCAAACGGTGTTGGTCTACAAATTGCCCGCGAAATGAACTTGCTTAGACTTAGGATAAGATTCCGCTTTTTTTTGGACTTCAATGTTCTGCCTTGTTCCAGGCTTTGCAGTGCAGCGTAGGTCGAGGGGCTGGAGACATAAATGGAATCTATCAACCCCTGCTGCTGAACGAACCGTACAAGTCTGTCAAGGTATTCATCATCATCTAGTTGTTCATGATCAAATATCTGCGTATAATACTCCATGCCAAGCAACGTTTTCCGGTACATGTAATTTTCCGAGATTTCAAAGTTCTCCAACATGCAATCAACCTCTCATCTGTCTTAAAGCACGAATTGAACCGGCAAGGCTTACTTCATAATAATTCCGCTGAACATCAATCAGTCTCGCGCCTTGACGGAGCAGACACTCCATTTCTGTGCGTCCGGCATTCATCCCCTGCGCGATAAGCTCTCCGCTAAGAGAGGCAACAACTCCGCTGAATAAGGCGCTGGCAATACTCGTACCGATACCCACTGTGTATGCTTTGTCAAATCCCAGCACTTCATATAAGTAATCCTCTGTGTCGAAGCTCGATTTGGCAACCATTACCCAATCATTGTTGTAATTGATTTCATACTCATCACCACTCGGCGCAAAAAATTGATCGTTGAGCGTATTGCTGAACCCGGAGATATCCCCGTTCTTATTAGTTGATCCAATTGGGTATACTCCCTTTAAATTCGCAGGTACTCTGTACTCCTGCGTAATATCGCGTCCATCGTTTCCTGCGGAACAGACTACCCATATGCCTTGCGCATTGGCGCAGTCAACCAAAGCCTGAAACCTATTGAACTCGAATAAGTCGACCTCATATTCTGTACGATAGCTGACGTTGATAATTGGATATCCTTTAGCAATACCCTCTTCCAGCGCTCTATACAACCATTCAAGCTTGCTTATTCCTTTTTTGTCCGTAATTTTGTAGACAACAACCCGAGCGAAAGGGCATATCCCCTTCAATATATATTTGCCGGTAACAGAGCTAACCATTTGTGTACCATGCCCGACGTAATCGCTTAGACAAGGCTCATAAGGTACAAATGACTTGCATTCTGCCTCAACTAGATTACCTTGGATCTCTGAGTGGGATTTATCGACGCCTGTATCAATAAACAGGATAGTAAGCGGCTGACCAACAGTTGCACCACAACTAAAATGATCGGTCAGCCGGGCTACATGCCAATTGTATATATTAGGTTTTATCATGCAATCTCCATAATGTAAGTAGGGGTAGCCTATTTCACTACCCCTGACTTACGAATCGCTTATGAATTATTTACAATTGGAACAAGAACCGGTACAGATACAGGTAAGAGTTTTACATACTGCTTTGGATACCTTAATGGTTGTTTTGATGATTGAAGCTTGTGGGCTAAGCTCACTGGCCTCATAGCTCTTTCTTAAATCAAGGTCAAACATTTGATCTACTTTCATTTTCCTCTTCCTCTCTGAATTAGATTATAATAAACATGATTTCAGTGGTACCCCTAAATCACGTTTATTGTGAGTGACCGTATGTCATATCTTGCTGTCGATGAATAAAGAATATATCTAATTCTCCCGTTTTTTATACTTTATTCCTGAAAGGTATTCCAAACCTCCTAAATTGCAGTCATTTTGCTGCCCATGCGGCATGGCATAAAAAAATACCGACACAGAGCGAAACGATTGACGCTTAGAGCATGGCGTATGCTTGCAAGAATCCGATATGTTCTTATACAGGTGTCTCGTATAAATCGGCTGAAGAAGAGATGCTTAGCATGAAGCGCTCGTCCTATGGCTACGATGTGCTGGCTCTTGTGGACGAACTGCGATTCAAACAGGACATGACTGTAAAGGAACTGACTGACGCACTACAGGCATCCCAACAAGTACCCAAAATCTGTTGAGCGATATCAAGCTCTTTTTGCTGCATCTCGATGACCATATTCGTACGATACTGGCCGAAACGACGGAACAAAACGGTGACGTTCTCTTGTCTATGGGTGGAGTCCAGCCGGAAAAAGGCAATGAAAAATTGTACGTCTTGCGCGAAGTCTTTAGTGGAAACGTACTAGCCGCCAAAAATATGAAAAGCGAGGCAGCGAGCGATCGTTTGCTGTTCAGTCCATTTAACCTCTATAGGTGCGTTCGGAAGAGTTGTGGCCTGATGGTGTGCGAGTGGTCACAATCGATACGTGGACAACCGATCAACCCACTTGCGTAGCCGCTGCATATTTTTGATAAATAGCTTGAATTGGGTATAATCGCTGCACGAATATTAGAGAAGCCAAAAAATGTCAGCGTACATTATACTATTTTCCACAACCATTTAAGCAGTCAACTAATAAGTTGACCCGTTTGAGGCAGCTCTTGCTGAAATGGATAATAGGCTCGGTGTTTCCTTCTCTGATTATTTGGGTTTTTCAAGAGGATCCTGAAGAGACAAATAAGATCGAAGAACGGAGCATGAACCGTGAGACTTTTAAAATTCTCACGAATATAAGCTATAATCGACAATTAATAAGCCACAACCTTATGGATTGTGGCTTATTAATTGTCAGGAGTGAAATTAACCTATGAATTATGAAAAGGATGTATTCAATGTCTATGTTCCTCCATTGAAAAAGAATCTACTATATCGCTCCCATCATCCTTTATTCTTTCAAAGATAATATTTCAAGGTCGAGCTATAATAGGCTAGTGAAGAAGTAGGCGCTCCAGGAGTCATCTTGTTATACTTGTGTATTCTTGATTGCCATATCGCCAATTCACTTTTGTTACTTCGCTTAATGAGGCTGGATCATACTACATATAAATGAGTCGAATCACTTTGGTCCCAATCCACATCTTTTTATCCGAATATCCCCATGCTCAGATATCGCTCTCCGGTATCCGGGGCAATGCAAAGTACCCGTTTGCCTGCTCCCAAACGCCGAGCTTCCTGAATCGCCGTCCATATCGTAGCTCCGCTAGAGAGGCCCACCAGAATCCCTTCCTGGGCAGCAATCGCCCGTGTCATTGCAATCGCATCCTCATCCGAAACCTGCACGATTTCGTCATACACTTCCGTATTCAGCACGGTGGGAACAAAGCCTGGACTGGTGCCAACCAGCTTATGTGGACCGGGTTTTCCCCCAGATAGTACTGGCGAGCCCTTCGGCTCAACTACAACAATCCGCAGATCTGGCAAATGCTGACGCAGCACTTCACCCGTTCCCGTAATGGTACCGCCCGTTCCCGAAGAAGCGACGAACACATCCAGTTTCCCTTCCGTCTGTTCCAAAATTTCAAGTGCTGTGGTCGTACGGTGAATATCGGGGTTTGCCTCATTTTCAAATTGATGCGGGATAAAGCTCCCATCAATTTCAGCCCCCAGTTCAAGTGCCTTGCGAATTGCTCCTGGCATCCGTTCTTCTGCTGGTGTCAGTACGACCTCAGCCCCGTAGGCTTTTAAAATGTTGACCCGTTCCTTCGTCATATTCGAGGGCATCACCAAAATCGCACGGTAACCCCGGGCTGCCGCATTCATCGCAAGGCCAATTCCCGTGTTGCCACTCGTCGGCTCAATAATGGTGCCTCCCGGCTTTAGATGTCCTGCCTTTTCCGCCTCGGCAATCAGGTTGCCCGCCGCTCGATCTTTAACACTGCCGCTTGGATTAAAATACTCCAGCTTCACATACACTTCCGCATCCTGCGGCCCTGTGAGCCGTTGGAGCCTTACACAAGGTGTATCTCCTATTAAATCTGTAATACTATATACCACTTTAGGTGCCATCGTTGTATCCTCCTTGGATCGTTCCTTACAACGTTATTTACGATCTTCATATCATACTACCAAAATAACACACTTGGCTCCTTCCTACCTGTCGCTTTTGTAAATTACATAAAACTTATCAACTTAGTATGTAAAATTCTTGCAAAATGGGTCGCCAGATATCGCCTGTAGTGATATACTCGCATTACTATTTTTTCAGGAGGATACAAGACACTTATGAGTACTCAAGAAAATATGACAGCAAACCGCTTCCCTCCCTCCTTGCTATGGTTGACCCTTGGTGCCTTCGCCATTGGCATGACCGAATTCGTCATTATGGGACTACTGCCCAATGTAGCCCATGATCTTCATGTTACAATTCCGCAAGCCGGGCAGTTAATTACCAGTTACGCACTTGGTGTGGCTATTGGTGCACCTGTGCTTACCGTATTAACTCATAAGGTACCGCAGAAAAAGCTGCTATGCCTACTAATGACCATATTCATTTTAGGTAATCTTTTTTCCGTCATTGCTCCCAATTACGAACTTCTGATTGCTGCCCGTATGGCTACTGCATTATCGCACGGAACCTTTTTGGGAGCCGGTTCCCTGATCGCTGCCCGATTGGTTCGTCCTGACAAACGCGCGGGTGCTATTTCTATGGTGCTGACCGGTTTGACCGTGGCGAACATTATAGGCGTACCCTTTGGTACCTTTATCGGACAACAACTCGGCTGGCGTGCTTCCTTTGGAGCCATTGTGGTCATCGGCTTGATTTCTCTGTTTGGTATCATTCGTTATATTCCGGTGATTCATCAGGACAAGCCTTCCAGTCTCAAACAAGAAGTCCGAAGCCTGTTTAATCCAAAAGTGCTGCTGATGTTGCTCACAGGTGCAGTCGGTTGTGGCAGTCTGTTCACTGTCTTTACGTACATTACGCCTTTGCTTACGGATATTAGTGGCTTTGCCGAGCATAGCATTACCTGGATTCTCGTCCTGTTTGGCCTAGGGGTAACGATCGGCAACATCGTTGGCGGCAAGCTTGCGGATTGGAAACTGCTGCCATCCCTGATCGCAAACTATGCTGTACTGGCTATTATTTTGGCCATTCTGACGTTTACGCTTCAAAACAAGGTACTGGCGGTTATTACAGTCTTTATCTGGGGCATTGCTGCGTTCGGCATCATGCCGGGTATTCAGGTTCGCATCATGAATCTGGCCTATGAGGCTCCTTTGCTTGCCTCTACCTCCAGCCATTCCGCATTGAATCTGGGTAACGCAGGCGGCGCTTTTATCGGGGGAGCTGTTATTAATCAAATGGGGCTAGCCGCTATTCCATGGGTTGCATCGCTAATTACTGTCGGCGGTCTGCTACTCATGGTAGTTAGCTACATTGTGGATCGCAAGACAGCTCATACTGAAGCGATAGCAGAGATACAATCATAGAATCGTTTAGTAAATTGGACGTAAACGATTGGTTCATTTTTCATAGATTGAGAGATATTGTCCACTCTCTTCCTCCAAATTCCTCATAGTATAACATTGTAATACCAATTTATGAGGAAAGAAGTGTGTATGATGAGCCTTTTTTTTACAAACAACACGAGTAACACCATCTATGCTGCCTATGCTTATCCTGATTCCGACTGTCATCCCATGAATTATTCTAAAATGGGCTGGTATCGGCTAGAGCCTGGTGATACGAGAGAAGTATGGAGCGGGTCTGTAGGGGGAACCACATTCTATTATTATGCTGAGAATCACTCCAATAGGTGGCGTGGTACGTACCGCACACGGCTTCCGAGAAGTACTGACCATGATTTTCATTGGTGTTGGAACGATAGCAGTGGATCATCCAGACGAGTGGGGATGCGCCGACTTGCCATTGATTCATCTGTAGACAATTACACTGTTGAGTTCAGCAGAACCAATCAAAGCTTACTGTCAACAAAGAAAACTCGTAGAGCATTACCTTCCAAATCGGAGGACTCCGGCATTAACAGAATTCCGAGAAGACCGGTTCGCTTTAAAAAAGGAACCCCGGTTCCAGTAAAGTCCAAACGATAAGTCAATGATGAACCGTAACCCGCAAGATGGAATTTTTGAAAAAAAGTGACCCCCTTGCGGGTTATTTTTATTTCACTCTGGATACCCAAACGCGAGTTGCAACCACAGTATTATGCCTCGCTGCTCAGCTTAACCAATGATCAAAAAAGTCTCGGTATCCCTGCTTCATCACCTGACTTGAAAACTGTTCCATGGCGTATGCCTGATTTTCTGTAGAAACCCGACGGGGTGAGGCGGCAGCCATATTGACCAGCTCAAACCAGTTTTTCTCATTCCCTGAAAAAGAATGCGTAGAGCTGATATGTCCATAGCAAGGATGCTCTGGCTTAACCACGATTTTACCCATAGCGAGCGCTTCGGTCAGCGGCATGGCGAACGTATCAAATTTGGAGCAGCTCCAGTACACCTTCGCCGTGTTCATCAGCGCAAACACCTCATCTTGCGTCAACGCAAATTGAAGTTTAACATTGTCCGGGATATCATATTTCTTCATACTTTCCTTGTAGCGTTCACCGCCAAATACCATATAGACATCCTTGTCAGGATTATGCCTCGCATACTCCAGTACCAAATCCGGACGTCGGTTCTCCTCATCTCTACCAATCCACATCACCCGGTTCTCTACCACTTGCGAGGGATCAAAATGCTTTTCCACCAGCCGCTCATTAAATCCGATCGGGATAACTGTCACATCGGTTACGCCAAACTTCGAAGCCATCTCCTGCTTGAGAAAGGCAGTCTGTACGATAGCCTTGTCCACGATCTGATAAAAAGGCTTCATCATTTCATAGCCTGTCAGTGCCGGATCAGGAAAACTATGCGGAAAAAGCACGCTGTTTTTAAAAAACATGTTCAAATAGGTAAAGCCAGATACCGTATAAATAACGTGCTCAATCTGCTGCTCATGGAGTTGGTCCAGTACGATGTCATAATTGACCAGGTCGCCTTTTTCGTGTTCATAACCCGGAAGCCAGTCATGACTGCTCACATGGCGCTCCGGTGATACAAATACGATGTCCACCCCCAATTCCAACCCGATCTGCTTCAGACGCTCTGCAAAAATACGTGGACCCTGTGCTTCAGCAAATTGTATTTTTCTCATGACCAAACCAACTTTTTTCATGGATATATTCCCTACCTTCTTTGGCTAACTAAATACGGTCTATGTCTTAAGCTACTATCTACATCGCTGGGCTTGTCCCCAATCCATCATTACAGCACACTGGTTCAAACAGGCTAACGTTTCGTCCAACTGGGACTCTAATTGCTCTTTTGACCATTTGTCGCCGTTTCTATGCAGGTGCGTTCCAATCCTTTGCAAATCACTTGTGATTAACAACAGCATCCAGAGCGAAAATACCACAGCAAACATGCCATATTCCAGCATAAAAGCCGTTCGATCCACTCTTATCCCCAACAGCTCCAGCTGCTCCACGTAGGTGTCCAGTATACGAATACGCAATTCGGACGTCATGCGTCGGGGAAACAACGGATGGGACATGTCGATCAGGTGATATACATCCCACAGCGGTGTGTTCAGATGAGTATGCTCCCAATCCAGCACCATAAGCCGTTCCCCGCTCAGCGCATAGTTCCCCGGATGAAGATCACCATGAGACAGTACAAGCTGCTGTGAAAAAGATACATGCTCCAGCTGTACATACATACGCTGCATCTGTTGCTTAGATAATCCTAGTGAGCTGCAAAGCTGTAACACATCCGGCTTGCGCGTGTATAGCTCGGAAACCATCTCCTGAATGAGTGGCTTTGGTCCCCGCAGCGGTATCCCAGCAAAACGATCCGTCGGCAAAGCATGCCACCATGCAACAAGTCTAACAGCTCGCAATAAAGTTTCGTCTGCGTGTAGATGATGTAACGGACCAAGATCCTCAAAAACCATCCATTCTTCTCCGCCATCCACACCTGCATCAGACCAGGCTAGCAATCGGGGATAGATCGGTGATAACGCAGGAAGCACATGCTCATACACCCATCTCTCCCGCCCCTTCTGATCATCGTTGGTTAGCGGTTTAAATATATAACTTTCAGAGGATGACACGTAAAAACGTTCCACATGCCGGCCATTCGTACCTGTATATAAAACCTCACGATTCCGCACCAGCGTATCATTTAAGGTACCGTCAACATTCACATATTTATGAAAAGGATTCATAGCCACCCAACTTTTTTGTATAAAATGTAATAGCACGATCATATCACAGTCCTCGTTCCGAACGAAGCCCAGATCATTTTGGGGTAACTCGCTGCACCCAAAAAGGGGCTTGCCCAAGCAGATCATACGACCTGTTGGGCAGCCCCTTATCACATCCGTACTCCTATCCTTACTCTCTTCTATACCAATTAATATTGAGTATTGCCGGATTCACTCGTATTACTGGATTTAAAACCTTTGAACAATTGTTTTACATTATGATAACGAGTATTCGTAATTTTAGCTTTGCTGTTAGGACCGTCCGATCTCAGGATCGAGTCCTTTACATTGGAAATATCCGAGTTATCCAAAGTCATATTCACTCTGAATGTAGAGCCCCCAAGTTGGCGAACCAGCTTACCGATATCATCGGCTCTAAAGTTTTTAATGTTAATCGTACCTTCGGCATTAATTTGGAATACTTTATCATATGCGTGGAACGCTCCACCACCCGTAATGTTTACCGTGCCTGGTTCTTTAAGCGTCAAGGCATCTTCACCGACATCCTCCCACGTTACGTTGGAGATTGTGCCGTTGCCATATACATGCACCCCATCCGCAGCAGGGGCAGCGATGATCACATTTTTCAGTGTTGCATTATTTTCAAGCTTGAAAATAGGCTTTTGGGCCTCTTTCTGGCTTCCATCTCCCAAGGTATCGGGATCAGCCACTACAGTCTTGCCTTTACCATCGTAAACTTCTCCAGCTTTAACAAGTATGGTCTTATGAACGACTTCTGGAGCTGCATGTGCAGAATAATTGCCGACAAATAAGGCGACCAACATTCCTGATAAAGCGATACTGATTCCCTTTTTCAATACGTTAGCTGTGTTTGTTTTCATGTCAATTCATCCCTCTCGTAGATATTTTTCATTGTTCCAACTCTTCGTTGACTAGAACGTGTAGACCGTATCACCACCTTCGCACAATGAACCCAATGACCGATACACGTCTATAAAGCATCATTCAACTATTTGCATATGTATACTTGGTTTTTGGTTCAAAGTAATTTTGTCTCATAAATTATATAAAGCACAAATTGTAAATAGAGCGATTACATTTACAATTTGTATAATTCTATTATAATCACACTTCCAGTAATTTCAATATATTTCTCGGCAAAATATGTCCTTTTTTTCAATTTAGTACATAAAATTGCCTCTTTTATACTTGTACAAGTTTGTTTTTCTTCAATTTACACATTAAACAATACTTGAATACCTTGTTTCGTTTGCCTGCTGTTTATCACTTAATTGGTATTCAGAGTCCCTTTTATCGTATACCTCATTGCTGATGTGATCTATACTATTGAATGACACGTTTGATGAACGTATAATGTATTTAGTGCTTTGAAGCGTTACATCTCAACATTACTGGTGAGAAAAGAGTGGTTATCGTGCAAAACAATAGTGAGATTCCATTAAAAGAACAAAATATTGTGCTCATCGGCTTTATGGGTGTAGGTAAAACAACGATCGGTTCCCATCTAGCGCGCAAGCTGTATCGCGATTTCGTGGACATTGACCAGGAGATTGAACAAGAGTACAACATGCCAACAACAGAGATTTTCAAGACTTATGGAGAGAAGCGTTTCCGTGAGATTGAAAAAGAGCATATTTTGAAGCTGTGCAGCAACACACGCCTTAAAATCATTTCCGTTGGCGGTGGTGCATTTTTACAGGAAGAGGTGAAGCAAGCTTGTTTGGCTTCATCGATTGTTTTCTTCTTGGATTTAAATTGGGATTCCTGGAAAGATCGGCTCAAGATGCTGATTGACACCCGTCCTAATCTACAAAACAAGACTTTAGGGGAAATTGAGGATTTATTCCGTTCCAGACAGGACATCTACGCGGTGAATCACTCCAAGATCGATACAGATCAGTTGGATGCGGAAGAAGTCGCAGACTATATTATTCAAACGCTGAATCTAGGTTGGGAGTTATATGAACCTACTCGGGGATTGAATTAAGAGTTACACCAAAAAGGAGGGCTCCAGCATGCTTATCGCATGGGGGCCCTCCTTTTTGGTTCACTGCGGATATATTACTGACTGGCGAGCATGCCATCCGTCTTTTAAGAATGGCTATGCAGCACCGTCAATATCTCTCTCAGTTCAGTGACAGGAATCTGCCCCGGTGCGGAAGCTTTCTTAGCGGCACCAAAGGTCAAAGCCGAACCAAACAGTTCTCCGGTCAGGCGGCTCACGACACCTTTCCCCGCCATCGACATCGTAATAATCGGCCGATCTGCATGCTCTTCTGCCATAGTACGCGTGGCATCCAGCAAAGTGAGCACATCGGCTGTATTGGTCGGCATCACTGCTATCTTAGGCAGATCGCCTCCCAATTCCTGCGCCTTGCATAATCGGGAAACAATCTCCTCCTTCGACGGCGTCTTATGAAAGTCATGATTAGATATAATCACATACACGTTATGCTTATGTGCTGCTTCTACCAGCGTCTTCACATCAGCCTCCTCATTAAAAAGCTCTACATCAATAAGTTCGACTTGCCCCGTTGCGGCTATTGTACGATTCAATTCCACATAACTCGCCGCACTGATTTCCTTTTCTCCGCCTTCCCGAGCGCTACGGAACGTAAATACGAGTGGAATATTGGCTAAAATAGACCGAATTTCATGTAAGGCAGCCTTTACCTTTTCCAGATCCTCCACATGTTCGAAAAAATCGACTCTCCACTCCACGATATCCAGGTCGAGCGTAAGTAAATAAGTAGCTTCTTCCTTCAACTGCTCCAACGTTTCTCCCACCATGGGCACACAAATTTTTGGCGCTCCTTCACCAATCAGGACATCTTTCACCTTTACGATTTTAGCCATCTCTTTCTCACTCCCAAATTACAGTTTCAAGTCGAACATGTACAATAATTCATAGTATAACGCATTCTGAATAAGCATGCAGATGATATGATCCAGTCGTCGTTATTTGGGTTCAAGTGCAATTTTAGGCGACAATTTGCGACTTGCTGGAAAAACTAAACTGTACCGAAAATTAACAAACACCGCCAGTACGATCCCTAGCACATTCACAATAATAGCTAGCATAAAAACACTCGATATCTGAGAATGTTTCAACAGAAAGCCTGTAAACACAGGAATGATCGTGTATGAAAGCGAGGTTGCTGTATAAACAAACCCGGTAATCTGTCCTTTTCGTTGACTAAAAAATTCACTCATTACGGTTAATGTTAACTGAAGTACACCTGATATTGAAAACCCGATAACATTCGCACAAATAATGGAGGCAGCCCCTGACTTGAAAAGGAGAAGCGCTCCAAAAGCCAACAGGGAAATACATGGATAAATAAGAATAATGTGAACTGGTTTAACCCATTTTCTTAACACAATGACCAATACAAACACGGAAACCAGCGAACCCATATTGTAATAAACTAATAATCTGAGAGACTCTGATTCGGTCATACCGATAAACTGTTGTCCAAAAGTAGGCAACCATAACTGCACAATATAAAGCAAGGTAGGTCCCGTAAATCCGAGCAAGATAAGGCATAGCCCTTCCTGCCAAAACCGCGGCTTACTCCGGTCATTTGCCTCCAATTTTCCCGCTAGGCTTGATACAGAATTACCGCCACTTTGCCCCTTGGCGGGCTGCACGCGCATGTCTGGGAACTTCATTTTGAACAAGTACATTGCATTCAAAGCAAATATGAGGGCAGGTAAAAAGAAAGAGAACCCGTAGAAAATATCGTGATTCATAAAAAAGATAATCATTAGCGGTAAAAATGCCGCCCCAACGGATATAAAACCTCTCACCAATACTGTAGCCGAACCAGAGGATTGGGGGAAAGCTTCGATCAGCGCTGGATAAGTACCTGAATCAAGAAAAGAATTCGCTACGCCTGCCAGCACAGCCAGTACGATCGCCATCTCAAAGCTGGAACTCAGCGGTATACCGACCAAGAATACAGTCATCAGTAGCCCGGCTGCCACAATAAACGGTTTGCGACCATAACGGTCGGAGAGCACCCCGGATATGTACAGGGTAAACAACCTGCCAAATCCCATCGCAGAAACCAAGAGACTGATGCCCGCCTGATCTGTATGCAAATGCTCTGTTAAAAAGGACATGTGCGATGCCAGCATAATATTAAACATGCCGAACAAAAGATAGTTTACATAAAGTCCTGTCGCCACTGGAAAAGAAGTACGTTTCATCATGAATTCACCTGCTTTTGTAAGTAAGTCTTGTAGTATCAAAACGTGAATCATTTCACATTGCTTGCGTCGATGATGAAGTATAGAACACAATTTAAAATTTATCAAGTTTAAATATTGCGAGACTCCGGCTTAGACACGCTGATGCGTTTTCAGATAAAACTCCTTGCCATAACTTAGGGCAAAGTTCCGAAACTCTACTACTGCCGGGGATAAATATCTATTTTTAATGCTGGCTAGGTAGATAAAACGCTCGTATTCTGGATTAATAATAGGCAATGTTTGACGTTAAAATAATCTAACGATGAAATGCGGGGCATAACTCCGATCCCGTAATTGATAGACACCAGTCCTGCCATTGCCGTATCTTCTTCAATCTCGCAAATAATCTGTGGCGTAACGCCCGCCTTGGCAAACAAATTCTCAATAATGGGCCGAACCCCACTCTTTTTGTTGAAGAAGATCACCGGGTAATCTGCTGTATCCTTGAGATCAATTTGGTCCAGAGAAGCCAGCGGATGATCAGGTGAAACAATGACCACCAGTTCCTGCTGAGCCAGCGGAATAAACTCCACATCCGGTTCATTTTCTACGTGAGAGCAGAACGCCACATCATAGTGTTCCTGCTTCAGGCCTTGAATAATATCGTTCGTATTCCCTTGGTGAAACGAAAAGGAAATGTCTTTACGGGCATCCAGAGCTGAAAAGGCTTGGATTATTGCTGGAATGAAGTGTGAACCTAGTGTGTAAATGAACGCCAAATCTATATTACCATGACTTGGACTCACTAATTCCCGTAAGTTATGCTCCCCCTTTTCCAATTCATCCATCGCGTGCTCCACATACTTCAGAAAAAATCGTCCGTATTTGTTTAACCGAATATTTCTCCCCTGCTTCTCAAACAGATGAACGCCCAAATCCTTTTCTAATTCTGAAATCGCATGACTTAAACTGGGTTGAGTGATACATAGCCGCATAGCTGCCTGAGTAAAATGCTCCATCTCCGCAAGTACACGAAAATATTGTAAGTGCTTCAGGTTCATAATTATGTAATTCCCTTCTTTAATTCATATTTTAAATTATAGACCCAAACTATGAAAAACGATAAAAATATGCATTGGATTTATAATATCACCCCTTATATAATTAAGACATAGACATTATGTGAATATTTTCACTTGTTTATGGGCGTACTTTAATACACCTGGACGATGCCTACCTAGGCCATTGATCTAAAATTTATGTTGGGAGTTACACTTATGAAAAATCCTTATATCAGAATGGCAACAGGGCTTTATATCAACTATTTTCTTCTGGGTATGATTAATGTTATTCTCTCGTCGAATATGAGCTTTCTGACCGTGCAATTGAACACGGATAAAGCAGCCATCGGCTATCTGGTGTCAGCGATTGGAATCGGTAAACTGCTCGCTCTCGGAGTAGCCGGAAAAATGTCAGATAAATACGGAAGGAAACCACTGATTGTTATTGCATCATTTGCTTATTTAATCTTCCTAATCGGTATTCCGCTTGCACCTAACTACACCTTGGCATTCGTGTTTGCCATTATCGCAGGGCTCTGCAACTCGATGATGGATGCGGGGACTTATCCCGCACTCATTGAAGGGTTCGGAAAAAAAGCCGGGTCTGCAACCGTCCTAGTCAAAGCATCCATCTCGATCGGTGCCATTGTTATTCCTTTCATGATTGCATTTTTTATTAATCACGATATGTTCTATGGATATTCCTTCTTTATTCCAGCAGGAATTTATCTGCTGAACGGGATTTTCTTGTCAATGACCGCTTTCCCCAACCACAAAGCCGAGGAACAAAAGGCTCCAGCCGAGACTGGTCAATCAACGGATTCGTTCCACAGCGAGCCTAAGTTTTGGCAAGAAGGTTTGTCTCTGATTATTATCGGTTTTACTTCAACTGTATTGTTCATGATCGTGCAGCTATGGCTTCCTACCTTTGGACAAGAGGCTCTTGGCATGGACAAAGCCAGCGCCATTAAGCTGCTTAGCTACTATAGTATAGGTTCACTAGTTTCCGTTATTTTGTTGGCTATGGTACTTGGTAGATTCATTAAGCCCATTACCGTCATGATTGTGTATCCGCTTATTGCCCTGCTTTCTTTGCTGGCTTTAATTGTATGGCACAATCCTGTCGCTACCTTGATCAGTTCATTCTTAATCGGCTTGTCTACCGCAGGCATATTCCAAATTGCCCTTACGGTAATGACGGAATTTTTCCGCAAGAACAAAGGAACTACGACTTCTCTCGTAAACATAGCAGCCAGCCTATCGTTCATCCTGATGCCTTTGGCTACCGGGAGCATGTCCAAAAGTCTGGGAATTACCTCCGTATTCATTCTGGATATTGCGATTGCTGTAGTCAGTATTTTGCTGGCCGTGTTTGTTGCTTATCGATATAAAAAAGTGTTTCATTAAACTACACACGTTACTTGGAGGCTTATATCATGAAAAATGCTGGACGTATTGACGGAAGAACACAATTAATCGGACTGCTAGCTACACCGATCGGACACTCTTTGTCCCCGGCTATGCATAATCTTGCGTTTGAAAAGCTGGGCCTAAATAACGCGTATATGGCCTTTGAAGTAGGCAATGAACAGCTTGAAGAGGTCGTACGGGGGATGCGCGCTCTGAACATACGCGGTTATAACGTGTCCATGCCTAACAAAACAGCTATACTCCAGTATCTTGACGAGCTAGACGACAGCGCTAAATTTACAGGTGCCGTCAACACTGTCGTGAATACGGATGGTAAGCTGAAAGGCTACAGTACAGATGGATCAGGTTATGTTCGTAACTTGCAGGAGAACGGCATTGATCTGAAAGGTAAGAAAATGACACTCGTCGGCTCAGGCGGTGCTGCAACGCCGATTGCTATTGAAGCCGCTCGAGCTGGTCTCGCTGAAATTTCAATTTTCGCTCGTAATGACCAGTTCTTTGCCCGGGCGGAAGAAAATGTCCGTATGATTAATGAAGAGATGAAACATGCCCAAGTCAAGGCGAATATCTATGCATTAGAGAATCAGGAGAAGCTGCGTGAAGAGATTCTTACAAGTCATATTTTCGCTAATGGTACAGGTGTGGGTATGAAACCGCTGGAAGGCAAAAGTGTAATTGAGGATGTGTCCATGCTTCGTTCCGATCTGATTGTAACCGATGTAGTATACAGCCCAGCTAAATCCAAGCTGATGGAACAAGCTGAATCCGTAGGTGCAACCGCCATTAACGGTCTGGGCATGATGCTGTGGCAGGGCGCATTAGCCTTCGAACTGTGGACAGGCCAAGAGATGCCAGTCGCTTATATTAAAGAACAGCTTTTTGCTGATCAACTGTAAGATTTAGAGCTGCTCAACAAGCACATCAAGCCATGAGTTCCTTCTATTATATACGCATATATGTACTTTAAAGACGATGCTCGGCGAATGAACACTTCTGCCGGGCATCGTCTTTTTTATGGGTACAGCCCCGTTCTTCCTTCTCTTTTCATTAATCCTTATACGGGTCAAACTCATTGGCCCCAGCCATGCATACCCCGATTGGCTTCAGCACATGCATAACTTCCACGGTCTCGGAATGAGCGTCCAGTACCTCGCGCAGTTTGCGGTAGACGAACGGACTTTCGTCTGTACCTGCTCCGCGCAGCTCGACACCGTAGTTCCGAACAGCCTCCTTCATCTGTACATCCGTGATTTGTCCACCACTCCGTGTGCGGGTTTTCCAATTCATTTTACCGGCTGCCTGGGTACGACTCATAATACGACCTGCGCCATGGACTGTACTATAGTAGGAATCCCGATTTTCTACCGAATCTTTCCCACGCACAATCACCGAGATATCGCCCATGCTTCCTCCAATAAAGCCCATTTGGCCAGGGGCCGAGGGGGTTGCGCCTTTGCGGACTACAATGGTGTCGCGTCCATCATGCTGTTCCTTCCACGCGTAATTATGGTGGTTATGCACCGTAAAATCCGCTTCGGTCCCCATAATACCAAGCACTTGTTCTATCACATAGTCACGTCCCGCATACGCATAGCGTCCGGCAAGGCGCATCGCACGGTAGTACATGTCTCCCAGCTCACTGTTCATATCCAGCAGTACAGGCGGCTGATCCATATGTTCTCCCGGCGCCTTTCCGAGAAACTCCCGTCCTGCAGCCAAATTTAGAAACCCGCTTGCTGTTTTGTGCCCAAAGCCTCGGCTGCCGAAATGATTGGCAATCCAGACCTGTCCTGTCGCTTCCTCCACAAATACATCAACAAAGTGATTACCACTCCCTACTGTACCCAGCTGTTCCCTCGCCAAGGACTTCAGTTTGTCATGTTCTTGTTTCCCAATCGCCGCATATACTGCCCAATCTGGGTCATCGAACAGCTCATGGTCTACCTGAATTGCATTCACACGGCCTACGCCAAACGAAATATGACGTGCAATCTCATCCATCACGGCTGAAATACGTGGCATAATATCTGCGGCAAACAGCTTGGATCTTACCGCCTTATTCCCGCAGCCGATATCATACCCTACACCTGAAGGTGAAATTTGTCCGTCATACACCATCACACCGCCAATCGGCTGACTGTAGCCTTTATGATGATCTGCCATCAGTAGCGCCTGAATCACATTACCATTTTCGGCACATGTGCGGGCTTGAGATAGTGCTCCCGGGTCAGGTGATCCCCATACGCGTACTCCATTGATTTCTTGATAAGCCATCGCTTTATCCCTCCATATTTTGCAAGAAAATTTCTATATGTAAAATTGACTACTTTTGAACTTTGGATCTCTTAATAGCATTATGTACGGTTTACCCGCTTCCGAACAGGGCGTAAGTATTACAAGCACAACATCAGACGTCTCTATAAGAAAGTCCCTATAAGAAAATGAAAAAGGATATCCATGCAGCCGACCAGACTGTAGGATATCCTTTTATGATTATTTAGAAACCATTAATCAATTTTACTGATATTTTTTGATGATTCCGAATTGATCCACAATAAAAGGTTTGGCATCATTTTTGTTTTGATCAATTTCGTACGTTACGGCTGTAAGTTTATTTTCGTCTACGGTGATGCCAACAAAATTCTGTACCTGTCCTCGTACAGGTCTACGATTGTCACTCGGATCCGGGCCATATACTGCCGCATGATTCTCTTCAGCTAGTTCAAAGAGATTATAGTACTTATCTCCAAGTTTTTCACTCGGGTTCTTGTAGTAGACTTTGGGGCCAGCAGTTGCTGGGATGACATAGATACTTCCATCCGGATTCACACTATATTCAATCTTCTTATCATTTAATGTATCTTTTAATTTGGTTGACGTTGTTGCTTTACCCTCTTGGTTGATTGGTTTCGTCCGAGCATAAATATGATCGTGCCCCTGCACGACAAAGTCGATATCAAGTTTGTCCATGAGTGGAGCGATTTGGTTACGAACTCCATTGTTATCCATGATGTCAGAATCTGTTGCATGGTTAGAGGTAGTGTAGGGACCTTTGTGAATGTTAACAATGATCCACTTTGCACCTGCCCTTTTGGCTGCCGCAGCATCTTTCTTTAACCATTCAACTTGATCTTCAGAAAAATTGGCATATTTCTCTGAGTCCTCATTGGAGTTCAGTACGATAAAGTGAGCATAGCTGTAATCAAAGGAGTAGTACGCTCCTGTTTTAGTAGCAGAACCAGCTGGTTGATTAATATTAAAGTGATCATAAAAAGCGTAGTTCTCATCCTCATGATTACCTGCTGAAGGAACAATGGTTGTATTCAAAAGACTTTTTTGTGAATGTCCCAACAACCAGTCCCACTGCTCTTCTTTGGTACCGGTGTCTACGATATCTCCGTTGTGGACTACAAACTGAGCATTACCTACAGTTTGAAGTGCTTTTTCGAGCGTCTGTGAAGACAATATGGCTTCATCTTCGCTTTTCGCTTGTGTATCAGCTAAATCAATGAAGGTAAATTCGCCGCTCTTAGGAGCCGTTTGAAACGTACCTGTTTCGCTCCATATCCCGCGCGCTGCATCACCCACACGATAATAATAAGCTGTGTCCGCTTGAAGACCTGTAGCTACAGCTTTATGGACAAGCTCTTCTGGAGAATTGGTCGATGGAGAAGAAGTCCCTTCAAATGTAAGAGCACTCGTAAAATCAGCTTCAGAAGCCGTTTTCTTGATTACTTGAACAGTGCTCTTCGTGGAAAGTTTTGAAGTATACCAGGTAAATCCTTTGGAACCTTTTGTGTCTCCATAAAATGTAGCTGTAACTTTACTAATACCATGATCTGTATTCCCTGATGACTCAGCATGGACAGGCAAGGCTGACATGCCCGTAATCAAACCTAGTGCAAGAGCAACAGACATAGATGTTGCTGACCATTTTTGAAACTTCTTAAACATGTGTACACTCCTCTGTGTAGTTAATATGTAAAAGTTATAAATATGATCATATCAATCAAATGTTAATACGTTGTTTTAGGAAATATAGTAATTTGTAAAAACGAGGTGTTAAGTGACCTAGCGATTGAGGAGAAGGATAACTGCTTTACCCTTTTAGGGCTACAAAGCCAAATAAGGCTAACCGTATATTTGCAAAGTTTGCAAAATCGGCAGCCCTTTGTGCATTGCAATTTCGATCATTCCACTGACTAATGTGCAGAAGTATTTTTCAAATCTGCTTCATAACGAAGGCCGAATTGTTGTCTTGCCTCCTCCATCACTTCAGCGACTGTAAGTGAACACTCCAAAGAGTTAATGGAACTGTTGCGTTCACCAATCTTGATCAGATCTATAAATTCCTGAATTTCATAATACATGGGCTCACGCGTCTGAGCTTTGGTCAGATCCTCAATCGTGCCGTCCCGATAATGAATTTTCACCTCATAGGGCTGACTGATTTTGTCGATCACCATCGTTCCATTCTCACCCTGAATTTCAGCAGGCAGATAGGAATCTGTAATTTTGGAATACATGACGATAGCATCCATATCAGGATACTTCATCACGATACTGCCCTCGCCATCGACACCAGAGGATAAAAGCACACCAACCGCCCGAACCTCCTCAGGTTTGCCGAACAAAGTCACCATAGGATACAAACAATACACGCCAAGGTCCATCAGGGAACCATTGGAAAAGGCCGGGTTAAACGCATTCAATACCTTACCTTGCTTAAAAGCATCAAAGCGGGAGGAGTATTGACAGTAGCTTGCAAAATAACGCCGAACCCGGCCTATTTTATACATATGATCCTTTATTATTTTAAAGTTAGGCATAAGTGTGGATTTAACGGCCTCCATCAGCAGAACATCGTTGTTGCGCGCGGCTTCGATCATACTCTTCACCTCTGCTGCATTAGACGCAAAAGGTTTCTCACACAACACGTGCTTTCCGTGATTCATACATAAGATCGCCTGCTCCGCATGTAAGGAATTGGGGCTGGCAATATATACGGCATCGACCTGGTCACTTGCGGCCATTTGCGCCAGGTCTGTAAAAACCTCCGGCTGGCTGTTATATTTGTCAGCAAAAGCTTTGCCCTTATCCTCTGTGCGTGAGTATACCGCCGTCAGGGAAAATTCGTCCGTCTCCATCGCAGCTTGAATAAACCTCTCTGTTATCCAGTTGGTTCCAACAATACCAAAACGCATCACAGTATCCCATCCTTCCCGTGAGTCATTACAATTCATATGTACCTATTCTCGCATTCCAGCCTAAACTTGTCCACTATACCGTTAGCCATATCTCGTGCTTCAACATGTTTATTCGACAAAAAAAGACTGCGGTCTATCAGCTTAATTTATACTGATTGTACCACAGTCCCTGTCAGTTATTTGGGGTTATATCTCTATTTTTTTGATATTACTTTTCCTACTTCTTCCAAAATAGCATCCATGGAAGCAGGGTCATGTACATCATACTCATCAATGTTCAGACGCAGTACAGGACAGGCATCAAATTCGTTGATCCAATTGGAATATCTGCGATGCATTTGCTCCCAATAAGAACGCTCGGTCTGGATCTCCATCTCGCGACCGCGCTCCTCAATCCGACTCAGAATGGAGGGCAAACTGCCTTCCAGATAGATCAGCACATCAGGGTGAGGGAAAAACGGTGTCATCACCATCGCCTCAAACAGGCTAGTATACGTTTCATAATCGGTAGGATTCATCGTTCCCTGATCGGCATGCATTTTCGCAAAAATGCCTGTATCCTCATAAATAGAACGATCCTGCACAAAGCCTCCACCAGACAGGAAAATATTCTTTTGTTCCTTGAAGCGTTCCGCGAGAAAATAAATTTGCAAATGAAAGCTCCATCTTTCGAAATCGTGATAAAATTTCTCCAGATAGGGATTATGATCGACCTGCTCCAAAGAGGTTTTAAAACCAAGGCGTCCGGCCAAAGCACCGGTCAACGTGGATTTACCTACACCCACTGTGCCCGCTACCGTAATCAAGGCATTTGCAGGAATGTTGTAATTATTCACTATATAAGCTCCTTTACATCGGAAACAATTTGTTTAAATTGTGCCTGATTTTCTACAAAATCAATTTCATTCCCGTTCACGGTCAATATACGAGGGGAAGGGGACTGTTCAGCGAGAAACTGCATGCCTTTATCATAATCTATGATCAATTGCTCCAGATAGGCAGGGTCCATCTCCTGTTCAAAAGAGCGTGCACGCTTGCGAATTCTCCCCAGCAAGGTATCCAAATCTGCTTTGATATAAATGATAATGTCCGGCTTAGGCATATCATCTGTGAGCAAATGATAGATTTGACGATATTTTTCGAGCTTCACACCCTTAAGCGTACGTTCAGCAAAAATCAAATTCTTGTAGATATGATAATCAGAAATAACAGGCTGAGCTTTCTCGATATATTGCAGACCAGTATCCTCCAACTGCTTATACCGATTGCAGAGGAAGAACATTTCCAACTGGAAACTCCACTCATCTATATTCTGATAAAATTTATCGAGAAATGGGTTCTCCTCGACAATCTCTTTGATTATCGGCCAATGTAGCTCGGTTGAAAGCATCGAAGCTAACGTCGTTTTGCCTGCTCCGATGGGCCCTTCAACGGCTATAAATGGGGCTTGTTTCATGCGGTTCTGCTCCTCCTTGTACTCCAGTCCATCCTGTGGACAACTATCCTATTGTATCACAAGGTAGTACGCTAAAGGCATACCAAATCTATGGATAAAACAAAAAAACAGAGCGCTATATTTTGCTTCATAGCGTCTCTGTTTCTCATTTAAACCAACCTTTTTCATTAAAACGTGTAATCGCTTCGATCCGGTTACTGACACCCAACTTATCGAGAATGACTGAAATATAATTGCGCACCGTCCCTGTCGTTAAATACAGTTCACCAGCAATCTCTTTTGTGTTCTTTCCGTCAGCGATGAGCGCCAAGACGGTCTTTTCACGCTCTGTTAGCGGGTTGACTTCGGCATAAGCATCATCGACCAGTTCCGGAGCATAGATACGCCGACCTGCCATAATACTGCGAATGGAGGAAGCCAGCTCTTCACTGGGACTGTCCTTGAGTAGATAACCGTGTGTCCCCGCCTTGATCGCTCGTTCAAAATACCCAGGGCGGGCAAACGTAGTTAAAATCAGCATCTTGCAGTTCAAGCCTTTGAGTTCTTCAGCCGCATCCAATCCGCTCTTTATTGGCATTTCGATGTCCATAATGCATATATCCGGTTGATGCAGCTTCACCAGTTCTATAGCTTCTTCCCCGTTGCTTGCTTTTCCGACTACTTTCATGTCCTCTTCCAAGTCTAGCAGAGAAGCTAGAGCACCCAGCAGCATACGCTGGTCTTCTGCAATGACAATTCGAATCATGGCCCCACCTCCTCGTTCGGCTTTTCAGGGATATTGGGCACTTTAATGACCAAGGTCGTTCCCTGATCTGAACGCAGCTCCATACATCCGTTCACGAATTCGAGCCTTTCCTTCATACCTTGCAGGCCGTTTCCACGAAGGGTTCCATTTTCTCTCGTAATACCGACTCCATTATCCTGAATCCGAAGAGTTAATTCCTTACGAGACGGCTCAATCGTGATGGAGCAAGCGGTAGCTCCACTGTGTTTCACTACATTGGTTACGGCTTCCTTCATACACATGCTAAGAACATTTTCATTCATTAATGATGTATGCTCCAGCTTCGGGTCGCCCTCTAGAGTTAATTCAATGTGAGCAGCCTTTAAAATCTGCCGAATACGTAGTAGCTCATCCTCTAGTCGCATACCGCGCATTTGAGTAACCATTTCCCGTACCTCTTTTAACGCGCTTCTTGCCGTGAGACGAACATCGTTAATTTCGACATGCGCCCGCTCCGGGTACTGATCCATCAGTTTGCCCGCCAAATCGCTCTTCAGCCCAATGAGTGACAACTTCTGACCTAAGGTATCGTGCAGGTCACGCGCAATTCTTTGCCGTTCCTCCAGCTTAATCAATTCCGATATTTTCTTATTGGCATCCTCCAATTGGACTTGGAGCCGATCGCTTTTGTTGCGATTAAAATTCGTAATCGGAAGGAGAATCACACCGATCAGATTAAGCAGGATAAAAGGAATCTGTTTAATAAAAACGGGATTCTGAGAAACAAAACCATAATTGATCAATCCAATCGTAATAACCATTAAAATAATATACAGCGTCGTAAATGCAGCCTTACTTTTAATATTACCGATCAAATAGGCGATAAATATGGAAAAGTACATATAGCTGAACAGCAGTGTCATGGTAATCGATATGGCAATCTGTACACTGGTCCAAAAGTATATGAGCCAGCCTTTTGAGACAAAAGCCAGTACATAACATGCAAAGAATACCAAAATAATAGCAGTACCCAAAATAATATGACCTGTAGATGAAGAGCTAAAGTAGTAAAAGGGCAGGATGTAAAAGACGACCCAAACATAAGGGCTAAGCCCTGTATTTCTTTGGAAGATCTGATACCATTTTTGCATCCTGCCCACCCTCTTCTACTTCACATGACTTATATTCCTTATCTTATCATACCAGGTTTTGTTCAATGTTATTTTCTTTCTGTGCCTACAACAGGTGTAGGCATGGGTTTCGTAACTGCTACACGTTTGCTGAGGAGCGGCTTCACTTGTTTAAAGGTCAAAAAGGTTTTCGTATTTTCATCCCAAAGTCGGAACTTCAACGATTGCAGACTGCTACTCACTGTGATCGTGGTCGCCTTTTGAAGTAACGGTGTCGCTTCATGTGCTTTTTCCAAATTATAATTTGGAACTTTGGGACTCAGGTGATGAACGTGATGAAATCCGATATTGCCCGTAATCCATTGCAATACTTTAGGAAGCTTGTAGTAAGAACTGCCTTCTACGGCTGCATTAATATAACTCCACTCTTCATCGTGCTCAAAATACGAATCCTCAAATTGATGTTGTACATAGAACAACCAGATTCCCAACATACCGGATACAAAAAAGATAGGTGCCTGTACGAGAAGGAAGGCCTGCCATCCAATAGCCCAGCACAACAGTGCATACAATGCAACGATGGATATATTCGTCACATGAGTGTTCATTTTTTCCTTGCGTTTGGCTGTCTTGATATTAAAGCGATAGGAAATCAAAAAAGTATAGATCGGACCTAGTCCGAACATAACCCAAGGATTTCGGTATATGCGATAGGCCAACCGTGTCCATGTGGAAGCCTCTGTGTACTCTTCTACCGTAAGCACCCACATGTCACCTGTGCCTCTTTTATCCAGATTACTGCTGGTTGCATGGTGGATCGCGTGACTATTTTTCCATTGGTGATAAGGGCAGAGCGTAATAATACCTGTAATCGTTCCCACAATGTCGTTCAGCTTGCGGCTTTTGAAGAAGGATTGATGACCACAATCATGAAAAATAATAAACGTCCGTACCACAAACCCCGATGCAACAATGGCAATGGGAAGCGTCAGCCAGTACGAGACCGACAGGCTAAGATAAGCAGCATACCACAATAGGATCAGTGGACCCAAGGTATTGATAAGTTGCAGAACGCTGGATTTCGTGTTTATTTTCTCGTAGGGAGCCATATTTTTTTTCAATTGGGCTAATGGGAGTTGTGTCATACTCATTATGATCCTCCTTAAAGATGACGCCTATACCTTGATCCTGTTAGGCGTACATGTTGATCTAATCTCAGTATAAGGAGAACGCTCTAGGCGCTGTAGTCATAAACGTCAGTTCGTGTATATGACATTTGTCATATAGACAAGTAACATAACCCGTTTTCCAAATGTTCGCGGGTTTCTTTTCTGATGATTGTTTGTTAAAATATAAGGTATAATAACGCTGTATGTGACTGGCGAAGTCAGTGGAATGAACCACGAGGGAGCATACAAAAAAAGCGTACCGTTCGCCTGGGAGAAGTATTTGCAGAGGATTCGTCTGTCTTGACGACCTTGTGCAAATACTTTTTTTCGTTTTACAAGACCATGACACCCTGTTGATTCCATTATGCAATAAATTCAGAGGAGGCTCGGACTATGGCTATTATCATGAAATCCAAAGAAGCAGCTGAGCAAGTATATGCAACGATCCGTTCACAGGTAGAAGAAATGAAGCAGCAAGGACACCGTCCCCATCTGGCAACCCTATTGGTAGAAGGTGATCCGGCATCTGCATACTATGCACGGACCAAGCAAAAAATAGCGGAGAAGCTGGGCATCTCATTTCATCTCCATACGTTTGATCGTCATGTTAGCGAAACCGAGCTACTGCACCTGATCGGCAGTCTGAACGATGCATCCCATGTACATGGCATTATGCTGGAACTGCCGCTTCCCCAACATCTTTCCGCCTCCGTTATTAAACAATCCATTGCCCCCTACAAGGATATTGATGGGATTACACCCGATAACAAGCTGGCTACTGTAACAGGTGACGCCGGACTATATCCCGCAACACCTCAAGCCTGTATCGAGCTGCTCAAGCATTACGGTCACACATTGGCAGGCAAAAATGTCACGCTCGTGGGCATCGGACAGACAGTGGGACTTCCCCTTTTCCACATGTTGCAAAGAGAAAACGCCACCGTTACCGCCTGTCATGCAGGTACGCGTGATATTGCAGAGCATCTGAGCCATGCAGACATTGCCTTCGTGGCAGTCGGATGCCCTGATGTGATTACGCAAGATATGGTTCATCCCGGTTTGATTTTGGTAGATGCGGGAATTAATGAGACGCTAGAGGGAAAAATAGTGGGAGATGCCGCTTTAGACGTGGGGGAAAAAGTACATGCTATTTCTCCGGTTCCCGGCGGTGTTGGCACCTTAACGACTGCGATTTTGTACAAAAATCTGCTCAAAGCAATACATCTGCAACACTACTCCAGAGAGGTGGTTTACTCATGAGTGAACTGTCGTGGAATCATTCCATCGGACATTTTCTGAAAGAGGCTGCAAGTGCAGCTCCTACCCCTGGCGGAGGAAGTGTATCCGCACTGGCTGCGGCACTAGGCGCGGCTATGACCTCCATGACCGCCAACCTTTCACAAGGAGAAAAATACGCGCACATCCATGAACAAATCACGGACGTCATTAGCAGCATGGAAAGATTGTCTACACATTGTGAGGAATTAATGGTCGCAGACATCCAATCCTTTGAACAGTATATGACTGCCCTGCGTTTGCCCAAGGAAACAGACGAAGAAAAGCGCTATCGTACCCATTCCTTACAGACAGCGGTGATCGCTGCCATTGAGGTACCCATGCGCCTGCTGGAAGTATGCCGAGACGGATTGTCGCAAGCCTATAACATTGTGGAAGTGTCCAATAAAAATGTGATTTCGGATCTTGGCATCGGCGCGATCCTGTTCGAAGCCGCCGCTCAATCTGCCCTGCTTACCGTCGACATTAACCTTGCTTCGCTGAAAGATTTGGATGTCAAACAATCCTACGAAGCTAAAACAGCCGCACTCCTCCGTGAAATCGGACAAATCAAAGAACAAACCTTATTGATGGTGCGCAGCCGAATAACGGGCTGACCATTGGAAGAACCCGTCCCAAGTCATATTCTGCTTCCATGCTCAAAAAATAGCCTCTCAAACCCGCCTCTGCTCGTGGGTTTGGAGGCTATTTTATTGGAATCCAACGATTTGTGGAAAACTTTTCTATATATTCTTCGTCTATTGATAAGGAGATATTCCCCAAGGCGTTATTTAACCTTATATACATTGATGAAGAAATGAGGAAAAACGCATGAAAAGACGTACTCTGTTAATCAGTATGATCGCGCTGTTATTGTTCAGCTCCAGTGCATGGGCGGCCGGTGATGAATCGGCGTCCCGTATTCGCTCCTATGATTCCGGGAGTCTGATTCAATCCGATGGGAGCTTGTGGTTATGGGGCTATAATCAATCCGTACCGACTCGTGTAGAGGATAAGCCAAACGTTGTAAGAACATTTTCGAATATAATCCAGGAAGGCGATCTGATATTTACCTTACAAGATCATTCCGCCTGGTATGTGCCAAGAAACAACATTTCTGAATCCGTGAAATTCATTTCTCTGGAAGGACTACCAAACATCATAAACGTGCGTATTATGAATGATCATGTGCTCGCCCTAAACGCCGAAGGAACCGTATTATCCGCTGATCGAATCGAAAATGGTGGCAACTTTGCTCCTTTTCAAACCCTATCCGGCATCGAAAATGTTACAGAATTGGATAGTTACTATGAAAAAAGACCGCAATATGAGGAACGCTGGATCTTCTTGAAGAAGGACGGAAGTGTATGGAAAAATACAAGGTCCTTGCAGGGCTTCGAGCTTGTTCCATCATTAAAGGATATTACTGCTATCTCCAAAAACATAGCCTTAAAGAAAGACGGTACTGTATGGACATGGCCCAAAGAATTTGATAAAAATGTAACTCCGTCCGAAACTTTATCCGTATCGCAGATTCAAGCCTTATCGGACATCAAAATAATTAAGACCAATGGAAGTTCCAATCTCGCGATTGATCGACAAGGACGGTTATGGTTCTGGGGTGAAACGGTCACAGGTTACTCAGATAATACAACCTATCACAATGAAAATACCCCTGTGCTATTATCAGGAGTAAAAGATGTTAAAGACGCCTTTTTCGCCGAACGCTCCATACTCGCCCTCACCACAGCTGGGAATGTATATGTTGCGTCTCTAGATGGTGAAAAGTTACCATCCAACGCCCCCTTTACATTGCTTGCTAAAAATATTCAAAGTATCAAAGCAGGTCCACGGCACGTAATCATGCAAAAAGCAGATGGGGCCTTATGGGGCTGGGGTGTCAACAAACACGCGCAGCTAGGTATAGGAGACTATGAGTTTCTGTATAGTTCACCAGTTCCTGTACAAAAACCGATTCTTGTCCGTCTCAATGGTTCGCCTGTCTCTCTGAGTAATGGTGTCATTACCCGCAACGGGCAAGCGTTTATTCCCCTTCGTTCTGTTTTTGATAAACTGGGGGCCGAGATCGCTTATGATTTCAACAGCAAAATAGCAAAAATAGATCAGTCCAAGGCAGAAGATCACCCTGTCTTTCTAGAAATAAATTTCAAAACCAGCCAAGCAAAAGTGAACGGTAAGGCTGTAAAGCTTACCAATCCGCCCTTCATGGTGAATGGTATTGGTTATCTTCCATTAAGGCTGATCAGCGAAACGCTGGGGGCCAAGGTAGATTGGATACAAAAAGAAGATACTATTGAAATTACGACAAAATAGTAAATCAAAAACCAGTCCAAACATGATTCATGTTGGACTGGTTTTTAATGCTATATACTGTGTATAATATGCGATCTCTTATCTATTTCAACAATTTGTTATAGCGCAGAATCTGCTTATTGTTTAGCTTTATTCTCTTTTTCTCTTTCGACCAGCATATCTACGATCATATCAATCTGTCCTGTAATAGCGATTGGATCATAGCGATAATACGTATCAAAATCGTTAAAGAACACTCTATTGTTCTTCACCGCAGGAAGATTCCCCCATACAGCGGACGACTTCAGTTGCTTGAGCGCGTCACCCTTTTTCTCCGGGTCATACGTAGTCAGGAACATATAATCTGCGTCATACTGCGGCAATACCTCCATCGAAAGCTGTACCGTTTGTTCCTTGGAGTTCACTGTTTTCTTTGGCAAGTTCAGTTTGAGCGCATTGTACACGGCTTGTCCACCGCGACCCGCATTGTCGCCAAAGATCCAAAGTGCATGCTTGTCCGTCAGCTCATACAGACCGAAAGTTGCCTTTTCGTCAATCACACCTTTAAGACGTGCGCGACCTTCAGCGGCCTTTTTATCAAATGCAGCAATAAATTGCTCAGCCTTCTCCTTTTCCCCGGTGATATCGCCGAACAGCTTGACCGTATCATAAATATTAGTCGTCGTGCCGTACGGAATGTACAGGGTAGGTGCAATTTTAGACAAAGCCTCATAATTCGTATCCTTCATAACCACGATCAGATCGGGTTTGAGTTCCAACGTCTTTTCCAAATTGGTCGGATCACCCACCTCTTTGGTTCCTTGTTCCTTCAGCAAATCGGTCAGAAAAGGATTTTGAAACGCAGTCGGCTCTACACCCACCACGTTAGCACCCACGGACAGCAATTCTCCACCGTAAAAATCCGTTACAATGCGCTGTGGCTTGGTCGGAATTTGAATATCCCCTTTAACCGTTTTAAAGCTTCTCGTCTCTCCAGTAGAAGCCGACTCTTGCTTATCTCCTGAAGATGAAGCCGGATTACTTCCATTATTATTTCCGCCGCAAGCGCTGATGAATACAGACAATACAAGTAACATAGCTGTCATCATAAAATACGATTTCCTTTTCAACTGATTAGCCCCCTATATATTGTGCAGATGATCTCCCGATACATATGATAATGATTATCAATATCGTAAGAAATATATCAAGCGTCGTCCTTGCTGTCAACTGAAAAACGAACTTTGCACATTCCTTTTTAATAAACCAAAAGACCTGCCAAAATGATGGCCAGGTCTTTTTCGTGGAGCCGTCTTCAAAAACCTACACATTGGGGCTAGGTTGCTGAAGACTGCTTTCTGGTGATCGCTGTTTTGTTTTATATTCTTCTCCCCAATCTTTCATCAAGTTAATAATCGGTATGAGCGTTTTCCCGAATTCGGTGAGAGAGTATTCAACCTTAGGCGGAACCTGCTGGTATACTTCACGGTGAACGACACCATCCTCTTCCAGCTCGCGCAATTGGAGTGTCAGCATACGCTGGGTGATCCCCGGACATATCCGCCGAAAATCACTAAATCGCTTAGTCCCATACATGAGATGATACAAAATAATCCCTTTCCATTTGCCCCCAATCACGTCCAGCGTGAACTCAACTGGACACGCCTGATCATTTCCAGCGGTACATTCCCCAAAGCCGCCTTTCCGATTACGCATAGGCTTTTCTCCTCCTTAGTATCATTTTATATACTACAGCACATTAATGTGCGTACTTCAAAAACGGTCATGTATATTCTAATATTAAGCATGTCACTTGGTAAGCGTCAATTTTAATCAACATCCATAAGGAGTGGAATAACGATGGAAACCTTAGCTACTACTAAAGATCAAATCTTATCCGCATACGAGTTCAGACATGCAACGAAGGAATTTGATAGTCATAAGAAAATTAGCGATTCCGATTTTGATTTTATTCTTGAAACCGGTCGTTTATCTCCAAGCTCGTTTGGCTTTGAACCCTGGAAATTTGTTGTCGTTCAGAGTAAAGCTATGCGTGAGAAGCTACTGCCTTACTCTTGGGGGGCCCAAAAACAACTGCCAACAGCCAGCCATTTTGTACTCATCCTCTCTAGACTTCCTGAAGATATGATAGCCTCCTCCGATTATATCAAGAGTATGATGGAGAACGTGCAGCAATTACCAGCTGAAGTGATGCAAGGCAAAGAGAAAGTATATGACGCCTTCCTAAAATCAGATTTTGCGCTGGAGGAAAACAAAAGAGCCTTGTTCGAGTGGGGCTGCCGACAAACCTACATCGCACTGGGCAACATGATGACTGCCGCAGCCCAAATCGGCATTGATTCCTGCCCTATCGAAGGTTTTAATAAACAGGAAATCGAACGCATCCTCTCTGAAGAAGGCATTATGGATGCCAAGCATTTCGGTATTTCTTGTATGGTGGCATTTGGCTACCGTCTCAACGAGCCGCGTGGCAAAACTCGGCGACCTGTAGATCAGGTTATTGAGTGGGTGTAAAACCTTTTCTCTAAAACAAAGGGGTGTCCCCACAGCCATTTCGATGGCTTTGGGGACACCCCTTTTTCATAAAACCTCAGCTCTTAACTCTTTCCAATTACTTACTGATAATTTACTTCTTCTGCAAAGTAAATATCCTTCAAACGATCCTTTACGCGTTGAATTTCATCCGCTGTTAAAGGAGCAGTTGGACATAGCTTGAAGTTCCTTCCGGTGACATAGCTTACGTCCGTGTGACCATCCAAGTTGTAGTCCATCTTCGGAACCGGTTTTCGGGTATAATCGGTAAAGTCAATAATGGACCATGCCGCATCTCCATCCTCTTTGGATAAAATAATCCGCTGTGAGGCATTTTCGGTCCACAAATAGCGCAGATTTGCTGGTGAATTATTGGAATCCATAGCCGTCTTAATACCTGAGCCTCTAAACATGAGCGTAAACTCCGTATGATCATTATTGGATCCTGCTACCGATTCATAAATCTGTTTCAGCCCGTCCACGCCTACAATCTCAACCTTGCGATCAACAGGGAAGTGGTTCACAAAATTCTCCCATATTGGAGCCATGTTATGGGTGTTGGCAAGTGCGTTGATGTCCAAAATAATGGACAAGTAGCTTACCGTATTTATACGTTGATAAGGGTTATCCAAATATTGCTGTACTATATACAGTTGTGGTGCTGCATCCGTCTCAGTCACATATGGGTCAAGCGGATGAAGAGTCCAGCGTGAGGAATCTTTCGTATAGCGTGATCCAATCGGATCAATCGTAACCGAGTTCATGAATACGGTACCGCTATTATCTGCTAGTCCCTGTGCGGGAACAATTGGATTGTCCTTATGGGACCAGTAAGGCATCAATGGAGAGCCCTCACCATACATACCGTTCACATTATATTGTGTAGCCGACCATCCCATCGCGGAAGTAATCCGATAGTGATCTTTAAGCCATTGAGTCTGTTCGGGATTTACCGTAAAGCTGGTCAATGATTTCGGAAGATACTTCCGATATTGGTCTGTATCCATGCTTTCAAACACCGATGGTGATCCCATTGTACCGGATTGGTGCAGCTCATTGAATGCATTGTAACGATACATATACATCCACTCGTCCATTCGAGCTTCCCAAATAGGAAACTTTAACTGGTTCGGATACCCATCCAACATTCCGACTTCATCTCCATACTGATCGACGAATGCCAAAACCTGTTTAAGCTGCGGGCGATTTGCTTCTACAAAAACAAATCCGTTTTCCATCGCCCACGTCACTTTGACATTGGGACCAAAGTGGTCCATCAGCAATTGACGCGCTTGCTTGATTTGATCTACCGTCGTCGCGCTTCCCTGCAGCATGATGGAGACAGCAAAGTATTGCTTTTTGCGTTCCCCGGGTTCTACCGTTAATTCCGCATCAGATGTGAAGTGAACCCCTTGAGATGGCGACTCAACCGTGATCTTTAATGGAATGACCGAGTTTACTGTCGGAATCAAATGCAGGTTGGCAATCTTCCCATCCTCATCAAATATTCCTCTGGAATCCTCTACCCGAAGTATCAAGTCTGAGGGCAGCAATCCAGGAGCTATAACCTCTCCATTAGCATTATGAAATACGTAGGACATATTCCAAGCAGCAGGATCTAAAGTAGCAGCCTCTGAAATGGTATACGTAGCCAAGTATACGGACCTGATTACGTTCGGTGGCTCTGCCGGCGGAGTCTTCCCTTTCACGATTAGCTTGGCCTGAGCTGTAAGGACCTGATAAGGTTTGGCAACGGTGACCTTCATTTCTACAGGAATGAAGCTGTCCGCAACCGGAATATTTTCGGGATGTGCAATTTTCCCTTGTTCATCAAAAATACCTAACCCATCACTAAATGTGTACGTAACACTTGTGACGCTGGCAGCAGGAATGCTTACGGGTCGCCCTTTATTGTAGAGCTGAAAAGATAGCTGATACGAAGGGTATGTCTCCGGTTGATTTACCAGCTCCTGCGCCTTGATCACGACCTCATCTACCAGAAAATCCGAAGAATGATCCGGTGGATCTACCGGAATTACTGGTGGTTTGGGTTTAGGTCCCGGCGGTGTCACCGACGGTTCCGGCTTCGGTTCTGGTGGTGTCACCGGAGATGCTGGTGAATCAGGGCTTGGGCGATGCCTTTTAGGCTCCTCGACTTCCGAATTCACAGGTTGTTGACTAATTTCCGGTGTCACATCGACCTCGATCTTCTTCGATTCTTGTTGGCTGGTCGTCTGAGGCATCGTTGCAGTTCCATCTCCTAATGACCCTAGCAAACGCTTGGCACGTTCTCTCAGACCGTCACCGCCTAACCATATTCGATAAGCAACCAGCGTGGCATCCTGCCGTCTCACAGACTCTTTAGGATGGAAATAGTGATTCGTATCTCCCTCGATCAGTTCCAGCCGTTCCATCAGCCATACGCTCGTTTGTGCATAATCTGATATATCAGATTGATCCACAAAACTGGATATACCAGCCGATCGGGTATCTTCAGTAACACCAAAATAGCGGGCATACCAAACGGCCATATCCTGACGAGTCATATTGTGCTTGGCACCGAATAATTGATCACTAATTCCTTTCGTAATGCTCTCTTCCTGTAAGGCCTGTACATAAGGTAGAGCCCATGGTGACACATCACGAAAAGAAGTTACGCCTCTGTTATTCGATGTTCGCTTTAAGGTTTTAGCGAAAATGCTTGCCCATTCCTGTCGCGAGATAAAATGTAAAGGTCGAAAGCTCCCATCCTGATATCCCGTAACATAACCTTGAGCAGCCATGGCCTCAATCGCATCAGCTGCATAGGAATGTTCGATATCGTTAAAGGCTCTGTCCGCAAAAACAGGCGCACTATGTATACAGAACAACCAGACAGCCAGTAAACCAGCCATGTAATGCCTAATTTGTTTTAACTTTTTTTCATAATTCATTATTCGGAATCATTACACCTCCTTTACTAGATAGCACTGAGCCACTTTCGCCTGTACTTTCATATCAACTTTGAAAATTAGTCTCTCTTGTTTTCAATCGGTTTTTCATTACTGTTAACACCAAACTGTATATACTTGAATTATCGGAATAATCTCCCTAGGATTGAATAAAGCCAGTAAAAAAAGTAGTTTTGGCAATCTACTATCCTGTTTATTCACCATCTTTTTTTAAGCCGTAATTCCCTATCACTAAACAATGGTTTTCATTGGTAATTAAATATTTATCATCTTTTTGTGTTACTATGTTGATCCCGTATACAAATAAAAAAAGAGATAACATCTGTATCCGCATTCGCTTGAAGAATACAAAATGTTATCTCGTTCTCGTGTACATATATACTTATAAAATCCTGTCTGCTGTTTTAATTCTCTTTAAACTCAGAACCCTTATAAACATAAAAGTAGCCGTTTAAAGCCCCATTTTGTGGATAGGCAGCAGGATCTTTGCCTTTTATTTGACCAACCAACTCTCGATTTATAAACGCAGGGGGGCCTTCCTCAACTAGCGCTTCAGCAGACATTCCAGTGATTGATTTTACTGTGTTGGACCAGAATGTAACTAAGTAGACATCGTCAGCATTAAAATGATAGCGTCCTTCACTTGGAGTTCCCTCATAAAACAGCTCTGCCAAAGAAGCTGCCTCAGACCCTCTCATAAAAATTCGAATCTCATCGGTTCCGTTCCATGTATGAGGAACTCCACCTTTTGGATTAACGTATTCTACAGTTTCTGGCTCCTTGTCGCTAATAAAATCAACAACTGCATATTTATAAACCTCATCTGTTACACTCTTGGTTGCAATTTCAGTTGTTTTCTCTGTTCTATAGCCACTGAACTTTCCATACACATTCGGGGTTTTGCCAATAGCAGCTAAGGCCTTTTCCTGATCCATGAATCCGGCTCTTCCAGCTACTGGTGTCAGCCTGTACGTCTTGATTTCAGTCCCCTTGTACTGATCCCAAGTGTATTCGTAATAATATTTCGCATAAGATACTCCACTGTTCCAGCCTACGGATAACAGCATGAGAATACCTATCATGAATACTAACGGCCATTTTTTCAACTTCATACCCTCAACCTCTTTTCTCCAAGTACACTCAAATCATCATTAGCATTATAGCTTTTCAATAAATCTATCGACAGTTAAATATTAGAAGAAAGTGTGGATAAATTATGTCCTTGATAATTTACTATTTGCCTGTGTTTTACTGATCGGTTGCAGCTTTGAGACGTTTTTCCATTTCTGTAGACACCATAATGTTTAATAGCCCCATAAGATTATTGGTCTCATCTCTTGCTTTTTGATAGGCCGCAGCGAAGGCTTTTTCATTCGCGGCAGGGTTTTTAATGTCACTTAGTTTCTTCCACTCGGGCTTAACGCGTTGATCGTACATATCGTACAAGCTGATGTCTGTAGGTGTCTGGGCAACAGGCATCATAGACTCAAATTTCGAGGCAACCTTAAAAAATCCCAGCGTATTTTGGACCGATGGACTAGAATAATCATGCGTCTTCATCGCTTCTTCTAAAATATGAAGTCCCTCTCGTGACAAATAGAGCATTTTGACGAGTCCTCTTTCAGTATTAGAGGTTTCCTCCCACTTCTTGTAGGACTCACCTGGAGCAACTCCCTCTGTAAAAAAATTATAAGCTTCATGAATAAATTCATCTGTATTCAGGTGGATGGGTTCTTCTGTATATAAATTCACGACAGAATCACTGTAATTTGCAATGTTTACATGTTTCCCAGTTGGATCGGAAACCCGCCGAATCGGATGATCCTGCACTCGTACCAGTCCATAACGATCGGCAAAGGTAAGAAGCTGCTCCTGCGTCGTATTTAACCCTATTTGTCCTGCTGGCTGATCGGGTTTCGCTGCTTCTTTAGCCACGTCGGAATACGTCTTTCCATTACTTTTTGTAGCTTGGTCTGTAGTATTGCTCACAACACCATCCACACCAGCCTGTTCCGCATTGTCCGCCTTGGCATTCTGGGTAGTCGTAGTGGTTGCCGTTGCTGCTCCAGTCGTAGATTCACCTTCAATTTGCTTCTTGGAGTCACCGCATGCGGTCAGCATAGCAGTTAAACTTATTACAGCAGTCAACAAAATAATATACGCTTTTGCCTTCATCAGTATCTTCCTCATTTCCTTATGTATCATTCTTTCGTGGTTTGATAGTAGACTTCAATAATATGGAATTAATCTTATCAAAAATAAAAATGAGAGAATACTGGACCATACTCCTGATTATCTTCGATGATTCTATAGTAATTCGTTGTTTTCTGAACTAAAGTCGTGGCTCTCAACCTACATAATGGGCAAATTGCCCGTTGACTTTCGGAATACTTGATCCTCGGTACTACTCCTGCCTGTTCAAGTTACATCATATTTGGTTCCTAGTTTTCTAAAACCGATCGTGCTGTTTTAAATCAGTAGGTTGTAGTAAATCGAATATTACAAACGAAAGCACCTGTAATTCATATAGAAATGGATGAATTACAGATGCTTATCTATTAGTTAGTAATGAGACTCCCTATTTTATTGTTTTTATGAATATTTTCCGTTCCGGCATCCAATGCAGTTTTGTAATATGAGCATTTATGTTCAATAACTTCCATTGTTTTTTTAAGTTCTTCCATTTGTGCTTCTACAGTTGCTTTTCGTTCCATAAACATGTCATATCTTTGTTGTAGTGTGGAATCCCCACCAGAACACCAATCAATGAAATTTTTAATTTCTTTGATCGGCATCCCGGTGGATTTTAGACATTCAATTATTTTTAAAGCGTCGATATCGGATTCTTTAAATAATCTTGTTCCGCTAGATGTCCGTTCTACAAAAGGCATAAGTCCCTCTTTGTCGTAGTAACGCAAAGCGTATGCTGTAAGATTCAATTCTTTTGCAACTTCGCTGATAGAATACGTCTTCATCATGTATCTCCTATTCTTAATGACATAGACTTCGAGTTAACTCTATGATATAAGGGGGATTCTATCAAGGTATTTGTAGAATGTCAAAGTCCCCTTATAGGAAAAGTAGAATCAGATGCTATCTAACGAAATATAATTAGCAAGAAAACAACATTACTGAATAGACGCTTATAAACCTGCGCTTGACTTAGAGTTAACTATAAGGATTAACATTGATTTGCAAGAGAAAAAGTATAAATGGAAATGAATGAAGGGGAACTTCAACCGACTTCAGCTAGTTTTCAATTTATACCGATATAACTGCATTCTCTTGAAAAATAAAAATAATTGGAGGCTATTTATGATAACTGCTAAAGCACGAGCTGTCGATGGCCCAGACAAACCGTTTCGATCGGCTGAAATTAAACGACGGGATCTTGATTCACACGATGTTCTGATTGAAATTAAATATGCCGGCATATGCCATTCTGACATCCACACTGCTCACGGCGAATGGGGCCCAGTGAACTACCCTCTCGTACCTGGACATGAAATTGCAGGGATTGTCACGGAGGTAGGATCTGAGGTTACAAAGTACAGCGTTGGTGACCGGGTAGGGGTTGGCTGTATGGTTGATTCCTGTGGCGAATGTGAGAACTGTCGTAAAGGAGAGGAACAATACTGCCTTAAAGGAAATGTCCCTACCTATGCTGGTGTTGACAAATACGGCGAGCCTACACAAGGCGGATATTCTACCCACATTGTCGTAACTGAGGATTTTGTAGTGAAAATTCCAGATAACATTGAGCTTGACGTGGCTGCTCCATTACTTTGTGCAGGTATTACGACTTATTCACCGTTGAACCGCTGGGGTGCTGGTCCAGATAAAAAAGTGGCCGTTGTGGGAATGGGAGGCCTTGGTCATATGGCTATCAAGATTGCACATGCTATGGGTGCTGAGGTAACCGTTCTATCCCAAACATTAAAGAAAAAAGATGATGGCTTGCAATTTGGTGCGGACCACTATTATGCTACAAGCGAACCAGAAACATTTAAAAAACTTGCTGGGCACTTTGATTTGATCATTAACACGGTAAGTGCTGCCATCGATATGGATGCTTATTTTGCACTACTCAATCTAGACGGAACTTTGGTGAATGTCGGTGCCCCTGGGGAGCCGTTGTCACTAAATGTGATGTCCCTTATCGGACATCGCCGTTCATTTGCTGGTTCAATGATAGGAGGCATCCGTGAGACACAGGAAATGTTGGATTTTTGTGCAAAACACAATATTGTTCCTAAAATTGAAGTAATTTCGGCCGACCAGATTGACGAAGCCTACAAACGAGTGTTAGCTTCTGATGTGAAGTATAGATTCGTGATTGACATTAGCACAATGTAAGCTATGTAAATCATAAGTTGTACAAGTGATTTTAATTGTGAAGGTGTCCCCAAAGTATTACTTGGGACACCTTCACTTTATTCTGTGTACCATCCTATTGTCCATTTCCTCTTTTTGTATTTATTTGTAATCCAAAGATTCCACCCTTAGAATATAATACATTAGGAATAAATAGGAAGGTGGAACTTATCTATGTTTAAGAAAATGGATATTTACAAAATCCTCACTTTAATATTTGCTGTAGTTGTTATGATCTCTTCCTCTTTATCACTCGCATACCCAAACACCTACGAGGATTTGTACAAAGTCTCACAATTTTTTCTAGGGTTTATATTTTTATTTTCGGGAATTACAGAGTTTAAGGCTAACCGTAAGAGTATGGCAATAATCAACTTCTCCATTTTCGTTCTCACTTTTTTTGTATTTGTATTTACACTTGTAGTGCGAACTGGATAACCACACGGTTCTATACCTCAGTAACAACCTTTCCATAGCCCCTCCCTCGTCATGTAAAAGAAAAGCCGAGCGAACTCAGGTCATCTGAATTGCGCTCGGCAAATGTTACGTATTTAGCAATCTTTTAGTTTTCCTCTAATTCTTCAATTCTCTGCCGCTTTCCTATGCCAAAGACAAAATATCCAACAATGACGATCGCCATGAATGTTGCCCCGACAATCAACGACAAGCGTGTGTCTGGATTAAACCACATTCCAACGATCACAAGCAACAAAAAGACAATGGTGATGTAATTACTGATTGGAAAAAAACGAGATTTAAAGGTGTGATCCTTCATTTCATCCTTCCACTTTTTCCTGAATTTAAATTGACTGATGGCTAATGCAAACCACGGTACCATGCCTGGAAGAACACTGGCGCTGTAAATATACAGAAACAGTTTGGAATCAGGCATTAAATAGTTAAATAACACCCCTACCAGTAGCAAGGAAATGGTCGTTATTATACTATTTCTAGGGACGCCGCTTGGAGAAACTTTCCCAAAGAACTTAGGAGCTTGTCCGTTCTTAGCCAATGTATATAACATTCTGCCCGCACTGTAAATACCACTGTTACAACCAGACATCGCAGCTGTAAGTACAACAAAGTTAATGATACCCGCAGCAGCCACAATTCCTACCTTGGCAAAAGTCAGAACAAATGGGCTACCGATCTCTCCAATTTGGTTCCAAGGATAAATTGTAACAATGACAAAGATTGCACCCACATAAAAAATCAAAATACGCCAGATGATGTTTTTAATGGCTTTTCGCAGTGTCATTTTCGGATTTTCAGCTTCACCTGCCGTAATACCCACCATCTCTATCCCTTGGTAAGCCGCTGTTACAATGCAGAGTGCAAATAGAAACCCTTTCAAACCACCTGCAAAGAAGCCGCCCTGGCTGTACAGATTGGATAGACCTATCGGTTGTCCACCGTTACCGAGGCCAAAGAAGATCATCCCCGTACCCACTACTAGCATGAAGATAATGGCGACAATTTTAATCATCGCAAACCAAAACTCAAATTCCCCATAAAATTTCACAGCCGCCAAATTGGCCAATGCAATAATAATTACACCTGCCAAAGCCGGCAACCATTGCGGGATATCCGGGAACCAGTAGCCCACATATACCCCAATCGCAGTGACTTCTGCCATCCCTACGGTAACCCATAAAAACCAATAGCTCCAGGCGGTCAAGAAACCGGCTAAAGGGCTGATATATTTATGAGCAAATGTAGCGAATGAGCCTGTCACCGGTTCAAGAATCAGCATTTCCCCCATGATCCGCATGACAAAAAACATAATAATCCCAGCTAAGAGATAAGCCAACAGTACTGAGGGACCTGCCCATTTTATCGTACTTGCCGACCCCATAAACAAACCGACGCCAATCGTGCCTCCAAGCGCAATCAACTCAACGTGCCGTGGCTTTAGCCCTCTCGTTAATTGTTTCGATTCCAAAAGAACGCTCCCCTTCGTATATGTTCATCATCAAACGCTAATGATCCGGAAAACTGCCCCCAAACATTATTAATTTTTCAGACTGACGTGGTCGTGAGTGAACGACTACAAAGTAGTTCCACGATTCTTAAATATACAAGGAAACCACGTCCTATTTACCGTCCAAACCTTACTGTTTCTAAGACCGAGTCCGTAGCATTAGATGCATTGTATGACAAAAAACGCCTAAATACAACTGCTAATTAACAGACATATTTAGGCATGAAATGGAAAGGAAGGTGATTCATGTTTTCTGAACAATGGTCAATTTAATGCGATGCATTAGAGTACTAAACACAACTAGTTTTTCAATGATAAATATCACGATATTAAGCCTATGTATTTATTTAAGATTTTTTATAAAATTTTTCTGATCCTTGGTAAACATATAGCCACGTCGTTCATAGAACCTGTGGGCCTGTATCCGACTTGGGTGAGATAACAGTTTGATCCCGGAAAATCCATGGGACTTTCCCCACTGTTCAAGACGCTCAATCAACATGCTACCTACACCTTGATTTCTATACTTTTCTTTAACAACAAATCCTAGTATATTCACCAAAGATTCAGAAAAAAGTAATTCATGTGGGCTTCCATGAATATATCCTAATACCTCGTTGTTTTCTTCATAAACAAAGATCATATCTTTTGATTCCTTTATAATCCTTTCAATCTTCCCTTTTACTTTTACTTCAGGAAATAGATCTAGATTGGGATTAAAGTCTTGGTTTAACAAATAAATATCATGATAATCAGTTCCCCTAATTTCCCTAACATTTTTTTCTTTCACTTTTGAAATGCCCCCTATTTTCATCATCCGATGCTTTATATCGAATCATTACTCCTCGCGCTCTTGCCCGTTAAAACTCTTCAGCATATCAATAAACGCTTCAAGTTTGGAATCCTCCCATGTTGAAATGCGTTGATAAAACTCATTTTCTTTTTCTTTTAAAGCTTCTAGGGCTTTTTCACGACCATTAGCTGTCAGGGATATTAACACTCCCCGACGATCCTCAGGGTGAGTTTCACTTTTTACATAATTCAAGTGTTTAAGCTGAGTAACAAGTCGGCTGACAGAGCTTCGATCCATAGCGGTGGATTCCGCCAAAAATGTAGCGCTTGCCGGACCGTACGAAAGAAGGCAGCGTACGATCAGAAAAGCCGCAGGTTGTAATGATGGATCGAAAAGTGCCGCTGTTCTTACATTGAGTGCATGTGACGCGCTTATAAGTGCATTAAGTTGTTCACCAAGATTCAGTTCTAATTGCTCTCTTGTAGAATTTGAATGTTGAGTTTTATGATCCATATGTCTCCACCTTATTTGAATGAGTTTGAATATATTTGACATATATCAATCAAAATACATATACTTGATATATATCAATCATATTTTCGGCTTTGATAAGTGTCAAGCAGAAGATCTACAGTATAAAGCATCTACAACCTTAAAGCGTAAGCATGAATAAGAATGTAATTGGATCGAGAATTAGGAGGATGATGTATATGTCGACATACCCGACTATTGTAATCACTGGTGCTACTAACGGTCTTGGACAATTAGTAGCAATTGAATTAGCCCAACGCGGAGCGCATCTAGTCTTAACAGCCAGAAATGAAAAGCGTGCTGAAACGACTAAAAATGTTCTAAAAGATCTGGCGCCAAGTACAAAGGTAGACTTTTTTTTCGGGGACTTGTCTCTTATGAAAGATGTCAGGCGTATTGGTGATGAAATTAAAGCTAATTATCCAAAGATTGATGTATTAGTGAACAATGCTGGATTACATGGATTTGAACAGCGAATAACCTTAGAGGGTTTGGCAGAAATGATAGCCGTAAACTATCTTGCCCCGTGGCTGTTAACGCATACCCTACTCAATTCACTCATGGAATCCACAAATGCTAGGATCGTCAATGTGGCTTCTGAAGCATCACGCAACCATGGTGAATTAAAATTACCGGAGGATTTAATAGATACATCTGCATTTACCGCAAGAGGTTCATCTAAGATATACGGAAAGACCAAGCTTCTTAATATCATGTTTACAGAAGAACTTGCACGTCAGCTGGATGGAACCGGAATCGTAGTTAACGCACTTAATCCAGGATTTAACGTTACTGGCCTTGGCCGTGAGTTGGGATTTTCTTCAGTACTTGCAAAAATATTGAACGCTTTGCATATTGGAGACCCACGGAGAGGAGCAGAAATTATTATTCGTTTAGCAACAGAATCTCAATATCGAGAAGTGACAGGTGGATATTTTAATGTTGGCACTGGTAAGCCGATTGTGCCGACATATCCTGGTGGGGATAGCAAGATGCAACGCCTACTTTGGAGTACTACAAACCAGTTGTTGCGGCAAAAAGGGGTTTTGGAATGAAATAGAATTTAAAATCGAACAATGTAGCCCCCAACGAATGGTTCATTTTGTAAACTAAATCTCTCTTTTAACCGATAAATACATATGCTGGTTCTGTACTTAAATATCTCCTCCCATCTTTACATATTCAAGTACAAACGTGTATTTTTCCTAAAAGGGGGCTTCCTATGAACTATCTAGACGAGCATATACTTAGCCTCAAAGCTAAAATGGTGGATCGGAAGACAGCTAATAACGATAATGTGAAATCCATTCCAGCTCAAACTCAGAAATCGGAACAGGACGGTTCCATGTTTGAAGAAACAAAGCTACTTCATATTGAAAACGATTATCTCGCATTGGAGCCCATTACAATACTACACGGAGAAATTGGTTTCTACATTCCCAAGTCCTTTACTCCTATGCCAATGGAGCAAGCTATAATCAAATATCCTTCAGAGCATCGACCAAAGGTCATTTATACCTCATCTGAGGAGACTATCAATATCACTTTTAATCCTACAGATACTGCCCTGGAAGCGGAAGAACTGCCCGATTTTGTAGAGCAAATGGCGGATATTTTACGGTCTGTACAACCGATTCGCAACTGGTTAGGTACCGAAATGGTTATCAACGGTTCCGGACTTTCAGTTGGGCAGATTCGTTTTGTGGCGGCGGGGATCGACGGTAATCTATACAACGAAATGCTATTCTTCATCCACAATGGACGAGTTGTCATAGGTTCCTTTAGCTGTCTGGAGGTAGATCTCGAAATCTGGTTACCTGTAGCAGAATACTGGGTTCAATCCCTTTCTGTCCTTCCACCCTCCACCTATTCTACAAATGAGAAAGGAATGACTACACCATGAGTCTGGGATACGATCAAATTCACATTCACCCTTATGAACAAATGGATCTAGAAGAGCTTACCTTAACGAAAAAAGTTAACGAGCATACTCGGCTTTATTTTACAGGTGTTATCCCCGAAGACTTGCAAGACAGTTACGTGGAAACGACAGAAAAAAATACCATCATTGAAGTCAGTCAACAAGATGAGTCTGGCGTAAGCAAACCGCTATTTAGTGGGATTGCCCTCTCGGTCGAGGTAAAAGTCGTGCGAGGTGTGTACTATCTGGAAGTGGAAGCTATTTCCCATACGTACCGGATGGACATCAAGCAGCGTACCCGCTCTTTTCAGTATACGAAAATGACGATTCCTCAAATGCTGGAGCACATAGGTAAGGACTATGAAGGACTGGATGTGATCGACGGGGCTACTGGCGGAGAAGCCATCGGGCGGCTTGCCATTCAGTATCAGGAGACAGACTGGGCTTTTTTAAGACGCATAGCCTCCCGTTATCATACGAGTCTGATGCCTGTAGCCCGTTTTGACAGTCCCAAATTTTATTTTGGTATTGAGGACAGCCCTGCACAGGCGATACTGGATCATACCCGTTATACCGTACGTAAGCAATTGCTTCCTTTTCGTTATTTTCAGGAGAATGAACAGACCAAACTGAGTGAACACGATTTTATTTTTTATGAGGTAGAAACAGATGAGGTACTCGACTTGGGCGCTCAGTTGAATTTTCAGGGGCATAACTTGTATGTCATGGAAGCCTACACCGCCATGAGTCAAGGACTGCTGCGGCATCAGTATGTGTTGGGTTCTTACCAGGGATTTCGGCAAAAAAGCTACTACCAGGATAAGCTGGCAGGAGCCTCATTAAGCGGTACTGTGCTGGACGTACGTCAGGATCAGGTGCGCATTCATCTGGATTGTGACGAACAACAGGACGCAAGCAAGGCACATTGGTTCAACTATTCTACTGTGTACAGTGGCGGTGGCCATACCGGCTGGTACGTCATGCCAGAAAAAGGCGATTCCGTTTCCCTCTATTTCCCCGGTAGTCGGGAAGAAGATGGCGTGGCAGGTAGTGCCGTGAGACGGGCAGATCGCAAGAGTACGCATAACCAATTTTCCAATCCACAAATGAAAATATGGCGTACCCCGCATGGCAAGGAAATTCGACTGGGACCAGATGAACTGGTCGTTACAGCCAAGGACGGCGCTATTTACATCAAACTGGATGATAAAGAAGGCATTCATATCACCAGCAGCAAGCAAGTGAATATTTCGGCAGGAGGCAATCTCAGCCTGTCTGCGGGAAAGACGATGAGCCTGTCCGCAGGTAGTCAGCTCCGTATGGATTGTAACGGCAGTCATATTGAATTAAGCGGGTCAGCGGATATGAAAGGCAGCGAAGTGAAGTCGAATTAAGGATGATTAGCAATGGAAAAGCAAACAGATGTGTTAGATCAGCAACAAACAGCCCTTCAACAGGCTTGGTCACTCATTCGCAAAGAATGGGCGTTGAAATGTACATCAACACAAACACAACGATTACAGCATATAGTAGAACATTTTCGCGCCTTTTGTGAGCTGATTCGGCAAAAGCAACTCACAGATCGTAAAGGTCATATCGGTTACATCACCTACTCCATGCTGCGCACCACATGGCTTGAAGGGAAGCCCGTTTATCTTGTTGAAGCTACGGATGCCTTATGGATGCTTGATGCTGAGCCCGTTCAGTTGGAGTACGATGCAAGTTGGATTTTCCCCTATTGGACTCAATTACGTGAACAACTTGGGGCTGAAACTTTGAAGCAGCAAGTCTCCCTTTCCGAACTTGAATTGGAACAGATCATGCTGGAAGCAGCGGGATATCTTCATACGATGATCGTTAGTCTGGTTCGTCAGGCTATGAAGCAAGCAGTCGACCTACCAGAGTTTGAGGCGTTGGATCGTGAAGAAGCTTTTGAGATTCGCGTCGGAGAGTATATGGATCATAGTGTCTCTGTGTATCGGGAAGATCGAAGACCCGTGGATGCTAACATCATAAAGTCTTGGCTGGAGGAAAAAGAAGAATCGGCCTACAGCTACCATGCACTATCTCAAGTTCAACTGTCGGATGGAGATTATAGTTCCTTGGATTTTCGCTATACAGTCTTTCGCCAGATTGGGATGCAACAAAGTCGATTGCATCACTGTATCCTCGTAGGCACGATATGGCAAGAAGCTCAGCTAGATGGAACCGACTTTTCGCACAGCCTGCTTCACGGAGCTGATTTCCGTGGTTGTTCCCTGCAAAAGGCTGTGCTGGACGAAGTTATAAGCAATAGCGAATATGGATCGGATGCTTGGCTGGATTGGGAACCGCTAGGATTGGATGGAGTGGATTTTACAAGAGCTAATTTACAGGGAGCTCGTTTTCAACATGCACAGCTTCAAGGAGCTACTTTCCAAGATGCCACGCTGCAAAGAGCTTTATTTAACGGCGCGGATCTAACAGGTGCCTGCTTTGTAGGAGCCGATGTTACTGGCGCTTCGTTTATAGGTGCATGTTTAGTAAAAGCTAACTTTACAGGAGCAAAGCTACACCGGGCAAGCTTTACAGATGACCAACTAAGCGAAGCTATTGGCCTTGCTGCTGTAGAAGCACCCCTGGTTACACAGGTAACAGATACAGTGAGTAAAGGAGAGTGGGGGTAAATGAGATATTTTCGACTCATGGTGGACGAGCGTGTCAAGTATCGGGTGGAGCCTGCTTCCCTGTCTCCCTTGCAGGTGGAAGAACTCCTTTCAGGTCATACCCTTCAGACAGAGGACACTCCCCTATTTTTAGCAGTACATACAGATCCACGGACCGTATATCCTGATTTTCTGGAGTTCCCTTTGCCGCTGGTTTCAGACTTCATGAAAGCCCTGTTGGAAAAATATATGCCGGGACTGGAATGGAAAGCCACTATACTTACCGATTTCCAGCAAACCAGGCAGGATGTGTACTGGGTACTGCGTCCACCTGTGGTAGATTGTCTTTCCTCACAAACCCAGTGGTATCCCGACCATACCTTGAAGCAACTGGTACTTAAATACGGGAAAATCGAAGCTTCTATATTTCGGATCGCCGGCTTGTTGGAAGCACATATCTATATCAATCTCGCGGTAGCGGAAAGTCTGCTGCGTCGTCCATTTACAGGTGTCCGTGTGCAAAAAGTGGAGATGGCTAATGAGGAGGAATAATCCGTATGGAAGAAGCAAGTGTGCAGCCTGGAACAGGTGCGAAAAAAAGCTATGTCGTGGCAGGTGCGATTTTAAGCTGTAGTTATGGTACACAGCCTACGCGTTTGAAGCGCCCTTTTAGCCACGGGGTGTATGTCAAAAATAAAGCCCAGATGAATATTGGAGATTATGTGCCTGGAGTGAACATAAAATCTTTTGGAAATTGCTCCAGTCCGCTGAATCCGGCTGTGCAAGCCAGTGAGATGGTCGATATTTATGGGGTGAAAAAGGCTCCATGTATTCCTGTTCTTACGATGCCTTGGCTGAACGGAAAAAACGACATGCGCATCGAAGGCCAGCCTGCTCTTACACAGAACTGTACGCATCAATGTCTTTATTGCGGGCACATACAAATCGAAAATGACGGTCAAGAGCTGGATTAATTAGTTGCAGCCTACCAAAATAAAAACAAAATGCGCTGGTGAGAGAATGGCTATCTTCTCCACCAACGCATGAAATAGGTTATCATCGAGTTGTTCAACATGATTACATTACATTAGGTACCGCAAAAGGTTCGGTATGAGCAGTTGGATTTCTCAGGCAATGTAGAGTAAATAGCCTGTTCGTCAGAATAAGCATAAGGGTTCGAAAGAACTTCAAGAAGCTGCTCCATCACCCGGTAGTCTTCTCGTTCCACCGCAGCTTCCAGTGCTTCTTCTACCCGATGATTGCGCGGGATGATTGCAGGATTGCTGCTGCGCATCAGCTGATGCGATGAATCTTGGGATTCCTGCTGTCTGCCCAGTCTCGCCTGCCACTGCTCGTGCCACTGGGTGAATTCCTCAGTGCTGAACAGAACCGTATCCTCCAGCTTGTCCAAAGTTAGGGCACGGAAGGTATTGGTGTAGTCAGCACGATGCTTCTGCATGATATTCAGAAGATCCTCAATAAGAGATTCATCCTCCTGCTCTTCGTTAAAGATCCCTAGCTTCGCTCGCATTCCTGCAAGCCAATGATGGTGAAATATTTTTACAAAATCTGAAATTGCATCCTCAGCCAGTGTGACAGCCTGCTCCCTGTTGTCATGCAGCAGTGGCAAGAGCGTCTCAGCAAATCTCGCGAGATTCCACGCAGCAATATGCGGCTGATTGGCATAAGCATAGCGTCCCTGCCTGTCGATGGAACTGAATACCGTCTCAGGATCATAGGTATCCATGAAGGCGCAAGGACCATAATCAATGGTTTCTCCGCTAAGGGTCATATTGTCGGTGTTCATCACCCCGTGAATAAAACCAACCAGCTGCCATTTGGCAATCAGCTCGGCCTGACGCTTAATCACTTCCTGAAGCAGTGAAAGGTAACGGTTTTCGTCATTGGCAACTTCCGGGTAGTGTCTTTCCAATGTATAATCAGCCAGAGCACGGAGATCTTCGGACGTGCCCCATGCTGAGACGTATTGAAAAGTTCCGACGCGAAGATGACTGGCAGCCACACGGGTCAGAATGGCACCGGGCTGCTCGGTTTCCCGGATGATCGTCTCACCTGTGGATACCACCGCCAAGCTGCGGGTGGTAGCAATACCTAGCGCATGCATCGCCTCACTAATGATGTATTCACGAAGCATCGGACCAAGTGCCGCACGCCCGTCACCACCACGGGAGTATGGCGTTCTGCCAGAGCCCTTGAGCTGAATATCAACCCGTTCACCCAAGGGATTGATCTGTTCGCCAAGCAGCAGAGCACGACCGTCTCCTAACATGTTAAAATGCCCGAATTGATGACCTGCGTAAGCTTGAGCAAGAGGTGCGGCTCCATCTGGAACCTGGTTGCCGGCCAGCTCCGTTACGCCATCATTCCTTTGCAGCGCTGTACCGTTCAGCCCCAGTGATGCTGCCAACGGATGATTAAGTATAATCAGCTTTGGTGAGCGGACAGGAGTTAGGTTGAGCTTTGTAAACATGGATTCCGGCAGACGAGAATAACTGTTATCGAAGTTCCACCCTATTTGATCTGCTATTTCTTTTTTCTCCGTCATAGTGTCTCCTTTTCTGCTGTGGTATCTTGGATTTTCCCCTTTTAGTTTTTACTTCTGTCCAATTATTATCCACTTTTCACCATGCTATTGTGCTTTTTAGCTTTTAACAACCTTTTTATTATAATCGATTATCAAACATTAATTGTATTTGAATACCGAACGGGTCTTCAATAATACCGTAAGCTTGGCTAAACATATTATTAGATAAAGGCACCATAATTTTCACGCGATTATCTGTAATTAGGTTATGATAGAAATGTTTAATTTCTTCTAAGTTAGCACTTTGAATACATAAAGAAGTGTTATTACCAACTGTATATTTTTCACTGGGATTCATTGTATCTTCTGCTATCATTACTTTTGTTTTTCCGATGGATAAGACAGAATGAGCAATATAATTTTTATTTTTATCCGTAAGCTGTATGGAACTGTCACGTTGGGCCATGTCTTGATAGGTAACCAGAAACAATTCCTCTGCGTTGAAGTGTTTTTTGTAAAAATGTATAGCTTCCTTTGCCTTTCCGTTCATGGATAAGAAAATAGCTACTTCCAGTGTTGTACTCATGGTATCAATCTCCTTTATATATAATCTTAGTCAGGATTTTGTAAAATCCTCAGGTAGATATCTTATGAATTTGATATATTCCCTTAAGCTTATTATCATATAAAAAGGTATCAAAACATGACACCTTTATAAGGAGGTTTAGATGAAGAAATCAGAAAGATTAAATGATATGATCAGATACTTAAACAGTCGAGAGTTCTTTAATTTAAATGACCTGATGGATAAATACCATATTTCAAAAAGTACAGCTCTACGTGATATTCATTCATTAGAACAATTAGGTATGCCTATTTTTTCGGAACATGGCAGACATGGACGATATGGTATCTTAAAAAATAGATTGTTATCCCCCATTATTTTTACGATGGATGAAGTATATGCACTGTACTTTGCAATGTTGACGTTAGAAGCTTATCAATCCACCCCCTTTCACTTAAGTGTTAATAAACTAAACGAAAAGTTTGAACACTGTCTTTCTAAAATACAAATAAACCAGATTCATAAAATGAAAAAGGTTCTACAATTTGAAATATATCAGCATACTCATGTTAGTCGTTATTTAGATAAAATTCTAACAAGCATTCTTAATGAGAGCACCTGTAAAGTTAAATATGTAAAAAATAATCAGAATAAAAGTTACTATGTTCAATTTTTCAAAATTTCCGCTAAGTTTGGTCAATGGTATGCTACTGGCATAGAGTTAAATACGAATAAATATAGAGTTTTCAGATGTGATCGAATCACCTTTGTAGAAGAAGAGGACATCAATTCTGGCTTTTCTATAGATGAGCTCCTTAATCGTTCATTAGAAATGTATCAATCCGAGAAGAGCATTGACTTTGAAGTAGAGATTGTAGAACAAGCGAAGGACATTTTCTATAAAGAACATTATCCCTCTATGAAAATAGAAAATGGTGATAAGACAGTCATTAAGGGATTCTATAATCCTGGAGAAGAAGAGTTTATCGCTCATTATTTTATGAGATATGGTCATTATGTACGATCTGTGAAGCCTGAATCTTTAAAACAGATTATTAAAGAAAAAGTTGAGCATCTCTTGAACCACTATCAAAAATTATAAGATCATCGAAGGTTTGTTCAACATTTCCTCTACCTTTTAGCAAGGAAAAGAAGGATCAAGCTCCTTTTCCTTGCTAACGATGACATTTGAATTATGGCTTCCGTTTGGCGATAACAGCATAGGAGACCGTTCTTGTGAATCCAGTTGGATTCCATGCAGTAAAGAACCATCTGTCTTCCGCCGCAGAATAGTTATCGAGAAGAAACCCTTGCTGATTTCCAGAGAAAATCCATGAACCGCTAATCAGATTGTAGGCGTTACCGTTAATCGTAGTGCTTCTAAAGCTATTTGGGGGGATAGTAACCGCAGCGAAAGTGAAACGCGCAAATCCATCTCCAAGTTGAGTTACACGAATGGCTTTTTTAAGATTCATAACCACGTGACTTCTTTTTTTTAACTTTCTTCCCAACTTGGCTTCCGCATTTTTAATTTTCATTAAGGTTGCCTTTCTCAAAGAAATCATCTCCTTCATTGTTTTACTTATAGTTAATGATGGAGTAGATACTTTTGAATGGACAAAATCCCCGGTAAATTGGCTGGATTTTCTGGAGGTGCTAAAACAAAGAGCCCTTCCTTAAATAAAGGAGGGCTTGACACCGCTACTCTTATTATTTTCCGTTTCTATACCGATTTTGTTAAGCCAATACGAGTGATCATGGTGTCATACGGATCTAATTCCATCGTTTGTTTGCCATATTCCGTATCAACCGTCGTTCTTTGAAGTTGATCGCTATTGTTAATAACCACCAACATTTTACTTTCTGGATAATAAGCACACTCTGTATATAGGTTATCCGTAATGTACTTCGTTTCATGTAACTCATTACCTGCAAAGCGAATCATATTCAGCAACAACCTTGTGTTTTCCCAGCTGAATTCGAATGAAGGAAGGTAAATTCCCTTTCCTTTACCGAAGGCATGTGTAGACAGTGTTATCATACCACTTGCTTCCTCCACTACCGCAGCTGACCCATCCGTAAGATAAATGCTATTCTTTGGCGTTATACTTGCCCCCTCAGGCACCAAACCATACTCATCCCTAACCTCATATGTCCATCTTCCATGACCTACCCTGGAGCCTGTATCCTCATCCAGTCCGAGAACATGCGCCATTCTAAAAAAGCTGTCGTGACCTTCTACCGCCGAAGGCTGATTGATGCCAATAAAGATACCACCTTCGTAAACCCATTGGGTCAGTAAGTCCACACACTTGTTGTCATTCCAGTACTCCCCACCACTCCATGCTGAACCAGCAGAGCCGGCATTGATCACTACATCACAATCCTGTAGAATTCCCTGACGGATATCTTCAAAGTCAATGAACTGCACTTCAATCGGCAATCCAGATAAAGCTTCATTGACATGAATCAAATCATGCATATACGTTTCATGGAAATGTCCGGACAAGGTCCACGATCTCAATTTTCCCCAGCTATGCAGAATAGCTACCTTCGTCTTCATATGATAGGGTTTGCCTTCGTGGTGCAGTTCTTTAATTTCTCTGAATTCATTGGCAATCTTTTCGATGTAATCGCAAAAATCCGGGTAAGGCTCTACAAGGTGCAAATATCCGCCCAATCCAATCCGGTCAATAGGCTCCCGCAGCAAGGCGCGCCGGATATTAATCCAATACTTTTTGGCATCCAGCGTGGGGTCGCCCCCCTCCATAAAGGTAGGAAGCCCGCCTAAGCCAACCGGAAATAAGTATGGATGCAGCCGAATCTCATGCGTATTCACTTTCACACCTGAACACAGCCTCGCCTCATAACCTGAGAACACACATTTGATCAATCCGTCAAAACCAAGCTCTTGGAAACGGTCATTATAGGGCTCCATACCAACCCAACTGTCATCATAAAACACATAGGCCAGCTTGTCGTGCTTATGCACAATATCAATTAATTTCTTGCCAAATTCGATTACAAAATCATTGATAAATGCCATCCAATCCAGCTTGCGCTGCTCAGCCGGGATATGACTGACGCGGTATTTCCCGCCATTCACAAAATCCTCGGCAGTCATCGAATACCCGTATTTCTTGGCAAACAGATCAAGCGCTCTTGAACTTACCGTAAAATCGTATGAACCCCAGTCAGAGAACAGATGGCGATTGCGCTCATCGCTGCCCCAGATCCAGGCGAAATTATAAAATAAGGAAGTAAACCGAACAACCGTGGTTTCCTTATGATGGAGACACCAATCTTCCATCCAATCCAGCAGATACTGTTGCGTTTCTGCATAGATAGGATCTATCTGCATCAAATGCTCTTTGTCCCAATGATTCGTGGTGTGATTGTACATGGAAATCTCTTCCCAGATCCGGTAGACCATGAAGCTCACCGTGTATTTATGCCAAGGAGCAATTCCGGTAATGACCACGTTTCCGGATTCCCTTTCATAATTCCACTGTTCTCTTGGAACTTCCTCTCCGGTCGTTCTGTCAAAAACCTGCCAATAGTTAAACGCTTCTTTGGAATCATTCACTTTGAACTGTTCAGCAAAAAAATCCTCCATCAGATAGATGGACACATAATCTTGTACAGCTACCTTTGGATTTGTAATTAAAAAACACTGCTGCAGCTTATCCAGATTACGGGACGCCCACTCATTATGATCTCTGATGATACAGATTGTCGAATATATGCCGTACCCAGCGTTAATAATCTCATCGGACAATTGCGTGCCGTCACTATCACGGATGACATCGGCACCCCACCGTTCAGCTAATTTCAGGGTCAGCGCCTCATAACCGGATTCTCCCGGTAGTGTAAAGTTCCCCGTAGTTTGTTTGGACAACTTGCTTCCCTCCTAATTCAACATATCAGACAGAAAGGCCAATGCCAGGCCTTGACCCCAGCCCTGAATCCAGTCCTTTGGAATATTGCGATACCCATCCCGATCTTTCATGACCGCTGTGCCGCCCGACACACCTAGTACCCGTCCGTCCTCGCTGATATGGTTCAAGATGCCCTCCAATGCCTTTTGCACGTATTTGGTATGCAGCGGATTGCCGTTATTGATCATGGCCGCCGCGATACCGCAAGATGCCGACACTTCTTCATAGGACTCCTCGTCATCCAGTACCGTCCGCCACAAACCATTCTCCGTTTGAACACCCTTCAGTGCCGCCAGTTGATCCCGAAGCGAACACTCCACATCCATGCACTGCGGATACAAGTACCAGTCTTTCAAATGAATTTTAACTTGCGACATGGTATATGCTCCCCAAGCATTCGCTCTCCCCCAGAAAAATCCGGACATGTGATCCTGCTTGACATTATTGTAGCCATGGTACCAGAAACCGCTACTAGGGTCTTGCAGGTATTTGATATGCCAGTAATATTGATTTAAGGCGTCCTGGATCATGGCCTCATCCTTTAATTTGGTTCCTACACGGAGCAGAAAAAATGCCGCCATAAACAATGTGTCCGCCCATGCCTGTTCTGGAAAATCATTAGCCACGGATACCGTATGCTGCAAAACATGGTCTCCGAACCGGAGAGCATTGTTTTGGATGTAATCCACCTTGCTCATCACAATATCCCAATATTTTGGATCTCCTGTTTCTTCATACAACGTGATCAGCATATGGCCCATAGCACATGTGTTAACCGTCCAGTGTGGCAGACCCAACTCGATATATTCATCTGCCCACTGCACAAGCATATTCAAATACTCTTTATTTCCTGTTTTCGTATAGGCTCTGGATACACCATAATAAGCCACACCGCAAGGCCAGTCCCACGTCAAATCCATCGCCATGGTTTTTCTGACGACTTTGTCGATGACTCTTAATACCTCTTCCTTGTCATAAGTTAATTGAAGCATCTATGTTCTCCTCTCTTTTGCACACGCCCCCAAAGGCGCTTGAGAGCTGTTCGTCACTAATTTGAAAACGCTTTACTTATTCCATTGTACGCAGTAAAATAGTCTCCATCTAAGCATATTCGCAACAAAACTGCGCATTTCCAATCATTTATGTGAGGATTTTGCAAAATCCTGATGTATATCTGCTGGTTAAAACCAAAGTCATGGGGGTATTGATTATGCCCAGAAAAAAGAAGCCCGTTATAGAATATCGACACTATAGCTTGCCCATAAATTTCCCTGTCTTGCTATTAAGCGGTGAACGTTGGAAGATTTCTGATATTAAAAGTGAGCATCTCCATTTCCATAACCATTTGGAGATTGGTATATGCTATTCAGATAGCGGCGTCATGGAGATCAAAGGAGAATCTGTACCCTTCAAAGCCGGCGATGTGACCTTCATCCCCAGGTATCTTCCTCATACCACGTATAGTTCGCCAAATACAGCCAGTCTGTGGTCTTATATCTTTTTTTCACCAGAGGATCTCTTTCAACATTCATTTAAAAGTGCTTACAGCAACTTCGAACCAAATTTGTGGGTGGTGAAGGGAAAAAACTGTATATTGAATAAGGAGCAGTATCCCAAGGTTTATACACTTGCAACTTCGATCGTAGAAGAATTAAAACAGCAGAATCCTTACTATCAGGAAAGTGCCTATGGCTTATTGCTATCCCTTTACATAGAACTCCTTAGAATTCATTCCAGGAATGAACTGTTGGCAGATCAAGAAACAGAGCATAGCCTGAAAAACGATTTTGTCATTTCTCCGGTTTTGGAATACATCACGAAAAACTATATGAACCCCATTACGATGGATTTTTTGGCCGACCTGTGCCATTTAAGTACAACTCATTTTCGAAGAAAATTCCATGAAATTATGGGGACGTCGCCTCTCGATTTCCTAAACAGCACCCGAATCGAAGAGGCTTGCAAGCAGTTAAAAAGCACGGAGGATTCTATTCTTTCGATCTCCGAACAAGTCGGTTTTCACTCCATTTCCAGCTTCAACCGTTGCTTCTCCAGGCTTATGGGAAAGCCGCCAAAAGAATGGCGTAAAGGGGCACAATCTGAAGCGCAATCTGCGAAAGCGTCTATACTGGAGTTTACGGGATGGGTTTAGCATAACAGCAGAAATAAACTTGATAAAACGAACTCAACATCATGAATATGGATTAAACCTGAGCCATATAAATATAGTCTGCATGTGGAGCCTAAAAATAAACGTAATGATGAAATCGGTGAATCTCACAATATGACAACAGATGTTATATTATACTTTGGTTGAAGTTAAACAAAGGAGATGCTTATGATGAATCAAGAACTAAATCAACAATTAGGTGAGATTATTGAGCAGTTCATACATTCATTTATAGCAGAAAACAATAACATTCGATCTCAAAAAGTAATCAACACTGCAGATGGGGATACAATAGCTCATTTAAGGGGAATTGGTTTTCCGAAAAAAGGAAGACCGATACAAGAGGTCGTCGATGAAATGAGGAAAAACGTCTATCCTCACCAAACCTTCATGCAACACCCTCGCTTTTTCGCATTGGTTCCTGGTCCAATGTCTCTTTACTCGTGGTTAGGAGATATCATGACTAGCGCCTATAATACCCATGCCGGAAGCTGGATGCTGAGTTCGAGCGCAAGCCTTTTAGAGGGGGAAGTGATACGGTGGATGTGTGACCAAGCAGGATATCCCAATACTGCTGGAGGCTTATTTCTGTCGGGCGGATCGCTGTCGAATTTGACCGCTTTAGCGGCTGCACGCAATGCAAGGTTATCCGAGCAGGAATATGCCATTGGAACTGCTTATGTTTCAGATCAAACTCATTCATCGGTCGCCAAAGGGCTACGCATCCTCGGATTCCGTAGTGATCAAATCAGAAAGGTTCCAAGTGATAAAAATTTTCGTATGGATGTTTCAGCCTTAGAGAAAAAAATAATGGATGATCAGGCGACTGGCATGAAACCTTTTGCGATCATTGCCACGGCAGGCACAACCAATACAGGAAGCATTGACCCGCTAAACGATATTGCTGACCTATGTGAAAAACATAATATTTGGTTACACGTGGATGGAGCTTACGGTGCATCGATTTTGGCCTCTTCGAAATATAAGCCCCTTTTGAGCGGAATATCGCGTTCAGATAGCATTACCTGGGATGCACATAAATGGTTAATGCAGACATATTCCTGTAGCGTAGTTTTAGCCAAAGAAAATCAACAGCTCAGAAACTGCTTCAGCACACATCCAGAATATTTGAAAGATGCCGAGACTAATGAAGAACATATTAATTATTGGGATCTGGGTCCTGAATTAACGCGGCCTGCTCGAAGTTTGAAACTATGGGTGACACTACAAGCTTTAGGAACTAATGCTGTCGGTGAAGCCATAGAGCATGGAGTTCAACTCGCAGAATGGGCTGAAGATGAAATCAAAAAACATAATCATTGGGAAATTGTATCCCCCGCTAAGTTAGCGATTGTTAACTTTCGATATGCGCCAACTGGATTATCTGAGCAAGAATTAGATTCACTGAATAGAAGGATCTCCCAAGAAATGACGACAAACGGATACGCCTCTGTGCTTACAACACAACTTAATGGAAAAACGGTTCTCCGAATCTGTGCAATTCACCCAGACACTACGGAAGATGAGATAAGGAATACAATTCAGCTTTTATCGAATATAGCAAGATCATTGAATGAGAGAAAAGTTTTTTTATGATGATAAATTATGAAAATGAAGTGCTACACTTTCTGTAAATAAATGAAAATGCTCAGCATTACGAAAATAAGAGGGGCACACCGCCCCTCTTTGCTGTTTTCCCAGACATCCAAATTATTTGCCAATGTGCAATGCAGCAACAATGAACAGCACTTAATCCTGACACGACGTGCCCCCATCAATGAAAGTTATTTATTTTCATAACGTACTACGCCGTAGTTCATAAAAATACTGCACAATGGGATGCTTTAACTTCATCTTCTCGGTCATGTTTAATATTCGTTTTTTTCCAACTCGTCTGTCCACTAAAGCTAAAATATTCAATAAGATATCATTACTCTCTAAGCTTTCCTCTATAGAAGTAGTTAAAAATTTATTAGCTACAACATTAAAATTAGACTTGCTTAATGAGGCCTGTGCTGAGAAAAGCTCCTTTGCATGTTCTGATATTTTTCTACCTCTTGCAATTACTTGTAGACGCTCCTCGGGAACGTTCCCATTAGTATCTTTTCTGACCGTTTCAATGTCTTCATTGCTGATAGGAACTTGGATATCTGGATCATTCTTGATTTCCAACTCCGTCTGATACCATTTGATCGAACTAGTGATATCATTCATATTGAGTATGTTCTTCTTATCTACAGTTATATAACAGATTCCAGACTTATCAGGCAAATAACGGTAACTGGTCGCTCGGTATTCGACTCTTCCGTCTAACGCAGGACAGCGGAAGCTCTCCAGTTGTTGCTTCAATTTACTCCAGGACATATATCCTCCTATGTTTTCAATGCCTACTAACAGCCCGTCTCCCAACTTGGCAATTTAATTTCCACGTTCCTCTACCTCATCATGATCCTTGCTTCCAAACTCATCAAGCAATGTACGCACTTCACTTGTTGATTTGGCGTTCATTAAGCTGTTTCTGAGTTCACTTGCCCCTCGGAATCCACGGACATATATTTTGAAGAAGCGGGCGAGAGGGCTGAACGAACGTGGCTCCTGCGCTGAATAATGATCATGGAGATCTAGATGAAGCCGTAGCAGTTCAAGCAATTCCTCACTGCTGTGTTCCTTCGGCTCCTTCTCAAACGCAAATGGATTCTGGAAAATACCACGCCCAATCATAATGCCATCCACACCATATTGCTCAACGAGCTTCAAGCCGGTCTGACGGTCCGGAATATCTCCGTTAATGGTCAGCAGTGTATCTGGTGCCACCTCATCACGAAGTTTCTTAATCTCCGGAATTAGTTCCCAGTGAGCGTCTACTTTACTCATTTCCTCTCTTGTCCGCAGATGAATGGACAAATTCACAATGTCTTGTTTCAAAATATGGGTCAACCAGTCGCGCCATTCGTCTACGGTAGTGAAACCGAGCCTTGTTTTTACACTGACGGGCAGTCCCCCGGCTTTGGCGGCCTGAACGATATCCGCTGCGATTTCGGGACGGCAGATCAGGCCGCTTCCCTTCCCATTCTCGGCTACATTCGCTACAGGACAACCCATATTAATATCGATGCCTTTGAAGCCTTCTTTCGCCATACCGATGCTCATTTCACGAAAATATTCCGGCTTATCTCCCCAGATATGGGCCACCATGGGCTGTTCATCCTCTGTAAAAGTCAAACGCCCGCGTACACTTTTGTTCCCCTCCGGGTGACAATAACTCTCTGTATTCGCAAACTCCGTAAAAAACACATCCGGTCTGGCTGCTTCACTTACGACATGGCGAAACACAACATCCGTCACATCTTCCATCGGTGCCAGTATAAAAAAAGGTCGTGGCAAATCACGCCAAAAATTATTCGTCATATCAAAAACTCCTCTATAAATACCAGGACAAATCTTTGGTCCCAAAATGGTAAAGCTAACCTGTTCATGTCCTTGCTTCTTCTTCACATATAACATGTTTAAGCAACGTAGTTCAAACGGCAGTATATGTTAGCATAGACATCTAAATGAGTATATCATACTCAATAGAGGAGCATACTCCCCAAAAGACTCGCAAAAAAAGGAAGAGCGCCCGCCCCTCCTTGCCATCTTCTATAACGTACTGCGCCGCAGTTCATAGAAATACTGCACGGCATTACTTCCCCCAGCCTATGCCGTTCCCATGCGAAATAGCTAAAAAAAGCCAAGAAATAATATCCTTGGCCCACTTCGTCAATTTCTACACATGAATACCCAAAATTTTCAGCTGTTCATTGATTTTGGCTTCAAGTTCAGCGATTTCTTGTTTATCTTGCTCTAAAAGCTTACTCACTTCGGCAAGGTTAATGACTTGCTCTTCTTCAAACGTATCCACGTAGCGAGGAATATTTAAGTTAAACTCGTTTTCTTTGATTTCTTCAAGTGCCACGTGAGCATATTTATCAACATCTACACGATTTCGGTACGTTTCGATAATCTTATTGATGTTTTTATCAGTAAGTTTGTTTTGATTTTTACCTTTTTCAAACGCCAATACACCTCAACTATTAGTCCTTTCTGACCAATAGTGAACAGCACTCCACATGCACCGTATGCGGAAACATATCTACGGGTTGCACTTCCACAGTACTATACCCGCCATCCTCCAATATCCTTAAATCCCGCGCCAGTGTGCTTGGGTTACAGGATACGTACACCACGCGCTCTGGCTTCATCTCCAGAATGGTGTCGAGCAGGCGTGGATCACAGCCCTTACGGGGCGGATCGACGACGATAACGTCGGCGGTGATGCCTTGCTCTTTCCACGCAGGAATGACGTCCTCGGACGCGCCTACCTCAAATTTCACATTGCGCATTTCGTTCAACAGCGCATTACTCCGTGCATCGTCGATGGCTTCCTTGACGATCTCCACCCCATACACCTGGTCCGCATGCTGAGCGAGGAACAGAGAAATCGTACCGATGCCGCAATACGCATCAATCACCGTTTCTTTGCCTGTGAGCCCGGCATATTCGACGGTTTTGCCATACAGCACTTCCGTTTGTACGGGATTCACCTGATAAAAGGATCTTGGGGAAATCGCAAACTGTACGTTTCCAATGTAGTCGTAGATCACGTCACGACCCCACAGTACACGAGTCTCGTCGCCAAAAATAACGTTCGTTCGCTTTGTATTCACGTTCTGGCATATGCTTGCCACGTGTGGAATATGCTCACGGATACTGCCGATCCACGCATCTGCATGCGGAATATCTCGTCCATTCGTGACGAGCACCAGCATCATTTCACCCGTGCGAAAAGCGGTCTTTACAACGACATGGCGCAGTAGCCCACGTCCGGTTTCTTCATTATATGCACTGATGCCCAGCATTCGGCCAATCTCTTTCACACGTGCGACAACTTCGTCATTACGCTCGTCCTGAATGAGACAGGTGTTCATATCCACAATCCGATGGCTGCCACGTGCGTAGAAGCCACCGACAAGCCCGCCCTCTGTGACACCAATCGGCACCTGGGCTTTGTTGCGATATCGCCAAGGCTCACTCATACCGAGTGTAGGATGCACGACTACGCCATGTACACGCGATATGCTGTCGGCATTTCCATCCGCATTCATGGCCGAATCAGAAGTCGTGACTGTATCGGCCTCACCATCTGTATCTGCAGAAGTAGCCAAAACCTGTGCAGTATGCTCACTGGGCTCTGTAGCCACACTCAGCTTCCCGATACGCTCCAGCACATCCACGACATGCTGGCGTTTCCAGCTGAGCTGCGCTTCGTAGCTCATATGCTGGATCTGGCAGCCACCGCATTGATCGTAGATAGCGCACGGAGCTGCAATCCGGTCGGGGCTAGCCTGCGCGATATCCAGCAGCTTGGCATAGCCATACTGCTTTTTCGTTTTCAGCACCTTTACTCGCACCTTTTCACCCGGTAACGCACCTGGAACGAACAGCGTAAAACCCTCGACACGTCCTACACCCTCGCCATCGTGGTTCATGCCGATGATGTCTATCACGGCCTCATCGTTCTTTTGTACAGGCAGATCGCTACGCTCTACACTAGACCGGTTACGATTGGAAGCTTCCTGACTTCGTCCACCGTTGGAAGAACGACGAGTATCTCGTCCGTTCTTTCTCTTCTTCCGATCCGAATCATTCATATTTTCATTCACATTTCCATTTTTATGTTTGATTTCGGCTTGAAGTAGCCCATTTTCAGCTCTGACTTGAGACTGTTCCGGTTCGCTCTCTCTTGTCGCCTTCATAGTCTTTTTGTACTGCTTTCCTTGAACAGGAGTTGCTGTTGCTGCATTCCGGCGGCTTTTTCCACGTCCGCTACGGTTATTCGTCATGAATGTCACTTCTTTCTGATCTTCTTTTTATGCGGTATTTTCTTTCGTACGTCTAATTTGAATGGTCATCTAAACATACAAACATCAACTCGAAAATGCCGTTACTCCCCACGGAGAACGGCAAGAACCAATATGCTCACACAAAAAAACAACTACCTACTCTGCATTCCATATACTATATTGCGTTGCCGTCCGGAAGCAGAAATATTTCCTCATCATTCCTCACCGGAAAACATTCAAATGATGAGGTAAATTCCGGAAGGTCGCTGGCAAAGTGCCCCCCAGTTCGCCATCCAGATTAAGCTGGACATAGCCGGGTGAGGTCACTTCCATGTAATCTGTTTTGAAATAAACAATCTTCTTGTCCTGCAAATGCTCACCACGTAGCGCGAGTGTTACCAATCGGATCATTTCCGCCAGATTGCATTTCCGCACAGCGATGACGTCAAGCAGTCCATCATCTATTGTCGCCCCAGGAGCAAGCTTTTCAAACCCGCCCACCGAATTCGTATTCGCAATCAGGAAAAGCATAAATTCGTCGTGGATCACTTCCTGACCCGATGCCTTGATGATCAGCTCCTGTGGAGCAAGGCTGACCATTTTCTCCATACCTTTAAAATAGTACGCCAACTGGCCAATCATCGTTTTGAGCTTGCTCGGAACTTCATACGTAAGCTCGGTTAAAGTTCCCCCGCCTGCAATGTTGATAAAGTAGCGGTCGTTCGCTTTTCCGATATCCAGTGGCTTCGGATTTTGACGAATAACGAGGTCGCAATAATCCTCCCAGTGCTTGGGGATGCCCAGTGCTCTGGCGAAATCATTCGTCGTCCCCAGAGGAAACACACCTAGGGGCGGGCGGTTTTCTCTTTCAGCCATCCCGTTAATGACCTCATACAATGTACCGTCGCCACCAGCGGCGATAATCATGTCATACCCACGCTCAATGGCCTCTATTGCGGCACGTGTTGCGTCCCCTTCACCCGTAGTTGCATGGCAAGAGGCTTCAATACCACCTTCATCCAGGCGCTGCAAAACATCCGCAAGACGACGCTTCATTTCCTCACGCCCAGAGGTCGGATTATAGATTAATCTAGCTCTTTTCATTCCGTTACGCCACCCGTATATTTAATGATATTTATATTCACATCGCAGTTCATCATATTCAGTCTGTACAAAATATCATCATACTGGAAAAAGACCTCTTTTACAATAAAAGAAGCCAGACTTTGCCCAAATAAGGAAATTTAAGGCTGAAATGACGTTATAGCCGAACCAGACTATCTATTACTTGACCTCGCTTGCTTCTGCATGCTTTGCAATAATTCATGAATTTGCCTGTCCATCCAGCTTGTGAGCAAAGGATGCGGCAATAAAGGATCTCCCGAATAACGGTATTCGAGCCCCTGCAAGCGTTTAGGAATCATACGACTTGTAAAATATCCCGAACTCAAAAATAACGGCGCCACAATAACATCATGACCCCGCTCCTGATTCCAGTACGCTGCCTTGTCGTACACACTCTCGGGATTTAGCAAAGCGTAGTCCGTGATGATACCACTCACGTTTTGCACCGTACGGGCCAACGAAGAAATCCCCTGCTCCCAGCGCTGAAAAAAGCCGTTATGCACACTGCCGTGACCTACGAGTAAAATAACCTCTCTCGCAGGGTCGGCTGATAGCGGGCGAACCTTGTCCCACACCATGTGAGCAACATCTTCTCCGTCATCCAGCGGGCTACCAAAATGCACTCGCGCTTTCAATCGAAACGGCTCCAAATCTGTTTCTTTGTCCGGCGCATCTTTGACACCCAGCGCATAGCTAATCTCATCTACATGCGTACTACCTGATGACACAAACAAAGGAATAACCAATATATCTGTTACACCCAAGGCTTCCAGACGGTCAATACCATTTTGAATCAATCTTTCTTTAACCGTTTCCAAAAATGAAACCTCTACCGGTATTTCTTCCGGCAAATGAAGCTTTGCAACTGCCTGATCCACCTGTTCTACCCAATATGGCTCCCTAGAGCCATGGCTGATGACCAGTATCCCAGGGCTCCGCATTAGCGTCCCAGACGTTCCAGAGTCATTTTGTACCCGTCATTACCGTAGTTCAGGCAACGTTTAACACGTGAAATGGTAGCTGTACTGGCTCCTGTCTCTGCTTCAATCTGATTATATGTGCTGCCTTTGCCTAGCATACGGGCAACCTCCAGACGTTGGGAGAGGGATTGAATTTCGTTAATCGTGCACAGATCATCAAAAAACACATAGCATTCTTCCAAATTTTTAAGAGTTAAAATAGCTTCGAACAATTGATCAATACTTTTATCATTAAGCTTTTTAAGCTGCATGGATTATCATCTCCCAAGGTTACGATCTCTCCTCATTGTACCTGAGGAATAGTCAGTTTTTCAAGCATTAACGGTTTCACGCATTACAGAACAACATTATGATCATAGAAACATACCGTACGAATGCCCAAATCCGCTTTTATACCTGATTTCGGGACACGCGCCTAAACCCACTGTGCGTTTGTAACATACAGTAGAGTATCAACCTGCAAAGGAATGTGATCTCATGCCTGGACATTACTATCATCGGAGGGCGCAAACGCGTGCCATTTCCGATCCGTATAGTTCATCTCCTTATCCTGGACTCGATCCATACAGCGAGGTTCCGCAAGTCGATTCCTCCGCACTGGTTCCTTACGAGGCGCCAGCGAGTATAACAGACTCTGCCGTGGTTACACCAGACCACGCCCCTGCCAAAGGAGGACTGCTAGGCGGCCTTGGCAATCTTGGTAATCTCAACGATATTAAAGGTATTATTGACCGTATGGGCGGTATTGACGGGATTGTTGCTACGGTCGGCAAGGTACAAAAGATCATGTCTAGCGTACAGCAATTTGCTCCGATGGCAAAACTGATTATGGGCTCGCTCCCAGCATTCAACAAAAACGCAAGCAAAAAATCTACAACACAAATTACTGAGGAACTGGATGAATATACACCACCACGCCGACGCCGGAAAAAGACACAGCGCAAAAGTAGCACTACCCCGCGCAGACGTCCGCGCAAACGCACAAGAAAGTAGACTATACTATTTGAACCAGCCTCGGCGCATAAACCAGACCACCATGGCAACACTCAACAAAAACATGAAGAACAGTACGCCAAAATATCCATATTTCCAGCCCAACTCGGGCATATTCGAAAAATTCATACCATAGATTCCTGCAATCAGCGTCAAGGGCATAAAAACGGTCGTAATTACGGTTAGCGTCTTCATAATTGAATTCATGCGGTTGGAATTGAGCGATATATAACTGTCTCTCAGGTCGGCTGTCATCTCGCGGTCGGCCTCCAGCATGTCTGTCAACTTCAATAAATGATCATATATATCGGTAAAATAAGCCATATGATCTCCTTGGCCCTGCACATGCTGTGAATTCAAAACTCGGTACATCAGATCACGCATAGGTACGATGGTACGGCGCAGCTTGAGCAGCCTGCCACGCAGGTCAAACACCTGCTTCATTAATTCCTCTACGGATTCGCGACCGCCCAAGCCCTCCAGCTCAGCCAATTCGTCCTCAATCATAAAAAGGCTCGGAAAATAGTTATCTACCAGCTTGTCCATCACCGTGTAGGCTGCAGCCAGCGGTCCTCGCGACCATATTTTGCGTTCATTCGCATGCTGGACAATCCGCTCCCAGGCTTGATCCAGCTCCTCTAACTCATGATGGTGATATGTAACCAAAAAACGACTGCTAATAAACATATCCACTTCTTCCGCAGCTAACGTATCTGCATCAAGCGCATGCACGACCAGAAACTGCACATCCTCGTAATAATCCAATTTGGGACGTTGCAGAACATGCATACAATCCTCCACAGCCAATGGGTGAAAATGAAAATAACTCGTCAGCAGCTCCGTCTCGCGATCTGTAGGCTCGCTAAAATCTACCCACATCCATATGTAATCCTCCATGACGATCTGATCCAATGGTTTTCCCACTGTTACCTGATGATCATGACCTATAGCCAATGTACGTATCACCGTACGTCCCCCTCGCTTACACTTCCGTCTGATATGTCATTTATATTTTATATAAGCCAATCAGCATTATACAAATCTCACGCTCTACATTCCCATACACTAAATAAGAAAAGGATATCTCCGGGTCAACAAGCCGTCCCAAGATATCCTTTATCCTCGTGCAGAGCAGTTCTTATCTTCAAAGCAAGCCTTCCACTTCAGAATTTTGCAAAATTCTCACTTATGAAAATAAACATCATAAGCCACAAAGCGGTCGGATGCTTACCTCGCTATATCCCCCTCGGCGCAGCAAGCACCGAGCTGCGTCGCGCCCTCTTCCCCTGCACCCACTCATTCAAAAGTGAGGCAGGCTCATGGCACGAAAAGGGCAATCAGCGAGCCGTAGCGTAGCGGTCCATTTGAATCTGGAGAAGCGGAGCGTTCGCCTTTGCCCCTGTATTTTAACCTTTTCATGTGTTATACAATCCAAAAAAATTCAGGGGCAACAGCGATCGAAAGATCAAATGGAACGCGGAGCGTCTTACAACGAGATCCCCGCCTACATCCACAAACCCTGCCTCACTTTTAATCCTCTTACAATACTTTTTCTAAGAAACTAATGGTCCGCTCGTTTTTCGGATTACCAAATACCTCTTGTGGCGTTCCTTCTTCTACGATGTAACCACCGTCCATAAACACAACACGGTCGCTTACTTCGCGTGCAAAACCCATCTCATGCGTTACGATCATCATCGTCATGCCTTCACGCGCCAGATCATTCATTACGCCAAGCACTTCGCCCACCATTTCAGGATCGAGCGCCGAGGTCGGCTCGTCGAACAGCATAATGTCTGGGTTCATGGCCAGCGCACGTGCAATCGCCACACGCTGCTTCTGACCGCCGGAAAGCTGTCCTGGCAGTGCATCTGCCTTATCGGCCAACCCCACACGATCCAGCAGCTTCATGGCCGTTTCCCGGGCCTCTGCCTTGGACTGCTTCCCCAGTTCAGTCGGCGCGAACATAATGTTCTTAAGCACGGTCATATGCGGAAACAGATTGAAGTGCTGAAATACCATACCTATATTTTCACGAACTTTGTTAATATCCACGTTTTTGTCACTCAAGTTGTAGTCATCGACAATGACCTCACCTGCGGTAATTTCTTCAAGCATGTTCATACAACGCAAAAACGTACTTTTCCCCGAACCAGAGGGGCCAATGACACACACAACTTCGCCTTCACGTACTTGCATGTCGATGCCTTTTAGCACTTGATTACTACCATAGCTTTTTTTCAGGTTTTTAACGATAATTTTACCCACGGCGAACTCTCCCTTCAAGACGGTTGGAAATTTTGGTCAGGACTGTAATGACGATAAGATACATCACCGCTACTACCAGCCAAATATCAAAGGATTGGAATGTCCGCGCAATAATGATCTTACCCGATTGGGTCAATTCGACCAGACCGATAACAGACAAAATGGACGTATCCTTCAACGTAATAACCAACTGATTGATAAACGACGGGATCATGATTTTCACAGCTTGTGGCAAAATGATTTTAAGCATAGCCGTCCGATAGGGTAGACCAAGCGAACGGGCTGCTTCCATTTGTCCCGGATCAATGGACTGAATACCACCACGGATAATCTCAGTTACATACGCACCCGCATTCAGGGATAGCGTCAATACAGCCGCAACAAAAAGTGGCATTTTGAAGTCCAGTGCCTGTGGAATACCAAAGTAAATAAAGAAAGCAAGCACGATCAGCGGAATACCGCGGAATATATCGACGAAAACAGTTGCAATACCACGGAACACCTTGTTATGGCTTACTTTCATAAAGCCAAACACCAAACCTAGGATAAAGGCTACGAGTAAAGATACAAGTGTGTACAACAACGTATTTCCCATGCCTTTAATCAGCGAAGGCAGCGAAGCGGAAATCAGCCCCCAGCGGCTGGTCTCTACAGGCGCCACACCTTTGCCCGATTCGCCAAGGTATTTAGCCAAAATCTTATCGTATTCCCCGCTATTACGCAGATTAACAAGCCCTGCATTAAATTTCTCCAGCAACTCCTTGTTTTTGCCTTGGTTAACAGCAAACCCGTAAGAAGCACCTTTTTCCTTATCTGTTACCAGCTTAAGGCCGTTATTCTGGTTTACACCGTATGCCAGTACCGGATAGTCATCAAAGCAGGCAACCGAATTACCTGTTTTAACTTCATCATACATTTGAGAAGAATCGTCGAACGGTACTGTAGTAAAGCCGTATTTGGCCTTAATGGACTCTGCGAATGTATAACCTTCCGTGCCTGTTTTGACAGCGACACGCTGCCCTTTCAAGTCCTCATAGCGTTTAACCGTATCATTATCCTTACGGACCGCCATGACGACGCCTGAATCAAAATAAGGCTCAGAAAAATCAAATTTCCGCTTGCGTTCATCGGTAATACTCATCCCGGCAATGACACCATCCACTTGATTCGTTTCAAGGGCCTGCACTGCCGCGTTAAAGCCAAGAGGCTTAATGGTATATTCAAAATTCTGATCCTTGGCAATAGCTGCCAGCAAATCCATATCAATTCCGACGAATTTACCATCTACATCTTCAAACTCAAAAGGCGCGAACGTTGTATCCGTGCCGATATCATACTTTGTTTTATTTTCTGCATGTGCCACTACACCGAAATTACCGGCCAGGGCAACCACAAAAAACAAACAAATGATAAGTGCTATTAGTTTTCTAGATTTTTGCATAATTTCCTCCAGTCAGTTGAACGGTTCAAAGTTTTCTGTTTATTTTACAGGAGTTATTAAAAATTGACTACTTTGATGTCAGGTATTTTTGAAAAACGTTTCATGGAACTATCTGGAGGTGTAAACTTTGAAGAAGCCGTTTTGCCCCAGAATGCCAATAAGCCCCTGCCGCAAAAAGCGGACGGAAGCTTATTGTGTGTTCTATAGTGTGTACCTATTTTTCAAGAAATAATAACGAACTAGAAAAGAATTTTGAAAATCAATCCAGATAACAGCGCAGCAATCGGTATCGTTATCACCCAAGTAATAATAATTCGACCGGCCAGCGACCAACGCACAGCGGAAAAACGCTTCGCAGAACCCACACCCAAAATAGCCGAAGTAATGGCATGAGTGGTACTTACGGGCAAATGAAGCAATGTAGCTGTGAAAATAACAGAGGCTCCCGAAATGTCGGCTGCAAATCCGTTAATTGGCTCGATTTTAAAAATCTTGGTTCCCATCGTCTTGATGATTTTCCAGCCCCCGATAGATGTACCTAGCGCCATGGCTGTTGCGGCTGAAATTTTTACCCACATGGGTACTTCCAAATGGTCCTGATACCCCGACGAAACGAGTGCGAATGTAATAATCCCCATCGCCTTTTGAGCATCATTCGTACCATGCGTGAACGACTGAAGCGCTGCTGTAATGACCTGCATTGTACGGAACCCTTTGTTCACCGTATGCGGACTACGATGAGCGAAGATGTATTTTAAAATCATCATCACGATGTAACCGACAACAAAAGCAATCAACGGGGAGAAAATAAGTCCTTCGACAATCCCGATGAAGCCGCTCCAGTTTAATTTTTCCGATCCTGCACCTACATACACCGCTCCAGCCAATGCACCAATCAATGCATGAGAAGAGGATGAAGGAATACCGAACCACCAGGTTAAGAGGTTCCAGATAATCGCAGCGATCAGCGTCGCAATGACGATATCAATTCCATTCGTAAGCTTGGTTGGATCAGCCACACTTCCACCAATCGTCTTCGCAACCCCTGTAAACAATATTGCCCCGAGAAAGTTCATGACCGCAGCCATAATAATCGCACGTCGCGGGGTCAATGCACGGGTCGATACCGAAGTTGCAATCGCGTTCGCCGTATCATGAAACCCATTAATAAAATCAAATGCCAGAGCAAGAAAAATAACAATACCCAATACCAGTAAACTTGTATCCATGTAAAAGGACTCCTTACGAGTTACGCATAATGATGGATTCCAGCATATTTGCAACATCCTCGCATGAATCCGTTGTCGTTTCAAGGCGTTCGTACAATTCTTTGCGTTTAATCAGTTCAATAGGGTCAGTTACAGTTGCAAACAGGTTTTTGATGCAAATACGCAACAATTCATCCCCCTGATTTTCCAAATCATTCAGACGAATAGTGTATTCACGAATGGCCAGCAATTTTTTCTGTGAAAGCAGATGTACAGCTTTCTGAATTTCGTAAGCTGATTGACGCAGAATATCAGCGAACTGCACAATATACTCGTCCGGCTCCGTAATGTTGTACATATAAAAACGGGAAGCCGTCGCTTCAAGACCGTCCAACACATCATCCATGGTTGTTGTCAGTTCCATGATGTCGTCGCGTTCCAACGGCGTAATGAAGGTCTTGTTCAGTTCAGTAATAATCGTGTGTGTGTAATCATCACACTTATTTTCATACTTCTTCATTTCATTTGTAAACAAAGTCACATCTTGAAGATTTGAAGTATGTTGGGCAAAATAATCGGCTGCTTGCACGATCGTATCTGCCATATTTTCCAACGTCTCGAAGAATATATCCTTTTTCTTCAATCTCATAACGATTACCCCTTTACGAAAATATCCGCAACCTGTTTCGACTGCAATAGACAACCTTTGCTATCTTATCACACTCATCAATGTTTTTGTAATGTTTGTAAAAGCAAATTTCATGATATACGTATACAGTGCCCGACATATAAGCTCATTATCCGACAATTTTTTCCTAAAAAGGTGTAATTCGTTTTCTAATTCACTTCTATGGTTACATGTTCCTTTAGTGGTGTATCTGCAGGCACCACATGTATATAGGATGTACCTGGCGTTAACGGAATTTCAACCCCATTCTTCATAAAACGAATCGCATCACCTGGCGTATGTTGCCACTCAGCCTGTATTAACTGTCCTTGTTGAAACACCATGGCCTCTCCGCTGCCGTCCAGTTCAACACTTAATCTGCCTACATCATCCAACGTTCGATGCCTGGTGCTCATCACAATGACATTGGCTGCTGAGAGCTGTTGGTTATTATTTTGATCCACATGTGACTTTTCGTTCACAAAACGCTTATATTGTTGATCCGCTGGATCATAGGTATAAGATACCCGGTAGCTTTTAAGCAAAAACCGGATTTGTAAAGATGTTGCAGTCTCGTCCACCATAACTGGGGTTTCGCCGGATTTAAGGTAAGTATATACTGGAACGTCCGTATGCGTAGCATACCCTTTACTATCGCTTCCTTTGCGCAGTCTATTCACGTCCGTGTATAGATTATGCGGAGGACGACGATCTTTGCTTCGCCAGAAGTATGCCCCTCCATTTGAAATCTCATCTAAATGTTCCTTCCGCTGCTGCTGTAAAATCGCATAGGCATCTGTGCTTCCCCCTGCGTGTATCGGCAACGCACCATAAGTTTCGCCCAGCTCAATCAAATACGGACGAATGCTACGGACCGGACCAACCTTTACATCTCCGCCATGACTTTGGAAAAAAGCGACCAGACGGGTAATTCCGCCTTCTGCAAGAACTTCATATACCATATCTGCCTGACTAAGTCCTGCCTGCGGACGTGCTGCTGGAGCATTGTTAATCATGACAGCGAGCGGTCGCTCCAAAACTGGCTGCTCCACCGGAAGACCGGTAAGCGGAGCTGTAAATGCCGGAGTAGACTGCTCCTTCGGCGGTTCAAGCGCCTCCTTCTCTGTTTTATGCTTGGTCGGTTGAGGAACGGGTTCAGTATCTCCCGTATTGGACATAGCAGAACAAGACATCAGCGTCATGCATAACAGAGCTGAGGCCATTACACGCAACCAATGATTTCGTTGGGAAATGGGCCCGGACAAGTTCATCCCTCCACTTCGTTATTTTTCTCATTATAAGCTTTATTTCCTGTTTTTGTCTTGATTGAAGCATGACCTCTCTATAGAATACTTATCTGAAGACATTAAAATTTTAAAAATATTCATACTTTGTGATTTTTATCACAAATAACTGTAACTGAACCTACTACAATAAAGGTGTAGCAAAGATGATCATCCCAACAAAATGAAATACAACCAACATTATAGATTAAGAAAGAGGAGTGGTTTGAATGTTTAATAGCTGGTTACGTGAGAACAAAGTCGCAATGTGGTTGCTGACTGTCGTACGGGTTTATCTAGGTTATGAATGGATGACTCACGGACTTGAAAAGCTGACAGGTGGATTCGATGCAGGCGGATTTATCTCGGGGGCCATTGCTAAAACAGGTGGAGACCATCCCGCTGTACAAGGCTGGTGGGGATCGTTCCTCGAAGCCTTTGCCCTGCCGAATGTAGGTTTGTTCAACGTCCTGATCCCGTTGGGTGAGTTCTTGGTCGGGGTTGGCCTGCTTCTCGGTACATTGACTACACTGGCTGCTTTGATGGCCATGGTTATGAACTTCTCGTTCCTGTTCTCGGGTACAGTAAGCACCAATGCAATCTACCTGCTGTTTGAAATCTTCCTCGTAGTTGCTGGCGCAAATGCCGGAAGAATTGGCTTTGACCGTTGGGTACTGCCCTTCCTGCGTGGACTGTTTGGTAAAAATAAAGATACCTTTCCAGCGGACCCTAGTCGAAAAATAGCTTAAACATCCCCCAAATAACCGTTATCCTCCGGGATAATGGTTATTTTTTTTGCGCTGTTATGCTCACAAGGAGGATTTTAGCTCCTCCTAACTCGGACTCTTTTATCGGATTCATTATCCTCCCCAAACGTTTACAAGTTGGATACAACATGGAATGCTCACGATACATTTACCCTATACACTACAGTTACATCAAAGAACGTAATGGAGGGTTATATCATGAAAAAAATCACCAAAGCCTATCTCATGCTCGCAGCAGTAACTTTCACAGTGCAGACTATGGGATCGGGATATACGGCATCAGCCCAAGCGGCGACGTCTACTACGACATCTCAGGCAGAAAGTGTACAACATATCTCCAAGACCTTCGAGCAGCTACTAGGCCAACCCGGCAAGCTATCTCAGGCATTCACTTATTTGCAAAAGCATATTCAATCCATTCCAGCTTCTCAAGCTACCCTCATGGTGCTTCATCTGGAAAATGCACAGAACCAGCAATTGGATTCCTATGCACAGACCCTATACCCGACCTCTGTTCAAACCAAAATAAATCAAATCTATAAACCCGGTGATTCGTTCACAAATGTAATCAGCCGTACAAGCGATGCGAACCTGAAAAAGTTGCTAACTCAAACAAGAGATGCCGGCTACAAACTTGAAACCGCAGAAGGCATGTATTACCCAATCATCAACTATGAAAAATATAAAGTATTCGGGAAGCACACCACGGCAGATATCCGCAGCTATATTGACATCATGTCGATGGAATCCGGACAGGCTGCTACCAAAGATGCCGCGCTCCGTATCGGCTATCAACAGTTAGCCGGACGAGTGCTGGCACAGGAATTGTTTTTAAACCAATATCCACATTCCAATCGTACACAAGCTATAAAAAAATTGCACGATCTGTACTTTTTCTATACTTTCTACGGCACGAACAATACGCCATTATTCGATCATGATACCGGGAAGATTCATCCGTATGCCAAAAAAGGGTATCAATGGTTCGTTCAACGTAATATGGATTCGAAGAGCACCTATATTCAAAAGCTGAAAGCATTTATGACACTGTTGGATCAAAATGGAGATCAACGTACTTCGCAGGTATCCACTTGGCTAAAAAAGAACGTGCCTTCTAATTAATCGAAGACGCAAAAAACACAAAAGAACTTCCATTCCCACACAGCATGTGGATTCGGAAGTTCTTTTTTACATTTACGTATCACTTTCTTGACCAAAAGCCCAACAATTGAGACTCAGCGAGCCAAGGACATACGACTGAAAAAGCTTATGCGCGGAGCGCTCCTGATCCGCAGCCCCCATCGCATAAAACAAAGGTGAAAAATGCTCTATTCCATAAGAAGGTACCGCTTGTTTGGCATATGGAGCCTTCTTGTCATATTGGAATAAGTGACGTAAATTCCAGTCTTGAAGCTGCTGTGCAATCCAGTCATCATATTGAACGGCCCAATCGGCTGGCTCACTCGTCTGCTTGAGTGTCCGCAAGTTGTGGACCAATCCGCCGCTACCGATAATCAAAATCCCTTGTTCTCGCAACGGCGCCAGCATCCGTCCAATCTCGTATTGCTCTTGAGGAGCGCGCCGAGAATCAATAGATAACGGTACGACCGGTATGTCCGCATCAGGATATATATGCCGCAAAACCACCCATGCTCCATGATCCAGTCCCCGGTTCCGAACCGGCTGGTGGAACAAGTTATGCTGACTGAACAGATGCTCTATCTCCTCATACAGCTTTGGATCGCCTGGTGCAGGGTAATCGATTGAGTACATTTCTTCAGGAAAGCCATAGAAATCGTGCAACGCTGCATGCTGATCATCCGCGCCAATACATTGATCGGGGCTATCCCAATGCGCGGAAAAAATGACAATTCCTTTGGGTCGGGGCAGGCTCGCGCCCAGCTTTGCAAGAAAGCTGGTATATGCGTTATTTTCTACAGCCAGTGTCGGTGAACCATGCGCAACAAAAATTGAGGGTAATGTCATCGCTGCCAACCTCCACACGCCAGTATAGTGTTACTCTTCCATTTTACTCCGGCGGAGGCGCAATTTCCAATACAATCCGTTACACACTGAAATCAGATCATCCAGTGCTGCCAATCACGTTGAATATTTTCCTGTTCATCCAGCCATTCAAGCGTCCGATCAATGAGCCGTTGCCGCTCTTTACCTGACGAGAAAGTGTGATCTCCCTGGAAAATAATCTCTTTATCACAGCGTCCCTCTGGACGCATCCAGAATATCTTTTGAAACAGAAATGCATAATCGACAGGAATAATATCATCCGAGGTTCCATGAATGACGAGCACATCCCCGTTAAATTTAACGGCCTCCTGGAACGGCTGAAATTGAGCTAACGACTCAAAGTAAGCAGGCGTAAACTTATAGCCCAAATAATCGGCATGACCAGTTTTAACAGACTCATCGTACACGCTTCGCTCCGTAATTTTGACGATGTCATTGAACGGATAGCCCACTGCTGACCAAAGGACCAGATTTTGTACTCTCTTGTCCCGTACGGCTGTGAGAAGAGCAACCGCGCCCCCCAGACTGTGACCGATCAGCGTCACCTTGGTCGGGTCAATGTCCGCACAATTGACGGCGTAATCCAATACGGTACGTGTCTGATTAATCATGGACTCAAGCCCCTGCTTGCCGTATTCACCTGTGCTCTCCCCACAACCGGCAAAATCAAAGCGCAGGACAAAATATCCCCCTTCGGCCAGTTCACGCGCAGTCTTGACGAATAATCGATCTACGCCGATACGATTGCCTACAAAACCGTGACATATAACAACGAGGGGAACTCGTCTCTGACGCTCTCCCTCATTTGTACGGTTTGGATAATGAATTGTTGCGGCCAGCTCTTCATGTTCAAAACGAATTCCAATTTGCCGTTCCATCCTGATTCCCCCTGTTTCAAGCTTCACTACACATTTATGAATTCGAACTCATATAGTAACGTGGAATATCCATCCAGGATATTTATTCACTTTAATTCCGATAAGTTTAATAAGTTTTATAGTAAAGTCAGTCTATCATCGCCCTGCTTCCTTGTCAACCTGTCAGTTCACATCGTTAAAAAAGTAAACAAATAGCGCTCCCCGATGCGATTCCGGAGAACGCTATACTACACTTATGTGAGGGAATCCACTACATTTAAAGTGACATTCGTTATTCGTAGCTGTTCCTGAACATTTGGTGGGTCTCCGTTCGTCCTTCCCACTGCAGTTTACAAGAGTCGCCGTTATGTTCATCCTCATGCCACAGGCTGCGGTAGTTCTGTGCACCTAGCTCACCTGCAAATTCTGTATCCTCAGCCACTTCGATATCGTCCACTATACGGTACGTTGGAGATGTTCCTTGAACGCTCCGGTGACTCACATTTGTAGACGAGGCCGCCCCGCTATTCCCATTCGAAGCGTTTCCCAGTCGTTTTTGGACTAAATAATCTGCCTGGTTCTCCAGTTTCATGATGCCACATCCTCTCAACGTTTATATTCAGGTTGCTCCACGTGCTCACCCTCTATCCAGTTTGAGGAGAATGCAACGGTAATATACATGCTATAGATAAAGTCTTTTGCCATCCGACGCTTCCTCACGTATACTGTCTTTGTTACGAAATGGCGGTTCCATCAGCTTGGAATACGCTCATAAAGCAGGAGGAAGCAATGAATAAAGCAAAAAATTATACGCTTATTGCATGGGTTGCCTTGTCCATGTTTTTTTTGACACAGGCGATTATCGGATGGTTTGTCACCTTTACAGGCGGAGATCTCAAACCCTTTGAAGAAATCAGCCTATCCACCCTTATCATCATCGCCGCAGGAGCCATTCTACTCGTTGAAGCCCTGATGAATTTTATGGATCGTCCCGAAGAAGGCGAGGAGATACAACATCCAAACCCCGCCCCCGTAAAGCCCCAGATGAATCTTAAATCCATCTTGATGTATGTTGTTTTAGTTGTCGTGATTCTTGTCGCCGGACTAGCGCTGCGCAGTGTACTGCCAGTATTCAGGATCTCACCTTGGGTAAATTTAATTCTCGCCGCCATCGGCTTTATTGGACTCAAACCGATTTTTCTGCGTAAAAAACGTTCATAGCCCGCAATTTTCATTATATGGAGCTGCCCCATTTTGGGTCATAGCAGCTCCTTTTCATTTCGATCAGGCAATCGACTTACAGCTGGGGTGTGCGCCAAAAAGCCGTATTCCTGGCCTGCAAGAAGCTGCATGGAGGAATACGGCTTGATATATTTTAGAACTTATTTGGAAAATAGTTGTTCTGCATTATCCAGAGCCATTTTGTGTCCCATTGCGGAATAGTCCAGCCAAGGCTGTCCGTCCAACATGTAGACATGCCCTTGCTTCACCGCTTTGAGACCTTGCCATACTGTGTTTCCTTCCAGCTGCTTGTATACCTTTTGGGCATCCGCGCCTTTACTGATGATAACAAGAATCGCATCGGCATCATAATCCGGTAAAACCTCTTGGGAAACCACCTGATAAGCCTTGTTGATCTTTTCTACACCTTTGGCTGGCTTCAAGCCCAAATCCTGATATAACAGCGGTCCTACCGGACGCTTCATCCCCATAACACGAACCTCTTTCGCCGTCACACGTACAGCCATAACCGTTCCGTCCCCAATTTTTGAATGAATCAGCTTTTTGACTCGTTCCCTCTGTGTATCATAGTCTTTTAGAAATGCGTCTGCCTGTGCTTCATGTTTGACCATAACGGCTATTTTTTTCAATTGATCTTTCCATGTGCCTTCATCCAGATCAAAAACGTCGGTCGGCGCAATTTTTTCAAACTTGGCCACATCGGTTCCCGAATATTTTTTGTCTAAGAAAATATGATCAGGTTGAAGCTCCAGTACCGCTTCCATATCCGGATCAGTGACAACACCTAGCTTACGGGTACTTTGAAGACGATCTTTTACATGCGGTAGAAAATCCTTCACATCTCCGCCAATGACCGAACCAGCCGGAGTAATGCCCAATGCCAGCAAGTTGTTCGTCAAATGAATTGACATCGAAGCAATACGCGAATCCGCACTAATGGTTGTCTGCGCACTGTCCGCCGCTTTCGTATCGGCAGTCTGTTTGTCGGCTGCTTGTCCGCAAGCAGATAGCATGATCATGCATACAACAAGAGTTGTGACTACCCATGAACGTTTAAAACCTGAACCCTCAAATTTGTGTTTTCTCATGTTTATTCTCTCCTATGCTATAGAAGCTCTACATTATAATGATCATTATAGAAGGCTTCTTCTGTCATTTTGTTCGGGACAACAAGAATAGAAAATACGGAGCTCCTACCACAGCAACCACCACACCTGCGGGAATCGCATTTGGCTGAAACACCGAACGCCCAATCGTGTCGGCGGTGACCAGAATGACGACCCCGACCAAACAGGCTACTGGCAGCAAATGCTGGTACATCGGCCCAACCAGACGGCGAGCCAGATGAGGCGCAATCAGCCCGATAAAGCCGATGCCTCCGGCCATAGATACACTGGCACTAGATAGAGCCACAGCTGCGCCTAGCAGTAATAGGCGCTGGCGCTTCACACTTGTACCGATTCCAGCCGCGGTCTCGTCACCCAACGACAGGTTATTCAGACTGCGCGTCTGCGACAGAACGTAGGGTAATACAATGACTAACCAAGGCAGCAAAGCTGCTGCATGTATCCAGTCCCGGCCCCAAACGCTGCCAGCCAACCAACGTGCGGTAAATGCGTATGTATCCTCATCCAGCCGTAAGGACCAATACAGCGTTATAGCGCTAAGGCCCGAGGCTACACCGATACCGGACAAAATCAGACGCACTGGCACGATTCCTCTGTTACGGCTATAGGACAACAAAACAATCAGCATCGCCGCAATGACACCTCCTGCAAAGGTAAACAAGGGGATCAGGACGGCGGCCGAACCGTCCAAGTCGCGAAAAAAGCTAACGAACATTACCAGTCCCAACGCAGCCCCTGCATGAAGACCGAGCACTCCCGGATCAGCAAGTGCGTTCCGCGACAAGCCTTGCATGACCGCCCCGGCTGCGCCTAGTCCCGCTCCAGCCAGCACCGTTACAGCAATACGAGGCAGACGATACTCGAACAGAACGATATGATCACGTCCGCTGCCACCGCCAAACAACGTATCCAGCACGCGTAGCGGTGGAATACGAATCGTTCCGGTATTCAAACCCAAAACAAGGACGGCAAAGCTGATTCCCGCCAATACCAAACAAACGAGCCAAGCCTTTTTCGTTCTCGTGTCCCCAATCCCTAAAGAGCGACTCACTATAAATCCCTCCTTTCCTTACGGGCGAGAAAGAGGAAAAAGGGTACTCCGATAAAAGACACCATAATTCCAATAGCTAGCTCCTCTGGCGGATTTGCCATTCTCGCTCCCAAATCTGCCAGCACCAGTAACACGGCTCCCAATAACGCAGACAGCGGCACGATCTGGCGATAATCCACACCGATTAGCTTGCGAGCGATATGTGGGATAACCAAACCTACAAAGCCGATGGCTCCAGCAGCCGATACAGAGAGTCCCGCCAGTACCACTACGGTCAGCAGACCCAAAAGCCGAATGCGCCTGAGATTCAACCCAAGGTTTAACGCCACCTCATCGCCCATCGAAATCAGCGAAATAGAACGTGCCAGCCCCATAGACCAGGCGATCACAATAAGCAAAATCGGTGCAAGAATCTCAAGCTGCGACCATTTGATCCCGGCTACACCACCCGCATACCAGAAGGCTAAATCCTGACTTAAATCAAAATAAATCGCAATCCCCGAAGTCATGGAACCTAACAGGGCAGCCGTCACAGCTCCAGACACCGTCAGTCTCATAGGTGTCAATCCACCAGGCGCAGATGCTCCCAGACCAAATACCAGTAAGGTACTCATCAGCGCCCCCAGGAACGACAATACTATTAACGTCCCATAAGGAAGATCGGGAAAAAAGGCAAAACTCACTGCAACTACAAACATCGCTCCTGCGTTAATGCCCAGCACACCTGTATCTCCCAGCGGGTTGCGCGTAATGCCCTGAATCAGAGAACCTGCAACCGCCAGCGCAGCTCCAATAACAGCTGCACCGAGTACACGCGGCAATCTCAACTCATGAATGATCTGATGTGTCATCAGCGAACGATCATAGTGAAATACTGCCGACCACACGGTGCTTACGGTCAAGTCCTTGGCTCCGAGAGAAATGGCGGCGAATATGGCCAAACCCAACAATACAGCCGAAGCTGTGAACAACAACGCCTGCCGAATCCTACCCGCTCGAAGTACTGGACGTGCTGTTATGACTACTTCAGGAACTGCCCTCTCTGTCCGAGCTGTATGTTTGTCCATGCTGTCTTTAGACTGCATTTGATGAGGTCACTCCCTCCGTACCTGAAAAAATCATTACGTTTTCCAAAATGATAACGATAATGATAATTATTATCAACTTGATACATAATAGCATGTTTCTATGACATTGCAAGCCAAAAACTGTTCCCCATAAGAGGAACAGTTTTTGAATATATCTATATGATTTTACTACATAGGTGACTCCAAACGGTCCTCTCTTTAGTACGTAGGCCAGCCTGCCGAATCCCATTTCAAATCACTAATCAGAAGTTTTGGATTTCCTTTATCAGTGGCATCATAGGCATGACGCGCAATGACACTGTTATTATAGACGGATTGGCCGCCAGGTCCCTTCCAACGGTCATTCCCCGCATCCAGTATCGTTCCGCCGCCGTCCATCAGGCTTTTGCCGCTCTTGTCCACATACGGTCCGGTAATACTAGTAGAGCGCCCGTAAATAATCTTATAATTACTGTCTACGCCTTTGCAGCAGTTATCAATGGAAGCAAACAGATAATAATACCCATCACGGTATGTAACATGTGGCGCTTCCAAACCACCCGCCGTACGCTTGGCGATAGAATAGATCTGCCCCGTAGGCTTCATCGTATTCTTGTCCAATCGAGTCACTTTCAAGCCTGAATTCCATGAACCAAAGGAAAGCCACGGGTTACCGGAAGCGTCAATGACGAGATTCGGGTCAATCGCATTATAATCGTTGGCATCCGTCGTACGCAGCACGAGTCCATCATCTCTCCAGCTTCCCGCGCCAATGCTTGTTGCTGAAGTTAATCCAATGGCCGAAGTGCGTGACCCAAAAGTAGAAATGGAATAGTAAACCCAGACACGTCCATTGTACTTCTGAGCGTCCGGTGCCCACACATCGTTAGGCTTTTGCTTAGGTACATACGATTTCCACCATGATGGCGACGACAGGAATATTTGCGGCAATCTGTAAAAATTGCGTCCGTCGTCCGATCTTTGAACCTGTATCCCCTGCCCTGTGGAGAAAATATACCAAGCGTTGCCTTCTTTCGTAATGGACGGATCATGTACTGCCACATCACCAGTTAACGCCCAGTGCTCTGCGGATGCAGATGGCATCACTGAAAGTAACAAAGCAGCCGAGGTTACGGCAGCAAACGCCGTTCGGGTCAATTTACTCCGTACTGATTTTTTCCATGCTTTCAACATTTCTTTCGCACCTCCGAATGAGTATCTTATAATGGAATTCAGGTGACACACCTATTACATTAGTGTTTATACTTATGAAGTTACCCATATATTAACCTATCACATTCAGTTTTGTAAACGCTTTATTTCAAATAAAAAGAAATTTATAAACTACGCATAACGCTATACATACGAAGATTTCGCAAAATCCTGATACCAAAAAGGAGCCCGTAGGCTCCTTCTCAAATTAGCATATTAAATAGATTTTCGTTTTTATTCAGTTCCGTATATTTAAGCCCCTTGCGGTTCATTCGTTCAATTAAAGGAAGATAGTCTTCCTTGTGGAACAGCTCAATGCCGACCAGAGCTGGTCCATTTTCCTTATCATTCTTTTTCGTATATTCAAACCTAGTAATATCGTCGTCCGGTCCAAGCACATCCTGTAGAAACTCACGCAGTGCCCCAGCTCTTTGCGGGAAATTCACCATAAAATAATGCTTCAGTCCTTCGTAAATTAGGGACCGTTCCTTAATCTCCTGCATTCGATCTATATCGTTGTTACCACCGCTGACGATACAGACAACCGTTTTGCCTTGAATCTGCTCGCGATATAGATCAAGTGCTGCAACAGGCAGTGAACCCGCAGGCTCCACAACAATCGCATTTTCATTATACAGCTCCAGAATCGCGGTACATGCTTTACCTTCCGGTACCTTCACAATATCGTCCAAGGTATGTTTACAAATATCGTATGTCAGCTGACCCACACGCTTCACCGCAGCTCCGTCAACAAACTTATCTATTTGATCCAGTGTAACCACCTTGTGCAAACGCATCGCTTCCGTCATCGACGCCGCGCCAAGGGGTTCCACACCAATTACCTTGGTGGATGGACTCACGGTTTTAACATACGTACCTACGCCTGCCGCCAAACCGCCGCCGCCAATCGTTACGAACACATAGTCCATAGGTGTATCTAGACTCTCCATCACTTCCATCGCAATCGTACCATTGCCCGCAATAATTTTCGGCTGATCAAATGGATGGATGAAGGTCATTGCCTGCTCGCTACACACCTTCATGGCCTCATCATAAGCATCGTCAAACGTATCTCCGGTCAAAATGACCTCTACACTGTTTCCCCCAAAGCGACGAACCTGCTTCACTTTCTGATTAGGCGTTGTACTCGGCATAAATATTTTACCGTGGATACCAAGTGCATTACATGAAAAAGCCACACCTTGCGCATGATTCCCCGCACTCGCACACACGATGCCTTTTTCCATTTGCTCGGGAGTCAAGCTACGGATCATGTTGTAAGCTCCACGGATTTTAAAGGACCGCACGACTTGGAGATCCTCTCTTTTCAGATACACATTACAGTTATATTTGGCCGATAGGACGGCATCCCTCTGTAAAGGTGTACGTACAATCACCTCACGCAGCATATGATGCGCCCGTACAATATCCTCCATGCCAACGGTTGACGCCGTGGCCGGGTCAGTTTTCTGGGTTTCTGTTGGTTCCATAGGTTCTCCACGCTCCGCCTGAATATTTCTGTATTGAGCATTTTGCATAAATCCCAAGAGCAATTTCAAATCAGGAATCGAATTATGCAAAGTGCTGTATTTGAAATCTTTCAAATATCATACCACGTTTACCTATAGCTTGTGCAGATGATAGCATGAAAATGAGAATGAAAATCAATCAAATCTAAAAAAAAGGCAGACCGGGACAATACCCGATCAACCTTTTCTGACGTTGCACATTTCTTGTATTCAATCGCTCCATTGAATACCTCTCCGATTACCCTTTTACTCCACCTGCCGTCATTCCTTCAATAAAGTAACGCTGGAAGAACAGAAACACGACCAGAATCGGTAAAATAGCCAAAACGGAGCCCGCGATCAGCACATCATAATTGTTGCCATATGGCGTCAGCAGACTGGACAGTCCAATTGGCAGTGTCAGCATGTCGTTGGTCCGCAATACAATCATCGGCCACAGGAAGTTATTCCAACTGTTCATCGCCTGCAAAATAGCCATTGCCGCAAATGCAGGCGCCATTAGAGGCATCATAATGCGTACGAAAATGCCATATTCTGAACAGCCGTCAACCCGCGCAGCATCCATAAAATCCTTGGGTACTCCACTCAAATATTGACGGAAGAAAAAGATCGGGATCGGCGCGACGACGAATGGTAGAATTACACCCCATACCGTATTAATCAGCTTCATGCCGATCATTAGCTTGTAGAGCGGCAGCATGATAATTTCTACCGGAATCATCATTACAACCAGCACCAGTGTGAAAATCACATTTTTCAATCTAAAACGGTACATTTCCAGACCATAGCCCACCATCGCGGACAATATCAGACATAACACCGTAAACAAGACGGTAATAACAATACTGTTCCAGTACCATTGAAAATAATCCGTCGTCCCCTGAAAGATGAACGCATAGTTTTTCAAGGACATGATGTCCCACTCCAGCTTAAGATTCAAGCCGTAGCGCAACAGCTCCGTCGATGGCTTGAACGAGGCAAGCGTCACGGCAAATAGCGGAAACAAGGCAAACCCGGCAAACAGAATGAACAGGACAACGAGCAATGCGGATAACGAGCCTTTTTGTTTCTGAGCCATCGCTTAATCCTCCTTCCGGAACATGCCGAAAAATTTGAGCTGGATCAGGTTCAGCACGAGTGTAAATATGAGCAATACAATGCCCACCGCAGCTCCGAAGCCCATACTGTTCTGCTCCAGACCTTGGCGATAGAGATAGCCAACAATCGTTAAACCAATATCGTTCGGGGAGTTATTTCCGTTCCATAACATGTAGCTTTCCGTGAACATGGATAACCCCGCATAAATGCTAATCGTAAATACATAGATCGTTACTGGTTTCAGCATAGGAATCGTAATCCGCCAAAATGAATCGAAACGACTGGCTCCATCAATCTGCGCAGCTTCATACAACTCGGGAGGAATGTTCTGGAGTCCCGACATATAGTACAGCATGTTCACACCCAGCCATCTCCATAATGCCAGCACGATCAACGCTAAAAATCCGGTGTTGGCGTTCATCAGCCATTTATACGGCTCCAGACCGAATACCCCCAACAGGGAGTTCATCAGCGAACCATCCAATTCCCCGAACATGAGGCGGAAGATCGTTCCTGCTACCACCACCGAGGTAAGTGCAGGTATAAACATCACGGAGCGAAACAACCCTCTGCCCGGCATTTTAGGCGAATTCAGCAATACTGCCAATACCAGCGGCAGAGGAATCAGCACGACCAGTGTAAGCAGCGTGTACAGGACGCTATTCAATATCGCCTTTCCAAACGTAGGATTGATTAAGTCCTTATAATTTTCCAGTCCAACATAAGTTGTTATCCCTGGCAGGACTTCCTGGAAGCTCATAATGACCGTCGAGATGACCGGATAGGCAAAAAATAGTGCAAAGGACAGTAAAAATGGAAGGACAAACACATACGGTGCCGTACGGCTGGAATGAATAAAGCGACTCCATCGGCTTCTGGTCGGACGCTGAGGTTGTGGCGGCTGACCTGTCGGTACATTAGCGTTCGTATGAACGGGCGTTGCCATGAATCTCACTCCCTTTCCTGTTGGGGTCTATCTCAGTTCATCTGCCAGCTCATGTAGCACCGTGGCTGGATCTTCGCCACTCTGCAGTGTCCGATAAAGTATTTTATTGCGCACAGCACTGGCGATATCAGGCGTTTTCGGTCCGATATGCACCGCATTGATTTCATCTTTGACTTCGATGAGCGTGTCAAAAATATTCGTTCCGAAATACTCCGTAAATTTATTCTTAGCTTTGGCTTCCGGCATCGTCCACACTTCACTACGGATGGGATCAAAACCAAGCTGCTTCCAGATCTCCACATTCCCTTGCTTGGATAGCTTGGCAAAGGCCAGAAAACGCATCGCCAAATCCTGGTGCTTCGATTGGTTCGTGACTACCGTTCCGGTTCCGCCCATACCCGCTGAGCGATAGCCACCTTTTTCCCACGCCGGCATGGGTCTGATAATAATTTTACCTTTGAGGTCAGGCATGTAATCCGTAAAACGCCCCATGTACCACATCGGCATCCATACCGAAGCAGCCCCACCTTTGTTCATAAACCCGTAGTATTCCTCCATGTGATGCCCGCCACCCGGTGAGGGAATAGCGACTTTGTCTTTTACCATCTGTTGAAGAAACTCAAGTGTTTTAATATTGGTTTCGTTATCCAGCGTCAATTCGCCCTTGTCATCCAAAAAATCCGAATTTTGCTGGGAGATCATCGGCCAATAGCTCCACAGGTCATTCGTTTCTAAGGTCGCCATTGGCTTGCCTGTTTTCGCCAGTACTTGCTTGCCTGCAGCAGCATAGTCTGCCCAGGTGACGATGGAATCCGGGTTTACCCCCGCCTGATCCATAATCTCTTTATTGTAATACATCACTTCGGCCCCAACGTGGAAATCAATGCCGTAATATTTACCGTCTTTGCCGTAAATCTGTACTCTGGAAGGTACAATGTTATTGATCTCGGGGTCAATTACCGGATTGAGCGGGACCAGTTGCGGTATCCCTTTGAGGAAATTACCGATCTTGTTCACCTCGATATCCGCGATATCCGGCGCTCCCACCCCCGATTGCAGCGCAATCGACAGCTTGCTGTGATGGTTGTCATAAGGAAATGTATTCGCTTTCAAATTAATCAATTCATCAGGGTGCTGTTGGTTCCATTGGTCAGCCATTTGCAGAAAAAACTTCTCATGCAGTTCATTGAACGTCCATAATACAAGTTCTGTTCCCGGCCCATCCTTTTCATCGTTCTTGAAAGAACAGCCTTGCAGCAGTCCAGCCATCAAAACCACCGCCATAAGCATCAAAGCCATGCTTTTTCTTCGCAGCAGCATATCCTTCCCCCTTCGCATGATGAAATCCTAATTCATAAATGATTGCGCTTTCTTTTATTATTTAACATCAATACAAATTAGTTTACAACAACATTATTTATAAAATTTTTATTTTCAACGAAGATTAGCGTCTCCACTGCATTATAGGGGGCAAATGAATTGAATGCGGTTATGATGATTTTTGCATAAAAAAGAGGCCCCACCCGAATTAAAACTCGAAGTTGGGCCTCTCTATTTTTACTACTCTTGGGAATGAGCTGCTTCGTCCTTCACTTCTTCGCGAAATGATCTAATACTTTCTTTGCGACGATTATTTTTTTCTTCGATCTGCTGACGTTCCTCGTTGCTGATTTCAGAGGAAAATTCGTTTAGATATCCTTCAGCTTCATGCAGGTTCTGCAGTGTGTTCTGAATACTTTGTTGCAAATGTTCAACATTATCGGCTCGATTATCCGGTTTTGCCATTGGTTTGACGCCTCCTAATATAGAATCGCTCACGGGAGCGCTAAACCGTAGCTTGATCGTTATCGAGTTATTTTATACATTAAAATGCTTTCCAAACCATTGGCCTGCGGCGGCAGCTTCTGTACGGGTCAATTGATGACCATTGCGTTCCCAATATGCTTCCACCTGCGCTCCGGCTCCCTCCAATAATGCTTGCAGCTCCCGGGATTCCAAAGTCGGAACAATCGGGTCATTTTCACCGGAAGACAGAAATACAGGGACACCGTTCAATTCAGGCAAGTCCAGCCCACGCAACGGCACCATTGCATGGTGCAAAATAGCTCCGCGTAACGCTTTTGCATCGTGAAAGAGCATGCTGGCGGCTATGTTTGCACCATTGGAATAGCCCAGAGCCACCACGTTATTACGGTCAAAATCGTATTGCTCTGCAGCTGTGTCCACAAATTCGCTCAGTTCTTTGGTACGAAATACGAGATCCTCAATGTCGAACACTCCTTCTGCCAAACGGCGAAAGAAACGCGGCATCCCATTTTCCAGCACATTTCCTCTTACGCCTAACACAGAAGCTCCCGGTGCTACCATCTCAGCCAAAGGTATTAAGTCTTGTTCATTCCCGCCTGTACCATGCAACAGCAAAATAACCGGGGCTTGCGGATCATTTCCTTTACGAAAGACGTGTTTCATATCTATTCCCTCCTCTAATTAACTTTAAATTAAGAATCTTATTTTTGTATAAATTGATTATAGCCCATTTCACTACTTTATACAAACATAATTGACCTCGTTAATTTTTTCTAAAATGATGTCTTGTTCCATTGACATGTAGTATAGCTGTATTTTACTATGGTGTTAGATATTTAGAGTATTATCTAAATATCTAAAGGAGGAAATGTATTTTGAACGATGCCTTCAAAGCTTTGGCTGATCCGACCCGGCGTACAATCTTGCAGCTTTTAAAGGAAAAAAGCATGAGCGCAGGCGAAGTAGCTGAACATTTTCAAATTAGCAAACCCAGCATCTCCCACCATCTCAATATCCTAAAGCAGGCTGGGCTGGTGCTGGATGAACGACAGGGGCAAAACATTATATACACCCTGCATACAACGGTTATGGCGGATGTCATCGGTTGGATGTTCAGTATAGCCCACTCCGATACCCCTGCCAGGAAAAATGTGAATCATATTAAGGATGGGGAGGAATCTGAATGAAATTTCGAACACCTTGGAGCTTGACGGATGTTTTGACAACTTTGATTGCCTTATCACCCGCCATAGGCGCTATACTGCTGTACGACCGGCTTCCCAATGTTCTAGCCTCGCATATTAACTTTAACAATACAGCAGACGGGTATACGAGCAAAAGTGGTTCTATTATCATGCTCGTGTTGTTGGGCCTAGTCCCGCTGGTCATTCGATTGGCACGCCACATGGACCCCAACAGAGCTAATTATGAGAAATTTTCAAAAGCCTATGAAGTTACGCGTGCAGGTGTTTCTGTAGTTCTCGCTGTAGCTGGATGGGGAATGCTGCTGTATAACCTGAATATACGACTGCAAATGAATGCTATAATTTTAGGGTTAATAGGCCTGATGCTGATGGTGATGGGGAATTATATGACTCAGGTACAGCCGAACTATACGTTCGGTATCCGCACGCCGTGGACTCTGTCTAACCCCGAGGTATGGCGTAAAACGCACCGTTTCGGGGGGCCTATGATGATGCTTGGCGGTGCTTCAGCGTTGGTGGCGGCATGGATCGGTGGAATGGCGGGAGTAGTCATTTTCCTAACCGTACTGATCATATCCGTTATCTCTCCTGTACTCTATTCTTACTTGTTGTATCGTAAGCTAAGCAAGTAAATAGACAAAGCCACACCTGAACCTAAAAAAGGAACCTCCCAAACCGCGATAAACGCAGAATGGGAGGTTCTTTTTACAAGTGAATATTTATTTAAAACAACAGCTTATCGGGATGGGTGCCTACACGCTCATCCAGATGAAGACCATTAATTCGGTCAATATCCTCAGTCGTTAGTTCAAAATCGAATAAATCAGCATTTTCGCGAATACGATGCGCGGTTACCGATTTGGGAATCGTCACAATCCCCCGATCCAGATGCCAACGCAAAATGACCTGCGAAGAGGTTTTACCGTATTTGGCAGCAATCTCAACGATGTCCGCTTGCTCGGTTAATTTCCCCTTCATCAGCGGGCTCCACGATTCTAGCTGAATCTGGTGCTCCCGGCAGTATTGATGCAGCTCTTGTTGTGTCAGACGTGGGTGAAGCTCCACTTGATTGATGACAGGAACCATGTTGCTATCTTGGAGGAGGTCTTCGAGATGGTGAACTTGGAAGTTACTAACGCCGATAGCGCGTACGCTTCCTTCTTCATACAAGCGTTCAAATGCTTTCCAGGTTTCCTTGTACTTATCCTTACCAGGCCAATGAATGAGATACAGATCAATGATATCCAGACCCAGCCGTTTACGACTTTCCTCAAAGGCACGCAGTGTTGAATCGTAGCCCTGATCCTGATTCCATAGCTTGGTGGTTACAAACAGATTTTCTCTAGCCGCTCCACTATCACGAATGGCTTGTCCAACCAGTTCCTCGTTGCCGTAGATCGCCGCTGTATCAATGTGACGGTAACCGACCTCAATAGCTGTTTTGACCGCTTCGTAGACCTCATTACCTTCCGCCTTGTAGGTACCAAAACCAAGCCAAGGCATCTGAACTCCGTTATTCAGTACAGTTGTATCTGCAATGTTCCCCATGTCTATTCCTCCTGTTCCTGATTATGAATTATCCAACGGGATGGTTACAGTTTAGTTGCATCCTGAAAAGCATTCACTTGAAGCGGAGCAGCCAACAATTCTTTAGCGGCGGCAACAAATGCCTGGAAATGGGCAGAATTATTATGGAAATCTACAGCAGCAGCATCTTTCCACTCTTCAACCATCGTAAATGCGTTGGGATCATTCAGATCCTGCATTAACGTGTAACGTACATTGCCTTCTTCAGCTTGGGATGCGCTGATCAGCCCTTTGGTTTGTTGCAAAAAAGTTTCTCTTTTCTCAGGTAAAACTTTCATATCGGCATGAATAATAATCATATTATGTTCCTCCTCGTATTATGTAACTATTTCTATTATAGACCATTCTTTCGATAGAATAAAAGTGCGGGCGTTTCTGTAATGCAGTAAAATGGATCGTATGGAGGAGATTATCGGCTTATTCGTTCCTCCTATATTTTGTTTAACGGCGGTGAAGGCATGTGCGTTTTCAGACAAAACTTATAGTATTTATATCCCTTTTAGTACTGGTAGTTACCGGGCTGTTGGGATTATCCTTTCGATATATGATCACCTCCGCTCTATATGATGAAATCGGAAAAAGGGCGCTAACCGTCGCCAATACCCTCGCCGTAGATGCGCAGGTCAGAGACGCTCTGGAGCGGACCGAGACGACGCAATTGCGTTCGCGTATCAACGAGGCCATAAAGCCCGTCCAAGCCAGCAGCGGAGCTGATTTTATTACTATTGCTGATCGTCATCTCATCCGGCAGTGGCATGTAAACCCGGAGCGCATCGGCACGCCTATGATAGACCCCATGAATGATAAGGTACTGCAAGGGCAGTCCTTGATCACTGAATCGACGGGCTCTCTTGGACCGTCAATACGCGCCAAAACAGCCGTTTATGATCAGCAAGGTAAGGCCATCGGGCTCGTCTCTGTAGGTTTTTTAATGACAGATGTGCAGCAAAATATTCGTACATACACATATGCATGGCTCTGGTTAATGGTGGGTGCTCTGATGATCGGCATATTGGGAAGCCTGATTATAGCGCAACGGGTACGCCGCGCACTGCATGGACTGGATCCAGTGGAGATCGGACGGTTGTACCAGGAAAAGCAAGCCATTATTGAGTCCATCGGCGAAGGGATTATCGCGGTAAATAGTAACGGACAAATCACACTTGCCAATCCACAGGCAGCTCGTTTGATCGGACTCCCACCGGAAACCTCTATCTACGGATGCGACCTTCGTCACTTGACTGGTGTTCCGGATGTACTGGTTGATATGCTTGTTGCCGATTACACAGTAGAGCATTCAACGATGGGGCCAGATCAGGGACAGTACATATGGAATAAGGAAATTGAGGTCCAGCAGCGAACTGTAGTCGTCAGCCGTGTGCCGATCCAGGATCGTTCCGGTCGCATCATGGGAACAGTTGCCAGTCTGCGTGACAAGACCGAACTGCTCCGAATGACACAACAGTTGACAGAGGTCAAAGATTATGCGGAAGTACTGCGATCACAAACACACGAATACGCCAATCGGCTGTATCTCATATCCGGCCTGATTCAGTTGGAGTGTTATGACGAAGCGGTGGACTTTATCACCCAGGAATCAGAGGAATATCGTGTACACAGGCCGATTGCCACTGCTCTCCTGCCCGATTCAATCATCGCCAGCCTACTGATCGGCAAGAAGAAACAGGCGCTGGAAAAAGGGATCTTACTCCATTCTGATATTAAAGGAGCATTCTCAACCCAGTCTCCTACGTTGGAGTGGTCCTTTCTCGCTTCCGTAGTCGGAAACCTGCTGGACAATGCCATGGAAGCTGTTGCGATGTCCTCCATCTCTGACGGACAGGTCTGGTTCCGGCTTGAAGAAACGACTGAAGCCATCATCGTCGAAGTTGCAGATAACGGATCGGGAATTTCGGACGATATCCAAGAAAAGCTGTTTGTCAGAGGAGCTTCGACCAAAGCAGAAGCTGGACATGGATATGGCCTTGCTCTCGTGCTGGAGTACACTGAACGAATGGGCGGCTCTATAGAAGTACACGAACGGCCTGGTGGTGGAAGTATTTTTGAGGTATACATTCCTTTACAAAGAACTGATACGAGTAATGATGCAAAAGGAGATTACGCCCATGAATGAGCGGGTTTTATCGGATATTGAGGTTCTTATTATTGAAGATGATCCGCGAATTGCGGAGATTAACCGCCGATTTATTGAAAAGGTGGATGGGTTCACCGTATGTGCAATCGCGACAAACGAATTTGAGGCAAAACTTCAACTGGACGTACTTCGTCCTCCTCTAGTCGTGCTGGATGTTTATTTTCCTGATACGGATGGTCTAACCCTGCTATCGTTCATCAAGCAACACTATCCGGGTACAGATGTTGTTATGCTGACTGCCGCCAAAGAAGCTGAAACAGTGGTACAAGCCGTTCGTGCAGGCGTGTTTGATTTTATCGTGAAGCCGCTTGTATTTGAGAGATTGCGTGCTACCTTGAAGGAATACGCCCGGTTTCGGCGACAAGTCACAACATGGCAGGAAGAACAATCCACGGTGGAGCAATCGGAAATTGACAGTTTGCTTCAAAGCGTGGGCACCGGTCGGATGGCAGGGAACGGAGTTGGAGAACTATGGGCCAAAGGCATCGATAAAGTGACTTGCGACAAAGTGCTAGATCTCCTGAATCGACGGGGTGAGGTGACTACAGGTACAGTGGGAATTGAGCTGGGTATGAGCCGTTCTACAGCCAGAAGGTATCTGGAGTACTTAGTGGAAAGTGGCGATGCGCACCACGATCAGGTGTACGGAACCGTTGGCAGACCAGAGCGTATCTATCGCCGACAGCGGGGAGATGCATAAACCATCCATCTCTGATGTCGGTACTTCTCCCTCCTCTTATTCGTAATTTTAATGAATTTAATTCATTTAATCGATCAAAACGGTTTAAATGACCACATTATTTACGTCCTCCTTCCCGATTGCTAGAATGATCATCAGTTAGTTGATTGATAATGATTATCAGTTTCTCTGGTAAGCATACTTGGAACGGGGGATAATATATGGCAACACCGAAACAACCACTGTGCACAGGCATGCTGCTTGCAGTGATCCTGGCACTACTGACGGTCATTATGGCGGGATGTGGAAGCCAGTCACAAGATAACAGCGCAGCAGCACCTCAAGCAACAGGCGACACTCGAATGATTAAACATGAGATGGGAGAAACCAAAGTTACGGGTACACCCAAAAGAATCGTAACCTTGGAATTCTCTTTTGTCGATGCTACAACCCAACTGGGCGTAACACCTGTCGGCATAGCTCAGGAAAATGACGATGATATTGATGGGCTGCTCGGCAAGAAAATCGACTTCACACCAGTAGGCACGCGCAAACAGCCCAACCTGGAGACGATCAGCTCCTTGAAGCCGGATTTGATTATTGCCGATCTGAATCGTCATAAAAGCATATACAAAGAACTAAGCGAGATTGCTCCGACCATTGTTCTAAAGAGCCGAAATTCCTCCTATGAACAAAACCTGGCATCCTTCAGTGTCATCGCCGATGCGTTGGGTGAGAAGGAAAAAGGCGAGCAAATTCTCGCGGCGCATAAAGCTACAATGGAAAAGTTGAAAGAAGGCATCAAAGCTGGTGAGCCACGCAGCGTATTGCTAGGGGTATTCCGTTCTGATTCACTATCGGCTCACGGCGCTTCATCCTTTGATGGACAACTGCTGGAGCAAGCAGGTATCCACAACGCCCTTCAAAATACAAGCGAACCTACCGTCAAGCTTACGCTTGAACAGATTTCACAAGCGGATCCTGATGTGATCTTTTTGGTGGAAGCCGATGAGAAGCTGATTGCGGAATGGAAGCAAAACCCGCTTTGGCAAAACATTACAGCCGTCAAAAAAGGGGAAGTTTACGAAGTGAACCGGGCACTATGGACCCGGTACCGTGGACTCGGCTCAGCCGAAAAAATACTGGAGCAAGCCATTTCGCTTCTGTATCCCGCGCAAAGTAAAGGAGACGGCTCCCGTTGATCGGACAAGCCTCACGCGACCGGCTGAATAAGCCGGTCTTCTTTGCACTTATCGCTGCGTTGCTGGCTGGATTTCTGCTCAGCGTGGCGATTGGCCCGGTCAGGATGGACATCCCCACCATGCTGACTGCGCTGTTCACCGAGCATCCGTCTAAGGATCAGCTCATTGTCTTGACGGTACGCCTACCGCGTGCCGTTATTGGCCTAATCGTCGGGGCCGGGCTTGCCGTGGCTGGAGCCCTGATGCAGGCCATCACGCGCAACCCGCTGGCTTCGCCGCAGGTATTCGGAGTCAGCTCAGGCGCTTCGCTGGCTGTCGTGCTGTCCGTCGTGCTGCTGCCGAATATCGGATCGTCCGGCAGCATTTATTTTGCTTTTGCCGGGGCCATCGCAGGCGGCTCCTTCGTATACGCGCTGGCCGGAACGGCGGGCATGACGCCGGTCAAGCTGGCCCTTGCCGGGATGGCCGTGCATCTGTTGCTGGCCTCCGTCACCCAAGGACTGCTCGTGTTCAACGAGCAAATATCTGATGTGCTGTATTGGCTCGCCGGAGCCATCGACGGGTCCACATGGGCCGACACGCGTCTGGTGCTACCATGGTTTGCCGTGGGTATGATTCTTGCACTGGCGCTAGCCCCTTCGCTATCTGTGCTGAGCCTCGGGACGGAGGTCGCACAGGGGTTGGGACAAAACGTACGTCTTGTCCGCTTACTGGCCTCAGCCTCAGTGATTATGCTGGCAGGCTCTGCTGTAGCAGTAGCCGGGTCTATCGGCTTTGTGGGCCTGATGGTGCCGAATATCATCAAGGTGTTTACAGGCGATAATTACAAACGGGTCATCCCCCTGTCTGCAATCTGCGGAGCTCTGCTGCTGACATATGCAGACGTGCTTGGACGATTTATTGCCTTTCCTTATGAATCGCCCGTTGGTATCGTAACCGCGCTGGTGGGCGCGCCCTTCTTTTTATATCTAGCGCATAAGAACGGGAGGGCTTCACGATGAAAAAGCTGTGGATTTTACTCGTGTTAATGCTGGGTGTTTCCTTTGTAGCTATCGGCGTGGGCAGCACCTACATTACGCCCTCTGAGCTGATCGCGGCTCTGACTGACCGAAATGCCTCTTCCTGGTTCATCGTTCACCATTACCGACTGCCTCGTGGCCTGCTGGCCATCATGGCCGGTGCTGGCCTTGCAGTAGCCGGTGTTCTGCTGCAAGGTATGATCCGCAACCCGCTAGCCTCGCCAGATGTGGTAGGTGTATCCAAGGGGGCTGGCTTTGCGGCGGTTCTCGTCATCGTACTGCTGCCCTCATCCCCAGTGGCGCTGTTGCCTGTAGCCGCCTTTGTCGGTGCCGGGCTAGCAGCACTGTTGCTCGTACAGCTTTCGATGAAGGGAGGCATGCGTCCCAACATGCTAGCCTTGACCGGACTGGCGGTGGGCGCTATTTTTCAGGCTGCGACCGACTATATACTGGTCAAGTATCCACTCGAAGCCAGCGACACGCTCACTTGGCTAGCTGGAAGTCTGTGGGGCAAAGGCTGGGACGAAGTGTATGGGCTACTGCCGTGGTTAATCGTGTTACTACCTCTCGCCTATGCACTACAGCGCAAGCTGGATATTATGGGCCTAGATGAGGAAAGCTCTGCTGGGCTGGGTCTTAGCGTGAAGCGTGTGCGTACAAGACTGCTCGCTGTGTCAGTCGCCTTGGCTGCCTCCTGTGTCGCTGCCATCGGCTCCATCGGCTTTATCGGACTGCTGGCACCGCATCTGGCACGGCGGTTATTTGGCAATCGCCACCGCTATCTATTGCCCGGTTCGGCGATGATCGGCGCGCTGATTCTCGTCCTCTCCGACGCGCTCGGACGGGGTCTGAAGCCGCCGCTCGAAATTCCCGCTGGCATCGTGACAGCCGTCATTGGCGCGCCATATTTTTTGTATCTATTACTACGGGAACGCAAACAGAAAGGCAGCGGATAGGATGAGGATAAGGAGTTGCGCAACGCAGCTAAACGCTGTATTATACCGTAGCGTTTAGCTGCGTTACCTTCTCACCTGTACACCGATACGCTGATTAATTTCTTTTGTAAACGATTTATCATGTAGTAATCTCTTTTTAAAATCATTTATCATTTCAGGCAAGCTGGCATTTGTGTTAGGATCCAAATCGTTAAAAAAGACAGCTAGTTCTGTCGTATGCCCTTCCTTATCTGTCGCATACATGGCCAGTGTCAAAACATAAGCCGTGGAGCCACCTTTTTGCCCAGTATGTTTCAGAAATTGCTGGTTTTCAGGAAGAACCATAAGAGGTTTCTCCATGACCTCGGACAATAACTTTTGCTCAACTTTTGTGAACCCTTGACGGCGGTTCAGCTTACTCATTAAAAAGGCATAATCGGCTGTCGTTGAAGCTATAAAACGATCCGTATTGATACGGTCATAATCCTGGTCATACCAGTTCTTAATATCTGCGTTTCTCTTGTAAGAACCACTCACATCACGGCGCAGCTTGTTATGAATCACACGGGCATATCGGCGAAACTCCGTGCCAGACATCGCCTGGATGGCTTCTTTGGCAGAAATATTATTCTTTGTATTATTCCAATTCTCACCTTGGCTCTCCTTCATACGTTCGTAAGGAATCAGAATAGAGGATACAAAAGGATAAATAGGATCATGATTTTGCAAACCCAAGTTGGCTCTCGTCCGATTGATCGCTTCCAACCCCAGTTTGTCCATTAAATACTCCGCATTGGCGTTGGAACTGAATTGAATCATCCCCTTGGCAACCTCGCGTACAGATACAGTTTCATTCTGTATCCGCCCTTTAGCTTCCATATCCTGTAGCCACGCCGCATGAGCACCACCATCCAAACCCGGCAAATAAAACCTTTCCAGCGAAATCAGCTTCACTCTCTTATCCGGGTTAATCTGACCCACCGCCGCTTGCTTGGCATATTCAATCGCAATGATCGTTTTGACAGTGCTCGCCAAAGGCATCATCCGGTTCTCTTCTTGGCCTGCCAGCTTTTTTCCATCTCTCAGAATCGTAATCGAAACCTTTTCTGCATTCGTCTCCACAAAATGAAGCAAACACCGAGCAGCATCCTGTTCCTTCGTTTCACCCTGAACCTCGGCTACAATCGCAGTTGTGGGTCGGACAGTATTTGGAGGATTAGCCACTTGATTCTGCATGAAAGATAGTAATCCTGTTGTCACACCCATAACGATGAGCACTGTAGCCACAATAGTTGCTATTATGATAAGGCACTTTCGTTTCACTATAACCTCCCCCTGTATGCATTTCATACATAGGTTTATTTTCCCATTTTTATATTTCAATTTCTATTTTAAACGAAAATACAGTACAAAAAGTTTCATTACGTGTCATATTTTCAAATAACACAAAAAAGAGAGCCTCCTGTACATAACACAGGCTGACTCTCTTTCACTATTCTTCAACACTTATGCTGGATAGGGTACTTCAGTTCCATTCAAAATGAGGTGCATTCGAATTTCCGCTTTTAAGGAATCGGATACGGCACAATATTTTTCCTTACCCATCTGAATTGCTTTCCATACGCGGTAATCCGGAATATCTCCATCTACGTGGAATGTCAGATCAATCGCTGTAAAGCCTGTCGGCGTTTCTTCCTTGCGCGTACCTTCTGCGTCAATATCAATGCGAGTAATGTCCGACAAGAAACGATCCAAAATCATTGTGATATCGATACCCATACATCCTGCCAGACCTGCCAACAGCAGTTCCATGGGTGTCATTCCTTTACCATCACCGCCATAAGCCGCCGTAGCATCCATCCCTACCGAATAACCGGATGGTCCCTCCGAAGTAAACGCGCGTTTGCCGTGCCAAGTTGTAGATACTTTCATGTTTAAAGGCCTTCTTTCCATTTTAATAATCTATAATTCTTCTTCGACTTATTTTAAAATTCACTGATTTGGCGTAAAAATTTCTGTGTTCTCTCATGCTGGGGAGTATCAAAAAACGCCTGTGGCGCTGCCTCCTCCAAAATGATACCATCTGCCATAAATACGACCTTGTCCGCCACCTCACGAGCAAATTTCATCTCATGGGTAACCACGACCATCGTCATCCCGTCTTGAGCCAATTCTCGCATAACACCCAGCACTTCCCCTACCAGCTCGGGATCAAGCGCCGATGTCGGCTCGTCGAACAGCATAATTGCCGGGTCCATCGCCAGCGCACGCGCAATGGCTACCCGTTGCTGCTGTCCACCGGACAGACGTGAAGGATGTACATCCTGCTTGTCCGATAACCCCACCCGCTCCAACAACCGTTGTCCGATGGACATAGCCTTGTCGCGCGGCATTTTTTTTTACGGTCAGCAGTCCTTCAATGACATTGCCGATGGCGGTTTTGTGCGGATACAGATTGAATTGCTGGAACACCATCCCCGTCTGTTTGCGAATATCACGAATGGCTGCTTGGCGGACACGAACGGGAGCTGTAGCATCGACCTCAATCCCATTTACCTCAAACTTGCCGGAAGACAGCTCTTCTAGACCGTTCAGGCACCGCAGCAAGGTACTTTTACCTGAACCGCTCGGGCCGAGTAATACGACGATTTCACGAGCGGCAACCTGAAAATCAATGCTTTTCAGAACCTCTACCTGTCCGAATCGTTTACCTAATCCGTTTGTTGTTATCATCATCTATCATCTCCACCTTAATAAGCTCGAGCCAGACGCTTTTCCACCCGCTCCAGTATAGCGGAGAATCCAATGCTCATAATCCAGTACATCAGGCCAATTTCGAGCAGAAACGGCATGTAGCGCAAATACTGTGCTTGTAAAAGCTGGGCCTGTCGCATCAATTCACTGACCCCGATCACCGACACCAGCGATGTTTCTTTAAGCATACCCACAAATGTATTCCCCATCGGTGCAATTGCAATGCGTACCGCCTGAGGAAGAATAATACGCCACATCGTTTGACCGGGCGACATTCCCGTCGCATAAGCTGCCTCAGTCTGTCCCTGGGGTACGGCTAAAATAGCTCCACGGAACGTCTCCGACAAGTACGCCCCTGTATTAATACTAAGTGCTAAACAAGCAGCCGTCAGCGATCCGAATGATATTCCATAATCATCCAGTCCATAATAAATGACCGCAATCTGCACCAAAACCGGCGTTCCCCGAATGATCGATACATACATGCGCGCCAGCCATCGAACGGGTCGATTCCCCTTCAACCGGGCCACAGCAACAACCAAACCAATGATTAGGCCAAAAAACATAGAGACAATCGTAATATATAGCGTATAATAAGCACCCTTTAATAAAAAAGGGACGTTCTCCCACATTAATTCAAGCATTGGTTATATTCCCTTCTTTCAGACGAGTGGCCCCATGTCAGCATGAAAGCCAAGACTGGAGCCAGACGCCTCTAACAGGCTTACGTTATTCTTTTGGCTCCTCGCCAAACCATTTTTTGAAAATTGTTTTGTAAGTGCCGTCTTCCTTCATTTCCTTCAAAGCCTTGTTCAAGGCTTCTTTGAGCTCAGGAGTTTTCTGGTTAATGGCTACACCCGCTTGATCCGATTTAATCGGCTCGCCTACGGCTTTAATTTGGAAACCGTTTTTATCAATAATAGGCTTGAGAGCATACAGATTGTTGATTGTTGCGTCAATACGACCAGAGTTTAGATCCTTTAAGGAAGTAATGACATCATCATATGTTTTAATCTCAAAATCGCCTACCTTCGGCAGTACCTCATTCCGCAGATAAGATTCATCATTCGTTCCCAGGCCGACACCAATGGTTTTGCCTTTAAAGTCCTCCAGCTTGGTAATATCATTCGTTTTGCTGTTTACGATAATGTTTACATTGTTTGTGATATAAGGCTCTGTGAAGTCAATAGCCTTCTTACGATCCTCTGTAATCGTCACCTGACTAATCACTGCATCGAATTTTTTCTTTTGCAAACTTGGAACCAGTCCCGAGAATTCTTGTGCCGTGAACTCCGGTTTCACTCCAATTCGCTTCGCCAATTCTTTGGCGATATCCACATCAAATCCGTCCAATTCCTTGTTATCGTTCAAGAAATTGTACGGCGGATAGGTGCCCATCATGCCTACCTTCATTACACCAGCCTTTTTGATTGCTTCGAGCTGGTTACTCGCTGCCACATTACTGCTACCCGCTCCATTGCTAGTATTAGAAGCTTCTGGCTTAGTACCACAAGCGCTTAGCACAAGGCTGAACAATGCCAGAGCCATGAGTGTAGTTACCAAGAACCCTTTTTTACATGTTTTCATGTATCCTTCTCTCCTGTCTGGATGTAAATGATTGAGTTCATATATGTGATTTGGCTATATTATTTGTTGCCAACTACCCATTCATGCGATGTTGACCCTCTAGCTTTGACCTAATAGTCCATAAAACTCAAAATTAGCCGCTTCTTCTGCCAATCTTTTAGCAGTTATCTGCGTGATGTGGTCATGTGTTCCCTCTGAACCGAATAGCCAGCGTGTAATGACACCTTCGATCATGCTCATGAGTAGTGCCGCCCTTAATTCGACATCCAATTCAGCAGGCAACATGTTCAGCTCCATCGCTCTTTCCATATTGCGCCGGAATGCCAGCTCCATCGCGGCCCTTGTCTCTCGGATACTCTGGCGCACCGGTTCATCGACACCGCTGCCGATCAGCAGCAACCCCATCAGATAGCGGTTCTCCGATGCAAAATCAAATAATCGAACAAACAGCGCTTCCGAAGCCTTAACCATATCAGCCAGCGTTCCCGCATCACGGCGATATCCCTGTCCAATCGCTGACAGTAGTTGTTCACGACCGGTGGCGATAATCTCCAGCGCCAGTGCCTCTTTGCTTTTAAAATGCCAATAAAACGTGCCTTGGGCTACTCCCGCCTCTACCACGATATCTGAAATCTTCGTTTGGTGGTAACCCTGCTCGGCGAACCGCTTTAATGCAATGTGAAGAAGCTGTGTTCTGCGGTCTGTTTCTTCTCCCGCATGCTCAGCAGGTTGGTCATTTGAGTCAATCTCGGACTGCTTCGCCTTCCGTGGCTGCATGGATTTCCTCCTCCCGATTGATCAGTCAGTCAGTTTTGTATTTTTAATCCTATAGGATAAGTATACTTTTGTCAAAGAAAAAAGTGTCAGAAGAAAATAAAGTTTTGCTGCTCCAAGCGGCTTTTAAATTTTAAAAACCGACAGATCCCATAAAATAAGTATTAGACTGGCGCCAACAAAAAAGACAGCGGCAGTCTCAGACTACCGCTGTCAGATTGTCGAGAAACCCCGTCATTTTGAGACGTGGGTTTCTTTTTCACATCATAATGCTCTGGTCTCTGGAGAAGCAGGGGGGGGTTACCCCTGTTTCTCCAGGCGATCTAGGTGGATCGCCATCT
>NZ_JBSEDY010000012.1:0-179020 GCF_053570945.1 Paenibacillus sp. CMM36
TTTCGCGGTTGGAGCGTAGCATATCAACACCATCCGTTCTACAATAGTTACCTATATTATACAACATTAACGCGGTGTCGTCTTAAACAAAATTAACATAAAATAGGCTGTCGAGACTTTCTCGACAATCTGAGAAGACCTTAGTAGGTCTTCTTTTTTTGGACTTAGATGCCCCTGTATACAAGGAATATGATGAACAAAGCAACATTCTGTCTTTTTTTGGCGCCTGAACGATGTATAATATAGAAAATGAAAAACAATAAGGAGGCCGTTCATAGTGCGGAAATTTCGTTGGATTTCAGCAGTTGCAGTCCTCATATTTGTAGCCACCGCGCTTCCGGTTCAGGCGGCGACCATTCCGGCCGCCGCGGAAACGACGGATAAGCAGGTTGGGTCGCTAACTCCGACAGTGGTAAGCCGTTTAGAAAAAGCGGTGCAAGAACTCATCGGCTCGAAGACAGCATTTCAATTTGACGATGTGACGGATATGGGGAAAACTTGGATTGTAGAGGGCGGACTGGAAGATGGAACTGCTACGTTACAGACAGAATATAATAAAGAAAAAAATAGAGTAGATTCTACAACCATACGATATAAAATAAGCAGCTTGGGAAAAGCGATGAACGCGCCACTCAAGACGAAAGTGCTAAACAGCGCCAAAGCGTTTGACAGCAAGCGTCCTTTGCAATTTGAAGCATTTTGGCGGGTCAAATCCCCTTATCAGTCCAACAAGCCATCAAATTACTGGGTATTTTGGGGCGCAGGTGAACAGGCTTCCTCGTTGTATGTGGATGTGGATCGAGGTAACGCTATTACCATCAACGCGGACTATGCGCTGAAGCGGGTGGACCCTCTGATACTGAACCGTGCAATGAACACATTTAAGCGTGTGAGTGGACAGCCAATTAAGGTGCAGCACGCTTCACGGTACAAGGACGAAACGAAGGGGCTTTCATATTGGTCGTTTGAGGATGCAAACGAGGCCAGTGAGGTCAAAATTAGCGCGGTAACCGGTAAAGTGCTGGCCGTATCCACCTATGGGGTGGATTGGAATGATGACGCAGATTTCAAAAAAACATTTGCAAGCCCGAAATATACTGCCTCAGAAGCTTTGAAGCTAGTCAAGCCCAAGGCTCAGATGTTGTTTAATATCAATTTGACCGGCTATAAAGTGAAAGTTCAAGGGAATCAATATACGTTCTACAAGCAGCAAAAGGGAACGGATTCTATTGTGGCTAAAGTAAATAAAAAAGGGACTTTTTACGCTTACTCTCTCCATTCTTCCGTTGGGAAAATGTAGTAGGAAATAGAAAAGATGAATCAAGCCGCTCCACTCCTGATATCATATTGTCGGGGAGTGGGGCGGCTTTTTTAGTTTTTGGCTTATGTTTGAAGTCTCTTTATGTTACATTAGTATGAAAATAAAGAGCGGGGTGGAGCAGAGGACATGAAACCGGATTTGCGTACTGTGCTGAATCGTGAAATTATTGTCGGAGACGGCGCAATGGGGACTTTTTTATATCAGCTAGGATTTCCAGTAAATACGTCTTTCGAAGAACTGAACATCACTTCGCCTGATGTTATATCAGACGTGCATGGTCAATATTTAAGTGCAGGAGCTCGATTGCTGGAGACTAATACATTTTCTGCAAATGATTATAAGTTAGCCCGGTTTGGACTGGAATCTAAGGTAGAAGAGATCAATCGTGCTGGTGTGAGAATTGCCAGAGATGCGGCCGGACCTGAACATTATGTGGTAGGTGCAGTGGGTTCCATATGTGGGGGAAAGCGGCTTAACATATCAAAGCTGGAGCTGGCAAGAAACTATGAACAGCAAATTGATGCCCTTCTCTCCGAAGGAGTCGACGGTATTTTGTGCGAAACGTTTTATTCGCTGGATGAAATACGCATAGCGCTTCACAGTGTACGTAAATATAGTGATATTCCGGTGATTTGTCAGTTTGCGGTCGATCAGGTTGGTCGTACTCAGGATGGTTTTTTAGTGGCGGAAGCTTTTTCGGTGCTGCGTAATGAGGGGGCAGACATCCTTGGATTTAACTGTCACTCGGGTCCGCAGGGAATTATGAGTGTAATGGAGCAGCTGGACGGCCCTTTGTCTGTACCGTTGTCCGTATATCCGAATGCGGGACTAGCAGATTATGTGGACGGTCACTATGTATACGGTGCATCACCTGAATATTTTGGAGAATGTGCCAAATCCTTTGTAGACCTGGGAACGAGGCTGCTCGGTGGTTGCTGCGGAACTACACCGGATCATATTGCTGCTATATCCAAAGCCTTGAACCGTTTGCAACCGCCTCCTCTTGCTTCAAAAGAAGCTTTGTCGAAAGAGTCCTTTCAAGTGGCGGAGCAGATTGCAGATGAAGGGGAACGAGGAAATGGCAGACATATCAGCGAGCCCAACATTGTGGATCTGGTTAAGGAACGACATACGGTCATTGTAGAACTGGATCCTCCGCGCGATCTGGACATTACGAGGTTTATGCAAGGTGCTCATGCGTTGAAGAAAGCCGGGGCCGACGCGCTTACACTGGCTGACAACTCGCTTGCAGTCACTCGCATGAGCAACATGGCGCTTGGACATTTGGTCAGTATTGAAACAGGCTTGCGTCCATTAATTCATATAGCATGTCGTGATCGCAATCTGATTGGTACTCAATCCCACATGATGGGTTTTGACGCGCTCGGTATTGACCATGTACTGGCGGTTACTGGAGATCCGGCGCGGTTTGGTGATTTGCCAGGCGCCAGTTCGGTGTATGATATGACCTCTTTTGAAATCATACGCATGATCAAGCAATTAAATGATGGTGTTGCATTTTCCGGTAAGCCACTGAAGCAGAAGGCTAATTTTGTGGTAGGTGCCGCATTTAATCCTAACGTCAAGCATTTGGGTAAAGCCGTACAGCGGTTGGAGAAGAAAATTGCCTCCGGAGCCGACTATGTTATGACTCAGCCCGTATACGACCACGAGTTGATTGCAGCCATCGCGGAAGCGACACGACATTTGGAAGTACCGATTTTTATCGGTATTATGCCGCTGGCTAGTGGGCGCAATGCAGAATACTTGCACAATGAAGTACCAGGCATTCAGTTATCCGATGAGGTGCGTGCACGTATGTCTGGCCTTGAGGGTCCGGAAGGACGAGCAATGGGCGTGTCTATTGCCAAGGAGTTACTCGATACGGCAATGGAACATTTTAATGGTATCTATTTTATGACTCCATTTATGTTCTATGAAATGACAGCTGAACTGACTTCTTACGTATGGCAAAAATCAGGCCGCGCACAGGCCCCCTTGTTTCGACTATAATAATCAATTACAATAGTATAATGGATGTGATGCCGATGTCATTGAGTATGACCGGATACGGTCAAGCTATCCTTCATTATGAGGGCTATAAAGTGCGCTTGGAATTGAAATCGGTAAATCACCGCTATTGCGAAGTGATGATGAGAATTCCGCGCGAATGGACTCGTTACGAAGATGGCTTGAGAAGAACGGTTCAACAGCAGATTAAACGCGGTCGTATCGATGTCTTTATCCACAGGGAACGTGATGAAGAACAGATGCCCGCCGCGCGGTTAAATGACACTGTGGTGCAGGCTTACCTGCATGCAGCAGAGCAGCTGGCGGATCGTTATGGAGTGAAAGGAACGTTAGGGATAAGCGATATTCTTGCTTTGCCTGACGTTCTGGGTGAGCCTGGAGAGGCTTTCCATGGAGACGAAGAGGACTGGGAAGAGCAACTACAGCGAGCTTTGAATGAAGCTTTGCAAGGTTTACTGGAGATGAGAAGGCGAGAAGGCGGGCATTTGGCGCAAGATGTGAAATCCCGTATTTTACGTCTGGAATCCCTGCATCATGAAATGACGGTGCTGGCTCCTCATGTTGTGAGCGACTACCGTAACAGGCTGAAACACAGGCTTAAAGAGCTTCAGGACGGTTCATTTACGCTTGATGAACATAAGTTCGGAATGGAGATTGCGTTATTCGCGGATCGCAGCAATATTGATGAGGAACTTACCCGGCTTCAAAGTCACTTTGGGCAGTGCAAGGGGTTGCTGCTATCGGACGAGCCGGCCGGTCGCAAATTAGATTTTTTAATCCAGGAAATGAATAGAGAAGTCAACACGATCGGCTCCAAGGCTAATCATCTCAACTTGGTTAATTTGGTCGTTGAGATGAAAGCAGAGCTCGAGAAAATTCGTGAGCAGGCTGCAAATATTGAGTAGCTACCTGGTAGCGGCACGGCTGCAAGAGTCACATGTATAGGGGGAAAGACCTGAATATGGCAATCAAATTGATCAATATTGGTTTCGGCAATATCGTGTCGGCCAACCGAATTATCTCCATCGTCAGTCCGGAGTCTGCTCCGATCAAGCGGATTATACAGGAAGCCAGGGACCGTCATATGCTAATTGATGCTACCTATGGCCGCCGGACGCGGGCTGTTATTATTACAGACAGTGATCATGTAATCCTGTCTGCGGTGCAGCCGGAGACGGTCGCTCATCGCCTATCCACTAAAGATGATGACAATGACGAATAAAAATGGAGTGTACTATGGCTAAGGGATTATTATTTGTAATATCCGGACCTTCGGGTGTCGGTAAAGGGACGGTAGGCAACGCATTGCGTGACAAGCTACCAGAGATAACGTACTCCGTTTCTGCTACAACTCGAACACCTCGTTCGGGTGAACAGGATGGAGTGACCTATTTTTTTAAAACGCGTGAAGAATTTTTGGGTATGATTGAACGAGATGAAATGCTGGAGTATGCTGAGTATGTAGGGAACTATTATGGTACTCCACGTGATTTTGTAGATCAGACGCTTGCGCAGGGAAAAGATATTTTTCTGGAGATTGAAGTTCAGGGAGCGCTAAAGGTTAAAGAAAAATTTCCAGAAGGCATATTCATTTTTCTGCTTCCGCCTTCGCTAGATGAATTAAAGGATAGAATCCGGGGACGGGGCACAGAAACTCAAGCGACCATAGACCACCGTATGTCGGTAGCTGTGGATGAAATGAATCTGTTGCGTCACTATGATTATGCGGTTGTCAATGATGAGATTGATTTCGCTTGTAAACGAATAGAATCCATTATTATCGCCGAACATTGTAAGGTTCATCCTTAAACGAGGGCTTTTCATATGCCAAGCGTACCTAAAGAGAAATAATACTGTATAAGCTGAGCTTGAAGGTGTACACTGGAGTTCAGCTTATACAGTCCCAAAACTACATGAAGAGGTGTCTATTCGTGCTGTATCCTTCCATTGATGAAATGATGAAAAAGGCAGATAGTAAGTATTCGTTGGTTGTAGCGGCTTCACGTCGTGCCAGACAGTTGCGCGAGGGTGAAAAGACGACTCTCAAGAATCCTAAATCCCACAAACAGGTTGGAGTGGCGTTGGAAGAGATTTACGCGGATCATCTGCGTCTTGAAAGCGGCGAAGACGAGTAAGAATTATACACAACTATTATAACCGGGCGCAATGCCAATTCCTTTGACAACCGCAAGGTTGTTATTTTTTTAGGTCAGGGGGAGTTAACGATGTTGAAGGGGAAAGTTATTATTCTTGGTATAACCGGTGGAATTGCTGCTTACAAAGGGGCTGCGTTATGTAGTAGGTTGACACAAAAGGGCGCCGATGTTCATGTGATTATGACAGCCTCTGCTAAGGAGTTTATTACCGAGCTTACACTGCAGTCGCTCTCTCGTAATCCGGTGTACAGTGATACGTTTGATGAAAGAGAGCCGTCCGTCGTATCCCATATTCATCTGGCAGATGCGGCTGATTTGGTGCTTGTTGCACCTGCAACTGCGAATATTATTGGAAAAATGGCGCATGGCCTTGCTGATGATATGTTGTCTACAACGTTGTTGGCTACAACAGCGCCTATTATGGTGGCACCTGCGATGAATGTACATATGTACACTCATCCGGCAGTCATGCAAAATATGGAGACGCTTGTATCACGTGGTGTGAAGATGATTGAGCCTGGTGAAGGATTACTGGCTTGCGGTTACGTTGGCAAAGGACGTTTGGAAGAGCCGGACACAATTGTGCAAACCATAGAGCACTTTTTTGATCAGCAAGCCCAGGAACAAAAAAACAACATTAAGTCTGAATCCCGATGGTTTGGTGGCGAATCTGTGGAGGCTCAAGTGCCTGAGTCACCTGTGAATGAGAATGAATCGGTGTTTTCAGGTAAAAAAGTCATTGTAACGGCTGGAGGCACGATCGAGCGAATTGATCCAGTGCGTTATATCACAAATGATTCATCTGGAAAAATGGGCTTCGCCATTGCAAAAGTGGCTCAAAAGATGGGGGCAGAGGTGCACTTGATTGCTGCCAATACCAGTGCGGAACCGCCTGCTGGTATTATGCTTGAAAGAGTCCAGTCGGCTGAAGACATGTACGCAGCTGTATTAAAACAATGGGAAACGAGCGATATGGTCGTTATGGCTGCTGCAGTTGCAGATTATCGACCACGTGAGATAGCACAGACCAAGATCAAGAAAAAAGATAGCGTATTTACGCTAGAGTTAGTGAAGAACGTCGATATTCTAGAATCACTCGGACGGAGTAAGAAACATCAATTTTTAATTGGCTTTGCAGCTGAAACTGAACATTTGGAGACGTATGCGAAAGATAAATTAGAACGTAAAAATTGTGATTTGATCGCGGCAAACGATGTAACTGTGAATGGTGCTGGTTTTGGCGTCGATACGAATGCTGTTCAAATTTATGACCGAAGCGGGATCGTTGAGCGTATTCCTGTACAGTCAAAGGAAGAAGTTGCGCGTAAGTTGCTTACTATAGCCGCGGGACGCATGGGTGGGGTGCTGCATTAATGGAGACGGGCAATTTAGTTGCCAAGGTCATTGTCGATGTACCTGCCAAGGATACGGACCGCACCTTCGATTATCTGATACCGGATTCAATGAGACCTTGGATTGAGCCGGGTAGTCGGGTAGCTGTGCCATTTGGCAAACGGACGGTGCAGGCTTTCGTCATCTCGGTAGTCCCAGCTGAGGAACCACCGAAATACAGGATGAGAGCGATTCAGGAGTTGCTGGATTTGGTGCCACCTTTATCTGCCGACCTAGTCGAACTGGGCAAGTGGATGAGTGAACGTTATGCTTGTAATCAAATTATGGCATTGCAAGTGATGATTCCTACCGCGCTCAAAGGCAAAGCAGAACGTTATATCTCAATTGCGGAACAGCATGAGTTAACGCATCCACAGCGTAGTATACAACCGAATCAGGGCGATGAGCTCGAATGGGCACTTCTGACCGACGATGGTATGAGTGATCCGACAGAGCGTCGGATTGTCAGCTTCATTCAGGAGAAGGAGCAAGTCCCGTTGCAGCAACTCAGTCGACGTTTCCCTGAGGAAGCGGAGGTTATTAAATCACTGTTACGCCGGGGTGTGCTTCAGGAAAGTCAAGTTATTAAAGACAAGCTTGGCAAAAAGACCATGAAATCCGTTGATCTGGCTATCGGCATAGACGAGGCATCAACGGTACTGGAGCAATTTTCTGCCAAAGCACAGCGTCAGCGGGAGGTACTTGCTTTTTTGCTGGAACGTAGCGAGTTTTTGCCTCTGTCGCTCAAGGAAGTCATGACCTCATTGAGTGTGTCTGCTGCAACGGTTAAGGCGCTGGAAGATAAGGGCTATGTGTTGCTGGAGGATGTCGAAGTGTTCCGCGACCCGTACCGGGGCAGACACTTCAAGCCTACAGAGCCACTCCCTCTCACAGCAGAGCAGCAGTCGGTGTATGAACGGATTATTCGCCAGCTGGACACGCGTGAGCAAGGAGCTTATTTGTTGCATGGAGTCACGGGGAGCGGTAAGACGGAAATTTATCTACAGACGATTCAACGTTGTATCGAGCAGAATCGGCAGGCCATTGTGCTGGTACCTGAAATATCGTTAACCCCACAAATGGTTGAGCGTTTTAAAGGTCGGTTTGGCGATCAGGTAGCAGTGATGCACAGTAGGTTGTCTGGAGGAGAACGGTACGATGAGTGGCGCAAAATACGCGAAGGCCGTGTGAAAGTGGCGATTGGTGCTCGCTCGGCAGTATTTGCGCCTTTTCGTGAGTTAGGTCTTATTATTATGGATGAGGAGCACGAAACGTCCTATAAGCAGGAAGAGACACCTAAATACCATGCGCGTGATGTCGCCATTCGCAGAGCCCATCAGCATGGGGCTGTCGTTATTCTCGGCTCGGCTACACCGTCGCTGGAAAGCTACTATGCGGCTCGCTCACAAAGCAACGACGAGTTTGCGCCGTTGCTACTTGAAATGCCAACTCGCGCATTGGGGAACACGTTACCCGAAGTACATATCATGGATATGCGTGAGGAACTGCGTGCTGGCAACCGCTCTATGTTTAGCCGTGCGTTGCATAATGGGATTGCAGAGCGGTTAGAGCGTAAGGAGCAGACGGTGCTCCTGTTGAATCGGCGTGGACACTCCACATTCGTCATGTGCCGTAGCTGTGGCTATGTGGCGGGCTGTCCGCATTGTGATATTTCGCTTACGTATCATCAGCGGTCGAACAATTTACGTTGTCATTACTGTGGTTATTCCGAGCCTGTGCCTCAGACTTGCCCTGAATGCGGTAGTGAGCATATTCGCTATTTCGGTACAGGTACCCAGCGAGTGGAAGAAGAGCTGGCGAAGCTATTCCCCGGTATACGTGTTGTTCGAATGGATGTTGATACAACGACAGAAAAAAATGCCCACGAAAAGCTCCTCAAGCAATTTCGTGATAAAAAAGCGGACGTGCTGCTCGGTACTCAAATGGTTGCCAAAGGCCTGGACTTTCCCGATGTGACACTGGTTGGTGTCATTACTGCGGATTCAGCTCTCAATTTACCGGATTTTCGGGCTGCGGAAAAGACATTTCAGCTGTTAACACAAGTAGCTGGACGTGCTGGGAGACATCAATTGCCAGGGGAAGTATTCGTACAATCCTATACTCCAGAGCATTATTCGGTGATTCACGCAAGTCGCCATGATTATGCTTCTTTTGTGAGGGAAGAATTGAAACACCGCCGCAATTTGCACTATCCACCATATTGCCGTCTTATTTTGGTAACCTTTTCTCATGAACAACTCCCGGTGCTGGTCCGGCTGGCAGAGAATTATTCAGCAACACTACAGGGACGGGCCAGACAACGAGGCTGGTTCGGGAATATGGATCGTCTTACATCGGATGTACTCGACATTTTGGGGCCAGTAGCTTCTCCCATTTCGAGAATCAAGAATAGATACCGATTTCAATGTATGATAAAATGGCGTGGAAATATCGACGCGATTAGTTTGGCTCAGCAAGTAGCTGATGAAATGGCCGAATCCGCACAGGCGCAAAAGTTGCTGATTAGTCTGGATGTTGATCCACAAATGCTTATGTAGAGCGTTGCCACAAAAGTTATTAGCACAATTAATGCGGACAAGTCGTCCGTACATAGGATAATGTAGCAGTCGCGTTTGTGATGAATACAGTTAAGCCTAAACGAAGGAAAAAGGATAAAGAGGAAGGTGTTCTGTTGTCATGTCAATTAGAATTATAGTGTTGGAGCCGGATGATGTATTGCACAAAGTAGCAAAGGAAGTTACTAAAATTACACCTAACGTGCAAAAGCTGCTCGACGATATGGCAGATACGATGTATGAAGCGGAGGGTGTAGGTCTTGCTGCTCCGCAAGTAGGTATTTTGAAGCGTCTCATCGTTGTAGATGCTGGAGATGAACATGGTTTGATTAAAATGATCAACCCAGAAATCGTGGCCGAAGAAGGGGAGGAATTGGGTCCAGAAGGCTGCCTGAGTATACCAGGGTTGAACGGGGATGTGCGTCGTGCCGAGAAAGTTACAGTCAAGGGACTGGACCGCGAGGGTAAGGCCATTACCGTTACAGCGACAGGATTGCTTTCTCGTGCTTTTCAGCATGAAATCGACCATTTAAATGGAATTTTGTTCACGGATATTGCAGAAAAAGTATATGAGGTTGCGCTGGAACAGCCAGGACCGAACCGTCAGATAGGAGAGTGAGGTTCGATGAGTCAAGACATTCGTATTATCTTTATGGGTACGCCTGAGTTTGCAGTGCCATCGTTGAACATGTTACTGGATAACGGTTATAACGTGGTCGGTGTGATTACACAGCCCGATAAGCCACAGGGACGGAAAAAAATATTGACGCCTACACCAGTTAAGGAAGCGGCAGAAAAACGCGGATTACCTGTACTGCAACCGACCCGCCTGCGCCAGCCAGAAGCGGTGGCTCAGGTGGCGGAGCTGCGTCCTGATCTGATCGTAACCGCAGCCTATGGGCAAATTTTGCCAAAATCCGTACTAGACCTGCCTCGTTTCGGCTGCCTGAATGTGCATGGTTCGTTACTTCCCCGTTATCGGGGAGGTGCACCGATCCAGCGTGCGATTATTAACGGTGAGACCGTGACGGGTGTGACGCTGATGTATATGGCGGAAGGACTGGATACTGGCGATATGATATCGCGAGTTGAGGTTGCTATAGGACCGGAGGATACATCCGGTACGATTTTTGAGAAGCTAAGCGTAGCTGGAGCAAAGCTTTTGCAGGGCGAGCTGCCTAAATTGCTGGCTGGGCAATCAGACCGTACGCCGCAAAACGAGGACGAGGCGACCTATGCTCCGAATCTGAACCGCGACGATGAGCGTATTTCGTGGAGTGACAATGCACAGCAGATATACAACCGGATCCGCGGCCTTGTTCCTTTTTCGGGCGCGTTTACGCTTTGGGAGGAAAATGTTTTTAAAATATGGGCTGCTGAGCAGCCTTTCATAAATAATGAAGTGAGTGGCTCAAATGCTCCAGCACCCGGAACGGTTCTTCAATTGACCGCTCGTGGCATTGAGGTGCAGACAGGCGAAGGAACTCTTTGGCTGACTCAGGTTCAACCGGCTGGCAAAAAGGTTATGGATGCCGGAACCTTTGCGCGCGGCGGACAGATGAAGCCAGGCACGGTGCTCGGATGAGCGGGAGTCACTCCCGTCGGGGAGGCCAAGGCAAGGGAGTGGGTGCCAGATCCGGCAATACTCGCAAACAGACGGCGCGGGAAGTTGCACTTGATGTGTTGACCGGTGTGGAGCAAGAGGGTGCGTATAGCAATCTTGAATTGAATCGTCGACTTCAGCAGGCAGGTTTATCTGCAAGTGACGCTGGTTTGGCGACTGAACTTGTATACGGTACAGTCGCACGCCGAAATACACTAGATTATTTTTTGAATAAATTTGTTCAAAAAGGAACGGCCAAGCTTCAGGCTTGGGTACGTTCGTTGCTGCGGATGAGTGTGTATCAGGTGGTGTATCTGGATCGAGTTCCAGATCATGCAGTCGTTAGTGAAGCGGTGACCATTGCCAAGCGTCGTGGACATCAGGGGATTTCCGGTATGGTCAACGGCGTGCTCCGCAGCATGCTGCGTGAGCCGGACAAGCTGCGTATTCCTGACGATTTGTCACCAGAGGAACGGATTTCATTAGAACATTCTCATCCACAGTGGCTGGTTAAGCGTTGGATTAAGCAATACGGTGCAGATACTGCTGAGGCTATCTGTCAGGCTAATAATGAGCCCCCTGCGGTCAGCGTACGGGTGAATACGACAATTACCAGCCGTGATCAGCTGCTGGACGAGATGCGCTCAAAAGGACTTGATGCCGTTCCTTCGGCAGTTAGTCCCTATGGGATTGTTGTTCGTAGCGGTGGCAATATGGCGCTTACCTCGTGGTATACGGACGGCTCGCTGTCCGTACAGGATGAAAGCTCTATGCTCGTTGCCGAAGCAGTTGCTCCTGAGCCCGGTATGCTGGTACTGGATTGCTGTGCCGCTCCAGGCGGCAAAACAGCTCATATGGCTGAGCTGATGAAGGATCGCGGTCGGATCGTTGCAAATGATCTGCATGCCCATAAGCATCAATTAATCCGTGAACAGGCTAAACGACTTGGCCTGGATGCCGTGGAAACAGTCACTGGTGATGCGCTAGAACTGAAGGAACGATATGCCCCAGCTTCTTTTGACCGTATTTTGCTGGATGCACCATGCTCTGGCTTTGGAGTAATTCGTCGTAAACCGGACCTGCGTTGGAGCAAAACTGCGCAGGATGTTCGCGACATTACACAGCTTCAGCATGAGCTGCTGGATAGTGTGGCGGGACTGTTGAAGCCAGGTGGCATTCTGGTATACAGTACATGCACGATTGAGCCGGACGAAAATGAAGGACAATTGACTCGGTTTTTAAGCGAACATTCGGAGTATGAATTGGCAGAGGGTCATTCCTTCCCGGACGTGAGCCGCGAAATGGATAGTATACAGGGAGGCTCGGTACAGCTGTTACCGCAGCATTTCCACAGCGACGGATTTTATATCGCGCGCCTACGTCGGGTGAAATAGCGCGGAAGAGAATTCCATGCAGCTGCCCACCAGCATTTCCACATTCCGCCGGAACATTTCCGGCGGTTTTTTGCATGAAGACGAAAAATTTTTACCCCCTCAGGGATTTGTGCTAAAATAGGAAGAATGAAAAATACGATCTGCGATCAAACAGAACTTAATGAAGAAGGAACGGGTGCAAACATTGATGAAACCTTTTATATATGATTTAACTTTGGAGGAGCTTCAGGACTGGGCCAAGAACAATGGCGAGCCTGCTTTTCGTGGAGGACAAATTTTTGACTGGCTGTATGTGAAGCGGGTCAATGATTTCAGCGAGATGACGAATTTGCCCAAGGCGCTGAGAGAGAAGCTTGAGGAGCAATTTAGTTTTGTGACGCTTAGTGAAATTACAAAGTTGGAATCTAAGGACGGTACAGTAAAATTCCTGTTCGGTTTGCATGATGATCATGCCATTGAAACGGTCATTATGAGACACAATTACGGAAACAGTATTTGTGTAACGACACAAGTGGGTTGCCGAATTGGTTGTACTTTCTGCGCTTCGACGCTTGGAGGCCTCAAACGGAACCTGACAGCTGGTGAAATTACTGCACAGGTAGTACAGGCTCAGAAAATTTTGGATAAAACGAATGAACGAGTGAGCAGCATCGTGATTATGGGCTCGGGCGAGCCTTTTGAAAACTATGAAGCGACCATGACGTTTTTGCGTACAATGGTTCATGAAAAAGGTCTGAACATTGGTCAACGTCATATCACAGTGTCGACCAGCGGTATTGTACCGAATATTTATAAATTTGCCGACGAGGATACCCAGATTAATCTGGCAATATCCATTCATGCGCCTAATGATGCACTTCGGTCGAAGCTAATGCCTGTAAATCGGCGTTATCCCTTTAAGGATGTTATGGATTCTCTACGTTACTATCTTGCTAAGACGGGGCGGAGAATTTCGTTTGAATATGCCCTGATTGGTGGGGTAAACGATCAGGCAGAACATGCTGAAGAGCTAGCGGATGTGTTAAAGGACATGCTGTGTCACGTTAATTTGATTCCAGTCAACCATGTGCCTGAGCGCAAGTATGTGCGCACATCGCGTAGCGATATTTTTAATTTTCAACGTATTCTTGCCGAAAAAGGCGTCAATGTGACGATCCGGCGTGAACAGGGTCACGATATTGCCGCTGCCTGCGGTCAGTTGCGTGCAAAGCATATGGAGTTGGGGTGAAACCATTTGATCAAAACAGTTCATGTCAGCCATGTCGGACGTGTACGTTCGGTGAATGAGGATTCTGCCTGGATCAGGCACTTAGAGCAAGGCTATATTCTTGGGATTGTTGCCGATGGTATGGGGGGGCATTTGGCCGGTGATACGGCCAGCCGCCTTGCGGTAGAGACACTTGCCGCTGATTTGGCGACGCTGGAGAGCGGATTATCCGCACATTCTTTGACGGCGGCGCTCAGCGACGCTATTTTGCATGCCAATGAAGTCATCTTCCAGACGGCTGCACGCGATGAGAAGTATCATAATATGGGAACGACAGTTGTTGCGGTTTTACTATACGACGCATCCGGAATTATCGGACATATCGGTGACAGTCGCGCCTATGTCATATCCAAAGGAGCGGTACGTCAGCTTACAGAAGACCATACTTTGGTTAACGAGCTGTTCAAAAACGGTCAGATCAGTAAGGAAGAACGGGAGAACCATCCTCGTCGCAATGTACTGACACGGGCGCTGGGCACTGATTCCGAGGTGAAAGTGGATATTGACTCCATTACGCTGGAAAAAGGCGATGTACTGTTACTGTGTAGCGACGGATTAAGCAATCTGGTAACGGAAGAACAAATCAGTAAAGTAGTAGGTGCCGCAGAGAATCCTTTGGAGGAGCGTGCGGATCGTCTGCTACATCTGGCGTTGCTTGCCGGAGGAGACGATAACATTACTGTAGCTTTGTTTGAATTGCCCGATGACACGGTTTCATTGAATGAAAAGGGGTGTGACGCATGATCGGGCACCTGCTAGGGGGAAGATACGAAATTATTGAGCGTATCGGTGGCGGCGGTATGGCTCTGGTGTACAAGGCTCAAGACATTTTGCTGAATCGCAATGTTGCAGTTAAAGTGTTGCGCCAGCAATTTGTTCATGACGAGGAATTTATTCGCCGGTTTCGGCGTGAGGCGCAGTCTGCGGCTTCGCTTTCGCATTCGAATGTGGTCAGTATTTATGATGTCGGCCAAGAGGATGAAATCCATTATATTGTAATGGAGTGCATCGAAGGTAAAAATTTGAATGAGATTATTAAAGAACGTGCGCCATTGCAAGTGGATGAAGCAGTACGGATTGCTTCCCAGATTTGTGATGCGCTGGAGCATGCTCACCAAAATCAGATCATTCACCGAGACATCAAGCCTCATAATATATTAATTGGACGTAATGGACGGGTTAAGGTAACCGATTTTGGGATTGCTAGAGCTGTTACGTCAACGACCATTACCCAGACGGGTTCTGTTGTAGGTTCTGTTCATTATTTTTCACCTGAGCATGCAAAGGGTGTCGTCACCGGCGAAAAATCGGACTTATATTCTTTAGGTATTGTCTTATATCAAATGCTGACGGCGCAGCTCCCTTTCCTCGGAGAAAGTCCAATTAGTGTAGCGCTCAAGCATTTGCAAGAGGAGTTTGAGGAACCGCGTAAAATTAATCCGTTGATTCCGCAAAGTGTGGAAAATGTCATTCTAAAATCCATGCGCAAAAATCCAGAAGAGCGTTATCAATCGGCAGATGAAATGCTAAAAGATTTGGAAACCTGTTTGCTGCCGGGACGGCGTAATGAATCCAAGCTGGAGTTTACACATTTGGATGATGAGGATCAAACACGGGTTATTCCGGCTATTAAGCCTCAACAATTAGGGATGTCTTCTAGCGGGGAAGATGTACCTGCCCAACCGCGTGAGTCTGAACAGCTTCCGAGCAAGCAATCGTCCAAGAAAAATAGAAAAAAAGCGATCTTGTGGGTAACACTAGTGTTGGTGTTACTTCTGTGCATGGGCGGAGTGGTGTACTATGTGCAAAGTGTACTTGTCGTGCCTGAGGTAAAAGTACCAGGTGTATTGACACAAACAGAAGACCAAGCGAAGGTTAATCTCAGTAAAGCGGGTTTACTCATTGAGGAGCCAATCCAGCATGAATACAAAGAGGGGATCGCGCCTGGAATTGTATTTTATCAAAGCTATCCTGCAGATTCTTTAGTCAAGGAAGGAACCAAGATTAGTCTGAAAGTCGGGATTGCCAAGCCGCTCACCCCAATGCCGGATGTAAAAGGCCAAAGCTACGAGAATGCTGTTAAGCTGCTGACCGCCCAGCAAATTAAGGAGACGCAGATTCAGCAAAATGAGCAGTTCAGTGATCAGGCCGTTGGGACCGTCCTTAGTCAGACTCCAGCTGCAAATGAGCCATTTGATAAGGATTCAGTCCAAGTTGTGCTCACAGTCAGCAAGGGCGCTGACACTGTAAAAATGCCAAGTCTCGTAGGGAAAACGCAGAACCAAGCGGAAAATGAGGTCAAAAAGGCAGGGCTGAAGGTTGGCTCGATTAAAGAAGAATTTAGCTATGAGCAGGAAAAAGGAAGAGTAACCAAACAATGGCCGTCCGAGGCAGGCAGTGAGTTGCCACCAAATACGGAAATTACGTTTTATGTAAGCACTGGTTACCCGCCAGAAGCGATTACGCTGCCATTTAATGTGCCTGTTGCACCGAAGGAAGAGGGTAAAAACAGCAAAATTCGTATTACTTATACGGATGCACGTGGAGAAAATCAGGAATGGGGAAGCCGTACAATTAATACGACACAGGTGTTCACTATCAACCTGCTAATGGCTCCGAACAAAGACAGTGTTGTCTCAGTATTTAGAGATGGTGACTTTATTGATACGTATCCGGTTTCTTATATTGATGCGAAAAATGGAACAGTGACGATGCCTCAAATTGCCCCACCTGCTGGAACTTCACCAACGGATACACCTGATGGTAATTCCTCGCAAAATGGAAGTGGAAACGGCGAGGAAGGTGATAACGGGGGATCTTCTAATGATAGTGGTGACGGTGGAGGCGACTCGAACAATCAGGAGGGCACAGGAGGTAATGGTGACCCTTCCGCCTTTGTTCCTGGAACGAATTCCACGGGGGCTACGCGCAGTGAGTTGGCAGTTAGCCATAAAAACAACCCAGGTCACGCTTCCCACAAAAAGAAGGAAAAAGTGATTGAGGCTGTTCAGCATCAGTAAACGTGCAATAGGAGATGTTCAACCTGCTATACGCAATAAAACTTAAACATTATGAAGGAGGACATCTTACACATGCCTGAAGGTCTGATCGTCAAGGCGCTTAGCGGATATTATTATGTCTCCAGCCTGGATCAGGATGGGCGTCCGGTATCTGGCGAAGCTACGGTACAATGCAGAGCACGCGGCATTTTTAAGAAAAAAGAGATCACGCCTCTTGTCGGTGATCGGGTCGTTTACGAACTGACTGAGAACGGGGAAGGTATGGTCAAGGAGATTAGAAAGCGTACAACGGAGCTGATTCGTCCTCCGGTAGCTAATACCACGCTTGCTGTGCTGCTGTTTTCCTTGCGTGAGCCGGATTTAAACCTGCCTTTACTGGATAAATTTTTAGTCCATATTGAGCACGCCGGGCTGGATACGATTATCTGTCTGACTAAGCGCGATTTGTATGAAGGCAGCCCTTCAGAGGATGACACCGTGCTGACCGTTCAGGAAATGTACCGGAAGATCGGTTATGAAGTGCTGGTAACCAGTGCCCGTACCGGAGAAGGAACGGTTGAGCTTAAGAAGCTGTTGGCTGGTCAAATCAGCGTGTTTTCCGGGCAGTCAGGTGTAGGGAAGTCTTCCATGCTTAATGCTTTGGAGCCTGGGTTAACGCTCGAGACGAGCGCCATAAGCAATAAGCTGGGCCGAGGAAGACATACGACTCGTCATGTAGAGCTTATTCCTTTAGACAACGGAGGGTTTGTAGCAGATACGCCGGGGTTTAGCCAGTTGGATTTTCTGGAGCTGGGTGTGGATGAACTATCTCCCTGTTTTCGTGAATTCCAGCAGTATGCGGAAGGATGTAAATTTCGGGGGTGTACCCATATTCACGAGCCTGGCTGTAAAGTAAGAGAGGCCCTGGAAGAAGGACATATTTCACAGGGACGGTATGATAGCTATTTGCAGTTCTATCAGGAATTAAAAGAAAAAAAACGGAGGTACTAAGTTTATGTTAAAAATAGCACCGTCGATTTTATCCGCTGATTTTGCTCGCTTGGGCAGTGAAGTTGCGGAAGCTGCGGCAGGAGGGGCAGACTGGATTCATGTGGATGTAATGGATGGGCATTTTGTATCCAATATTACATTGGGGCCACCTATCGTTCAGGCTATTCGTCCGCATACGACTCTTCCCTTGGATGTTCATCTGATGATTGAGCATCCTGAACGTTATATTGGCGATTTCGTAAAAGCAGGAGCCGATATCATCACTGTTCATGCTGAGGCGTGTGTTCATTTGCATGGTGTCCTTCACTTGATCAAGCAGCAAGGCGCTCTGGCTGGAGTGGCTCTCAATCCGGGTACTTCACCATACGCGATCAAGGAAGTGCTGCCAAATGTAGATATGATTCTAGTGATGACGGTCAATCCTGGCTTTGGAGGACAGTCCTTCATTCCAGAGACGTTGAATAAAATCAGACAAATCCGTGCTTGGTTGAACGAATTGGGTCGTCCAGACGTACATATCGAGGTAGACGGAGGTATTGCGGAGGAGACGGCACCAGCCGTATTTGAAGCGGGGGCTAACGTGCTGGTGGCTGGTAGTGCGGTATTCGGCAGAGCAGACCGCGCAGCGGCTATTGCTACGATTCGGGACAGTGCAGCTCGTTTGTCCAAGTGAAGCTGACCGAAGCATTGTGGATGACTGTCGCGAGCATGGCGACGGGGTTGACCCTTAGCTGTTTCTCGCTTGTGAAGGCTCCTTGGAATGCCGTTCTTTCACTTTTGGCTGTTCTAGTTGTGCTGTTTTATTTTCGTAAAAATGAACGGCGTGGTTTACGAATAGGTTTTGTGGTGTGCAGCGTACTTTATTATATCCTGTTTATTTTCATACTCTCAGCATATCTCTATGTTCGCGGACTTGTCTGATGGTATAGCCTGGGATGGTTGTGCATAAATATGGTTACATGAGCGGGATTCTCATGTAGCCTTTTTTTGTGGGGTAACAACCCTTGACAGGTTGCATAAACTACAGAGAACGGATGCAGGAGGATGATGGGGAGGGTGAGGCATGAAGTTTTACACAATCAAGCTGCCAAAATTTCTGGGTGGATTCGTTAAAGCCATTTTGAATACATTCCAGAAAAACTGAATTCAACGTAATGTAAACACAGGATGTAGGGTGAAAGCTAGAGGTACACAGGGCACGCTTCCCGGGCATAACAGATAGGTAGCTCGGTAGTAAAAGATAAGAACGCACGGGAAGGTGCCTGACATTTTGTTCTCCTGAACTAGGCGGATATTACTTTTCGAATAACCAAAAAAGCACCCGTTTAAAACGAGGTGCCTTTTGTTTATAACGATATTTTTTTACGACTACACGCGAGTCACTTTACCGGCTTTCAATGCACGAGTGCTGACATAAACGCGTTTCGGTTTACCGTTAACGAGAATGCGAACTTTTTGTACGTTGACGCCCCAAGTACGGCGATTACGGTTGTTAGCGTGAGATACGTGGTTACCGCTGCCAGGCTTTTTGCCTGTTACAGAACATTTACGAGACATGATTCCACCTCCTATTCTGAAAATAACCAAATTCCATATGGAACGGGTCTCTCTTCAGGCCGACTGGGTCAGCCGGACTTTGTAAGTCACTAACCTGAACAAAACAATACTTAAATATAATATCATAGTCAAAAAAGCTCCGTCAACTGATTCAAAAACTTTATTTATTTCTCTTTCGCATTATAGTACAATATGGGATAGTTATTGTTGCGATTATTTTGTATTTAAATGGAATGTGAATTCTTATTCCAGTCATGCCGGCGGTTCAGAGGCGGGACTATAGTTATCATTCCAGCCGATGATTTATTGTGGGGCAGTTGACTGGTTTTTCATTGTATATGACCTGTAGAAGAACGACCAGACGTGAGTACAAGAGCTTATGAAAGTGTGACATTCGTATTCGTCGTCTGGCTTTAGTATAATTTAATTGAACCTGTAGGCACAGTTGAATAAGGTGTGGTGAAGGTTGATAGTAAAACAAGTGTATTAAGCTAGGAAGGGGAATTCTCTTGAGTAATCGTTCTTTGAATGGAACAGATTTTACCGCAATGGTTTTAGCCGGGGCGGAACAATTACAGCAGCATGCGGAACATGTCAATTCACTAAATGTATTCCCGGTGCCAGACGGTGATACGGGAACCAACATGAATTTGACGATGAGCGCGGGCGTAACGGAATTAAAGAGGGGGGATTCTTCCTCCATCGGTGTCATGTCCGGCATATTATCCAAAGGTTTGCTGATGGGAGCCCGCGGCAATTCAGGGGTTATCCTGTCTCAGTTGTTTCGTGGCTTCAGCCGTTACGCTGCCCCATACGAGGAATTGAATACCCTTCAGTTCGCATCGGCATTGCAGAGCGGGGTGGATGCGGCCTACAAGGCGGTGGTTAAGCCGGTGGAGGGTACAATTCTTACCGTGGCGAAGGAAGCGGCCAGGCATGCTGTGTTTTTCTCACGCCGGACGAACGATATCACGGAACTGATGGAAGAAGTGCTTGCCAAAGCGAAGGAAACGCTTGCCATGACGCAGGACATGCTCCCTGTACTGAAGCAAGTAGGAGTTGTAGATTCGGGTGGGCAAGGTCTTGTGTATATTTATGAAGGCTTTATGCAGCATCTTGGAAGCGGCTTGGTGACGTCTCCAATTGCAAAAAGTGATAATGCGCGCCAGGTTTTTGCTCCTCACGTATCGGAGAGACCTACTGCTCCTGCAGTTGTTCCTTCCCCAGATGCGCCGATTTCTGCGCAAGCGAAGCTCGAAACGGATAATATTGAATTTTTGTATGATATGGAGTTTTTTATTAATCGACAACTGGGCGATGCGCAAGGTACCTATTTTGATGAGGAAGCCTTCCGGAAAGCGTTATCTGTAGATGGTGATTCTATTATCGTGATTTCAGACGATGACGTCATCAAGGTTCACGTGCATTCTAAGGCTCCTGGTGAAGTACTGAATTTGGCACTGCGTTACGGAGAAATTACACAGATTCGTATTTTAAATATGCGCGAGCAGCATCGTGATTTGTTGTCTGCGGGTATGGATGTTGCTCCTGAGCCTGAGTGGTTTGCTGAAATACCAACAGAGCCTGTACGTGAGGAAGAGCCGTCTGAGCCTCCCGCTCATGAACTGGCATCCTTTGGTTTTATAGCTGTGGCTTCCGGTGAAGGAATTGCTGATATTTTCAGAAGTTTAGGCGTCGATGTTGTCCTTGCTGGCGGCCAAACAATGAATCCGAGCACAGAGGACTTCGTTAATGCGGCCCGCTCGATTGCGGCTCAACATATTTTTATTCTTCCGAATAATTCCAATATTATTTTGGCGGCAGAACAAGCACGTGAACTGCTAGAGATGGAACGTTTGGTGTCGGTTATTCCGAGCAAAACAATTCCTCAGGGCATTGCGGCAGCATTTGCCTTCCAGGAGGAAGAGGCTTTTGAGGTAAATCAGGACAATATGCGTGACGCAGTCACCCGGGTGAAGTCTGGGCAAGTGACCTACGCGGTACGGGATACGACGCTTGATGATCTGCATATTACAGCAGGGCACTACATCGGTATTCAGGATTCCAAGATTGTTGCGACCGAGGAACACTTAATGGCAACGTCCCGTCTTTTGCTAGCGAAAATGCTGGTGAATGGCGATGAAATTGTTACTATTCTTACAGGTTCGGACGCGAATCAACAAGACACAGATCAGCTTGTTGCATGGATTGAAGAAAATTATGCGGATGCTGAAGTGGAAGTTCATGAAGGTGGTCAGCCGATTTATCCTTATTTGTTCTCAGTGGAAACCTGATGTGCTTTTGCGCGTCCATGGAAGTCCACTACAAAAGGAGGTCTGACTGATGAGTAGTACCATCATTTTGACGGATAGCACGGCTGATATTCCACCGGAATTAGCAGACCGTCTCGGTATAGTCGTTGTACCACTGACAGTGATGTTCGGCAGCACAACTTACCTGGACGGCATTGAGATGTCAGCGGCGCAGTTTTACAGCGAACTGGTACGGGCTGATGAGCTGCCTACGACTTCACAGCCTTCACCAGCCCGTTTTTTGGAGACGTACACGACACTGTTGGAGCAATACCCTGAGAGCCAGGTTATCTCTATCCATTTATCCTCGGGTGTGAGCGGAACGTATCAGTCTGCTCTGCTGGGCAAATCCATGCTGGAGAAGCATGAACATAGAGTGACTGTGGTGGATTCCAAATCAGCTTCATACGGATACGGTATGCTAGTGGTTTATGCGGCAGAGCTGGCGGCAGCTGGGCACTCCCCGGCTGATATTGTTCGGGCTGTGGAACGTCGTGGAGAGCGCCGTTGTTTGTATTTCTTGGTGGATACCCTGCAATACTTACAAAAAGGCGGACGTATTGGTAAGGCAGCGGCAATGGTGGGCACGTTGCTTAACATTAAGCCGATACTTTCGATTGACAAAGAAGGCATTATTTATTCGGTTGATAAGGCGAGAGGGCATAAAAAAGCGACAGCGAGAATTATTGAACTACTGGAGCGGGACTTAAAAGGCCAAAAAATTAATATTGCTGTGGGTCATACGGCAGATCGCTCAGCGGCAGAAGCGTTCGTGGCTCAGCTGGCAGAGCATTTTGAGCTAGGAGATCGAATATATACTGAACTTGGCGCTGTGATTGGGACCCATGTAGGGCCAGGAACGATTGGCATTTTTGTGTGGCCGGCCGGAGATGAGAGGTAATATGCTGCAATTGGATCAAATACCTTTAAAACAAATACATGGCGTGAGTGCTCTCAAAGAGGGAGAGCTTCACGCTTTTGGCATTTTTAACATACAGGATATGCTGGAATATTATCCGTTTCGGTATGAAGATTACCGACTGCGCTCGCTAAGCGAAGTGAAGGACGGAGATAAGATTACGGTACAAGCCAAAATTATGGGCATTCCAGTGCTTCAGCGTTACGGGCGCAAATCAAGGTTGACTTGTAAATTGATGGCCGAGGATTGGATGTTTACCGCAACGTGGTTTAATCGGCATTTCATGAAGGAGCAGCTAACCTCAGGTCGTGAAATTGTGGTGACTGGTAAATGGGACCTCAAACGTATGCAGATGACTGTTGCAGATTCTGAGTTTCCTGATAAAGGGGTAGCCCGCTCGGGGACACTTCAACCGGTGTACTCTATAGGCGGCAAGATCACCCAAAGCTGGATGCGAAAAATAATGAACCAGACGCTCCAGCAGTTTGGTGAAATGATCCCCGAAATATTGCCTGAGTTGCTTGTACGCAAATATAGTATGATGCCGCGCAAGCAGGCTATTGCGGGTATACACCAGCCTCAGGACAACCGCGAGGGGCAAGAGGCTCGTCGGCGGATGGTGTATGAGGAACTGTTTTTATTTCAGCTGAAAATGCTGGCATTCCGGGCGTTAAATCGCGGTCGTGCGGACGGGGTGGTACATACGGTGGATAACGCCACGATTCGTGAATTTGTAAGGGCTTTGCCTTTTGAATTAACGGATGCACAGAAGAAGGTAGAGCTTGAAATACTGCACGATCTACGCTCACCTTATTGTATGAACCGTCTGCTTCAGGGGGATGTTGGGTCAGGTAAAACAGTTGTTGCTGCCATCGGTTTATTTGCCACAGTACGTTCCGGTTTTCAGGGAGCGCTGATGGTGCCAACCGAAATATTGGCCGAGCAGCACATGCGATCGCTTCACAAGCTGTTTGAGCCCTTTGGAATCAGCGTTGGTCTACTGACTGGGAGTACAACCGGGAAGAAGCGTAAGGAACTGCTAGCTGCTCTCCAAATGGGTCTGCTGGACATTGTAGTAGGCACCCATGCTCTCATTCAGGAGGATGTATATTTTCGTCAGCTTGGGCTTGTTGTAACGGATGAGCAGCATAGATTCGGAGTGAACCAGCGAAGTGTACTGCGTCGCAAAGGCTATAATCCCGATGTGCTGACGATGACGGCCACACCGATCCCTCGTACGCTGGCCATCACTGCGTTTGGCGATATGGATGTTTCTACGTTGTCAGAGCGGCCGAAGGGGCGTATTCCAATTTCCACCTATTGGGTGAAGCACGAACTGATGGATCGGGTACTTGGTTTTATTTCCCGCGAGGTAGACCAGGGACGGCAGGCTTATCTGATTTGTCCGTTGATTGAAGAGTCGGAGAAGCTAGACGTACAGAATGCCATCGATTTGCATATTCAAATGCAGCAGGCTTTTCCACATTACCGCGTTGGGCTATTACATGGACGAATGACTCCCGCAGAAAAGGAAGAAGTTATGCGTTCTTTCTATGCGAATGAAATTCAGTTGCTCGTTTCAACGACGGTTGTGGAGGTAGGGGTAGACGTTCCCAATGCGACACTAATGATCATTATGGATGCGGATCGTTTTGGACTATCCCAGTTACATCAATTACGTGGACGAGTCGGACGGGGTGCACATGCCTCGTATTGCGTATTGATCGCTGACCCTAAGTCGGAGGTTGGTCAGGAGCGGATGAAGGTTATGACCGATACGGACGATGGTTTTGAGGTGGCTAGACGCGATCTGGATTTGAGGGGGCCGGGTGACTTTTTTGGTACCAAGCAGAGTGGGCTACCCGAGTTTCGTTTAGCAGATATGGTAGCGGATTTTGAGGTGCTGGAAAAGGCGCGTGAGGATGCAACTGATCTAATCAAGGATGCGTCCTTTTGGACATCTCCGCAGTATGAAGCATTGCGCGGTTATTTGCAAAAAGAGCAGATTTTTCAGGGGGATCTCATCGACTAATCCACCATGAATTATGAGATTGTTTTAAACGTTTTAAACAGATAGGCACAATGGACAGGCTGGCCGTCATATATTTGGGAATGACCGAATGATATGGGAGGTGTGGCAACATTGAGCTATCAGCAATATGGAATCAGTCCGCAACTGGTGGAGCGGATTAAGTTGAAAATGAAGAATCGTGCGCTCAAGGAGCGGGTTAAGCAGCAGATTGAAGGTGTGACTAAAGCGGACCTGCAAAATAAAGCTAAGGTGCGTCATCTTGTGAAGTCCACTTCTGCTATTTTAAACGAGCGTTTGACGGCTGCGCAGGAGGAGCAATTGACCGCCTTCGTATTGGCACAAAAAATTGATCCGTCCAATACATTTCATCTAATCAAGCTGTGGGGAATGTTCCGTTGATTGCTATTTGAAGAGGTGCTTCAAAGCGTTCTCCATGTTTTTTTGTGAAGCACAGATAAAAAAAGGATTGCCTGATATCAGGCGATCCTTTTTGGTTTGTTTTAGTTCATTCCCCGGGCAATAGCTAGTGTGTACTTATCATGAGACTTTTTATTTGTAATGACCGCCAATTTTGATAGAGCGTTCCATGGCCTGCCCGGCATCTGTTAACGATGATGTTCGCATGATGATGGACTGACCATACCGATCCTTTAAAGTGTCCGTCACCTTTTCCAAAGCACGGGATCGCTCCTGATCCTCAAATAAATCCAACTGATATAGTTGATCATCCACCAATCCGCTTAAAGTAACCCCTGCGCGCTTCACGGGCATATGATTCCAAAAAGTATAAAAGATTTTTTTAACGGTTTCATATACTTTTTGGGTATGGTTTGTAGGATCGGGTATCTTCATTTGTCGGGAGAACCCAGTTGGTGCCTCGTAGGGACTGCATATACAATGAACAGTCACAACTGAGCCCATATATCCTTTGCGGCGGGCGTCCCGACACACCTCTTCTGTTAGTTCAAGCAGGATGGTTTCCACTTCCGCAGGCTGGAGATAGTCGCGGGGAAGAGTCATCATATGACCGATGGATTTGGGAGGTGTATTAAATGTTTCCGGCTTGACCGGGCTGTGATCGATCCCGTTAGCAGTCCGCCATATCACCTCTGCCTGAATATCGGACTGCTTGCCGAAATGAGACCGGAATCTGTCCTGTAGCCGGGGTAAGGGGGTACGTGCGATATCTCCAATGGTGTGTAGTCCAAGCTTCTCCAAATGCCGTTCCATACGCGAACCAATGCCGAACATAAGACGTACTGGCTGAGGCCACAGCAACGCTGCAATATCGGATGTAGGCAACAAGAAAATGCCACTGTCATTTTTTTTAGCCCATATATCTGTCGCGGTTTTAGCCAGCATTTTGTTGGAGCTGATGCCAATTCGAATCCATACTCCTGTTTGTGCCAGTACCTTTTGCTGAATTTCACTTGCAATACTCACCGGATCTCCGAACAGAGAGAGACTTCCGCTCATATCCAGAAACTGTTCATCAATGCTGAAAACTTCAACCAAATCCGTATATTCATTATAGATTTCTGTTATTTTTAATGAGACATCGATATAATGCTGCATACGCGGGCGTACAATGATAAGGTCAGGACATTTTTTCACCGCTTCTCCCAGACGTTCTGCTGTAGATATACCGTATTTTTTGGCCAGCGGACATGCAGCTAAAATAATGCCTGAACGAAGTGCAGGGTCACCGGCCACAACGAGTGGCTTATGTTGGTATTTGGGATCATCTGCTTTTTCGATGCTGGTATAAAAACTTTGGCAGTCCGATAAGAATATGGTTCTATTTCTGCGTTCCTTCAAAAATTCGACCTCCTCTCCTGATAGGTGTTGATCATCCTACCAAAATATTCTTGAATGTATACTCTTATAGTAGTATTATATACAGAACAAGTGTTCCTAATACAAATGTATTTTTTGGAACGTTAGAGTTTACGTAAAACCTAACATGGCGTATCATAATATCTTGAGCAAAAACAAGTGGAAATGAATGAATATTGAGGGGAGAAAACCATTTTTATGAACCCAAAACGTCGACCATCATCTCAAAAACGCAGTAGGTGGCGTATTTTTGGCAGAGTTTTGCTAATTAATATCAAGTGGTTCTCGTTTGCGGGTGTACTTGGATTGCTATTTGCTGGAGGTCTTATATCCGGCTATGTAGCGGCACTGGTTCATGATGAACCTGTACGATCACGTCAGTTGATATATGAAAAGGTAAATGAGAACGCTCTGACCAGCTTTGTATTTTTTAATGATCAGGTAACTCCGGTTGGAAGAATGCGCATGGAGGAGGATCGACAGCTCGTTGATCTGAAGGATGTCCCTCAGTCGATTGTGGACGCCCTCATTTCAACGGAAGACAGCCAATTTTATGAGCACCGTGGTGTGGATTTAAAGGGAACAGCTCGTGCCGTTAAGCAGAAGCTTTTGAATGAAAACCGCCAAACAGGCGGCAGCACACTGACGCAGCAGGTAGCCCGAAGGGTTTTTCTCAGTCTGGATAAGACGGACAGCCGCAAGGTGAAGGAAATGCTGCTAGCATTGCGTATGGAACGGTTTATGGGCAAGGATAAAATATTAACGGCTTACTTAAACAAAATGCCTTTTGGTAATGGTTCCGCTGGTTACAATTTATATGGAATCAAGTCTGCTTCGTTAGGAATTTTCAATGTAAGTGATCTACATAAGCTTCATATTGCTCAGGCGGCTTATTTGGCAGGTCTCCCGCAACTGCCATCTGTTTATTCCGCTTTTGATGGTAAAGGGAACTTTGATGAAGAAGGCTTCAATAAAGCGATGGAGCGTCAACGTGTCGTGTTGGGAAGAATGCTGGCAACAGGTAAACTTACGCTATCCGAATATAATGAGGCGCTTCAATTTGATGTGAAAGCCACTCTTGCGCCACATCGCGAAAAAAGTTATAACACATTCCCTTATTTGATGCTGGAGACAGAGCGGGAAGCGGCCCAATTGTTAGCGCTCCAGCAAAATCCGGATATCACGCCAGCCGAAATTTCCAAGCCTGAGCATGCCGAGCTTCTTCAAAATACGCGAGAAGAGTTGCAAAGGTCCGGATATCGAATTTATACAACGATAAATAAGAAAATTTATAATAATATGCGGCAGATTGCAGCCAATCCACAAAACTTTTCTCCATACAGTAAGAAGAAGGGATTAGAGCAGATTGCAGCAATCATGATTGATCATAAAACAGGGGCTGTACTTGGTATGATCGAGGGCAGAGATTTTAATACCGAGCAAATGAACTATGCAACTCAAATGACACGTCAGCCCGGTTCTGCCATGAAGCCTATTGCTGCTTATTTACCTGCTTTGGAAAAAGGCTACACTCAGCCAGCCGGTCTTATTGATGATTCACAAATCATATTGAAAGACGGACGTAAAGGTTATCATATTCCTAAAAATTATAACAGACGGTACGAGGGGCTTATGACAGCCCGTGAAGCACTCAATCGGTCAATCAACATCCCTGCGCTGAGGCTGTTCTTATATGAAGTTAAAATTCCTAACGCTTGGAATTTTGTGCGTTCTCTTGGAATTACGACCATTCAGTCGCAGGATGAACATGCACAGACAGGGGTTTTGGGTGGACTAAGTAAAGGGGTATCCGTCGAGGAACTGACCGCAGCATATGGAACGATTCCCAATATGGGTGTATATAATGCACCTCATCTGATCAGCAAAATTACGGATGCCAACGGGAAGATCGTATATGAATTTAAACCGCAGACGAGACGTGTATATTCGCAGCAAACCGCATTTTTGATGACGGATATGCTCAAAACGGTTATATCAGATCCGAGGGGAACTGGCAAACGTCTGCAAAATGCTTTTAAAAGCTATGGTGACATTGATATCGCCGGTAAAACCGGTACGACACAAAACTTTGGTGATGTGTGGTTTATGGGGTATACACCTGACGTTACACTAGGCGTCTGGGCTGGTTACCGCCAACAGGTTAATACACTATCTCAAGAAGGCCATTCCAGAGCACAGTCAGTGTGGGCACTGATCATGAATGAGGCGGTCAAGGACCAGCCTGAGCTTTTTAAGAATAAGCACTTTATACAGCCGGAAGGTGTTGTAAGAGTTACGGTTTCTAGCCTTACAGGTAAGCTACCAGGGCGTTATTCCCGTCAATCGGGTCAACTCGTGACTGACTGGTTTAATCAAAAATATGTGCCTACCGAGGTTGGAAGAGAACAGATTCCGCGTTCTGCTAGACCAGTGGTCCCATCCAAACCAGATATCAAGGAAAAAGCAGTCCCAGAGGTTGAGGTCCCTGCAATAGATCAAGAGAAAATTCCACCAGAGGAAACGGATCCTGCTATTCCTGACGCAGACACAGAGGTAGATATGCCTGATGAGAACAACGATGTGCCATCAACAGATACTTCGCAACCTTCTGTTGAAAATGAACAGGAGACTCCTTCTGAATCGGAAAGCCAGAGTGAGACTCCAAAAAACCAATCTGATGAAGTTACTTATCCAGAAATAATATCTGATCAACCCAAAAACTAAGCGACAGGAACGGTTTAATTTAAAATGCCGTTCCCAACAATGTCTACAGTGACCTGCGGATGAAAACGAACATTGGGGTATTCTTCATTCCAATCTACACTTTTCCATACTACTGGATGATGAGCGATCAACTGTCTGTCTACGCCAAAGGCATCACATCCATTTTCCTGATTGCTTTGAGGATCATCTACAGTCTCTAGCGTTTGCGACAACACGCCTTCAGGAGTGAGATCATAAGCCGATGCATTTGCCAATCGGGCATCCTTCAAATTGTTCTGATCCCAGCAGCCTGTTATAAACATGAGTAGAGCCAGCATTCCAAGCGCTCTGCTCTTTTTTATGTTTCAGGTCCCTCCTTTTTTTTTTGAAGAGATAGGATAGAATTAGCAGCAGAAAAAGGGAACACAATTAGGGGGGAATAAGTAAAATTATTGGGCGTAGAACCAATTCCTAGTTATTATTTGATGATATGCGCCAGCTCTAATGGCAAAATAGCTGGATGAAAAGTAATCGTCGCAATGTAAATGGCAAGCAGCGTAAAAGCGATTAAAAAGCTCGTCATTCGAATCGTTCTTAGAAATGAACTAATAATCCAACGAGCGTGATAATCGTCTGGGCTTTGGTAAAATGCAGAAAAAGAGATGGGAGCTATTAGAGTAGTTGGGCTACCATCAGCCAAAATCGCAATCCGTCCCTCCATTAGATTGGCGGTCACACCATCCGGTCGTTCCGTCTGAGCTATTGAGGGAAGAGAATAAGAATTGTCCTCCTTAAATTCTTGAATAAAACCGGCAGGGAGCGCCATATCGGAGGAGATTGCTTTAATTCTCGTTTTCACTGCTTTCACCAGCTCAGGATTAGCCAAGTCTTGAACATAGACAATAACGATTTTAGTTCGGGTTTTAGATCCCACATAAAGTAGCGTACAACCAGTGACGGGGTGACAATTTGTTTGCGAATCAGATTCAGATTGATGGATAACTGCTCAAACATTTCTGCTTAATTCAACGGAAGCTGCGTCACGTCCAGCCAAGAGAGCACCTCCTTTTGGATGAGATAGGCATAATGTGTGCCAAATGGACTGAGTTTATCCATGATCTGGTGACTTATCCATTCTTGAATCACCAGATTACAAGGAGGCTTAATCTTGCGTCGGATCAATTCCTAGATAGTGTCCCAGTTTCCGCCGGACCTCGCTGCGAGCAAAGGATGAAAGCATGAAAAATCGCCTTTGATAGCCACGGCATACATACAAAACCTCTACGCCTTCATGATTTCGGATTTCGCTGTAAATTTTAATTCCTAGTGTTTTCATTCGCGCTTTTGTCTCTGCTAATTGAACAGCTACGCGCTGTTGTACTCCAGTCAGGCTACGAACATACAAATCGGGCATTTTTAGAGGAGAGGTATTTATAATATGAATGTCTCGTTCCAGCACATCCAGAACAAGAGTTAAAAGTACACACATCTTGACCAGCCCTGTGTCTTCTTCAGAAGGTAAAGGAGCTTTGCTCTTGTGGTTCAGTATCTTTTGGCTTGGCATAAAAATCTCCTTTACTCCGAGTAAGAATACAATATATAATCAGTATATAGAACGTATGTTCTATTCATACCTCATCATAGGAATTTTTCCATGGTTAAAGCAATCATCAATTATTGGAAAAGTGATGGGGAGCGATACCCATGTGCCATTATGTAAAGAATCTTACGTTTATCGCCAATGACAGTCAAACAGAGTTTATGTTAAGCTAATGGATAAAAACTTACATAAAAGGGGAGATCGTTCTGACTGCGGTCAGCCTTTACTATTTAACTAAAGAAAGTGGAGAAAGAAGGTATACATATTGTCACGTTCGTTATATGCAGCTTTATTACTGTTGAGCCTCATTTGGGGCGGTTCGTTTATGTTTATCAAGGTGTTGTTGCTACATCAGGTAGGGCCGTGGACTATTGTATTTCTCAGGTCCAGCTTTGGGCTTATTTTTATTGTCTTGTTAATGATACTTATGCGCAGGCCGTTTAAAATCAAAAGCATTCCGTGGAAATCGGTTACTCTGGTAGCTTCGGTCAACATGGTCTTGCCATGGACATTGATCGGTTTTAGCGAGACCAGAATAGCTAGCAGCATGGCTTCTGTATTGAATGCTACCACGCCCATATGGACCATGTTGGTGGGGCTTGTTTTTTTCGGAGCTATTTTTCATCGAATGCAGTGGTTAGGAATGGGTCTCGCTTTTGTAGGAATTATTATTTTATTGGGTATTAATCCTGCATCTATTATTTCTGTTGATCCTGTGGGTTTTGGGTGTATGCTGCTTGCGACTCTTTGCTACGGATTTGGAACACAGCTCTCCAAACGTTTTCTTTCCAATCTTTCCATGTATCAGGCTACCTTTGCGACACTGCTTGGTGCGGCGGTAGGGGGTGGCATTATGATGGCAATGGTGGAGAGACCTGATTTGTCGATTGTTTCTGATTCAGGTGTATTGGGTTCTCTTATAGGACTGGGAGTTTTGGGATCAGGAGTAGCATATATTTTGTTCAACTACATGATTTTGCGGGGGAGTGCGGAATTTGCTTCTTCGGTGACGTATTTTGTACCAGTAAGTGCCATTGTATGGGGCTTTTTGCTCTTGAATGAACATATCGGCTGGAACGTTCTAACCGGGCTGGTCCTTATACTTGGAGGAGTGTTTATGGCCAATCAGCGTAGAACCGCCAAATTAAGTGGATAATAATCTAAACAAAAATAAAATACGATTTGGGTTATATTAAATGTACATTCGCCAAACCTTCGGTATAATGCGTTAATTCACACATACAATAAAGCATGCTCACACATAAAATAAAATATGGTGCAGCAAAAAAGCAAGCTGTTTAGCAGGTGACAAGGTGTGGTATAATAAATTATAGAATTATATGTACCACAGAAATGTCGGAGTTTTATTCCACAAAAGAAAGGATCAGGATACCATGTGTCCCCGAAGGATACTTCCCCAAAGGACGATTTGGAAACGATTTGATCTGTCTTATACTTAGCTTTTCCGCGGAGTAACGTCAAGTTGCGAAAGCCAACTCTGCGGAAGAGGGGATTGTACATGCGAAGGACCAAGTCCTCCAGGCACATCTTACCTGGTAGTTTCCGTAAGAGTGGGTTCATCCACATCAAACTTACGAGAAACCGAGGGAGCCTGTATGAGGAAAACTTACGAATCTATCGTGAACAATGGAGCATTGAGACAGATTGCTGTCATGTTGCTCGGAACATGCATTTTAGCTTTTACGTACTATCACATTAATGCCCAAAATCATTTGTCAGAAGGCGGATTTGCAGGCTTGGCCCTGCTGGGACATTACGCGTTTGGCATATCTCCAGCATGGAGTATGTTGCTGCTTGATATTCCCGTCATATTGCTGGCATGGGTACTGAAGGGCAAAAGATTTATGCTGCTTGCGTTAATCGGAGCCGTCGCTTTTTCACTGTTTTATGCAGGATTTGAGAAGTATTCGACTCTGGTTATAGATCTACATGGAAATCTGCTGATAGCTGCTCTACTTTGTGGGGTGCTTACAGGTTTGGGAGCCGGAATCGTACTGCGATTCGGTGGAGCAACCGGGGGCGATGATATCTTATCTCTGCTGATCAGTGAGTGGCGCGGGTGGAAAATCGGCAACGTGTTTATTGTCAGTGACATCATCGTACTGGGATTATCACTATTGTATCTGCCTATGAAGGAAACAATGTTTACAATACTGGCTGTGTGGCTTGCCGGAAAAATAATTACATGGACGACCACGTTCCAACTGCACCGACCTGTGAAAAAGGTACTGCCAGCGGCTATTCCCGCTAAAAAGGTAGTTGCCAAAACAGTGCCGGTCGTCCACAGCCTTCGTCAATAAGGAAAGGGTGTTACGTTAGGAGAGAAATCTTCTTACGTAACACCCTTTCGCTGTATTCAGCTTCTATCAGGAAGGTTTTAAAGTAGACTGAATGCGTCCGTTTTATATTTTTTCTACTGTTTCTCATCTTGCTCGGCTGGATGATTATCGTTCCATTCCTCGGCTTGGGAAGTGGCAATCGCAATCGAGCGACCTTCTTCATAGCCGTCACGGAGTAGAGCGTTAGCAATATCAACGGCTTTTTCTCGCACACGAGGTTCCAGGTTTTTCATGGATGGAGGGTAATCATGTTTGTTCCAAGGCATAGTTGCACACTCCTTATAGCAGATGATGTACTATGTATTACCCGTTGTAGGATTAAACAAACGGAAATCAAAGAAATGAATATATTGTAAAATGTATCTTGAGAAAAAGCGTATAATGGTGTGCAGAATACCAGAAAAAGGAGTGAAGCATTTGCTTGCCTGGGGTTTTGTTTTTTTGCTGACTATCATCATTCATACTACAGATAGCTTGTCCTATGCTCTGCGGCTTGGTGGTTTGCGAGCGCGTCGGATTGGATTAGCGTTAACCGTTGCGGGAATGCTGCTGTTGGTTTCACGCACCTCTAACATGGCGCAGGGGCCTTTACTCGGAGGGATGGTCGATCAGGCTAAAGCTGCAGCACAAGTGGGCGGAACGGATATTAGACTGGAACTATATATGCATGGGGTACTGCTGGCAGCAACCGTTGGAACCATACTTGCTATATTACTGTATCCAACAGTGGTACGCATGTCAGCCAGATGGATTGTGCATTTGGAGCATACCGGATCTATTCCGGCTTTGGTGCGTCATTTAATGCTGCGAAGTCGCTGGAAACATGCAGGCTACTACATAAAACGTCCCACCTGGTCTATGCTTACTTCATTGATTAGCGGAGCGATACCCAAACGTCTAATTATTCTGAATATAACCGTTACTGCGATCTATACAACAGGAGTAGTATCTGCTTTATATGCTTCATTCCTGTGGCCTGCTCAAGGTACAGCAATGTCAATGTCGTCAGGTCTAATCAATGGCGTTGCAACGGTATTATTGACCTTGTTAATTGATCCAAGATTGGCGGTACTGTCGGAGAAAACGCTACGAGGGGAGCTACCCTTAACTCGGATGAACAGTATGTACGGCTGGATGATCATGTCGCGTTTGGCAGGTACTTTATTAGCTCAGCTATTGCTAGTACCGCTAGCAATTTGGCTTGGATGGGTAATGAGTTAATTGCTAGCTTTCGTAATGATGTGCTGCTGCCATATCCCAAAAAAGGGCTGACCCGTGATCATCTATTAAAGATAGATCGCGGGTCAGCTCCAATGATTTTATGGTTACTTACTGTTCAAATAATGACTTATATGCTCCGTATCCTTCACGTTCCAAGTCTGCTTGAGGCACGAAGCGGAGCGCGGCGGAATTGATGCAATAACGCAGACCATCTGGACCAGGACCATCATCGAATACATGCCCTAAATGGGAGTCAGCTTCGCGACTTCGCACCTCGGTACGGATCATAAAATGGCTGAGATCGGTTTTTTCTTTGACATTATAGCTGCGCAGCGGACGGGTAAAGCTGGGCCAACCGCAACCTGCATCATATTTGTCCAATGAACTGAACAAGGGCTCTCCTGATACGATATCTACGTAAATGCCTTCACCCTCATGATCCCAAAACTCATTTTGAAAAGGGCGCTCGGTCGCGTTCTTTTGAGTTACTTCGTATTGAATAGGCGTCAGCCGATCTTTAAGATCGGATTTATCAATCTTGCCAGACCAATTTTGTTCGATAAAATCCTCACGTCCCGAACCTTTGCGGTAGCGTTTGTAATGAGCGGGGTTTTTCTTATGGTAGTCCTGATGATATTCTTCTGCTTCATAAAAAGTGGTCGCAGGCAGGATCGGTGTAGCAATGGGCTTGTCGAAGCGGCCACTTTGAGCCAAAGCTTCTTTAGAAGCTTCTGCCTTGATTCGCTGCTCTTCATTATGATAGAAAATAACCGTTTGGTAAGATGAACCTCTATCGTGAAACTGTCCACCTTCATCCGTCGGATCAATCTGCTGCCAGAATAGCTCCAACAGTTTTTCATACGGGAAAACTTGTGGATCAAATGTAATCTGTACGGCTTCCACATGCCCCGTTGTTTCAGAGCATACCTCTTCATAGGTAGGATTTTCGGTATGTCCCCCTGTGTATCCAGATCTAACCTTCAAAATACCGGGTAATTCCTCAAAAGGGGAAACCATGCACCAGAAGCAGCCACCTGCAAAAGTTGCTTTTTCTACCGTGTGTGGATTGTTGGTGCTCATATTTGTCACTCCAATCTGAGAATGTTTAATTAGTTGTTATTTAAATAGCTTACAATTAAATTATATACGAGATTTTTGCAAAATCCAACGAAACGTCAGAAACCAAACGGCAGTGTAACTGGCTCTGTCCTCAAAATCGCCATGAAACATCCTACAGAAACGGTAGCAAACTGTCGCATTAAATTCTATTGATGCGTTGAAGCCTTTTTCGGTAGAGTATAAAGCCGCCGCCCACCAATGCAGTATATAGCACCAAAATGAGCAAACCAGTGATTGGGTGTTCTGCAAAGGTGCCGCCAGCATAAGCATACACCGCAATTGCGGGAAGCTTGCCAATAGCTGTACCTAGGATAAAGCTCCAGAACGGAAACCCCGCTACTCCAGCGTATACATTTACCGCTGCCTGGGGGATGACCGGAATCAGGCGAGCCAGCAGAACAGCAGCAAAAGGCTCCCTTTCCATGACCCGATTGAAGCGCTCCAATGCAGGAACCCGCTTCAAATAGGCTCGTCCTTTGTCACGAAACAGGGTACGTACTGCAATGAAAACGACCAGTGCAGCCATGGTAGTGCCTAGCCAGCAAATCAGAGCACCTTGCCAAGGACCTGCGGCATAAGCAATAGAAGCGATAATCAGCTTGTAAGGCACAAACGGTATTAACGCGAATAAAAATGCGAGCAGTAGCAGAACTGGAAAGGAGGTTTGCTTGTCCGCCCAGGCGAGCCAATCATATCTGTAGATAAACGCGATGCAAAGCAGCGAAACATAAGCAGCGGCAAGTAGCCATTTTTTCATTTACATACCTCTTTCAATATCCCTGTACGGCTTATCGCTTATACAGAAAAAAATAGGGTTCACATTCCTAATAATGTGTGCTATACTGCCACTAATAGAATAGTTCCCAAAGGGGAGTAGCTCAACGAGTAAAGTCGTCATTACGGGATTTTTAATCCCCGGCTTTATTGGCAACGTAATGTTGTAAGCGAGACCTTTGCCAGGATTTTAGGAATCCGGGTAAATGGTCTTTTTTTGATGCCAAATTTGGGTCAGCGCCGTTTCCGGATTCCGTGAAATGGCGCTTTTTTAGTATAAAGCGCTGAACTATGTACAGTATAACAAATAAATAAAAAAGGTGGGAGAAACGTATGGATTTGTTGTCAATTGAGTTTTTAACCGCATTAGTATCCATCATTATCATTGATCTGGTGCTAGCTGGTGACAATGCAATCGTAATCGGTTTGGCGGCTCGCAATGTTGATAAGGCCAATCAAAAGAAGGTCATTATTTGGGGGACGGTCGGAGCGGTCATCATTCGTGTGATTGCTACGGTGCTGGTCACGTATTTATTGCAAATTTATGGATTGCGTTTGATTGGGGGACTCGCACTTATCTATATCGCCTATAAGCTACTGGTCGAAGAGAAGAAGCATGAAATTTCAGCCACGAATCAAATGTGGGCAGCGATCCGCACCATTATTATCGCGGATACGATGATGGGGCTCGACAATGTACTTGCTGTAGCGGGCGCAGCTCATGGAAATATGCTACTCGTTATATTGGGTCTTGCAATCTCTGTTCCAATCATGGTGTGGGGAAGTACGATTATCTTGAAGCTGACAGAACGTTACCCAGTAGTTATTACGATTGGGGCTGCTGTACTTGCTTATACTGCTGCCAAAATGGTGGTGGCGGAACCGTTGATTGCACACTGGTTTATGAACGGGGTCGTTAAATACGGCTTTGAGGTTCTGGTTGTGGTTCTGGTTGTAGCCATTGGGATGCGTGTTAAAAAAATCAAAAGTGAAAAAACAAGAAAGCAAGTGCAGCACGCCTAAGCTAACTTACATTGAGGTAAACTTAGCTGAAGCTGAATGTTCATGCCATAGAGGCTGTTCCGTTATTGTCCAACTGGACCCGGAGCAGTCTCTTTTCTTTACTTGTCAGCAGACTTCCATGTAAACTAGACAACAGATGAATGAGTGATTAGAGGTGGGAATGATATGGACAAGCAAACGAAGACAAGGGTAGCCATTGCGGGACTGGGTGGTATTGCTCGTAAAGTATATTTGCCGTTACTGGCTGCACACCAAGGTGTAGACATTGTAGGTGTCATGAACCGTTCACAGGAGCCGGTAAGTTCCGTCATGGAGCAATATAGGTTGCCTAGAGGAACGACAGATGTGAAGGAGATGCTGGCATGGGAACCGGAAGCTGTATTTATACATGCCGCGACCGAAGCTCATTTTGATCTGGTTATGGCGTGTATTGAAAAAGGGATTGCCGTGTATGTGGATAAACCGTTGTCCTATGATGTTCGTCAGAATCTGGAAATGACCGCTTTTGCGGAAGCACAGGCCGTGCTGCTGGCGGTGGGATTTAATCGGCGTTTTGCCCCGCATTATGTTGCTGCTAAGGCTTGGTTAGAGGAAGCGGGTGGATTCAGTCAATGTGCGGCTATTAAACATCGTACTGGATATGATCGAAGACCGGCGGCACAGACGGTTTATGATGATTTAATTCATATGCTTGACTTGCTTTTGTGGCTGGGTGGCGATGATTATGAACTGCTGCATAGTAGTCTGAATACGACGAGTGAAGGATATATGGATGCTGCGTTCGGGACTGTACGTTTGGGAAATGCCACCGGAAGCTACAGTATGAGTAGACAGGCAGGAGCTGACATAGAAAAACTGGAGCTTCACGGGGCAGGACGGTCTGTTGAAGTAACAAATATGGAACAGGCTGTTTTTATGCAAAAAAATCATTCACCATTAACGCAAGCTTTTGGAAGCTGGGATACGATTTTGGAAAGACGAGGATTCACAGGAGTCGTGAATCATTTTCTGGAGCATATTCATCGTCCGGAGGAGTGTGCTGTACGAGCTGGAAAAGTATTGGAAAGCCATATGCTGGCTGACGAACTGATCAACCGTTTGAGTGATTAATATGGAACGTCCGAACATGATCTTAACAGTCCAGACAGACATCAAGAATTAGGTTGAAGGAGAAATGAATGAATGGAAGAAGATAATCGTGGTAAACAGCTAGAAGAAGCCATCATCGAAAATTATAAGCAAGAAGAAGATATGATGATTCTTGTATTTGCGCAATGGTGTATCAATCACGGGTTGGAGCCAGAGGAATTATATCGTGTAGCGTATCCGCATCAGGATAGCAACGAGCGTCTGCTACGAGTACGCAAATTGACTGTATCGCGTGAAGAAGCGGGTGATATTCCGCTGGATACAGTATTAGGGGTACTATCCATGTTCGGAAATGAGGACTTGGCGATGGTCGTATCCGAGGCGGCTGCCAGCCTTCCGTCGGAACGGAAATAGGGCTAGCCAGAATAAAGGATATACTGTTATCATTTATGGCATCATGGACTCACTATATTTACTTAAGACATTGTTGATGGGGAGGTAAGCTGACGATGGAAGATATACCTGTGCCAAGCACCTGCAAAGGTTGTGAAAGAGATATCTCGATATCGGAAGAGCAAATTACCAGAATTCTAACCAACATGAGACCCAAAATGGAATGTGTAAACGATGAAGTGTACGAAGCCAGACTGTTGGCCTGCTCACAATGTGAAGAGTTAATGTCCGGACATACGTGTGGTATCAGCGGAAGTATTGTTCGTGTACGTGCTTTGGCGGCAGCTCAAAATTGTCCCAGTTACCATGGTTCACGGTGGATAGGAACAGCCTAAAAGATACAATGCTCAGGCTCGGCTGAACCTGGATTACGGGTTAAAGTAGTCATACCTTGGTCTGCCTTAATGGCAGGCTTTTTGGTTTGATTGGACCTTTTCTTAACGATTGACAAAAAGTAGACAATAAAATATATTAAACACGTGAAATATTTTTGTTTAATTATTAATATTTATATTAATATTTACTAAAAGTAATGATGCGTAAAAATTAAGATCGAAAGAAAATCGGTGGTATGAGTGGTATTTAGGCCAAAATGAAAGCGCAAACATTTGTGCGGGTGTTCCAACAATCTTAATATTTTTGGGGAGGGTTTGTTGTGAAGGGTTCTATTGTTGTTAATACCGATTGGAAACAAGGCATTATTAATAAAAACATTTATGGACAATTTGCTGAGCATCTTGGACGTTGCATTTATGAAGGCATATGGGTTGGAGAGGACTCACCGATTCCGAACACAAACGGAATTCGTAATGATGTGGTGGAAGCGCTGAGTAAGCTGAATATTCCTGTGCTGCGCTGGCCGGGAGGCTGTTTTGCCGATGAATATCATTGGAAAGATGGTATCGGACCCAAAGGAAATCGTAAGAGAATGGTAAATACGCATTGGGGCGGTGTGGTTGAAAATAATCATTTTGGCACACATGAGTTTTTTCAATTGTGCGAGCTGTTAGATGCAGAGCCTTATATTTGTGGAAATGTCGGCAGTGGTACAGTTCAGGAAATGTCGGAATGGGTAGAGTACATGACCTTCGATGGAGAGTCCCCAATGGCTGCATGGCGTCAGGAAAACGGTCGTGAGAAACCATGGAAGCTCAAATATTTTGGAGTGGGTAACGAAAACTGGGGTTGTGGCGGTAACATGCGCCCAGAATATTATGCCGATCTGTATCGCCGCTATCAGACATATGTCCGTAACTATGGCGAGAACCGCATTTATCGGATTGCAGGTGGGGCGAATGTGGACGATTATCGTTGGACCGAAGTGTTGATGCGTGAAGCTGGGCATCTTATGGACGGTTTGAGCCTGCATAACTATACGATCCCGGGAAACTGGGAAGGGAAACGGCAAGCACTCGGCTTTGATGAAGCGGAATGGTTCGAGACGATGAAAAAATCACTGCACATGGATGAATTGATTACTCGTCATTCTGCTATTATGGACCAATATGATCCTGACAAAAGGGTCGGACTGATCATCGATGAATGGGGAACTTGGTTCCTGACTGAGCCAGGGACCAATCCGGGCTTCCTGTATCAACAAAATACGATGCGCGATGCGCTGGTAGCTGGGCTGCATCTACACATTTTCCATAATCACCATGACCGAGTACAGATGACGAATATTGCTCAAATGGTCAATGTTTTACAAGCAATGGTTCTGACCGAAGGTCCTGCTATGCTGTTGACGCCGACATACCATATATTTGAAATGTTTAAGGTGCATCAGGATGCGCAAGCACTGGCTGTTCATGTAAAGGTAGGCGATTATGAATATGACGGGGATTCCATCCCGCAAGTAAGCGTGTCCGCCTCCAAGGCGCAGGATGGTAATATTCATATCAGCTTTTGCAACGTCCATCCGGGCGAGTCGGCAAACTTGAATTTGGAGCTAAGAGGACTGGAAGAGGTTAAAAAGATCAGTGGTGTTGTCCTTGCCAACGACGATATGCAGGCACATAATACGTTTGATCAGCCAGAGCGTGTGAAAAAGGAAGCTTTCACATCCTATCAGCTTCAAGGTCAGCATTTGGATGTTACACTGCCACCAATGTCAGTAGTGATGCTGACAATTGCTCCGTAAAAAAGCTGGGTCGTGGTATGTAAGCAGTATCCACTATTATTGGTTATGAACAAAGAGAGCGTTCAGGTAAACGCTCTCTTTGTCCTACAATTGCTCGCGGTGAATCACCCTGAATTCTTTGGGCGACATACCGAAGCGGGAACGAAATACACGGTGAAAATACGTGTAATTTGCAAATCCTGACGATTCGGCGGCTTGTTCCAGTGACATGGGACTGAAAATGATTCGTTCTCTCGCCATGTTAAGCCTGATGTCCAGCGTGTACTGCATAATGCTCGTATCGAATGTTTCCTTAAACAGATGTACTGCTCGGGATACGCTGATACCGACGTGTGAAGACACGTCATCCAGTTTGAAGTTAGAGGATGCATTTTCTTCAATATAATTTTTAATCTGATACGCAAGATAGTTATGATGAGTAGCGATAGGATGATCGGATAGCATACGGTCAAACTCCAAACATAAAATGCGTATGTAATAACTTGATATTTCCGGGTAAGGATTAGAAATACGTCGTTGCTCCATCACAAGCTGACGAAATAGGCCAAGCAGGGCTTCTGTGAGCTGAACCTTAATTCTGTTGGGTCGTTTATGATGGTTCCACCACTCATCTACCCAGGAACCACCGAAAAAAATGTGATAATCTCCGCTTTCCACGACCAGCTCTCCCATGGGATTCAACTCACTATGAATATCCAGTTCATAAGGCTCGGTAGGATTGAATAACAGTAGGTCACCTGCCTCAATCCGTGTCATTTCCCCGTTAATGCGGGCTTGGCAACGTCCATCTGTTTGCAAACGGAATAAATAATTTTTGATCCCCTCAGGCTGGTTCGAATAAAAGGGCTTTCGATGGAAGGAATAGCCTGCGGTAAGAACCTGACAAGGCTCGACGATAGACATGATGATGACTCCTTTGGGCATATGGCTGTTTCAAATATTGACCAGATTGTTCATGTTTTAATCATATTATTCATTTTAAACGAAACAGAAATAGAATACTATGTGAACTGTAAAGCTTACATGTTAGATGAGAAAGTACATGTTGGAGGCCAAGGAGTGTGACGACGTGGAACGAATGAAGGCCGGGATTATCGGATGCGGTACTATTAGCTCGGTATATCTTGAAAATCTCCAAAAGAGCCCACTCATTGAAGTGGTGGCCATCGCTGATTTACTGGATGAGAGGGCAAAGGAGAGGGCCGATAAATTCAACATTGAAAACGTATACAAATCGGATGAATTACTGCGCCAGCCTGAAATTGAGCTTGTATTTAATCTGACCGTGCCTGGCAGCCACGTATGGTCAGATATAGCGATACTAGAGGCAGGCAAGCATGTGTACAGTGAAAAGCCTTTGGCGCATTGAAATTCACGGACCATCGTGCCAATGCTGAGCTGGCCTACCATGTGTTAGAAGCCATGCATGCTTTTCAGCACTCATCATTGGAAGGCAATACATTACGCTGGTAAGTACGTTCAAGCCGGACGAGGATGTGTATTATGGAACAGATATAATGGTTCCTAACTTAAAGAGGTGAAGGGTAATGGCTAAAGTAGGATTGCAATTGTACACCGTAAGGGAAGAGCTTGAACAGGATTTTGAAGGTACATTGCGCAAGGTAGCTGAGCTTGGCTATAAAGGAGTAGAATTTCATACCTTTTTCGGACGCAATGCCAAGGATGTCAGAGCGCTCTTGGATGAACTGAATCTGGAAGTTGTCGGAACTCATGTACAATATTCTCGCTTGCTGGATCATTTGGATGAGGAGATTTCATACCACAAAGAATTGGGCAATAAGTACCTAATCGTTCCTTATTTAACCGAAGAACAGCGGGAGTGGGATGAACTTTTTGCTAATTTAAATCGTATTGGTGAAAAAGTGAAGGAACAGGGTTTGATACTGGCTTATCATAATCATGATTTTGAATTAACAGAAAAGATCAATGATCGCCCAGTATTCGATGCTTTATATGATGCAGTTTCCGATGATTTGTTACAGGTCGAAATGGATACTTGTTGGGTATACTACGGGGGCTATGATCCAGTGGAATACATCGGACGTTATAATGGACGCCTGCCTATCATTCACTTAAAGGATATGGCACGTGACGAGCAGCAAAAAGCAGTGACTGTAGAGCTTGGCAAAGGCGAAGTGCAGCTTCAGGCCATTACAGACGCCGCTATTCAGGCAGGTGTGGATTGGGTCGTCGTGGAACAGGATTTCTGCTCAAACCCTCCAATCGAAAGCATTGAAACCAGCATTAAATGGCTCCAACAATACGCAGCTCAGGGAGGAAATATTCATGTCTAAAACACTTAAAATCGGGATTATTGGTTGTGGAGGCATTGCCAACGGCAAACACTTGCCGAGTCTTGCCAAGCAGAAGCGTGCGGAGATCGTTGCATTTTGTGACATCATTCAGGAGCGCGCTGAAGAGGCAGCAGAAAAGTTTGGTGTTGATGGCTCGCAAGTTTATAGCGATTACCGTAAGCTGTTAGAAAATAAAGACATTGAAGTCGTACATGTATGTACACCTAACGACTCGCACTCGGAAATTACCGTAGCGGCGCTTGAGGCAGGTAAGCATGTGCTGTGTGAAAAGCCGATGGCTAAAACTGCTGAGCAAGCACGGGAGATGCTTGATGCGGCCAACCGCACAGGTAAGAAGCTGTCCATAGCGTATCAAAACCGTTATCGTGATGACAGTTTGTACCTGAAGCAATTAGTCGAGCAAGGAGAGCTTGGAGAAATTTATCTGGGCAAAGCCATTGCTCTACGCCGTCGCGCGGTTCCGACTTGGGGAGTATTCTTGGATGAAGAGAAGCAGGGCGGTGGTCCTCTTATTGATATTGGCACGCATGCACTAGACCTGACACTCTGGCTGATGGATAATTACAAGCCTAAAAGCGTACTAGGTTCAACTTTCCATAAGCTAGGGGATCGTAAAGATGCGGCAAATGCCTTTGGGCCTTGGAACCCTGAGGAATTTAAGGTAGAGGACTCAGCTTTTGGTTTTATTACGATGCAAAATGGAGCTACGATTGTACTGGAATCCAGCTGGGCATTGAACGTTGTAGAGTTTGGCGAAGCGAAGACACTGTTATGCGGTACCGAAGGCGGGGCCGATATGCAGGATGGATTGCGCATTAACGGAGAAAAGAACAGCCGTTTGTTTGATACGAAAATAGATCTGGATGCAGGTGGTGTTGCCTTTTACTCTGGAGAGACGGAAAATGAAGCAGACCGCGAAGCCCGCCTGTGGATCGAATCTATTCTGGACGACAAAGAACCTCTTGTGAAGCCGGAACAGGCACTGGTTGTTACTGAAATTTTGGAAGCTATCTATGAATCGGCACGTACGGGAAAAGCTGTCTATTTTGACTAAGCCGTAATTATCCCGAATAGACCATCGTTATAATGAAAGCAGCTTTTTTCACATATGATACAGGGGGGGATTTCTTTTGAAACTTGGAGTATTTATGGTGTTGTTCGGTGGCCGTTCGCTGGAGGAAGCGTTGGATTATGTGGCTTCTCAAGGATTGGATGCTGTAGAAATCGGTACAGGCGGCAACCCGGGGGATAAGCATTGTAAGCCGGATGAATTGCTGGAGAATGATGCAGCGCTCAAAAATTTTAAAAAGGCAGTAGAGTCCCGCGGACTAACGATTAGCGCACTTAGCTGTCACGGCAATCCTCTTCATCCGCAAAAGCATTTGGCCCAGGCTGATCATGATACGTTTCTTAAAACCGTTCGATTGGCAGAAAAGCTGGAAGTTCCAGTTGTGAACACTTTCTCCGGCTGTCCGGGAGATCATGAGGATGCGAAATATCCAAACTGGCCTGTGGCTCCGTGGCCTAATGATTTTCAAGAAGTGTTGAAGTGGCAATGGGAGAATAAAATTATTCCTTACTGGACCGAGACGGGGAAATTTGCAGCAGATCATCATGTTAAAATTGGACTGGAGCTACACGGAGGCTTCTCCGTTCATACACCAGCGACCTTGCTTCGTTTACGTGAAGCTGCGGGAGAGGTTATTGGTGCTAATCTCGATCCGAGCCATATGTGGTGGCAGGGAATTGACCCAGTGCAGGCAGTTCAAATTTTGGGCCGAGAGGGAGCTATTCACCACTTTCATGCCAAGGATACGACGATTGATCCAATTAATGTAAATAAATATGGACTTACCGATATGCAGGAATATACGAAAATGCTAGATCGCGCTTGGCAGTTCCGTACTGTGGGTTATGGACATGATGTAAAAACCTGGGCAGATATTATCAGTGCTCTGCGTTTGGTGGGATACGATCATGTAGTGAGTATTGAGCATGAAGATGGTCTGATGTCCGTGGAAGAGGGCTTTACTAAGGCTGTCCACAATCTTCGCCAGGTACTGATTGAAGAACCGCTGAGCGAGATGTGGTGGGTCTAACCTAATAGGGGGAAATGTTGATGATTAACGTCACCATTTGGAATGAATTTTTGAACGAAAAGTTGAATGATGAAGCCAAACAGATATATCCTGACGGGATACACAAAGCGTTGGCTGACGGCCTGGCAGGAGAGGGATTTGCCATTCGAACAGCTACACTGCGTGATGATGCAGAGCATGGTTTGGGAGAAGAAGTCTTGAATTCCACAGATGTGCTGCTGTGGTGGGGGCATAAAGCCCATGATCAGGTGAGCGATGAAGTTACGGCGCGTGTTGTCAAGCGAGTGCAGGAAGGAATGGGCTTAATCGTGCTGCACTCAGGCCATTTTTCCAAGCCATTCAAAGCCCTGATGGGCACTAGCTGCGATCTGAAATGGAGGGTGGCAGGTGAACAGGAGATTATTTGGTCGGTGAATCCGTCACATCCCATTGCAGAAGGCATTGACGCCAAAATATTGTTGAAGCAGGAAGAGATGTATGGCGAGTTCTTTGATATTCCAGCGCCAGATGAATTGGTATTTGTTAGTAACTTTGAAGGTGGCGAAGTATTTAGAACCGGATGTACTTTCCGTCGAGGTAGTGGTAAAATATTTTATTTTCGCCCAGGCCATGAGACCTATCCGACTTATTACCAGCCTGATATTTTGAAGGTTATTGCCAATAGTATTCGTTGGACTTCTCCAACAAGTATTAACAAACCAATATATGGTAGAAGTGAACCGGTAAGACCTCTCGGTGGAGTGTTGGTATAATGACAATCATCACATTTTGATGAGCTATATAATGAATAGATTGAAAGGCGGAACCTCTAGGGGATTCCGCCTTTTTTGATTTAACGATTTAGACATATACCTGCTGTGTTGGTTTGTTGTATAATCAGTTTTGGTCATGGCAACTTTATCGGCGCAGGTATTTAATTTAAGAAGAAAGTGTTTTCTTTCGGGATAAAGTATGCTAAAATGATATATACTAACAAAAGGAAAGCTTTATCAAACCGAAATGCAAAAGAAGGTGAAAAATTTGGAGAGTCAACCGCAATGTACAAAAATGTGTCCGCGTTTTGAAACCGCCTTTTCATGTTTGGGCAAGCGTTGGAATGGATTAATTATTCAATCCATGATGAGCGGTCCTAAGCGGTTTAAGGATATTTCCAATCTGATTCCCACAATGAGTGACAAAATGTTATCAGAGCGGATGAAAGATTTGGAAAATGAAGGAATTCTTACACGTCATGTATATCCAGAAACTCCTGTCCGCATTGAATACGAGCTAACAACCAAAGGCCGTGCACTTCAGCCGGTTATGGAACAGATTCAATTTTGGGCTGAGGAATGGATTAGATGAGCACCAAACTAAATAAGTGTTTTTCATAGCAAAACAGCCTTTTCCTAGAAAAAAGGCTGTTTTTTATATTGCGTTTAGGACTACTTATCCATTTTGCAGAAATGATGTGCTTAGGCAGCACGACTTAATAGCCTTTGACGCGCCCTGCAACTGAGAATAATGCTGCTGTTGCACGGCGAGGCACACGGGTTTGAATATCCAGCGCGGCCGAACGGAATGTACCCAGACAGGAATGACAAAGTCTCCCTGCATAAATAGGGGAACGGCAGGACTCACAAGGATAATCAAGCTGACTGTATGTGGAGGGAAATTTGCCTGCTCTTACCCAATCTGTGAGCAATTCTATAGGTGTACCAGTTACGTCACTGAGCTGGCGAGTATGAGTAGAAGGATGCTTCCATAGATAGTTAGAACAGCGGTCCAAGAATATATTTTCTTCCTGAATACAAGTACTACAGAGGTTTCTAAGGTTTTGACGAAAAACGGAACCGCATTTTGGGCAATTAGAAGTATGTATCTCCATGGAAACCAGTCCTTTGTATCGAAATAAAGTGAAATTTTAAAATTTATTAGTTACATATTACTATGACATTATACCTATATCAATCTTTATTTATAGAATCTTTGACCTTTAAGTGTATGTTAAAATCTGTGTTGACATGACTCTGTTACTTATGTATCATTACTTACATAAAGTTACTTGATGAATAAAATAAATTGTTGATGATAAGGGGATCTTTATATGATGCCATCTTTATTTTTGGCCCATGGCTCACCGATGCTTGCTATTGAACAGACGGACTATACTTCATTTTTAGAGCAACTGGGGAAAAGTATTCGTCCTAAAGCAATAGTTATCTTTACTGCTCATTGGGAAACACAAACGTTGACGATCAGTTCGATGGATGACGTGTACGATACCATTTATGATTTTGGCGGTTTTCCACCGGAACTGTACACAGTGAAATATCCAGCACATGGTTCTGTGGAACTGGCCAATAAGCTGAAAAAATTATATGAACAAAAGGGCATTGACGTAGAAACTGATCGGGTGAGGGGTTTGGATCATGGATCTTGGACATTGTTGCATCGTATGTATCCTGAGGCAGACATTCCGGTAGTTCAGATCTCTGTAAATCCATATCTCTCGCCCAAAGCACAATATGCTATTGGTGAAGTGCTGCGAGGACTGGGAGAACAGGATATTCTGGTCATTGGTAGTGGCGTGACTGTTCATAATCTGCGTATCGTCAAATGGGGGGAAACGAAAACAGAACCTTGGGCTATAGATTTTGATGATTGGATTATTGAAAAAGTACAAAGTAGAGATATAGAGGCTTTGGATCACTATGAAAGCGAAGCACCGTATGCTCGCCAGGCCGTACCCAGAGCAGAACACTTTGTACCGTTGTTTATTGCAATGGGGAGTGGCAATCCTGCAAACAAAGCCAAGGTTATCCATAGAAGCTATGAGATGGGGAATTTAAGTTATCTATGTTTACAGTTTTAAAGAGTGTTGCCAGAAGAAGGACTGTCATTAAAATGCTTCGCTACTGCTCCTGTATAAGTAGGGGAGTGGAAATAAATTAGGGAGTGTTATAAGCTATAGTGGCTTATAACACTCCCTTTTACATAAAAAAACGATTTATTATATCCGGCAAATCTCACGAGGGCATAGTTCACAATGACATACACCTTGCAGCATTTCCAAATCTTTGACAACAATCATACCATTATCATATTCAACTGCATTTTTCTTACGTAGATCACTAAGCATCCGGTTTACGCTTTCCCGGGTCGCACCGATCATATTTGATAAGTCAGTATGAGTAATTTTTTTATGAATCAGGATATGTTCGCCGTGAGGCTCACCATAGGTATTGCATAGACGAATGAGCGTTGAACATAAAGCGCCTGGCTTGCCGTACATCATCAAATCGCGGAACTTAGTCTGAGTAATGCGGTGATGTGAACCCATCCATTTCATAAAGTCAATCGCAAAATCACAATGCTGGCAAATAAGCAGTTCCAAATCTGTATGATCGATTACGCCAATATCACTGTCTTCCAGAACCTCAGCAGAAAAGGAATGCTTAGTACCGAAAAATGGATCGGCTTGACCAACAAGATCGCCGCTTTGATACATATATAGAATAAGTTCCTTGCCCTCATCCGTTGTTTTGGTTACTTTCACGCGTCCGCGCTTAATATAAAACAGCTTATCCGCTGTATCTCCTTCCCAGAACAGATGCGAGCTTTCTGGCATAACTCGATCTTTCATCATTACTTGCAATCGGTTGAAGCTGGCCTCCGAGAAGCAACAGGTGTTGCCGCGGGCTTCCATTACATTTGTAGGGTTTCTCATCGTCCATTTCCCCTTTGTATCCTATGTTTTTTATCTGCAACTTGATCAATTCAAATTCATTATATACTTGTGCAATGAGTTTTTGGGGCAAGAAGAGGGGGTAAAAGTGGCAGAATTCCAAACTTTGTGATTTAATTCACTTCATAAAATAAAATTTTAAATAGATTGTGAAAAAAATCACAATATATCTTGAAAAGCTGTGTTACGATCAGTGCGTGAACAAGAGATAGTACACGAGATAACAGGAGGATGAGGGAAATGGCTGTTAAAAACGAGGTTATTCAAAAAGAGCAAAGCGCAGAGCAGTATATTCAAACGCTGATTGACCGGGGGAACCGGGCACAGCAAGCTTTCATGAGTATGAATCAGGAACAGATTGACGAAATCGTACAAGCTATGGCACTCGCAGGGATGGATAAACACATGTACCTGGCGAAGTTGGCTGTTGAAGAAACAGGACGCGGTGTGTACGAGGACAAAATCACCAAAAACATGTTTGCAACAGAATATATCTATCATAGCATCAAAAATGAAAAAACCGTCGGTGTCATTGAAGACAATGATTTTGACAGTTTTCAAAAGATAGCAGAGCCAGTCGGTATTATCATGGGGATCACTCCAGTGACAAACCCGACTTCGACTACGATGTTCAAAGCGCTGATTGCCATTAAAACACGTAACCCAATCATTTTCGGTTTCCATCCATCTGCTCAATCGTGTAGTGCGGAAGCAGCCCGCGTCTTGCTCGAAGCAGCTGTTAAACATGGTGCTCCGGCCGATTGTATTCAATGGATTGAAGCACCTTCGATGGATAAGACCAATGTATTGATGAACCACCCTGATGTGGCGCTAATTTTGGCAACTGGTGGATCAGGCATGGTTAAGGCAGCTTATAGCTGCGGTAAACCAGCACTTGGTGTAGGTCCTGGTAACGTGCCTTGCTTTATTGAAAAAACAGCAGATATCAAACAGGCCGTGAACGATCTTATCCTCTCGAAATCTTTTGATAACGGTATGATTTGTGCTTCGGAGCAAGCGGTTATTATCGAAGAGCCAATCTTCGAACAAGTGAAAAAATTGATGATCGCTAACGGTTGCTATTTTGTAAATAAAGAAGAAGCAGCTAAGCTCACTCAAGGAGCTATGAATGTCGAGAAATGTGCAGTGAACCCAGCTATTGTCGGGCAGTCTGCTGTGAAAATTGCTGAAATGAGTGGTATTACAGTACCAGCAGGAACTAAAATTTTGGTCGCTGAGATTGAAGGGGTAGGAACAAAATTCCCATTGTCTGCGGAAAAATTGAGTCCTGTATTGGCTTGCTATAAAGTAAAAAATGCGGAACAAGGTATTCAACGCGCTGCTGAAGTCGTGGAATTCGGGGGCATGGGTCACTCGTCCGCTATTCATTCGAACGATGAGGATGTTATCGCTCGGTTTGCAAACCGTTTGCAAACAGGACGTATCATTGTAAATGCACCTTCCACACATGGTGCGATTGGCGACATTTACAACACCAATCTTCCTTCGTTGACACTTGGTTGCGGTTCGTACGGTCGTAACTCGACTTCGTCGAACGTATCGGCAGTCAATCTGATTAATGTGAAAAGGGTGGCGAAACGGACGGTGAATATGCAATGGTTCAAAGTACCTTCCAAAATCTATTTTGAAAAAAATTCGACACAGTATCTTGCTAAAATGCCTGATATCACACGTGTAGCTATTATCACAGACCCTATGATGGTACAACTGGGATATGTAGATCGTGTTATTCATTATCTGCATCAGCGCCAAACACCAGTAGCTATCGAAGTGTTCTCTGAAGTAGAGCCAGATCCATCGACAGTTACGGTAGAACGTGGTACTGAAATGATGAGACGTTTCCAACCGGATTGCATCATCGCACTGGGCGGCGGTTCGCCAATGGATGCCGCTAAAGGCATGTGGATGTTCTATGAATATCCAGATACTGATTTCAATAACTTAAAACAAAAATTCATGGATATCCGTAAACGGATTTACAAGTACCCACGTCTGGGCCAAAAAGCACAATTTGTAGCTATCCCTACAACATCGGGTACAGGTTCCGAAGTTACATCGTTCGCAGTAATTACGGACAAAAACCTGGGCGACACGAAGTACCCACTGGCTGACTATGAGTTGACTCCTGATGTGGCAATTATTGACCCAGTGTTTGTATATTCGCTGCCTAAAACAGCTGTAGCGGACACAGGTATGGACGTTCTGACACATGCTATCGAGGCTTACGTGTCCGTAATGGCTAATGACTACACAGATGGTCTGGCAATTAAAGCCATTCAATTGGTATTCCAATACCTAGAACAATCGGCTCTGACCGGTGATAAGCTGGCTCGTGAAAAAATGCATAATGCTTCCACACTTGCTGGTATGGCGTTTGCTAATGCATTCTTGGGCATTAACCACAGTCTTGCACATAAATGGGGTGGACAATACCATACAGCGCATGGCCGCACGAATGCCATTTTGATGCCGCACGTTATTCGTTATAATGCGAAAAAACCGACAAAATTTGCTTCGTTCCCTAAATATTCGCACTTTGTTGCGGATGAGCGTTATGCAGAAATCGCGCGCATATTGGGACTGCCTGCACGCACCACCGAAGAAGGGGTTAACAGCTTGATCGAAGCGATCCGTAAAATGAACAAAACACTCGGTATCGAGGAATCGTTCCAACAAATCGGTTTCGATGCGAAAGATTTCGAATCACGTGTAGATTATCTGGCTGACCGCGCATTTGAAGATCAATGTACAACTGCGAATCCTAAGTTGCCACTGGTTACTGAGTTGGCTGATGTCTATCGCAATGCCTTCTACGGACGTTTTGACCAATAATATAATAGGTAAGAAGAGGCTTGTGAAAAAGCATTTTCTCGTTCAATACCGATGCAGGCTCTCTATATAGAGGGCCTGTTGGTTTGGGAAGGGAGGTGAACGGCAAGGCTAAGGATATAGGCGCGAAGCTAGGGAAAATAAAGTGACAAAAATCACTCATATTGTGATTTTTGTCACATACTACACTCTATCATTATTCTACAATAAGGGTGTAAGAAAGGTCCCGACACTGAGCGTAAGGCATCGGTGAACAGGCCGGGCTCAAGAAATAGCTTTATCGTGAAAAAAATCACAAGTCCGGAAGACCAAACAATTTGGAGGGATTTACATGTCGGTGATTGAGAGAGAATTACAAGAGCAACAATCTGGCTGGAGAGGTTTTAAAAAAGGCAAATGGACTAAAGAAGTCAACGTCAACGATTTTATTGAAACCAATATCTTACCTTATGTTGGCAATGAAGAATTTTTGGTTGGTCCTACGGCCAACACAACTGCATTGTGGGATATTGTATCCGATCTTACCAAAAAAGAGTTGGCAAACGGCGGCGTGCTTGATGTAGACGTGAATACGCCATCCACTATTATTTCACATAAACCGGGTTATCTAGACCGGGATAAAGAGCAAATTGTCGGTGTACAAACAGATGCTCCATTCAAACGTTCTTTACAGCCGTTTGGCGGAATTCGAATGATGATCGACGCTTGCAAAGCCTATGGTTTTGAAGTGCCAGAAAGTATCATTGATATCTTCACTCATATTCGTAAAACTCACAACCAAGGTGTATTTGACGCTTATACAGATGAAATGAGAGCAGCTCGTAAAGCTGGTATCATTACTGGTCTGCCAGATGCATACGGCCGTGGTCGTATTATCGGTGACTATCGTCGTGTAGCTTTATACGGTGCAGACTTCTTGATCCAAGATAAAAAGCTGCAACTGAAAAGCCTTGAAGTTGATTCCATGGAAGAAGACGTAATTCGTCTGCGTGAGGAAATTTCCGAGCAAATTCGTGCTTTGAATGAACTGAAACAAATGGCTGCTGAGCACGGTTTTGATATTTCAAAACCTGCTAACAATGCGAAAGAAGCTTTCCAATGGGTATATTTTGGATATCTTGCAGCAATCAAAGAACAAAATGGTGCAGCAATGTCCTTAGGACGTGTATCTTCCTTCCTTGATATTTACTCTCAACGTGATATGGAAGAGGGTACAATGACAGAAGAACAAGCTCAAGAACTGGTCGATCATTTTGTTATGAAATTGCGTATTGTTAAGTTCTTGCGCACACCTGACTATAATGAACTGTTCAGTGGAGATCCAACTTGGGTTACTGAGTCCATTGGTGGTATGTCCGTAACTGGAGAAACTCGGGTAACTAAAAACAGCTTCCGTTTCCTGCACACCCTCTACAATCTGGGACCTGCACCGGAACCGAACCTGACTGTACTGTGGTCGGAAAAATTGCCTGAAGGCTTCAAAAAATATTGTGCGAAAGTTTCTATTGAAACTAGCTCCATTCAGTACGAGAATGACGATCTGATGCGTCCGATTTATGGAGACGACTATGGTATTGCTTGTTGTGTATCGGCAATGAAAATCGGTAAACAAATGCAATTCTTTGGTGCTCGTGCTAACTTGGCTAAAGCTCTGCTGTATGCAATTAACGGTGGTAAAGATGAAAAATCTGGCGTCCAAGTAGGGCCTGAATTCCCAGCCATTACAGGTGAAGTTCTGGATTATGAAGAAGTGTTGAGTCGCTTCAAACCTATGATGGAATGGTTGGCCAAACTGTATATGAACACTTTGAATGTTATTCACTACATGCATGATAAATATAGCTACGAACGCATTGAAATGGCGTTGCATGATCGTGATATTCTCCGCACCATGGCTTGTGGTATTGCGGGTCTGTCAGTTGCTACCGACTCCTTGAGTGCCATTAAATTTGCAAAAGTTAAACCAATCCGTAACGAAAAAGGGATTGCTGTTGACTTTGAAATTGAAGGCGAATACCCTTGCTACGGTAACAACGATGACCGTGTAGATAACATCGCTGTGGAACTGGTAGAGAGCTTCATGAGCATGATTCGCAAGCATAAAGCTTATCGTAATGCGCTTCCTACTCAATCTGTACTGACTATTACTTCTAACGTGGTGTATGGTAAGAAAACAGGTACAACACCGGATGGACGTAAAGCAGGCGAACCGTTTGCACCAGGGGCAAACCCAATGCACGGCCGTGATAAAAAAGGTGCTTTGGCATCTCTGAGTTCCGTAGCCAAATTGCCTTATGAACACAGTCTGGATGGTATCTCGAACACCTTCTCTATCGTGCCTAAAGCACTGGGTAAAGAAGAAGAAACACGCAAAACAAACCTTGTTTCGATGATGGATGGCTATTTTGGAAGCCACGCACATCATCTTAATGTCAATGTGTTTGCTCGCGAACAACTGTTGGATGCAATGGAACACCCAGAAAACTATCCACAGCTGACGATCCGTGTTTCCGGTTATGCCGTTAACTTTATCAAGCTGACTCGTGAACAACAATTGGATGTTATTAACCGTACTTTCCACGGTACAATGTAAATAAGTATTACAATGACGCACGCATAGCGGATGCGGGAAGGATGATGCAACATGTTGAAAGGACACATACACTCATTGGAAACCTTCGGGACCGTCGATGGTCCCGGCATCCGCTTCGTGCTCTTTATGCAAGGATGCTTGTTGAAATGTCAGTATTGCCATAATCCGGACACTTGGGCCTTGAATGAAGGCAATCCAATGACCCTAGAGGAAGTATTGGCTGAAATTGAACCGTATTTAGCCTATTACCGTTCTTCGGGAGGCGGATTGACCGTATCCGGTGGAGAACCGACATTGCAAGCTCATTTTGTAGCAGAGCTGTTCAAAGAAGTGAAACGTCGCTGGAATTTGCACACGACACTGGACAGTAATGGCTTTAATGATGCGGGCCGTATCCATGATCTGCTGGACGTAACAGACTTGGTGTTACTTGATATTAAGCATATTGACAACGACAAGCATATTAAGCTTACAGGCAAGTCCAACGACCGTATGCTAAGCACAGCTCGCTGGTTGTCTGAGCAAGGGCGTAAAATGTGGATTAGACACGTATTTGTACCGGGTATTCATGATGACGAGCAAGATTTATTGAATTTGGGACGGTTTATCGGAACGTTGAACGGAGTCGAGAAATTCGAAATTTTACCTTACCATCAAATGGGTGTTTACAAGTGGGAAATGCTCGGTAAGGAGTATCCGTTGGAGGGAGTTCCATCTCCTACAGACGAAGAAGTTCAACGTGCTTACCGACTCATTGAAGAGGGTCGTCTGGAGACTGCAGGAAAGAATGCTGTCTGTCGTCCATCATAATGTAAATGGTGCAAAAGCTATTTCTTAGTAATGAAGCCGCCGCCACATCAGGTCAGATGGGTGGCGGTTTTTTGTTGTAGAATTTTTTGCAGTCACAGGAGAAAGTTCCCTTTTTTTCATGATAAGCAAAATTTCCAGAAACTTTTTAACAACTGACGCGTCTAATAGTATGACTTTTTACGGGAATGATAATAATTTGGTGATAGAAGGAGACAGACAATGAATTTCAAGAAATGGACCATGCTCACCGCTTTGGCGGTAGCTCAGGTGGCCGCAGTAGCCCCTGTAGGAGCAGAAGCAGCATCAACAACCGTTCAATCCACCGATTCGGTTAGCGCACAGCAGGCTCAGACCAATGTTGCTGATTCCAGCGTTCAGAATAGTATCGGAGCTCAAGAGGGAACAGGCACACAAAACAACACGGTAACACCAGATAACACAGGCGTAACCAATGATCCATTGACTGGCCTGCCTACGGATACAACCAACGGATCGAACGTATCCAATGATGTATACGGTGGAGACGGAACGATCACCAATCCTGGTGGAGCTCCAACAAACATGGGGGCTAATCAACTGATTTTGTATTTAAACAGCGCGAAAATGGAACAAAACGGACAGGTATATACGGCAACTCAGCCGATGACTGTTAAGGACGGAGTTTCCTATGTAGCTATCCGTTCACTTGTCAGCCGTGTCGGATTGCAGTTTAGTTATGACACTGCCACCAAAGAAACCGTAATCACACAAGGAACAAATGTCATGCGCTTCAAAACAGACAGCAAGGTTTATACGGTTAACGGTGAAGCCAGACAAATGAAGGGACCGGCTTTTCAGCAAAAGAACGTATTTATGGTGCCGTTGACCTCGATTACACAGGCCTTAAATATTCCTTATACTGTGAATAATACGACTAAACAAGTTATCATGGATTTGAATCAGAAGCCTAAAGCTTCCTTCACGGTTCAGCAAAAAGATATCTATGCGGGCGAAACCCAAGTTACGTATTTGACGAAGGAATCTTCTCCTACAGGTCTACCGATTGTGAACCAACGTTGGGAAGGTAAGCAGGACGTATTTCAGGAGCCGGGTACATATGTAGTTACCTATTCTGTTCTTGACTCAGCTGGAAACTGGAGTGATCCTTACTCAGTTACAATTACAGTAAGACCGCCGAACCAACCGCCAGTCGCTCTGTTTACTACAGATAAAAAAGAGTACAAGATGGGTGAAAAGATCACCATTACGGACCTGAGTACGGATGATGAGAATGCTATTACTAAGCGTGATTGGGAGAACAAGAAACTAGCCTTCTTCCAACCAGGTGATGTAACGATTACGTTAACCGTGACTGATAAGCACGGCGCAACAGGTACCAAAAGTGAAACGATTAAAATTACGAATGAACTGCTGTACAACGAAGATGATTTCAATAAAATCTTCACACCATATGGTGATAAATATACAGTAGACGGCAGTCAGGTGCCTACCATGGCTACCATTCCTTTGACAAGTACATCTTCACCGCGTCTTTTGATCCGTGCTAACAGCCCGGAACGTGTATTTCAGGACGGAATTGTGTATCAGGAAACCGGATCAGGAAGCACGCGCATACTCGTCCATCATGTGAATGAAACGGGTCGAGATGTGAAAATGTACGTGATTGCAACCAACAACAATATTACTCCTGCCAACATGAATGTCGAAAATTCCGGTTTTGCCGGACCATCTGAATTTGCAACGGCTGCGGGTAAAGTCTCGATTCAACGATATTTTCAATCCATGCAGGATGGAAGCAAGCGTTCTAGCACAGTTCTAAATCCTGGCGAAAGCCGCGTTATTTTACAGGATCTGAACGCACAAAAAATCAAGCAAAAACAAGTCATTTCTCTGTTATCCGATTTATATACGGATCAACCTATTCAATACACGGTTATTGTGTTAGATGCAAATACAGATCCGTTGACCGTGTTGCCTACTTTGGCAAAACTGCCTAAGGACGGAATTCATAACCGTGGAACGTACGCTAATTCGGATATCTCACTCAATTATACCGAAGAGGTTGGTAAAACAGCTCAACGTATCGTTCTTGGCGATAATAAGGTAGACCCGAACCTGATTGGTACGGATGGTCTGGACGGCTCTTCTGCTTCCAATGCCGGTAATTTTGGTGTTGTATATAAAGTTAAATTGGATCATGTAGCGCCGTATTCACTGATTACGTTCAACCCGCGTGGAGGCGAATATTCCGGCTATGCGATGGTAAACAATCAGGTTGTGGGTATCCCGACAAACGGCTCGGTATGGGCTCCAAATGAGATGAGTGTGCTGTATCGCACAGGGCATATCGAGGAAAGTGTAGAGATGTATTTCACTGCTGCTGCAGGAAGTAACTTGCCGGTTTCCGTAGTAGTTATGCCTTTACCAGCTATTAAAAATTAATATGAATTAACCGGTACTGTTTACCGGCTTAGACCTTGGGTCTCGTCATTCACCGTTTAAAAGTCGATGTCACTTGCAGAATATAGGCGTTCTCCTGCTGCGAATTTGATCGTAGCGCTGGAGAGCGTCTTTTTCTTATGTATAGATGCGAATATCTCTTATAATATTGACTTTAATCGTGGTATAATAAATAGATGCAAGCCTAAGCCTGCATCAGAAAACCTGAAACTACAGACAGGGGAGGGTGAAACGCATGCTGACAAAGGATGAGATTATTGCAACAATGTCCGCTCAGGGGCTGCGTATTACAGATCAGCGCAAAACGTTGGCCACGTTATTTTCCGAGAATGAAGGGTATCTGTCCCCCAAAGACGTTTATGAATATATGGGTAAGAAGTACAGTGGACTTAGCTTTGATACAGTTTATCGTAATTTGCGTGTAATGCAGGAATTAGGTGTGCTGGAACAGGTATCTTTTGAGGATGGAATGAAGTTCAAGGTGAGCTGTAATGAGCATCATCACCATCACCATATGATTTGCTTGAGCTGTCAGAAAACATTACCGATTTCTTTTTGCCCAATGCAAATGACGGATACAACGGATCAATTCCAAATCGTCGAGCACAAGTTTGAAATTTTTGGTTATTGTAAAGAATGTCAACAGAAGAATGGACATACTGATAGTAATTCGGATGGGGGATTCAGACAGACGAGCAGTCACACTCACAGCCACGGGGGCTACTGAAATGAAAATCACCACACGCAGAGTGGTACAGGCTCCGATTAAGTTTTATCGTTCCTATATTTCACCGTTAAAGCCGGCTACCTGCCGATTCTATCCAACGTGTTCAGCGTACGCGTTGGAGGCGGTAGAAGTGCATGGTGCGCTCAAAGGTTCATGGCTTGCTACTAAGCGTATAGCCAAATGCCATCCCTTTCATCCAGGAGGCGTAGATTTGGTTCCTCCTGCAAAAAAGGAGACAGACAGGTCTAGCGAAGATCGTTTGGCTACTCATTCCGAGAAGAGTCTGACTTGACAGCGCTATGCGGATTTGGTTATATTTTGGTTAATATTGTTTTCCTGCGAAGGGATGAGTAGGGTGAATTGTCCAGTACAGAGAGCCGGGGTTAGCTGCAAACCGGTCTGGAGTGAAGCCTGAATATGGTCCTGGAGGAACCTTTTTCGAGCGTATTTGCCACAGTTATTTGTGCACGGGAGGCAAACGTAAGGGGGAGGCGTGTTCCAGCGTTAATGGGCGGTCAGATGTGACCGGTGAAGCCTGTAGTCTGCGAGGATACAGGAAAATTGGGTGGTAACGCGTGAGGTGACTCTCGTCCCATAGGGGCGGGGGTCTTTTTTGTGCCCAATTTGTTCCAAATTCATAAATTGGAGTACCATCATGTCAGCAGGTCTTATCGAGCTGCCGTGAACAAAACAGGAGGCAACATACATGTCCAATGAGAACACATTTTACATTACGACACCGATCTATTATCCGAGCGACAAGCTACATATAGGTCATGCTTACACGACAGTTGCGGGAGATGCAATGGCCCGTTACAAGCGGCTACGCGGTTATGAAGTGCGTTATTTGACAGGAACGGATGAGCATGGTCAGAAGATTGAGCAAAAGGCAAGTGCAGCTGGAAAAACGCCACAACGTTTCGTAGATGACATTGTGGCAGGCATCCAAGACCTGTGGCGGAAGCTCGACATTTCCAATGACGATTTTATCCGTACTACGGAGGAACGTCATAAGGCTGTCGTACAGGAAATTTTTGATCGTTTATTAAAACAAGGCGATATTTACAAGGGAGAATACGAAGGCTGGTACAGCATCCCTGACGAGACGTACTACACAGAAACTCAGCTGGTTGACGTGGTGAAGGACGCTAAAGGCAATGTGACTGGAGGTAAGAGCCCGGATAGTGGGCACCCTGTAGAATTGGTCAAGGAAGAGAGCTACTTTTTCCGCATGAGCAAGTATGCTGATCGGTTGCTGCAATTTTATGAAGAGAACCCGCAGTTTATCCAACCGGAATCCCGGAAAAAAGAAATGATTAACAACTTCATCAAGCCGGGGCTAGAGGATCTGGCTGTTTCCCGTACAACTTTTGACTGGGGTGTTAAGGTCAAGGGAGACCCGAAGCATGTCGTATACGTTTGGATTGACGCACTTTCCAACTACATCACAGCCTTGGGATATGGTTCTTCTAATACTGAACTGTACGATAAATTTTGGCCAGCAAATGTGCATATCGTGGGTAAAGAGATTGTACGGTTCCACACGATATATTGGCCAATCATGCTGATGGCATTGGATATTCCGTTACCTAAAAAAGTATTTGCACATGGTTGGTTACTTATGAAAGATGGTAAAATGTCGAAATCTAAAGGCAATGTGGTAGACCCGGTAACGTTGATTGACCGTTATGGTCTGGACCAACTTCGATACTACTTGCTGCGCGAGGTGCCTTTTGGGGCAGATGGAACATTTACACCAGAAAGTTTTGTAGATCGAGTTAATTCGGATTTGGCAAATGATCTGGGCAACTTGTTGAATCGTACCGTGGCGATGGTAGATAAATATTTTGACGGCAAGGTTCCGGCTTATGAAGCAAATGTAACAGAATTCGACGGAGCTCTGGAAGACATGGCAACATCGACTTATAGCAAAGTAGAAGAAGCCATGGAAAACATGGAGTTTTCCGTGGCATTAACGGCGATTAGCCAATTTATTAGCCGTAGCAACAAATATATTGACGAGACGCAACCATGGAATTTGGCTAAGGATGAGGCAAAACGTCGTGAATTGGCATCGGTTATGTTGCATTTGGTAGAAAGCTTGCGCATCGCTTCCATCTTACTTCAGCCATTCTTAACCCGTGCTCCTCATAAAATTTGGGAACAGCTCGGTATTAGCCAAGGTGAGCTGACTACATGGGATAGCGGCAAGCAGTTTGGTCGTATTCCGGAAGGAACACAGTTGGTCAAAGGTAATCCGATCTTCCCACGTCTGGATTCAGAGCAAGAGGTTGCTTTTATCGTGGAAGCAATGACAGGAGGTAAGAAACCAGAGGAAGCTACGACACAAGTTCAACCACAGAATGCATCTGAGGCGAGCCAGGAAGCGCCGGAGGCAAAGGAAGAGATTGGCATTGAGGATTTTGCCAAGGTGGAACTGCGCGTTGCTCAGGTCGTCGCCTGCGAGCCTGTAAAGAAGGCCGATAAACTGTTGAAGCTCCAACTTGATCTTGGTTATGAGCAACGGCAGGTAGTATCAGGGATTGCGAAGTTTTATACACCTGAAGATATCATTGGGCGCAAGGTGATCTGTGTGACCAATCTTAAGCCAGTAAAACTTCGGGGAGAGCTGTCGCAAGGTATGATTTTGGCAGCTTCACATGGAGATCAGCTTACGCTCGCCACCGTACCGGAAGGTATGCCGAATGGTGCAGTTGTAAAGTAGTACGCTAGTTAATAAAAGAACGTAATGAGCGTATGCCCGAGAATCATTCTTCTTGGGCATGCGCTTTTTGGCGTGCATCATATTTTGCTCCCGCTACACGTATGTTTAGTTGGCAGGGCTTGTTTGCTCGTGTTCACTTAAGACAGGGGAGGAAATGAGGATGACAGATATTAACGCCGGATTGGCGATCGTAGCCGGACTGGTTTCTTTTTTTTCACCGTGTTGTTTACCGCTGTATCCATCTTATTTATCGTATATGACAGGGATGTCTGCGCGTGAACTGGCTGAAGGACGGCATAAGGCCGAGGTTCGTTATCGTACGATGGGGCATACACTTGCTTTTGTACTGGGCTTTTCGGTCGTTTTCTATTCACTGGGTGCAGGTGTCGGGTTGCTTGGAGAATGGTTTGCCAATTATGGGGATACGCTAAGAGTGGTAGCAGGGTTACTTATTTTACTAATGGGACTGGTATCTCTCGGTGTGGTAAGTCCTTTGATTCTAATGAGGGAGCATAAGCTTCGCTGGACATGGAAGCCTGCCGGGTACGCCGGCTCCTTTGTAATCGGAATTGGTTTTGCGGCAGGCTGGTCGCCCTGTATCGGTCCCATGCTAACAGCTATTATCGCTTTGGCTGCAGTAGAGCATCACATTTGGTTCAAACTGATTACAGGCTATGCGCTCGGGTTTGCGATTCCATTTTTTGTATTAGCTTTGCTGGTAGGCTCTGTTCGGCTATCCTCTCGCTATACCTCCATCCTCATCAAAACAGGTGGCATACTACTTGTTATCACTGGCATTTTACTGGTAACGGATCATATGACCGATGTAACGCTATTTTTACAACGGATTACCCCGGGTTGGATGCTAGTTATGTGAAATACTCAATACGACTTAAAGGAAAATGTTCAAAAATACGCTCTGTGATAAACTCTCGCAGTGCATTTTGCTGTTCATCGGGATAAACGTATTTGTTTTGTCCCCAGCGTCCCCATTTTTTCTTGCGTTTCTCTATGTCCATCTCCAGCTTGGTTTTCGGATAACGTTTCTCGATGACAGCTTTGGATGTTTTGGTGAAGCGATGCTGTATTAATTCGAACGTCAAATCTTTTGTAGCATGCTGGGGCAAGGTTTCTCCCAATTTGCGCAGTAACTCGCCGTAACCTTCTTCCCAGCCGTCATACCAGATGATGGGTGCAATGATGAACCCCAGCGGATAACCGGCTCGTGCGATTTTGCCCGCGGCTTCAATACGTTCCTCGAAGCGGGAAGTTGCAGGTTCAAACTGTTTAATAACATAATCGGAATTAATGCTAAAGCGGATGCGAGTATGACCATTATGTTTAATATCCAGCAATGGATCAACATGATGATATTTAGTAACAAAACGCAGACGGCCAAATTCCTCATCTGCCATGAAACGAATCAAGTCTCCAAGCGTTCCGGTGATATGCTCCAAACCAACCGGATCGGAGGTACAAGCTGCTTCAAAACGGGTAATTTCAGGCGCACGCTCCTCGATATAAGCTTTAGCTGCTGATAAGATATCGTCAGTGTTGACATATACACGAATATACGGCTTTGCTCCCAAGGTTGTTTGTAAATAACAGTAGTGACAATGCCCCATGCAACCAGTCGAAATGGGGATGGCATATTCAGCAGAAGGCTTGGATTGATCAAAAGTTAACGTTTTACGGATACCAACTACCAAAGTTTTTTTTGCCATTCGGTACTTTTCAACTTCAGTTTCACCTGGTAAATTGGTAATTCGGTTGTGAGAGGTAGTCATCCGGTACGGAATATCCTTGGCTTTAACCCAATCCATAATACGCTGGCCCTTGGGATAATTTAGTGCGTCTGGCTCAAAAAACACCAGGTCAGGCAAAAATGGCTTGGTTCCTCTGGTTTGGACAGGAGTACGCTCAAGCGTAGACATGGCTAACGCTCCTTTCAAAATAAATCCACAGTGCTCTGGTGTCCAACTTTAACATATTGCCGCAGAAGTAAACGATACAGGGACGACGATATTAGTGTACCCGGCTTAAATTGAACAAATCGTGGCAATAGATGTGAGTGAAGGGATGAGACTTGCCAATGGGCAATGATAACATGTATCATTACATAGTAGGTTTAACGCAGGAAATGAAGGCGGTAAGCGCCCGTTCAATAACAGAAAAGAGGGAAACAAGTGCCAACGCCAAGCATGGAAGATTATTTGGAACGCATTTACCAACTGATTGATGAGAAGGGATATGCTCGTGTCTCGGACATCGCAGAGGGTTTAGAGGTGCATCCTTCGTCCGTCACCAAAATGATTCAGAAGTTGGATAAGGACGATTATCTTGTATATGAGAAGTATCGGGGACTGATTTTGACACCAAAAGGGAAAAAGGTCGGCAAACGGTTGGTTGATCGCCATCAGTTATTAGAGCAATTTCTGGATATGATTGGGGTTGAGAAGGACCTGATATATAAAGATGTGGAAGGTATTGAGCATCATTTGAGCTGGGATTCCATCACCCGTATCGAAACATTGGTTGAATATTTTCGTCGGGATGAAGATCGCTTGCGCCAGCTTCATGACATACACAAGGAATTGAGTGGAGATTCCTAAAAGCATCTGTCCTTATGGACGATGCTTTTTTATTTGTCCCGACCGCAACAAATATCCGGTGATTAGCGTCTATCCATTATATAGCAGGACAAGATAGGGGTTAAAATTAACAGGGTTAGCGGAGGATTGTAATAATATGAATCGAAAGAAAATAGTGGCATTGGCTGCAGGCCTACTCTTAGCAGTGCAGACTGCCATCGTTCCTGGAGTTCAAGCAGCTTCAACTGGTGATATTGAAATTATATTGGACGGACAGTCCCTGCAAAGTGACGCATCACCGTATATTGTACAGGGAGCCAATGTTACGATGGTTCCTTTGCGAGTGATTAGTGAGGGATTGGGCGCTCAGGTCAACTGGTCGGAATCGTCCGGTACGGTAACGATTACAGCACAGAACAAAAATATATCTATGGAGAATGGTGCACAAAGCGCTACGGTGAATGGTAAGTCCGTTCGACTGGATGCATCTGCCCGTATGACACGCGGGAGAGTCATGGTGCCTCTGCGTTTTGTTGGAGAAGAGTTGGGATTAAAAGTGGATTGGCAAGCTTCAGAGCGAGTCATTACGTTAAGCAGTGGTAAGGAAGGTGTCTCAACGGGTGGGAGTAGCTCAGCGGGAAACAGTGCTTCCACATCAGATACGTCTGCATCTGGCAATCAGGAGAGTGTAAGTACGGATCAGGGAGCCAGCGATAATGAGCAGACGGTTGTCACTTCACCGTCAACGTCTACTAGTGAGGACGGTTCAAGTTCTTCACAGGCAAATGTTGTTCAGGTAAAGGCTTCAACTTCCATGCGTGGGGCATGGATTTCTACCATCAATGGAGATTGGCCTTCTTCCGCTGCCCGAAGCAGCTCCGAGAAGCAAAAGCAGGAGTTTACTAAAATGCTCGATGATTTGCAGGGGATGGGCATCAATGCGGTATTTGTTCAGGTTCGTGCCAGCGGTGATGCGCTCTACCCGTCGAGTCTCGTACCCTGGAGCAAGTATTTGACCAACACCCAAGGTAAAAATCCAGGCTATGATCCCTTGAAATTTATGATTAGCGAATCGCATAAGCGAGGGATGGAATTCCATGCCTGGTTTAATCCGTTCCGTGCGAATTCTACAGGAACAACCAGCGGTTTGGCTGCAAACCATGTGGCTAATCAGCACCCGGACTGGATTGTTAAGAATGGTAGCCAATTGTACATCAATCCAGGAATTCCGGCTGCACGTCAGCATGTCATTGCGGCGATTATGGAGGTCGTGGACGGATATGATATTGACGGCGTCCATTTGGACGATTATTTTTATCCTTACAGCGGGACTTTTGATGATGATGCGACCTTCAAAGCATATAATGCCAACAAAATCTCTAATAAGGGCGACTGGCGGAGAGATAATGTGAACAGTTTTGTTCGCGATTTGGGCAAAAGCATTCATGCCAGCAAGTCTAAAGTTCAATTCGGAATTAGCCCATTTGGAGTGTGGCGCAACAAATCTCAGGACTTAACGGGTTCAGACACGAAGGCAGGCGTTACAGCGTATGATACGACGTTTGCGGATGTGAGAACCTGGATTAACAAAGAATGGATTGACTATGTAGCTCCACAAATTTACTGGAGTATCGGTTTCCCTGCGGCTGGATATGACAAGCTTGTCGCATGGTGGTCCAATGAGGTCAAAAATTCAGATGTTAAGCTATATATCGGTCATTCTCCGTATAAAATCGGCACCCCTGAAAAGGGCTGGCAAACGGCTCAAGAGCTAATTAAGCAGCTTGAACTGAACAAAGATTATAAACAGGTCAAAGGGGATATTTACTTTAGTGCACAGCATTTGCGTAAAAATCCATATGGACTCATTCAGCTTCTTCAAAATTATTATCAAATGTGATATAAATTGGATCATATAGGTTCTATTTGGGCCTCCGTTCTCATAGATAAGCAGTAGAACTGCTTACTCCCAAGAGAACGGAGGTTTTTTGATCTATGCTGATCAATGCTGTGTTCCAGGGTGGAGGGGTTAAGGGAATTTCGCTGGCGGGTGCAGTTAAGGCTGCGGAGGAGCATGGAATTGTATTCAATCGTTTAGCAGGTACATCATCAGGTGCTATTGTAGCTGCTTTATTGGCTGCGGGATACTCTGCGGATGAAATGAAAGCCGTAATTGAGAAAACCCCCTTGGTCAAGTTGTTACGACGTTCTCCAGTGTTCAATATTAAGTGGATTGGACCAGCAGCTCGTATCTTTCTTAAAAAAGGTCTCTACTCAGGGGAGGCACTGGAGCACTGGGTACGTGAGCTGTTACGAGCTAAGGGAGTGCGTACGTTTGCGGATTTACCTCCTGGCAAACTGCGCATTATTGCATCAGATATCACGAATGGACGCATTCTGGTGCTACCTGAGGATATCAAACGTTTTGGTATCAATCCCTCTTCACTGGAGGTAGCCAAGGCCATTCGGATGAGCACAAGTATCCCTTATTTTTTTGATCCCGTTATGTTAAGGCTTGATTCTGCACTTGCCAAGGGAAAGACCTTTTCTCAGCAATTTATATTTGTAGTTGATGGGGCTTTACTAAGCAATTTGCCTTTGTGGCTTTTTGATGAGCCTGTAAATGAACGTGAGGCCAAAACGATTCCAACGGTAGGGTTTCAAATGGTGGGCAAGACGGGTACGGAGACCAAAGTTTCTTATATACGGGGTCCTTTGACCATGCTGCAGGCTATTTTCGATACCATGCTATCAGCACACGATGAACGATATATTGAGCAGGAGAATCGGTATCGGACGATTAAAATTCCAACATTGGGGATCCGCACTGCACAATTTAACATTTCTACAGTGCAAAGTGATTTGCTGTATGCTTCCGGTGTGCAGGCAGGGGATGCTTTTTTCCACAAATGGAGCATCACTTCTTACCAGCAGCAGTATAGCAAATACCAATTGATGAAGGATACCATGTACGCTATGAAATGAACACTAATTGGCAGTTAAAGTAATTTAAAAGGGTGTAAAAAAGGAGCCTCTTCCCGGTCATATTTGAATATGCGGGTGACGGCTCCTTTGTGCTGCATTTTAAAGGATGATTATTATCGTTAATGATATTTAGGTTGTTCTTCTTCATTTTTGCCCTTGGAACCTTCAATCACATGAAAAGGATACGCTTTGCGCTTGCCCGTAGTCTGCTGCTTACGTGCGTTGGCTGTTTTAGCCATGGTGCGCACAGAGGGTTTGATTTTGGGAGTACGATTGCTTTGTCCTGGCAGGTATTTGTATAGCAGAAATATAACTGCAAAAACAAGGACGGGAATGAGTAAACTCATGAGAAAGCCCCAACTTCCTCTCCACAGCATATCCACAATCCCATATGCACCCAAAGCAAGGGTAAGCCAGAAAATAACAGCATGTCTGTTCATTATTCACTCATCCTTTCACAGGATCAAGTGCAGGACTGTTGAAGGTCTCCTTTACAGGTACATTTTCCAACTCAGCATCCAATTCAAGCATACGCTTAAATGAGGCAATGGATACCTCCACTTGATCATCAGTCGGTTCTTTGGTGGTAAGTAGTTGCAGCCACAGACCGGGGTAACCTAAATAACGAAGTACCGGAATTTCACGAAGAGCATTGGTCAGCTTGAGAAATTCAAAAGAAAGCCCCAGTACGATCGGAAGCAGTAGAAGCCGTTGCCCCATACGCTCCCACAGATTATCGTAGGTGAATAGGGAATAGACTAGTACCCCGATGATCACGGTCAGCATAATAAAGCTGCTACCGCAGCGGTAATGCAAACGGCTGTATTTTTGCACATTGGCCGGGGTTAGTTCTTCTCCAGCTTCGAATGCCGTAATTACTTTATGCTCTGCACCGTGATATTGAAACAGTCGTTTGATCAATGGAGTTTGGGAAATGCCCCATAAATAAGCCAGCAGCAGAATCAGCTTAATGGCTCCTTCGGCGAGGTTATGCAAAATTTGGCTGTGAAACAAGCCGTCGAACAGGAAGTCTTCTACAACAACCGGAACGAGGGTTAACACAATTTTGCCGAACAAAAAGGAGATAATCCCGACTGCCGCTACACCGATCATCATACTCAGACTCCAGCGAGATTCTTCTTTTTTCTTTTGCTCAGCGCGTTCTTCCGGATCTACTTCATCATCAGCATACGCATCGGCTGAATAGTTCAAATGCTTGGTACCTTTGGCGCTGGAGTCGATGATGCTTACAATCCCCCGCAATAAAGGAATTCTGCGGAATTTGGATACCCAGGATTGCTCCTTGCGTGGTACTTCCAAATATGTGATTTCGCCAGTTTTGCGGCGAACTGCCGTGACATTGACACGCTTGCCGCCGAACATGACACCTTCAATGACTGCCTGACCACCGTAGCTCACAGGCTTGGATGCTTGTGACAACCGTCTCACCTCTCTTAATACATGCTTTTTTGTATATTGTATCGAATTTGGAAGGGAATATCTAGTTAGATGAAACTGGTGTAACCACAGGCTTATAAAAAAAGCATTTATGGAGCGTCAGACTGCTCACATAAATGCTACTCATTATAAAACTTCGGAAACAACCTATTGCGTAATTGCCCCAACAACCTGGTCAACCAGTCCTTTTGATGAGAGGGGGCCGCCAAATGTCCATGTCGTACCGTTCAGTGGATAGGTGCGTTTTTCTTTAACGAAATTCAGACCGTTCCAGACCGAATTATTTTTCATAGGTGCCCCGAAAACATCATCGTCCGGCTGCACAATATAGATAAAGTTGCTGTTCTGAACAGCAGACAGAGCTTCAATACCGACGGTTGTAAAGCCATACGGTTCAACTTTGCTTGGTTTCCAATCATTAATCATACCGATCTTCGCCAGTGTTGCCACGACGACTGAGTTATCCGAAAACATACGGAGGCTGGCCGCATTTTGCGAAGTGAAAGCTTGTGTCAGTACATAATGATAATCCGACTTGCCAGCAGCGGCGAGCTTTTCTTTGGCTTCAGCATAATGCTGATCCAGTTCGGCAAGCACCTGCTTAGCTTTGTCTTCTTTTCCCAGAGCAACCGCGATGCTATTAAAAATTTCTACCATTTTATCATGATCGTAGCCATTACCATTGTTCAGATTATATTCGATCGTAGGAGCGATGGCCTTAAGTTGCTCATAGATAGCTTCATTCCCATCAACATTGGAAATGATCAGATCCGGCTTCAATGCAGCAATCGCTTCCAGATTCGGCTCGTTACGCGTGCCGACATCGACCACGCTACTATCCAGAGCCGCCTCCGGTGTCACGTATACCTTGTAGTTGGCATTGTCAGCATTACCCACTGGCTGAACGCCCAACGCAACCAAATCCTCTGTAAATGTCCATTCCAGCACTACGACACGCTGTGCGGGCTTGTCGAGCGTGATCTCACCACGATTATGCTTTACCGTCACAGGACCGGTCGCTGTGTCAGTCGGTTTACTACCCGATGTGGCTACCTGATCTTTGTCCGATGCATTGTCGGCTGCTCCGCAACCTGCCAGAGTGAGCGTAAAAACCATTAACAATAAAATCCCGATGAATCCCTTTTTCATAGAAGCGTTCTCCCGTATATATGTTTTTATAAAATGATAATGATTATCATTTTCACCATTATATTATGATAGAGGATTGAAATTTTGTCAATGTAAAAAACGGGTCCGTACCCTCAAGTCGAAAGCTGCCATTATTCAGCATTCCTGTTCGTTGTTAAACTCTCCCCCCTTGGAGCATACTACCAGCAAAATGGAATGCAGAATCCGATGGAAGTACATGCATATCCGATTGCGATAGTCTTTACGATGGGAAAAAGTTTTCATATTGAAAGGGGATTAAACAACATGAGCGAAACCTTCTCTATACCCAAGATAGGACATGAACAGGAGCAACCTCGTGGATCTCAGGATCAACGTAATCATAACGACAGTGGTAGAGGCAGGCAGCAGTCAGGCAAAATACATACGCCTCTCATTCCTTTTGCGCTTGAGTTGGGTTTTTTTTCGGGTTTGCTCTGGGGATTGCTGCGCTGGCTGTTTTATAAGTTGCACTTTACCGTAGTAGCGCCTGGCTTTCTCGCAGAGCCTTTTTTCAAGCATTCATTTATGAACACCATGGCGGGACATCTGGTAGGGCTACTGTTTTTTATTGGATTATCCGTCGTAGCTTCACTGGTGTACACTCTGTTGCTGCGCAGATTTAAGGGTCCTTTACCCGGCATTGTGTATGGCCTGATTTGGTGGGTTGTTTTATTTGTATTAACAGGTCCTAAGCTAGGGATGATGAATGCTCCTGATCGGTTAACATGGAATTCCCTGTATACGGAAATTTGTGTGTTTTTACTGTGGGGACTATTTATCGGATATACCGTTGCTGTCGAGTATACGGATGAAAGAAAGCGCGAGCCTGAGAAAGCTGAGAGCTGAACGTAACAAAAACTTCTCAAGCGCCTATTCCCTGTGTTAAAATAGCATTTGGTTATTTGACAGAGGGGAGCGGAATGAAAGATGAAGAATGACCGGGTGTTAAAGCTGCGGCTGGCGCTGGGCGAGCATAATCTGCGGGCTATGCTGATTACTAGCCCTGTCAATCGTCGATATTTGACAGGCTTCACAGGTTCGGCAGGTTATGTGCTGATTACGGAATCCCATAGCTATTTGCTGACTGACTTTCGCTATATGACGCAAGCGACCGAACAAGCCGAAGGCTTCACGGTAGTGCAGCACGCTGCACAGGTCATGGAAACGGTGAAAGAATTGCTGTCTTCCCATCAGATCAGCGAAACAGGCTTTGAGCAAGACGCTGTAACTGTTGCGACGCATAAAGCTTATAGCGAAGATTTGTCACCTATTTCACTGGTTCCGGTGTCGGGCATTGTAGAGAAATTACGGGTGTACAAGGATGCAGAAGAGCTGGAAGTGATGCAGCGGGCAGCGGATTTGGCAGATGCTACTTTTGCACACATTTTACCTTACATCAAGCCAGGTGTCAGCGAGCGTGAGCTGGATCTGGAAATGGAATTCTTCATGCGCAAGCAGGGAGCTACATCCTCTTCATTTGACACAATTGTGGCTTCTGGGGTTCGTTCGGCATTGCCTCATGGCGTAGCCAGTGCTAAGTTAGTACAAGCAGGCGAGCTGATTACGTTTGATTTTGGTGCGTTGCTGGATGGCTATTGCTCCGATTTGACACGTACAGTGGCCACACAAGGGGATTTAGCGCCCCAGTTGCGTGAGATCTACGATATTGTACTTAAGGCGCAACTTCACGCACTTGAACATATTAAGCCGGGCATGACAGGCCGTGAAGCGGATGCACTGACCCGGGATATTATTGCAAGCCATGGCTATGGAGACAATTTCGGGCACAGTACAGGTCATGGTCTGGGTCTTGAAGTACATGAATCTACACGCCTGTCGAAGGCGAGTGATGATATTCTGGAGCCGGGTATGGTGGTAACGGTCGAGCCAGGTATCTATGTGCCTGGATTGGGCGGTGTACGGATCGAGGATGATATCGTTATTACAGATAGCGGCATCAAATTATTAACACATTCGAGCAAAGAATTTACAGTCGTTTAATAACGATAACAGTCCTGTAGGAGGGGTATTTTAGTGATTAACGTTAATGATTTTAAAACAGGTTTGACCGTCGAGGTAGACGGAGATATTTTTACGGTGCTGGATTTCCAACACGTAAAACCGGGTAAAGGTGCAGCATTCGTACGCTCCAAGTTGAAAAACTTGCGTAACGGTAACACCGTTGAACGTACATTCCGTGCGGGTGAAACGATCGGTCGGGCGCAAATCGAAAACCGCGGTGTATCTTATCTGTATGCTAGTGCAGACGATCATACATTCATGGATAATGAAACATATGATCAATTCACATTGTCCAGCGATCAACTGAAATGGGAACTTAACTTCCTGAAAGAAAACATGAATGTAAATATCGTTAGCTATAATGGCGAAATCCTGGGTATTAACCTGCCTACCAGCGTGGAACTCAAAGTAATCGAAACAGAACCAGGTATTAAAGGTAATACAGCTACAGGTGCTACCAAAAATGCCAAATTGGAAACGGGTTTGAATGTTCAAGTTCCTTTGTTCATTAACCAAGATGACGTATTGTTAATTGATACACGTGACGGCAAATACATGTCTCGCGCATAAAATTTGCTGCTTTTAGATTTCCTCTGTCCTTGTGAAGGGCAGGGGATATTTTTATAAGCACTAATATTAAAAAACAATGGCTCCGCACAGCACTTTCGTATTATACTGTACTAAAGTTATTCCGCAGGATGTCACGTTCAAGTCGTTGGGTGCCATCTCAAGGTTACATACTGAGTCTGAGGGAGTGAATATCGTTGTCTTTGTATGTCATGAAATTCGGAGGCAGTTCCGTCGGTGACACGGAGCGCATGAAACGCGTGGCAAAACGCGTTGTGGAGAAACAGAGTGAAGGGCATCAATGTGTAGTGGTCGTTTCCGCAATGGGAGACACGACAGACGAACTGATTGACCAGGCCAAATTGTTGAATGAGCAGTTGCCTGCACGTGAGTTGGATATGTTGATGACGACAGGTGAGCAAATTTCAATCGCCTTGTTGTCGATGGCTATTCAGCAGTTGGGTCATGAAGCGGTATCGTTTACGGGATGGCAGGCTGGTTTCCGTACTGAATCTGACTTTGGTCGAGCACGGATTACGGATATTCAACCTCAGCGTGTGCTGGATGCACTGAGCAGCAACAAGATCGTTGTTGTAGCTGGTTTCCAAGGGATGTCTGTAGAGGGAGACATTACGACGTTGGGACGTGGTGGATCTGATACGACGGCGGTTGCGCTGGCGGCGGCGATTCAAGCGGATGCCTGTGAAATTTACACGGATGTGGACGGCATTTATTCAACAGATCCACGGATCGTGAAGGTTGCTCGTAAGCTAAAAGAAATTTCTTATGATGAAATGCTGGAATTAGCTAATCTGGGTGCAGCTGTATTGCATCCTCGTGCGGTAGAATATGCCAAACATAACCGGGTACCGCTGATCGTGCGGTCCAGTTTTAACCATAATGAAGGAACGGTCGTAAAGGAGGATGCAGTAATGGAACAAGGCGTTGTAGTCAGTGGGATTGCATATGATAAAAATGTAGCAAGAATCAGTATTTTGGGCGTCGCCGATATTCCCGGCGTACTGGCGAAAGTATTTGGAACACTGGCGGCAGCCAAAATTGATGTAGACATTATTGTACAGAGCGGGGTTGAAGCTGGTAAAGCGGATTTCTCCTTTACAGTAGCTCTGACGGATCGTGAAGCGGCACTGGAGACGCTGGAAGGTATTCGTGGAGAGCTTCCGTACCGTGAAGTAACGTCTGAGGAAAACTTGGTGAAGGTTTCCATTGTAGGTGCAGGAATGGTTAGCCATCCGGGTGTTGCTGCGCAAATGTTTGCCGTACTGGCAGAGCAAGGCGTTAGCATTAAAATGGTAAGCACATCTGAAATCAAAGTATCGTGTGTAATTGAAGCGGGTAAGCTTCATGAGGTTATTCAGGCGTTGCATACAGCTTATAACCTGGACACCGAGGAGCAAGCGTTTGTGGGTGGACCGAAAGACCGTCGTTAATAACTGCAACGTGATCTAGACACTGAATATGGCTAATGTGAACGATGCTTATGACAGGTAAAGGTTGATACATTATATGCCTTCTATTTATAGTTTGATAAATCATAGAATACAGCAGTAGGTTAAGAGGTTGTTCCATCAGTGAGAGTTAAACTGAGGGGCAGCCTCTTTTTTTCTGAATCTATCTTTTCTACCCAAGGGTTTCCCTTAGCCGACAAGGCTTTGAGAGGCCCTTTTTTATTTGTGCAAATTAGAGAATGGTGCTTAAACAAGCGGGAGAAAGGTCTGTTGAGCGTTGATAGGAGTTAGCAAAAGTTTGCCTAGGTTTTCAATATATTTTCGGCATAAAAAGCGAGAGTCAACCATAGACTTGTCTTAAAGAAAAAGGACAACTGTGAGGGGGCTGCATCGGTATGGAATGGCTGGAGTTATTTCCCGAACCGTTGCACGGTATACTCGGAAGGCTTCCAGAAACGGTATTTGAGCAACTGGAAGAAATCCGGGTCAGGGAAGGAAGGCCGTTGGAAATTAATGCAAACGGTGAACATCATTTTGTAACGTCTGCTGGTCAGCTGACTTTGAACCATGTGGAAGCCTATAAGCCTGACCGTGAGGATGCCCACCGACTGCTGGATTTTATCAGCAATCATTCCCTCTATACGATGGAAGAGGAGCTTCGTAAAGGGTTTATTACGATCCCTGGCGGTCATCGTATTGGCTTGGCAGGGAGAACCGTGCTCAACCGAGGACGAGTGGAGCATTTGAGGGATATAAGCAGCTTTAATGTAAGAATTGCGCGTGCAATTCCCAGCATAGCTGATCGGATATTGCCTTATGTAGCAGATCGAATGTCCGGGAAAATCCGGCATACCCTCATTTTGTCCCCTCCTCAGCATGGCAAAACGACACTGCTTAGGGACTTGGCTCGGCAACTCAGTTACGGAGGGATGGAAAGCCATGGGGGGCGACGGAATGGACTCAAGGTAGGCATTATAGACGAACGCTCTGAGATCGCTGGTAGTCACAAAGGTATCCCGGGTTTTGATGTCGGGCCTCGCACCGATGTATTGGACGGATGTCCGAAAGCAGAAGGCATGATGATGATGATCCGCTCGATGTCACCGGATGTCCTCATTGTTGATGAAATCGGACGACCGGAAGATGCGGAGGCGGTGCGCGAAGCGCTCCATGCAGGCATTGCAGTCATTGCTTCCGCACATGGTCGCGATGTGGCTGAAATGGCGACCCGGTCTGCTTTTGCTGGATTAACTACAGGACAAGAGCTATTTCAACTCTACGTCATGCTGGAGCGGACGAGCCGGGGCGTCTCATTCCGACTGGCAGATGCCAAGCAACGCAGGCTTACACTGTCTGGAGAAGGGCAGAATGGGGGTATCTCCTATGCTTAAGCTGCTGGGTGCAGCCTTGGTTATACTGGCCGCTACGCTGGCAGGTTGGCAACGGGCAAGGCAGTTTGCAATGAGGCCGCGGCAAATCAGGGAGTTGATTCTTGCGCTGCAAAGATTGACCACCGAGGTTTCCTACGGGGTGTCTCCGCTACCAGATGCTTTCGCCAAGACAGGAGAGCCCTTGCGAGAGCCCTTACGCACTCTGTTTCAGCAAGCCTCACGCTGGATGCACCCCTCTTTTGGCCTGACTGCCAGAGAAAGCTTGCATAAAGCCATTGAAGACTCGTGGAGCCGTTCCTCTATGAAGCAAGCCGAGAAGGAAGCGATGCGGCAGCTTGCTTACAGTCTTGGAACCAGCGACCGTGAAGACCAGATCAAGCACATTGCGTTGACCATCCAGCAGTTATCCCATGAGGAAGCGCAGGCGCAGGCAGATCAGGTGAGGTACGAGCGTATGAGCAGGAGCCTGGGACTGCTGATCGGAGCATTGATCGTCATTTTGATCTATTAGCGGGGTGCTCGAATGAATTTAGAAGTGAACGCAATTTTCCAAATTGCCGGAATTGGCATTATTATCGCTATGATTCATACCGTATTAAAGCAAATGGGCAAAGAAGACATGGCGCACTGGGTAACGGTCATCGGCTTCGTCGTGGTCCTGTTCATGGTGGTGCGAATGCTGGATAACCTTCTGCAAGAGATCAAATCTATCTTTCTTTTTCAGTAGGTGGACACATGGAAATTATTCAGGTGGTGGGCTTCGCCCTCATTGCCACAGTCCTTATTTTAGTCATTAAGGAACAGAAGCCGATGTTTGCCTTTTTGATTGCAACAGCTGCGGGAATCGTCATTTTTTTGCTGCTGATTGGCAAGATCGGATCTGTGGTTGCTGTACTGGAGCGACTGGCCCGGTCTTCAGGCATGGACATGATCTATTTTAAAACCGTCTTGAAAATAATCGGTATCGCTTATATTGCTGAATTTGGAGCGCAAATCGTTCGGGATGCAGGACAAGACGGGATTGCTTCCAAAATTGAGCTTACCGGAAAGGTACTCATTATGGTGCTCGCAATCCCAATTATCAGCATTATTATTGATACCATTCTGAAGCTGATGCCCGCCTGAGGGGGTGATGCCATGAAAAGGCTGGGGGGCATGCCGAATCTCAAAGTAATTGCAATGTTGCTGCTATGTCTATGGTGTGCCTCGGCTGCGTTCCTCTTTGCAGATACACCGACAAACGAATGGATCAGACAGCAGGCGGAGCAAATGCCCAAAGATGAAGTAGAACATTATTGGGACGGGCTCATGCAGCAATATGGCGGATTTTTCCCTGATCAGAAAACGCCTTCCTTCATGGACATGCTGCTTCCAGGCGGTGAAGGGTTCAGCATAAAGGGTGTATTGAGCGCTATAGCTGATTTTTTCATCCATGAAATCCGAGTAAATGCCAAGTTGCTCGTCACCATCGTCATGCTCAGCATTATGAGTATGGTGCTGGAAACGCTACAAAGCGCTTTTGAAAGCAAACAGGTCAGCAAAGTGGCCTACGCTATCGTATACATGGTCATTATCATTTTGGCGATTAATAGCTTTAGTGTAGCGATTGGTTATGCCAAAGAAGCGATTGATAGCATGATTCACTTCATGATGGCAATGTTGCCTTTGCTGTTTACTATGCTAGCCTCGATGGGGAACGTCGTAACAGTTTCGGTGACCCACCCGCTGATTGTATTTATGATCAACACAGTCGGAACAGTCATTCATACGCTGGTTTTCCCGCTGCTGTTCTTCTCGGCTGTGCTGTACTTGGTCAACTCGCTGACGGGCAAATACAAGCTGACCCAGCTAGCCGATCTGTTGCGGAACGCTGGAGTAGCAGTGCTGGGAGTGCTGCTGACCATTTTTCTAGGAGTCATTTCGGTACAAGGCTTGACATCGTCCGTTACTGACGGATTAACGATCCGTACAGCCAAATATATTACAGGTAGCTTTGTTCCGGTGGTCGGCAAGGCGTTGGCAGATGCGACAGATACAGTTATTTCGGCTTCGCTGCTCGTTAAAAATGCCATTGGTCTGGTAGGAGTCATTATTATTTTGTTCCTGTGCGCCTTTCCCGCCCTCAAGATTCTGACGCTGGCGCTCATTTATAAAGTGACAGCAGCGATCATGCAGCCTTTGGGTGATACGCCTATCGTGGCATGTCTGGATGCGATCGGCAAGAGCATGATTTATGTTTTCGCGGCGCTGGCAGCAGTGGGATTGATGTCCTTCCTTGCAATTACAGTCATGCTCGCAGCAGGCAATATGACAGTCATGATGAGGTGAACCAATGCACGTAAACCAACAAGGGGGGAGGAGAGTGACGTGACCTGGCTGGCAGGCTGGCTCAAGGAACTGGTGCTAATCGTGTTGCTGGCTTCTTTTGTCGATATGATCTTACCGAGCCGATCTATGGAGAGGTATGTCAAACTCGTTCTCAGCCTGCTTATTCTGCTGACGTTGCTGTCTCCGGTCGTGCGCTTACTGAGTACCAGTCCTTCCGAGGTTCTAGGGCGAGCATTGGATCTTCAACGTCAGGCTGAGACAGGCAAGAGGGAACCGACATTGGAGGAGATTCTAGCAAAAGGCAGCCAGTTAAAGCTACAGCAAGAACAAAGCTCCATGCAATGGGCTGGCAAAGAGGTAGCTAAGGAAATGAAAGGACAGTTGGAACAGTATACTGGGTTAGCAATTCAGTCGGTCCAGGTTACCCTTGCAAAGATTCAACAGGAGGAATCAGGGCTGGAGGCAGGAACGGGTGTCCAGTCGGTAGTGGTCCAATTGGCAGAACAGCAGCCAGAAAAAGAAAAGAAAAACACAGACGTCTCGCCTGGTGCAGATGTCAAGCCGATTATGGTGGAGCCTGTAACCGAAAAGACAGTGAATATTCGTGTAGAGCCAACACATGCAAAAACTTCAGATTTTAATGAAGGAACGCGAGAGAATGATCGTAATCCTGACAAAACTGTTGAGGACGGAAAGCCAACAGATACGAAAGCATTTGGCTTAATTACAGGACTTTTACGTGAAAAATGGGGGATAGATAGCAAAAATGTTCAGGTGCTTTCTTCGCAGGATGGAACACATGAATGGTAACAGGAGGTGAGCAGAAATGAGCAAATGGCTGAAAAAGCTGGAGCAATGGCTGGGTGGAGGGGCGGATGGGGCGAAAAGGTTCAATTCATTTCGTTGGTTGCTTATTCTTGGCCTTATCGGTGTAGCGATTATGCTCTTTAATTCATTCGTTAATGTAAAAAAGGTTGATCCAGAAAACGTAGGGCGTGAGCCGCCTGGCGTGATGAAAAATGAGCCTACGTTAGAGACAACAACAGGTGAAGAAAGTTCTTTTGCCGGGATTGAGAAGGTTTTTGAGGACAATATGAAACAGATGCTGGAGCAGATTGTTGGCGTAGGAACCGTTGATGTCATGGTTACGGTAGACTCCACCGAAGAAGTTATCGTTCAACGCAATGTAAAGGACATGCAGGAAGAGAACAATGAGACGGACGCCAATGGTGGACAACGGCACACTACTCAATATACACGTGATGGCGAAATTGTCACCTATGAATCATCTGGTGGTCAGCACACCCCGATTGTGACAAAAAAAGTAAAACCGCAGGTGAGGGGAGTGCTTGTTGTGGCTATGGGGGCAGAAAACCCTACAGTGAAGCAGCTAATTGTCGATGCTGTACAGAAGGGGCTAAATGTACCTTCCTACAAAATTTCAGTCGTACCGCGCAAGCAGGGATAATTTGGAATTCAGGAACAAAGAAGTTTATATTTTAAACCATTAATGAATATGGAGGACGGAACATGAATAATAAAAGACAAACCGTTTGGCTGGTGTCCATGCTGAGTTTAATGGTCGTGCTGTCTGCGTATTATTTGTTTACGGAGGACTCAAGCCCTGCAAATCCACCAGTAGCCGATAGTGAACAAGTGAGCAAGGTTAAGCAGGATGCCGCACAGGAAGCAACGACGAAGGCAGAGGAACAATTGAACGAACTGAAGGTAAACGAAGTAGTGACGAATGGAGAAGTAACTGATGGAGCATCAGCAAATTCCACAAAGTCGGATACGGCTTCTACAACTGACCCAGCAACAGAAAACTCAAAAGGCGACAAAGGTACGGCAGCTACCCCTACTACTGAACCGGCGACATCCAATCAAAACACAACAGCGACTAAGACGGACGCGACAGCACAAAATGACGACAAAGCAGCCTCTACAGCCAAAACCGACCAGCAGGTACTGGATCAAGTGGCAACTGATCAAGCTGCCCAACCTACAGCAGCAGCTGTGATTGACAACTATTTGCTGGAACGGGACGTGGAAAATCAGAAGAAAAATGATGAACTGACTACCGCAATGAACGACAGCACACCAAAGAAAGCTGCGGAGGCTCAAAAGGAATTACATGTACTTGAAGATAAGCAGGCTAAAATTACTGGAATTGAAGAAGAGCTTCAGCAACAGTTCGCCAATGCGGTCGTCCGTGAGGAAGACGCTGATAAATACAAAGTAGTGGTTCTGAGTGAAAAATTGGATGCTAAGCAAGCGGTAACAATTGTCGACAAAGTCATGAAGGAACTGAATGTAACGCAGGATAAGATCAGTGTCCAATATGTTACACAATAAGACAAAAAACGCGAAAAAGCCCGGATTTCTGCATTATTCCGGGCTCTTTCTATTTTTAATGATTGTGATATAATACATAAAGCTGTTTCAACAATGTTATCAGCAACCGGCAAAATGCTGAAGGAGTGATTAATAGAGATGTTTAAATTAAGCGAGATTAAGGAATTGATCAAGCTGGTGGATGAAACGTCTGTGCATGAGCTTGAAATTGAAAATGAAGGAACTCGCTTGTTGATCCGGAAACCGGGCAAAAGCGAAATCGTTACAGTACAGGCTCCTGTGGCAACACCTGCTTATGCAGTGGCACCACAAGCTGTTATTCCAAATCCACAAGTACAGTCCGATGTTGGATCTACAACTGCTGGAGAACCGAGGGAATATGCAAGCAATCTACATAAAATCGTATCTCCGATGGTAGGCACTTTCTATAGTTCTTCATCACCGGATACGGCTCCGTATGTGAGTATCGGCAGCAAAGTGGGCGAAAAAACAACGGTATGTATCATTGAAGCGATGAAGCTGATGAACGAGCTGGAAGCTGAAGTGAAGGGCGAAATTGTGGAAATTTTGGCCGAAAACGGACAGTTGGTCGAGTATGGCCAGCCATTGTTCCTTGTGAAACCGGAGTAAAAAGCTTGTTTGCACCCTCTTTTGAGGGTTCGGCAAGACTGCTCCCAGGGAGGATAAAGTCATGACATTTCAAAAAGTATTGATTGCGAATCGTGGAGAAATTGCGGTTCGTATCATTCGCGCTTGCCGCGAAATGAATATTTCGACAGTTGCTGTATATTCGGAAGCTGACAAGGATTCGTTACATGTGCGTCTCGCAGATGAGGCTTACTGTATCGGACCGACGCTATCTAAGGACAGCTACCTTAATTTTACGAATCTGATGAGCGTTGCTACATTGACTGAATGTGATGCCATTCATCCAGGTTACGGATTTTTGGCGGAAAACGCAGACTTCGCTGAAATTTGCGAATCGTGTAATATTACGTTTATTGGTCCTTCTCCTGAAGCCATTAACAAAATGGGAGATAAGGCCGTAGCTAAGCAGACCATGAAGGATGCCGGAGTTCCAGTTATTCCGGGTTCAGACGGGCTGGTTGAGGATTTGCAGGATGCGATCGGCATCGCACGTGATATCGGATATCCGGTAATTATCAAGGCCACAGCAGGAGGCGGAGGTAAAGGTATTCGTATCGCCGAAGATGAGGATAACCTCATTCAGCAAATCACTACCGCTCAGCAGGAGGCGCAAAAAGCATTTGGCAATGCGGGTGTGTACCTAGAAAAATATTTGACCGGTATGAAACATGTGGAAATACAGATCATAGCGGACAAGCATGGTAATGTTGCCCATTTGGGCGAACGGGACTGCTCTGTGCAGCGTCGTCGTCAGAAGTTGTTGGAGGAAGCACCATGTCCTGTACTTTCGCAGGATGTCCGTGAAGAAATGGGTCAGGCAGCTGTTCGTGCAGCTTTGGCCGTTCAATACTCTGGTGCAGGTACTCTCGAATTTTTGCTCGGCCCGGACAACAATTTCTATTTCATGGAAATGAATACACGTATTCAGGTAGAACATCCCGTAACAGAAATGATTACTGGTGTAGACCTGATTAAGGAAATGATTTCTGTCGCTGAAGGGCATCCGCTTTCCTTTACGCAGGAAGAAGTCACCATCAATGGTTGGGCGATAGAGTGCCGTATTAACGCTGAGGATCCGGATCGTAATTTTATGCCTGCACCGGGTAAAATCGGATTTTATCTGCCTCCAGGCGGTCCTGGGGTACGGGTAGACAGTGCAGTATATCCAGGTTATAGCATTCCTCCTTATTATGACTCTATGATCGCCAAGCTGATTGTGTGGGCACCTACACGGCAGGATGCAATTGCCAAAATGAAGCGGGCTTTGACTGAGTTTGCTATTGAGGGCATACCCACAACGATTTCTTTTCATCAGCGCTTGCTAGAGCATCCGACCTTTATTAAAGGCGATTTTGATATTAAATTTTTGGAGGAAAACGAAGTTTAATCGGTATATTTCCTCCGTTTGTCATAATGAACGCCAAATGATATAGTATGGATAATAAGTGAGCATGTCTGCTTTGAAATCTAAAGCTGGAATGAAACTTATTTTGACCGAAAGGTGTTGAAGGTATGAGCACAGTGCCAACCGAATTCGAACGTACAGAAATTGGGGAGATTCAAATTGCCCCAGAAGTTATTGAAGTCATTGCCGGACTGGCTACCGTTGAGGTACCGGGCGTGGCGGGAATGAGTGGCGGATTTGCTGGTGGGTTTGCCGAACTGCTAGGCCGCAAAAATTTATCTAAAGGTGTAAAAGTGGAAGTCGGACAGCGTGAAGCTGCTGTAGACGTCTCCGTCATTATTGAGTACGGTAACCGTCTGCCTGAGGTGGCTGCTGCTATTCAGCATAATGTTAAGCGTTCGATTGAGAACATGACAGGTCTTAACGTTGTTGAAGTGAACGTGCAAATTCATGATGTTCAATTCAAAAATGCCGATAAAGTAGAAGAGCCGGAAGTGCTGGGCGCCGGACGGGTTAAATAGAGCGATACTTTGTACAAACCCCCGACCCTTATGGGTCGAGGGTTTACTCTAATTTAAGGAGGCTGTGCGTTTCGTGGCTAAAGTTATGGACAGACTTCTGCTGTTCTTGTACAGCTTAAGTATCGGAATTATTTCCATTCTCGCCATCCTCCTCCTGAGCGGGGCCATTCCGTATGTTTTAAGTATTGAGGATGAGCGAGTAGTGTGGTTTACCAGCCTGATTATTGCAGGGGTTCTGTTGTTATTGAGTCTTCGTTTTTTTTTATATCTCTATTCGACGGAACCAAACCGTACAGCATTCTATTGATCAACGAACGGAATACGGTGACATTCAGATTTCAGTGGATACCATTGAAAATCTGTGCCTCAAAGCAGCTTCCCGATTTCGCGGGATGCAGGATTTGAAAGCACGCGTTCGTGTGTTGGATTCGGGACTTGATATTACGATTCGGGCGGTTGTAGACGGGGAAAGCTCCATTCCGGTGTTAACCTCCGAGGTACAAAAGGGGGTACACGATCATGTGGAAGAAATTACAGGAATTCCTGTGTCCAATGTATCGGTGTACATCGCTAATGTTTCTCAGTCACCCAGCTTTAAGAGTCGTGTGGAATAGAGGTGATTTTCCCTGATGCCCTGGAAAGAAATATGGGGAAGTTACAAGGGCCGGATCATGGGGATCACGGCTGGTATTTTTTTCGGTTTTATTTATTTGTGGGCAGGCTTTTGGAATATGTTGTTCTTTGCATTGATGGTGTTCATCGGATATACGCTAGGAAGACGTAGCGATTCAGCGCTCGGTTCATTCCTCCCTTGGAAGGAATGGGGCGATTGGTTGTCGCAACGTTGGCGTCCTTTTAAATGAACCCTGTGATACGTGTTCTCCAAAAATAGAGCTGTAGCTTCTTTGCGCCCAACGTTTTGGAGGATGCGTTCACAGGTTTTTTTGTGGAAATTGGTTAGAATGAAAAATAGATATAGGCAAGCGTAGGAGGCAGGGCATGAAAAGACGTCTGGCGAGGGAATTAGCGGTACAGAGTATGTACCATATGGAAATGAATGAAGTGGATGCGGCAGCAGCCGTGGACATGTTGCTTCAGGAAGCCGCTGAGGAAAACGAAGCGGAAGTTGTCGTTAAAAATGCAGCAGTGTTAAGAGCGTATGTCTTGGAGCATGTGCGGGGTACGTGGGAGCACAAGGAAGCCATTGATGGGCTGCTGGTGGATTATCTTAAAGGCTGGCAGATCAGCAGGCTTTCACGTGTAGATCGTCAAATTTTAAGGCTTGCGGCATATGAGATGATTTTCCGTGAGGATGTTCCAGCCAAGGTAGCTGTTAATGAAGCGATTGAGTTGTCGAAGCACTTTGGTACCGAGGAATCCGGTAAATTTGTTAATGGTGTACTGGGACGAGTGATACAAGAACTGGAGCAATTGAAAGCACGTTTTTAAGTAGAGACTACTGAATCAGGTTGGAGAGTGGTAAAACATGTCAGCACCGATCATTGATGGTAAACAAATCTCTCAGGATATTCGCGCAAGCATTCAGCAAGAGGTCATTCGTCTGAAAGAGCACAGCTTTCAACCCGGACTGGCTGTTGTATTGGTAGGCGAAGATCCCGCTTCGCAAGTGTATGTTAAAAACAAGGAAAAGGCATGCCATGATCTCGGCTATTACTCCGAGGTTCATCGGTTGGCAGCAGATACTTCGCAGGAAGCATTACTGGAACTGGTAAACAAGCTGAACCATCAAAGTACCATCCATGGAATTTTGGTGCAACTGCCGTTGCCAAAGCATATTCATGAAAAAGCTGTCATTGACGCGATTGCAGTGGAGAAGGATGTGGATGGATTCCATCCGGTGAACGTAGGGAATTTGGTCATCGGTGACGATAGTCTATTGCCTTGTACTCCTGCTGGAGTCATTGAGTTAATTAAGCGTGCAGGAGTGGAGATAGCCGGTAAACATGCGGTAGTTATTGGTCGCAGTAATATCGTGGGCAAGCCAGTGTCTTTATTGTTGCAGCGTGAAAATGCTACGGTTACGATGTGCCACTCCCGTACAGCGAATATTGCGGACCTAAGTCGACAAGCAGATATCTTAGTCGTTGCGATCGGCAAAGCCAACTTTATTGATGCTTCGTTCGTGAAGCCCGGAGCGGTAGTGATAGATGTAGGGATGAACCGTCTGGAGAACGGAAAGCTGGCGGGGGACGTTGATTTTGAGAGCGTGAAGCAAGTGTCTGGTCCGATTACGCCTGTTCCCGGCGGAGTAGGGCCGATGACAATTACGATGCTGATGCAAAATACGCTCGTAGCGGCCAAGCGGTCGCACGGTTTGGCATAAGGACAGCTGCCTGTGGCTGAACAACGTATTTACTCTATAAAGGACCTGAATCGTTATATCCGGATGAAATTGGAGTCGGATCAGGTGCTGTCTGATGTATGGATACGCGGGGAAATTTCTAATTTTACGCATCATTCAAGTGGTCACATGTACTTTACGCTCAAGGATGAGGGGAGCCGCATACGTTCGATTATGTTTGCAACCCATAATCAGCGGCTCCCTTTCGTACCGAAAGAAGGTACGCGTGTTATTGCCCGGGGAAACGTATCCGTGTACGAACGAGATGGACAATATCAGTTTTATGCGACTCAAATGCAGCCTGATGGTATAGGAAGCCTTTATTTAGCTTACGAGCAGCTCAAGCAAAAGCTGGATGCAGAGGGACTGTTTGATACTGCTCGTAAGCGTAACCTCCCTGCCCATCCAGTAACCATTGGCGTGATTACGTCACCGACTGGAGCGGCTGTGCGTGATATTATTACGACACTTCAGCGGCGATACCCGCAGGCTGGAATTGTGTTGTATCCTGTGCTTGTACAAGGAAAAGGTGCCGCCCCCTCGATCGTCAAGGCAATTGAAACTATGAATCGTATGCAAGAGGTTCAGGTGATGATTGTCGGACGGGGAGGTGGCTCGTTGGAAGAACTGTGGGCGTTTAATGAGGAAGCGGTTGCGCGCGCCATTTACGCATCGGTCATTCCGGTTATTTCGGCAGTTGGACACGAAACGGATTTTACCATTGCCGATTTTGTGGCTGACTTACGTGCGGCAACGCCAACCGCAGCAGCCGAGTTGGCCGTGCCTAATCAGGCAGAGCTACGGGATCAGCTGCTCCAGCGGGAGCAACGGTTGCGCAACGCCCTCCGGCAGCGGCTGGAAACCAGCCGTGTACGCTTGGCGAGGCTTCAGCGTTCACCAGTCCTGCTGCACCCACGCCGCTATATGCTACAGCATGCAGAGCGAATGGACATGCTGCATCAGCGTCTAATCCGCGCAGCGCGTAACCGTTCTCGTTTGAACGCAGAAAAGAACGCACGTATGCGTCAGGTACTAGAACGGTTTAATCCGCGTGAACAAATTCGTTCAGCACGCAAGCAGACGGATATGGCGCAACGTCAGCTGGAGTCTGCGATGCGTGCTATTACGAAAACGGGACGGCAGCAGTTGCACACGGGAATTCGTCAACTGGATGCGCTGAGCCCACTCAAAGTCATGGCCCGAGGCTATAGCTTGGTATACGATGAGCAGGAAAAACGGCTGATTAAGTCGCTCAAAGACGTACAGCCGGGAGATTCCATCAAGATTAAAGTGAGTGATGGGCAGTTGGACTGCCAAGTATGGGGAATGAAGGAGGACGCGAAGCACGGTGGCGAATGAAACGGAATTGAATTTTGAAGCGGCTATGGCTGCTCTTGAAGAAATTGTCGGACAACTGGAGCATGGAGACGTTCCTCTGGAGCAAGCCATTGATTTGTTCCAGCGGGGGATGAAGTTGTCTCAACTTTGCAGTCAGAAGCTGGAGCAGGTTGAACGTAAAATTGAAATGATCGTGGAAGAGGATGGAGATTTGCGCAAGAAGCCTTTTGGTGGGGGACTGGATGAAAACGGCGGTGAAGGACTTGAATAGACCGTCGTTTAAGGAATATTTGACCGGGACGACGGATGCGGTTTCGTCCGCACTGACCGAGCAATTCCCGGCCGATTGGGACATTCCCGATGTTCTTCGAGAATCCATGAATTATTCACTCACCGCAGGCGGAAAACGGCTGCGGCCTCTGCTTGTGATCGCTGCTGCTGAAGCATTCGGTGGAAGCAGGGAAGCTGCGCTGCCAGTGGCATGTGCGGTAGAAATGGTACATACGTACTCCCTCATTCATGACGACTTGCCAGCCATGGATGATGATGACTATCGGCGAGGTAAGCTGACGAATCATAAGGTATACGGCGAGGCGGTTGCCGTCCTTGCGGGTGATGCTTTGTTGACCCATGCCTTTTACAGTATTGTGCAAGCAGGACGGCGTCACGGTGTTTCGTCTGATTCGCTATTGTCCATAGTTGAGGATTTGTCCGAAATGAGTGGCGCGCGGGGCATGGTAGGCGGACAGGTCGCCGATATGTCAGGCGAGCAAGGAATGACGGGGATCGAGGAACTGGAATATATCCATCTTCATAAAACTGCTGATTTGATTATTTTCTCGCTCTTGGCAGGTGGACGGATTGGTGGGGCGGACAAGGGTCAATTAGAGGCGCTTCGCCGCTTTGGACGAGACTTGGGGCTGGCTTTTCAGATACAGGACGATATACTGGACCTCATAGGCGATGAGAGTAAAATGGGTAAGAAAACGCAAAGTGATGTTGAACAAGAGAAGGTCACCTATCCGTATTTCATTGGTATGGACGCATCTTTGCAGCAGGTAGAGGAACTCACCGCATCTGCTAAAAGAGTGATAATAGAGAGTGGTATTCCCGATTCTTCTCGTTTGCTGGAGATAGCCGATTACCTGATGAAGCGTGATCATTAGTTGCGTTAGAGCTGTTTTGACTTGTCTGCGTTTAAGCACAGTCAAAAAGTGTGATATAATACTTGTTAACTTTACTCACAAACTTGAAGGAAAGCGGGGAGATATGCGTGCTGCTTCCACACATAAAGCAACCAGGCGATCTGAAATCACTGTCGGTTGAGGAGTTGACTTCTCTAGCCGAGGAAATCAGGAGCTTTTTGATTGAGAAGCTGTCCGTGACTGGGGGGCATCTGGCATCGAATCTGGGAGTGGTTGAGCTCACGATCGCCCTGCATTATTGCTATAACAGTCCGAAGGACAAGATGATTTATGACGTTGGGCACCAAGCCTACGTACACAAAATATTGACAGGGCGAATGGACCGTTTTGATACACTTCGTCAGCGTGATGGACTTTGTGGTTTTGTAAAAAGAAGTGAGAGCGAGCATGATGTTTGGGAAGCCGGTCATAGCAGCACTTCTCTGTCGGCCGCAATGGGAATGGCTTTGGCTCGAGATTTGAAGGGCGAGGACAATAAAGTCATTGCAATGATCGGAGACGGCGCGCTGACTGGGGGGATGGCCTTCGAAGCGTTGAATCATATCGGACATGAGCGCAAAAATTTAATGGTCATTCTGAATGACAACGAAATGTCCATAGCACCTAATGTAGGGGCCATGCATAATTATTTGAGCAAAATCCGCTCGGACCGTCATTATTTGCGAGCAAAAGATGAGCTGGAAGTTTTGCTGAAAAAAATACCCGCGATCGGCGGTAAACTTGCCAAATCGGCTGGCCGTGTCAAGGACAGTCTTAAATATATGATGGTGCCTGGTGTACTGTTTGAAGAGTTGGGACTTACGTATCTCGGTCCAGTGGACGGACATGATTTGCCGAAGCTAATCGAAACCTTCCAGCAGGCTGATAATGTCACTGGCCCTGTATTGGTGCATGTCGTAACCACCAAGGGCAAGGGCTATAAACCTGCGGAGGCAGATTCACACAAATGGCACGGGATCAGTCCTTACAAGATTGAATCGGGCCAGGTACTCAAAGCTGTGGGTAATCCGATGTATACGGAAATTTTCGGCCGAACGCTGATTGAGTTGGCTGAGCAGGATGAGCGCATCGTTGCGGTCACACCTGCTATGCCTGGTGGATCAGGACTGGTACCGTTTAGTAAAGAGTTTCCTAGCCGTATGATTGACGTCGGTATTGCTGAACAGCATGCAGCTACCATGTGTGCTGCGTTGGCAATGGAAGGGATGAAGCCGGTGTTTGCGGTGTATTCCACTTTTATGCAGCGTGCTTATGACCAAATTGTGCATGATATCTGTCGTCATAATGCGAATGTGATGTTCGCGATTGACCGTGCAGGTTTTGTTGGGGCTGACGGGGAAACTCATCATGGCGTGTTTGATGTGGCATTCTTACGTCATATCCCCAATCTTGTGCTTATGATGCCAAAGGATGAGAACGAGCTACGTCATATGATGAAAACAGCGCTCGACTATGAAGATGGTCCAATTGCTTATCGTTACCCACGTGTTAATGTGGTTGGCGTGCCGTTGGATAAAGAATTACAGGCTATTCCCATCGGCAGTTGGGAGCTCCTGCGTAAGGGTGAGGGCTTTGCTGTAATTGCATCAGGACCGATGCTCCAGGTGGCGACAGAGGCTGCGGAGGCGATGAAACGGGAAGGTTTGCAAGTGGGCGTCGTGAATGCTCGTTTCCTGAAACCTTTGGACGAGGATATGTTGCGTGAGCTGGCTCGTCAGCATACGAAGCTGATCGTATTGGAAGAAGCTTCTGAAGCAGGAAGCTTGGGTAGCGCTGTACTGGAATTTTACGCTAAAGCCGAAATACAAGAGGCACAGGTGCGCCTAATGGGGATTCCCGATCTGTTCGTGGAGCATGGCTCCATCAAAGAGCAGCGTGCTGAAGTAGGTCTCACCATTGAAGATGTATGCTTAAAGTTGCGTAAATGGGCTGCTGAGCCAGCATATGGCATGGGACAATCTGTATAGGGTAACTTGAAGTGAAGACCATGACGTTTATAAAAAGTATGACAAGAGCAGCCTGGCTGCCTAAAGGGAGATTAACATGTCTGTTCCGAAGGAACGCATTGATGTATTACTTGTAGAACAAGGCTTTTTTGAAAGCCGTGAAAAAGCTAAAGCTGCGATTATGGCTGGGCTAGTGCTGGCGGACAGCGAACGGATCGAGAAGGCGGGGATGAAGGTACCACGCGCCAGCGAGCTTAAAGTTAAGGGTTCGGTGCATCCGTATGTAAGCCGTGGAGGATTGAAGCTGGAGAAGGCCATCCGTCAATTTGAGCTGGATATGAAGGGCAGGACAATGCTGGATATTGGCTCGTCCACTGGAGGTTTTACGGATTGTGCGCTTCAGCATGGAGCTGAATACGTATACGCCATTGATGTGGGTTATAACCAGCTGGATTGGTCGCTTCGTAATGATGAACGAGTATGCGTAATGGAGAAAACGAATTTCAGATATATGACACCCGCGGATTTGAATGGTTCCGTGCCGAATTTTGCTAGTATTGACGTTTCCTTTATTTCATTACGTATTATTTTGCCCCCGTTGCTTGCCTTGTTGCATCAACCTGCTGATATTGTAGCTCTAATCAAGCCGCAATTCGAAGCTGGACGCGAAAAGGTCGGAAAATCCGGTGTGGTCCGTGATCCTGCTACGCATAAAGAAGTGTTGCAGACCATTCTGATGTTTGCACATGAGCTTGGACTTACGCTGCAAGGTTTGGCTTATTCACCTATTACAGGTGGAGAAGGCAATATTGAATTTTTAGCGCATTGGCGTTTGGATGGGTTTCCTGCTGCAGAATCGCAGTTGGAGAAGATGGATTTCAGACCACTGATTGAACGTACCGTTCAGGAAGCAGGTCAGACTTTTAATAATGGTCCATCGCGTAAGTAACATTCAGGGGTTCTCCATGAGTTCTGTGAACTTAAGGGAACCTCTTTTTGGTGTGAGGGATTGATTATAGAACTCACGTTCGCCTATAATGAGATGTACAAAGGAAAAGGGATTTTACATCTTGTCCTAGAATATGTCCATGAGGTGATCGGTCCATGGACACAAGATATGATACGGTTATCATCGCTGTGATCGGGGTGATATTAGGAATATGGGCTTTGTATAGCCTACGTGCCTGGTTGAAGGAGCCAGAGCCGCTTGTGCTAAAGACGATACCGATTAACGAGGACTTGGACGAAGGACCTGCCACACACCTACTCGAAGAAGCAGGATATGAAGTAGTGGGCGGGAAGATGAAAATACCGCTTGCTTTTAAAGTGAACGGACATACCGTGTATAGCCGTTTGTTTATAGACTACGTGGCTGTACGAAACGGTTCGACATATATGGTCAAAACGTCACGCCGCAAGAAACCAATGGAGTGGAGTGGTCCTGATTTAAGGGACAGGCTCATGCCGTATTTATTGCTCTATCCGGGTTGCGCGGGTGTATTGTACGTTGATACGGACGAGCGAAGTATTCGCCTTATTACATTAGTGGAAGACCTCGAAGAAGAGGAATATGAAGGTTAATCCATAGGAGGATTATATGAAGGGTCAACGACATATTAAAATTAGGGAAATTATTTCACAACATGAGATTGAGACGCAGGATGATCTGGTTGAAGCATTGCGTAAGGCTGGTTTTCAGGTCACACAGGCGACCGTATCGCGTGATATCAAGGAGCTACTGCTCATCAAGGTCCCGATGGACGATGGCAGATATAAATATTCGATGCCTTCAGATCAGCGCTACAATCCAGCCCAGAAACTGAAACGTACGTTGGTTGATAACTTTTTGCATATTGACTACACAACCAATCTGATTGTGATGAAGTGTCTGCCGGGAACAGCCAACTCGATTGCTGCTTTATTGGACAATATTGAATGGTCCGAAATTATGGGTACGATTAGCGGAGATGACACCATTTTGATTATTTGCCGATCGGAAGAAAACAGCGAAGCTATCGTGAATCGTCTTATGGGCTACATTTCCTAATTATAATGGCTACGCATATTAGGCGTTTTAATTTGTACATCATAGAGGTGAAAGAACGATGCTGGTCACTTTGTCTATACGGAATTTGGCGGTCGTAGAGGCCGTCGATGTTCATTTTTATAAAGGGTTTCATGTGTTGAGCGGGGAAACAGGTGCTGGTAAATCCATTATTATCGATGCGCTTGGGCTAATTGCAGGCGGTAGGGGCTCTGCTGATTTAGTACGTTACGGTTGTGATAAAGCAGAGATGGAAGCCTTGTTTGAACTGCCAGTAAAACATCCCGTTTGGAATACACTTGAGGAACAAGGGATTAAGGCTAATGCGGAGGAGCATTTGCTAATTCGTCGTGAACTTACGGTTCAGGGAAAAAGCTCTTCTCGAATTAACGGCCAGATGGTTAATTTAACGATGCTGCGTGAGGTAGGTGAACAACTCGTCAATATACACGGGCAGCATGAGCATCAAAGCCTGCTACGTGCAGATCGCCATCTGGCGCTGCTGGATACGTTCGGTGATTCGGTGATCGGTCCGGTCAAAACGCTTTATCGGGAGCGTTACAATGCTTTTGTCAAAGCGGAAAAAGAAGTAAGAGAACTGCAAAGCTCCAGTCAAAAGGCTTATCAGCTTTTGGATATGTACCGATTTCAACTAGAAGAGATCGCTGCGGCGGAGTTGAAATTGGGAGAAGATGAATTATTGGCAGAAGAACGGGTCAAGCTATCCCATAGTGAGAAAATGATGGATGGGATATCAGGAGCATACGAACTCTTAAGCGGCAGAGGTGGACTGGATACGATCAATAACGTGTTGTCCAGATTGAACGATGTCCAAAACTATGACAGCAAAAGCCTTCAGCCCATTGCAGAGCAGATTCAGTCTGCTTTTTACCAGTTGGAGGACGCAGCATTCCAATTACGTTCTTATCGTGAGGATATTGAATTTAATCCAGGCAAGCTGCATGAAGTGGAACAACGTTTGAATCAAATTACCGGATTACAGCGAAAATATGGTGATAGTATAGAGCAGATTTTGGAATACTATAGCCGTATTGAGCAGGAAACCGATCTGCTGGAAAATAAAGATGAGCGGCTGGAGCAGCTCATTGCAAAACGGGACGAGTTGCTGTCCGATTTGCTTGAGATTTCGGAAGAGCTTACAGAAGCACGTGAAATTTGCGCTGAAGAGCTTGCAGAGCAAGTGGAGCAGGAGTTAAAAGACCTACAGATGGAAAGAACGTCACTCAAGGTGCGCATTGATCCAATTGAAGATCCACGCGGATATGAGTACAAAGGTCTGAAGGTAAGACCTACCAAGCAGGGCATTGATAATGCTGAATTTCTTATTTCCCCTAATCCAGGTGAGCCATTACGTCCACTTGGTAAGATCGCTTCAGGCGGTGAGCTATCACGTATCATGTTGGCGATGAAAAGTATTTTTGCGCGTCATGATCAAATTCCAGTACTCATTTTTGACGAGGTGGATACTGGGGTGAGTGGTCGTGCAGCTCAATCCATTGCCGAGAAGCTATATCGTTTATCTTCCGTTTGTCAGGTGTTCTCCATTACTCATTTGCCACAGGTGGCATGTATGGCAGATCATCAGTACCTTATTGAGAAAAATGTTCATGACGGACGGACCATGACTCAAATTGAGGGACTTACGGAGGACGGGCGTGTTAAAGAATTGGCACGGATGCTGGGCGGTGTGGAAATTACCGAAAAAACATTGCATCACGCACAGGAAATGCTGAATTTGGCGGAAGGAAAGAAAGCCTGAAAAGAGCGGCCGGCGTAATGTTTAACAGTTATAAAAGCCTGGGGGCAAGGTTACCTTATAGGTACGCAATTGGCGACCACCTTTACTCGTCAAGCGAAAGAAGCAAAGGGAGCGTGACAGCCATTGAATTTTTACTCCAGGATCAAATTGCTCGGTCTTTTGCTTGTTTTTCTTATGTGTTCTATCGGTAACGCTCAGCATGTGCAAGCAGCGCTGCCTCCACAAGCTTCTTTGGATTTGTTCGGTTCTAAAAGCGTGAGGACAACCCAAGAAAGTGTAATTCCCGATTTAAAAGTATACCCGGGAGGGCAGACGATTGGGGTTAAAGTAAAATCTTCAGGAGTGCTTGTCGTCGGTCACCATATCATTCAGGAAAGTAATGATCGTAAGGTATCACCTGGTGAAACAGCGGGGATTCGCCTAGGGGATCGGATTACACACATGAACGGCAAACCACTCAATAGCCTGGCAAGGGTTGCTGAAGTAGTAGACGAAGCAGGTAAGAATAAAAAGCCGCTCGACATTACGCTTTGTCGAGGTGAGCAGACCATTTCCACCAAGTTAACACCAGCATATGATCAGGATGATAAAGCATGGCGGCTTGGGTTGTATATTAGGGACTCGGCTGCAGGTGTAGGTACATTAACGTTTTACGCACCAGACCAAGGTGTATACGGGGCCTTGGGCCACGTAATTACCGATATGAATACCCAAACCCCTATTGTCGTGGGAAGCGGAGAGATTGTGCAGTCCAATGTGACATCAATTGCGAAAAGCCAAAGTGGGGAACCAGGAGAAAAACGCGCTCATTTTCTCAAAGATCATCGGGTATTAGGAAATATTGAACGAAATACGAATTTCGGAATCTTTGGGAAAATGTCAGATGAGCCGCAATATGGATTGTATTCGACTCCTATTCCGGTGGCTCTTGCGAATGAAGTAAAGGAAGGACCTGCAGAAATTTTGACTGTACTGGAAGGTCAACAAATTCAGCGGTTTCAGGCGGAAATTGTACACATTTCTCAGCAGGACAAACCGGCAACCAAAGGACTTGTGATTCGTATTGTAGATCCAAAGCTGTTGGATAAGACCGGGGGAATCGTGCAAGGAATGAGCGGTAGTCCGATCATCCAAAATGGTAAGCTTATCGGGGCTGTAACACATGTATTTGTGAATGATCCTAAATCAGGTTACGGTTGTTTTATCGAATGGATGCTGCGCGATGCAGGAATCATGCAGAATAACGTAAGCTTAAAATCATCTTCTAATCTTAAGGCGAGCTAGTGGCCTTAAGATTTTTTTGTCGAAAAGCAGGGGAATAGCTCATAATTGCAAGATAAAGAATCAATTATAATAGAAACTATAAAAAAAATAAATAAAAATAATTTTCGACAGAAGGAATTCATAATTCGATGTCGAAATCATATACTCCGACAAGAAATATTTATATACTGTAAACAGATATCACAATGGAATATCACTCAATGAGGAGGAAGTACATTGCAAAAAATTGAGGTATTGTTGGCTGATGACAACCGGGAATTTACGAATTTGCTTGCTGAATATATTTCCGATCAGGAGGATATGGAAGTTACAGGAATCGCCTATAACGGCGAAGAAGTGCTCCAACGCATCGCAGAATCCCGCAACATACCTGATGTACTTATTTTGGATATTATTATGCCTCATCTGGATGGTCTGGGTGTATTGGAGCGTTTGAGAGAAATGAACCTGACTCCACAGCCGAAAATCATTATGCTGACTGCATTCGGTCAAGAAAATATTACACAGAGGGCCGTACAGCTCGGGGCATCTTATTATATTTTGAAGCCGTTTGACATGGAAGTGCTGGCTAACCGTGTTCGCCAATTGGTGGGACCTCAGTTAGTTAACAGCAGTCCGGTGACCATTTCATCCATGCGGTCCAACGTTGTACCTATGGGTAAGACGAAAAACCTGGATGCCAGTATCACGGCCATCATACATGAAATTGGTGTACCAGCTCACATCAAGGGCTATCAATATTTACGTGAAGCCATTACGATGGTGTACAATAATATCGAAATTTTAGGAGCCATCACCAAAACATTATATCCGGCAATTGCCGAAAAGTTCAAAACGACGGCATCTCGCGTAGAACGCGCCATTCGTCATGCTATCGAGGTAGCATGGACCCGCGGAAATATCGACAGTATTTCACACCTGTTCGGTTACACCATTAATATCAGTAAGTCCAAACCAACCAATAGTGAGTTCATAGCGATGGTGGCAGATAAGCTGAGAATTGAGAACAAGGTGTCCTGAAAGGATCAGAATGATTGATAAAGCAAGGAATTCTTGGGTTTTGACATTTATGAATGATAATTGTAGGGACGGCTACGAATCTCCATAACAGTCGTCCCGATACCGATTAACTTCTGAATAGTAGACAACTGATACCGCCTTTTTATTGGTTCTTCCAAAGACCAGTAAAGGAGCGGTATTTTTTATAAACGATTTTGAAATTCCCCGTCACCATATCAAGTATCTACTTGAGACAGGACGAGTAAAAGCTTGTAATCCAATAAGTACTAAACAATTTTGGTCGGAAGTGGTGAACAAAACGAAATGAAATATTAAAAAAATAATATATAAATTCAAACATTGGATAAAAATTTCAAAAAAACATATTAGTACCTTTTTACTATTGTATATGGATTAGATAAATGCAATACTAGAATGGTAGCTGGCCAGCTTAAATACTTTGCCCATAGGAGGCTTGGTTGTTGTGAAAAAAAGAATCGCCGTAATTTTATTGTTTATGTTTGCAATGTTCTCCACATTTAGTTCTGTAAGTGCAGCCGACGGAACCGTTCCGCTGTATCGTTACTACAACAACGTTGACCATTTCTATACCACTAATTTTGATGAGCTTGGCAACGGTATGAGTGGATATAGACTTGAAGGCATACAAGGTTACATTTTCTCGCAACAGCAACCAGATACATCACCGTTATATAGATACTATAATGGTACAGATCACTTTTATACCATTAATTTTGATGAGCTTGGCAATGGCATGAATGGTTATAGCCTTGAAGGCATACAAGGTTACATTTTCCCGCAACAGCAACCAGACACATCACCGTTATATAGATACTATAACGGTACAGATCACTTCTATACCACTGATTTTAACGAGCTTGGTAATGGAGGATCCGGTTATTCTTTTGAAGGCATAGCAGGGTATATTCCGAATTGAGACGCTCACCTCAGGAATCGAAAGTTCATCGCAGTGGTGGCAGATAAACTACAGATTGAGAATAAGGTGAAGCATAACAATTCAGCCAATACCGCTGATTTATTGGGTCATCCGTGACCAATAGATCAGCGGTATTTTTTTATGGAAGATTTTGAATTTCAACTGTATAGTTTTATGCTTTACTGTTCGTCTAAGAATATTGCACGTAAAACTTTAGTAGTTACGAAACTGACCATAAAGTTGTTCGGTAAGCATTTACAAGATCAGTATCAGATTGAATACGTGAAGAAAGTTCAGTCTTGACACTTCCGGCAGTACATTAAATATTTGCAGGAACCTTGGAAGTATACAGTAGTCAATAGGTGGAGACTAGGAGAAGAAGCACCTAGAGAAATATTCAGACCTCAAGAAGAACATTTCCACAACCACAATTGCAAACTATATTCGGAATATAAAGGTGTTCTTCAATTATCTCTACGAAGAGGAACTTGAAATACCAAAAAATCCGGTTGAAGCATTGAGAACCCGAAAGTATAACGTAAGGTAAATAAGACTTTAACAACAGAACAAATCAAAAAGGTGTTGGGTCAATTTGATGCGGCTACTTTTCATGGGTATTCGAAACTATGCAATTACCTGTTTACTGCTTGGTAAGGGGATGAGAAAAGGTGAATGCCTGAGTCTACAGCCAGAATCCTTTGATTTCAAGCACAAAAGTATATTTGTGAAGAATGCTAAGAATAAGAAGGAGAAGTATGTTTATTTTTCCTTCAGATCAGTTAACAAGATAAAAAGCTGGATGCGTTATAAAGACCGCTACTCTGAAGCCTATTTCTGCATTGCCAACCTTATATTCTGTCTAATCAATCGTACCGCTGCCAATAGTCTGCCATGGGCTTTGCTTGTATTAGCTTTCGCCCTTTAAGTACTGTTGTACGGCTCCTTCATTAAAGATAATGGCATGGTGAGCGTCTCAGCTTTTATTCTAGTGGACGTACAATGGTGTTGGTGCGAAGAATATGCTTGATCGACAAGTTCTATTAGAAATATAATTGAAACAATCTTTCAAATGAGGTGAATCGGATGTCTTTCCGTATTGTTCGAAGTATTTAGTTTCCGGGTTGGAAAAAACGCGTACCAGCCGTCAAGGGGGGAGTTTATCCTTTTGACTAAACAAACTAAAATTTTGAATATCGGTCTGCTAGCCCGTAGCTTTTATCCTTATTTGGAAGGTGAAAAGTAAATGAATTCAATAGAGTATAAAGAGTTTTATGATAAGATTGGAAAAATCAACGGATGGGATTTCAGTAAGGTGAAATGTATCTCCAAAGGCGTAAAATGGGACTTCTACAATGAAGTAGCGAAGACATGCAAGAAGTCGGACATATTGCTTGACATCGGTACTGGCGGCGGGGAAGCCATTTTATCAATAGCAGATTCTGCATTACTTCTAGTTGGGATTGACCATTCCACCGGAATGATTGAAACAGCAACCAAGAATTCTGCTGAATCAGACATAGCAAATGTTCGTTTTCTCCAGATGGGTGCTGAAAATCTAAATTTTCCTGAGAACTTCTTTAATGTAATCTCTTCTAGACACTCATGTTTTTATGCAAAAGAAATAGAAAAGGTGTTAGTAAAGGGTGGTATGTTCCTGACACAGCAAGTAAGCGAAAACGACAAATTAAATATTAAAGAAGCGTTTGGAAGAGGTCAGGCATGGGGGGCTAAGAAAGACTCATTAAAAGCTAAATATATTACGGAATTAAGTGATGCGGGCTTTAACGACATACAGTCATTTGAATTCAATGCAACCGAGTATTATCAGACTCCTGCAGACTTAATATTTCTCTTGAAACACACTCCAATAGTTCCTAACTTCGGAGAAGAAGAAATTGATTTTCAAATACTCCAACAATTTATTTTGGAGAACCAAACCGAAATAGGAATAAGGACAAATTCAGAACGATTTATGGTAATTGCTAGGAAGTAAAATATAAAGGGATACCTGTTTTTGGGTATTCTTTTTTTAAACCTTATAAGTTTGATGGTATAAGTGAATAAAGATATTCAGCATCTCTCTTGCTATATATGACGGTACAATTGTTGGGAATTATAAAACATAATGCTCTACAAGAGGTATATAATATAAACCTGAATCAGTTGCACTCACCATCACAAAGAAAAATTTTCCTTTTGTAGACAGTTCTGAAATTCTCTTTAATTTTGATATAAACTATGTGTCGTTTCTTGTCGATATAGTATCTAATTATAAAGAGAACTGAGGAGCGAATATATGAAATTTAACATTCGAACAAAATTGATATTGGGTTTTCTTGCGGTAATAATATTATTGATTGTCATTAGTACAACATCTATCTCCAGAATGAAAAAATTAGGTGACACTTCGATGGCAATCGATAGCCATTGGATGCCAAGTGTGACTATCCTGGGAACACTAAATGGTGATATATCTGATGTAGAGCGGATCTCATTAAACATTATTGTAGAACGCGACGCGGAGGAAATGGAGAAGGTTCAGGCCGAATTTGATAAGGTTCTAAAAAAGGTTGAGGACGGCCGAAAAACATACGAAAAATTAATTGCTACCCCTAAAGAACGCGAAATGTATGAAGAATTCTCCAAAAATTATACGGAGTATTTGGCTAAGTTGCCAGAAGTGATTGAAGCGGGTAAAGCTAATGATTACACTCAATCAAGCATCCTTCATCAAGAGTCCTATAAGTTATGGTATAGTTCAAACGATATGATCAGTCAGCTCATTAAATTGAATGCAGATGGATCTAAACAAACTACGAAAGAAGCGGTTGACAACTTTATTTCAGGTAGACAACTGGTCATCGTTTTGAGCGTTGCAGCCGTTATATTAGCATTGATCATGGCAATCATCATAGCCCAAATTATTTCTAAACCTATCTTGCGAATCAGTCGTGCTGCTGAAAGTATCGCATCGGGTGATCTTACAAGTGAAGATATCATTGTGAAGGGCAAGGACGAAATCAGTACGTTGGCACATTCTTTCAATGTCATGGTTGAGAACCTTCGTGAACTGATTCAATCTGTGAGTAAGACGACTGAGCTGGTAACCACTTCCTCAGAAGAATTGACGGCCAGCGCAGAGCAAAATAGCCAAGCTTCTGCACAAATAACCGAAACGGTGCAAGAAGTAGCTACTGGAACAGGAGACCAGGTAGATATGGTGACGAAATCGTCCCAAGCTATTGAGGAAATGTCTATCGGTGTTGAGCAAATCGCCATCCGCGCGCAAAATGTATTCGCATCTGCGCAAGATGCGGCCCATAAATCGGCTGAAGGTAACCAGATGATTCAACAGGCAGTTACGCAGATGAACGCCGTGAATGATTCGATGAATGGATTGGCAGATCTCATGGCTGGATTGGGAGAGCGCTCAGACGAAATTGGCAAGATCATTGATGTTATCACCAATATTTCTAGTCAGACCAACCTTCTTGCCTTGAACGCTGCGATTGAAGCGGCCCGTGCAGGAGAACATGGTCGTGGATTTGCTGTAGTTGCAGGCGAAGTTCGCAAGTTGGCTGAACAATCGGCTCATTCTGCTCAACAAATTACGGAGCTTGTGGGATTGATTCAAAAGGATACTACCCATGCTATTGAGGCGGTAGCGTCCAACGGGAAGGATGTCATGACAGGTCGTGAAGTTGTACAAAATGCAGGCGCATCCTTTGAACTCATTCAGGAAACCGTAAATAAAGTGGCCAGTGAAATTGAAGAGGTTTCTGCCGGATCAGAACAAATGTCTGCAAGTACTGATGAGATTGTTGGTTTTGTCAGACAAATTTCAGCAATTGCTGAAGAGGCTGCAGCCGGGACACAGCACGTGTCTGCTGCGACTCAAGAACAACTGGCATCGATGGAGGAAATTGCTTCCTCTGCAAGAAACCTGTCCAAAATGGCAGAAGATCTGCAAGGGCAAATTGGTAAATTCAAAGTATAATTCATATACTGCTTTTTATGTCTCAGAGGAATAGCTGCTCTATTGTGAGCGGCTTTTTTCTGTTTTTTATTAATACATTGCAATTAAAGAGTGGAGATAAGAAGAGCCTGTAATTGGAACGATATGATATAATGGTGGGAAATTCTTTGGGTTGGAGTGACATCATGGACAATAAGACTGAACTTAAAGCAAGTGACCTACGTCAGTTAGCGATAGATAAAATCATAGCCACACCATTTTTGAATAATTTTAAGTATCTGAAAAGCAGAAAAGTTTTGAAAAAAGACACCAAGGAATTTATATTTGAAATTTATTTTGGTGCGACTAAATATGGTGCATTAAAAGTTTATATTATCGTGGAATCCAAAAAAATAAAAAAGAAGTATAGTACGGGGGCTTGTTTTCAGAGTGAGTTGATTGCTCTGACCAAGAAATATACGGGAAACAGGGATTACCTTGTGTCCACAGAAGCAGAAAGAGAGCGCGTGATCCAAGAGATTATTGAAGATATCTACACTTTCGCGTTGCCTTTTTTCAAGCGATTTGAACATATAGAAACACTAGCAGAACGAGTACATAAGTCAGGTTTTTTACCGCATCGCAAACGCTTTGATAAGTTTAATCCGTTGACGAAAAGATTCATTGATTTTTATTATCAAGGGGAGTAATGTAGCCATCTGAGGCATTTTTGTTCTTGTTCTCACCATTGAGCAGTAGATAAGCATTTTGATAAGGAGAACGATTTCCATAGAGTAGATATTATCGTTTTTCAAAAGGATGATGTACAATTTGTAAAACGGTCAATGTACTCCTCAGGAGAAGATGATTTACCTAACATGCTCAATTTCTTGCTAAGAGGCGAGTCGGATGTTGCATTGGAGGGTACGGTTTTTATGTGGGTAGGCATTGGATGAACAGCACAAAGGCTGTACACACGGGTATATTTTAATGAATAAAACTATAGGCTAAGTCATCGCATTGAACGGGCTAGTGGTATTAACCCAATTGATTCTGAAGCAAAGGCGGGGATGAGAGCATGTGGAATAGTCTGACTTGGGTGTTCTTCGGCGTGTTGTTGGTGGCATTGGGTTGGATTGTTAAAGCAAGGCGTAATCGCAGCAGCAACAAACAAGTGAATGAACAGCGGGGCAGTAATGTCGTTGAATTTCGTCCTCGTAAGTCTGCTCGACAATCCCGCACTGGAAATGAATCTAAGTCTAAAGGGTCTTCCGGTTCACGCGTGAATACAAAAGCAGCAGGTATTCAGGCCCAAACTGGATTTGGACTGTCTGACTCAATCCAGGGCACTGGCAAGCAAAAATGTTCCTTTTGTAAAAAAGAAGAGAAATTAACCTTCTATGCGGATGACAATGGATCGCTGTATGGGGTCTGCAAAGAGTGTAAACATAAGGCGGAAAGACAAGATATGTTGCCACTTTAGTCTATACAGACTGTTGAGGACCATCATTAAGAGAATTCTTAAACTAATAAAAACTCCCAACCCATGTAGTAATTGGTTAGGAGTTTTTTGCCTATGTTCTACATTGTTATCTAAGTTGCCTGTCAATTAATTCCTCAAGCGCATCTGCTATGTGATCTGGTCCATAGGATAGCTCTTCCCGGCTTAAGCTCAACCAGGCATGACGCTCATCCATATCAAAGGCACTCTCCAGCCAACCAGACAACCCTCTGCCCCTGCGGTCTACTTCTACAAGCACATGCACACCCTCGGGTTCCAACTGCATAACCAACTCTAGTTCCTCGATATCCCGTGCATATTCCGAGCCGGGCGTAAATTCAAACTCCTGCACGAATGGAACACTGCGTCCAAGCTTGGGGTGACGTTCGCATGAGGAGGAGCGGAATCGGAAGCCCAACAGGTGAACCGCCTCAAACACTGTATTCATATAGGGATGTGGCTCAATTTTGAGTGAATCACGATCGGTCGGGTCCAAAGCCATGCCAATATCTAATGCTGTTTCCAGCCAGACGGGCTGTTTGGCGTGAGTAACAGGAGTTTCCAACGGCAATCTGAAGGAAAAAGGAATTTCAAGCTCTTGTCCTTGCTCTAGATGAAAGCCGTCAGATACCTTAATTCGTGCAATGCAGCAGGTGGTGGTAGTTTTTTTATCATCGTGCTCCACGATATATTCAGTCTTGAGCTCGATGTCAATTTTGCCGATTTCTTGATCAATTTTGCCGCCTTTGATGCGCATGATGCCACTAAGTTCTTCCCCAGGCACATATACGGCTTGATTCACCAGCGTATCGACTTTAGCTGAACCGATTCCTGCGCTTGCTAAGATTTTGTTAAAAAAACTCATTATTCCGTCCCCCCATATAATCTCATGGTCATGATATACAAACGAAAACTAAATACTTGTACAGCTTAACCGGATATACGGGGCAATGGTTCGATTCGTTCCAAAAAAATGCAAGAAAACGTCACTGGTACTCACTAGGCATATTGCAGCTTGTCGATCTATCTGTCCACTAATCGCAGTTCACTTTATGAGGAGGTATAAAGCAATTTCGACAACGAGGCTCATAAGCCTCAGAGTCGCCGATCATCACAATAGGTCCCACAGTGGAAGGTTTACCATTTACCATACGTTGCGTAAATACTGCTTCCGAGCTGCCACATACAGCGCAAAAGGAAGTTAGCTTCTCGATGTCATCCGCCATGGCGAGCAGACCACCGACATAGCCGAATTCCTTGCCTCGGTAATCCAGATTCAGCCCATCAGCAATGACATGCTTGCCGCAATAAGCTAGCTCTTGTACGAGCGACATAATATGACGACTGAAAAACTGGACTTCGTCAAAGGCAACCACGTCGGCATCTTGTGTTTCTTGCAAAATACGCTGAACGAGCTCATCTGTGAGTTTTCTTGGGATAGAGATAGCGGGCAGCCGATATCCGATCCGGCTTACTATTTCGTCCTCGGCATAACGGTTATCTTCAGCGGGTTTGTAAGCGACCACTTTACGATGCCCGTATTGGATTAGTTTTTGACAGCGGCGAATCAATTCGCCGGATTTTTCACTGAACATGGGGCCTGTAATAATCGTAATTCGTCCTGTAGGCAAAGCGAATTCCCCTCTCTCTAACATGTACATAACACTGTTAATCTTCTTCTCGGAAAGAAAACGCCATTATAGATTACCATAACAGCCGTATACAGACTAGAGAAAATATATTGATTTTCGACATGTTTTTGTATGTCCATTCCTAAAACGTAAATGTGGTCGTCATTGCTCTGCCGCCGCGGGCATGATATGGTGAAGCGTAGTGGAATGAAGGGAAGAGTGAAAGGCATGGACGAAAAAAATACGGATTATAGTGCCAAAAAAGGAGCATTACTGGAGCAAGGGCTTATCAGCCCGCAAGCTCTAGAACTCATCACTGAGCTGGAGACAGAGCTGAACTTTCTGCGCAAGCAAAATGAATCATTTCGCAAGGCGCTGCGAGCCAAATCAGCACAAAGTCCAAGGATGTCTACCAAATTACGAGATGCGCTGTATGAATGATATGGAAAGAGATCTGGATTAAATGGTTAACTTTTTTGTAGCCTATGCCTAAACGCTATATTTTGTACAGTGAAATAAAGAGAGTACAATAAGCTGTATATAATCAATTGTTAATGGAGGAGAAACATGACTATACATTGTGATGTCGCTATTTTGGGTGGAGGAACCGGGGGGTATGTAGCAGCCATTCGTGCCGCCCAGCTTGGTAAAGAAGTGGTTATCATCGAAAAGGACAAGCTTGGCGGAACCTGTCTGCACCGTGGTTGCATTCCGAGTAAGGCCTTGCTGCGCAGTGCGGAAGTATATGCGACAATTAAGGAAAGTGCACAATACGGTATTGAGACATCGGGAGCACAGCTTGTATTTCCCAAGGTTCAGGAGCGTAAGGAAGCCGTTGTGGAGCAGTTGCATCAGGGCGTTCAATTTTTGATGCGTAAAAATAAAATTACGGTGCTGAGCGGTAAGGGACGCGTGATTGGGCCGTCTATATTTTCTCCAAAAAGCGGGGCAGTTGCTGTGGAATTAGAAGATGGCGAGATGGAGACGATTGTTCCTGCACATCTCATTATTGCAACGGGATCACGCCCGCGTGTGCTGTCCGGGCTAGAGCCAGATGGCGAATTTATTCTGAGCAGTGACGAAGCGTTAACGATGGAGGAGCTACCCGCATCCCTGATTATCGTGGGCGGTGGTGTGATTGGCGTGGAGTGGGCTTCCATGCTAAATGATTTTGGCGTAGAGGTTACGGTGGTTGAAGCCGCGAATCGCCTCATCCCCACGGAAGACGAAGACGTTTCGCGTGAAATGCAGCGCTTGTTAACCAAGCGTGGTGTCAAGGTGCTGACGGGTTCACAAGTGCTGGCTAAAACATACGGCAAAGATGAGGAAGGCGTACAGATTGACGTGCAAAAAGGGGAAGAAACCGAAACCCTCAGCGCTTCCAAATTGCTCATTTCTGTAGGGCGTCAGGCCAATGTGGAAAATATCGGGCTGGAAAATACGGATATCCGCGTAGAGCATGGCTTTATCTCGGTTAATGAGCATTTGCAGACGAATGAGCCACATATTTACGCCATTGGAGATTGTATCGGCGGCTTACAACTGGCGCATGCGGCAAGCCATGAAGGTTTGCAGGCGGTTCATCATCTGGCGGGCGAAGAGTTTCACAGTGTACCTAACCATCTGATTCCGCGGTGTATTTATACACGGCCTGAAGCCGCGAGCGTCGGCTTAACGGAGCAAGAAGCCCGTGAGCGTGGACATCAGGTGAAGACAGGGAAATTTCCTTTTCAAGCTATCGGAAAATCGCTAGTATACGGCAGTCGGGACGGCTTCGTCAAAGTAGTGGCCGACGAGAAGACCCATGATATTCTCGGTGTACATATGATCGGTACGCATGTGACGGATCTGATCAGCGAGGCCGCTCTTGCGCAACTGCTGGATGCTACGCCGTGGGAAGTCGGACAGCTTATTCACCCGCATCCGACGTTGTCGGAGATTTTGGGAGAAGCGATGTTGGCCGTTGATGGGCAGGCGATTGGCATATAGACCTTTCAAATAAATCGGTGCTTTTCTTTTTGGGCAGAAAAGGATTATAATGGGGTTAGCCAGAGTTTAGTACCAGGTTTTAAGACAAGATGGTACTAGGTATTGGAAGTAGGATGTTTGACACTTAAGGAGGTGCCTCAATGAGTTCTAAAGGCGCTGTAGACGCTGGCTTCAGACATGAGCAGCTGGGACTTACTCACGGACAAGTTATTGATATGTACAGATATATGTTGCTCGCAAGAAGATTTGACGAGCGCAACATGCTCCTGCAACGGGCAGGGAAAATTAATTTCCACGTTTCTGGCATTGGACAGGAGGCGGCACAAGTAGGTGCAGCTTTCGGCCTTGACCGGGAAAAGGACTATTTTCTTCCCTATTATCGGGATTATGGATTCGTGCTTGCGGTAGGAATGACGCCGCGCGAACTGATGCTGTCGGCATTTGCTAAGGCAGATGATCCCAATAGCGGTGGTCGCCAGATGCCAGGTCATTTTGGTAGTAAACGGCTACGTATTGTGACAGGCTCCAGCCCAGTAACGACACAGGTTCCGCATGCAGTGGGTGTAGCTTTGGCTGCCAAAATGCAGAAAAAGGATTTTGTATCATTTGTTACGTTTGGGGAAGGCTCCAGCAATCAGGGAGATTTTCACGAGGGCTGTAACTTTGCTGGTGTACAGAAGCTGCCAGTCATCATTATGTGCGAGAACAATCAATATGCGATATCGGTTCCGATTCATAAACAGTTGGCAGGCAAGGTAAGCGACCGTGCATTGGGATATGGATTCCCAGGGATTCGAGTCGATGGTAATGATGCGTTGGCCGTATATGCGGCGGTGAAAGAAGCACGGGAACGTGCTGTCCGTGGTGAAGGTCCTACGTTGATCGAAGCCATGATGTACCGTCTGTCTCCTCACTCCACCTCGGATAATGATCTGGCTTACCGAACCAAGGAGGAAGTGGATGAGAATTGGGCCAAGGATGGCGTAGCCCGTATGAAAAGCTACTTGATTGAATGCGGCATTTGGGATGAGGCCAAGGATGCGGATCTGTCGGCTGAGCTGCTGCTCGAAATCAAGGAAGCGATTGAATATGCAGATAATGCGCCTTTTCCAAAGCCCGAAGATACGCTGCTGCATGTGTATGCAGATAGCGATGGGGAGGGCCTGTAACGATGGCGATTATGGAATATATTGATGCGATTCGTCTTGCGATGAAAGAAGAGATGGAGCAGGATGAAACAGTTTTTGTATTAGGTGAGGATGTTGGGGTGAAGGGCGGTGTCTTTACAACGACAAAGGGACTGATGGACCAATTCGGTGAGCAACGTGTCATGGATACGCCATTGGCTGAGTCGGCTATTGCCGGGGTAGCGATTGGTGCAGCCATGTACGGAATGAAGCCGATTGCTGAAATGCAATATTCGGACTTCATGCTTCCGGCGACGAATCAGATTATTAGTGAAGCAGCTAAAATCCGCTACCGCTCTAACAACGATTGGAACTGTCCTGTTGTAATTCGCGCACCAATCGGTGGAGGGATCTTTGGCGGTTTGTATCACTCTCAGTGTCCAGAATCTATCTTTTTTGGTACGCCGGGTTTGAAAATTGTTGCTCCATTTACACCTTATGACGCAAAAGGATTGCTGAAAGCAGCCATTCGTGACCCTGATCCAGTGCTATTTTTTGAAAATAAAAAATCCTACAAGCTGATCAAGGGTGAAGTGCCTGAGGATGATTATATCGTTCCGATTGGCAAGGCTAATCTATTACGTGAGGGTGACGATATTACGGTCATCGGTTATAGCCAGCCTTTGCATTTTGTCATGCAGGCTGCTGAGGAATTGGAGAAGGAAGAGGGCATTACTGCACAGGTTGTGGATTTGCGCACACTCCAACCGCTGGACCGCGAAGCCATTGTTGAGGCTGCACGACATACGGGTAAGGTATTAATCGTGCATGAGGACAACAAAACGGGCGGCATCGGTGCCGAGGTATCGGCTATTATTAATGAGGAATGTCTGTTCGAGCTGGATGCACCGATTGAGCGCCTATGTGCTCCTGATGTGCCAGCCATGCCGATTAGCCCACCGATGGAGAAGTTTTATATGTTAAACAAGGATAAAGTGAAGGAAGCCATGCGCCGTCTTGCAATGTATTAATATAGGGAAGATTGGACGAAAGCATTCCAAAAGTGTAGTGGGGTAGCGGTAAAACGCGCCCTTCTATGATGTTAAGGAGTTGAAAAAATGTCAGACCAAACACAATGGAACGACGTGACCATGCCACAATTGGCAGAATCGCTCGTATCGGCGACAATTGCCAAATGGCTCAAACAACCTGGGGAAACGGTAGAGCAATTCGAGCCGATTTGCGAGGTTATTACAGATAAAGTGAATGCAGAAATTCCATCCACATTGGACGGCATTATGGGTGATCTGTTGGCAGAGGAAGGTCAGACAGTAGCGGTAGGTGAGTTAATTTGCCGTATTCAGACGAAGTCGGCTGCACCTGCAGTGGCATCAGGGGCGACACCTGTTGCACCAGCATCTCAAAGCACCGTACAAACACAAACTCAGCAGAGTGCTGGATCGGATCAGTCCATGAGAGGACGGTTTTCCCCAGCGGTGCAAACCCTGGCTGCTGAGCATAATGTGGACTTAAGCCAAGTACCAGGCACGGGCATGGGGGGACGAATTACCCGCAAAGACGTGCTGAATTATGTGCAGCGGGGCAGTTCCGCTGCCACTGGAGCATCTGGACAGCCGACTGTGACGGCAACAGGACAAGGCTCTCCTTTTGCAGGAAGACAGCAGTCTGCCCCTCAGTACAGTACACCGATTCAAAATATGGACCCTGCTATTCCGGTTCGTAACAGTGGGATTCATTTGACGGAGGCTCCAAAAGCTCCTGTGATCGAAGTTGAGGGTGGCAACAATAACAGATCCGAGTATTTTATTGATGTTACACCCATTCGCAGTGCAATTGCTCGCAATATGCGACAAAGCGTTTCGGAAATTCCACATGCATGGACGACGATTGAGGTGGATGTGACCAATCTGGTGATGCTCCGCAACAAGATTAAAAACGAATTTAAGCAAAAAGAAGGAATTAATATTACGTATCTGGCTTTCCTCATGAAAGCAGTCGTGAATGCAATCAAGGAATATCCGATTATGAATTCGGTCTGGGCAGTGGATAAAATTATCGTCAAAAGAGACATCAATATTTCGCTAGCCGTGGGTACAGAGGACTCCGTTCTTACCCCTGTTATTAAAAAAGCGGATCAGAAAAATATTGCTGGATTAGCTCGTGAAATTGACGATTTGGCACGTAAAACCCGGGAAGGCACGCTCAAATTGGACGACATGCAAGGCGGAACGTTCACTGTAAACAACACAGGCTCCTTTGGTTCCATTTTATCTTATCCGGTGATTAACTATCCGCAGGCTGCAATTCTTACCTTTGAATCCATTGTCAAAAGACCCGTGGTTATCGATGATATGATTGCAGTTCGCTCAATGGCTAATTTGTGCTTGTCGCTGGATCATCGTATTTTGGATGGAGTGATCTGTGGACGATTCTTGCAACGGGTTAAAGAAAATCTTGAAGGCTACACTTTGGATACGAAGCTGTACTAATCATCCGAACAGTTGAGGAAATGTACGGAGAGGAAGTGACAGGCCGTGAACAGACGACCGCTTGATGTAACCTATACGAATAGGATGGAATATGCCCATGCATGGGATGTCCAGAAGGAGATTGTGGGAAAGCTGGATGCGGGAGAGGCAAGAGAAACGCTTATGCTTCTCCAGCATCCACCGACCTACACGATTGGCTCTCAGCGGCATCCTGAGCATTTGCTCCTCACACCAGAGCAACTGAAGGAGCAGGGAATCAGCGTCTTTCAGATTGACCGTGGGGGAGACATTACATATCATGGGCCGGGGCAGCTTGTCGGATATCCTCTACTTATGCTCGGCAACCGGGAGGCGCTGAATCTGCATGGATACCTTCGAAGTCTGGAGGAAGTGATCATTCGGTTGTTGGCATCTTATGGGGTTGAGGGAAGTCGTAAGCCTGAATATACGGGGGTATGGATCGGGAATCTTAAAATTGCGGCCATTGGTGTCAAATTCAACAAGTGTAAGCACCGCCGGGGCTTCGTAACCAGCCATGGCTTTGCCTTTAACATCAAATCAGGGATACAGCATGAGGGCTTTGAGGGCATTGTCCCGTGCGGAATTCAGGAATACGGTGTGACATCATTGGAGGACTGCATACAGAAGCCTACGTCGGTGGAGCAGATTGCGAAGGAAATTGTACCGTACTTTGAACAGCAATTTTCATTTGCTGCGCAATGGCAAACGCATTCTTTCCAATAAAGGTAAGGCGGGCTATTGTGTATTTACACGGGAGCCCGCCTGTTTGCTTTACGTAACAGCTCGTCCACTCAAGGCTTCATAATGCCTTAGAGCAGCCGGATACCTTGAGCGGTATAGTTATTATAGTGGCATAATAAACGGCTCAATTACCATGAACAGTGTAGAACCAATCATAGCTGCGAGCATAATGTAGACGAAAAAACGAACCCATTTTTTGTTCGACATGTGTAACTCCTTTAGGATAGGTTTAAGTCATAGATAAGAACATCTATCCGTATTGTAACGTAATCGGGAAAGAGAGGAAAGTTTAATGACAGTAAAAGTAGTAAAAGACCGAATCGTACAGGAATTTATGGAACTCGTACAGGTGGATAGCGAAACGAGAAATGAGCAGGAAATATCACGCGTCCTAAAAGAAAAGTTTAATGCTCTCGGGCTGGAAGTAATGGAAGACGATTCTCGTGAAAGAACTGGACATGGTTCAGGCAATCTGATCGTCACCTGGAAAGCGGAAGGTGTAGAGCAAGCACCCAAATTATTTTTTACCTGCCACATGGATACCGTTACTCCGGGTAAAGGCATTAAGCCGCAGTTGGGTGAGGATGGCTGGATTCGTAGTGACGGTTCAACGATTCTGGGGTCTGACGACAAGGCGGGAATTGCTGCTTTGTTCGAGGCGATTCGTGTCGTGCGTGAACAGAATATTCCCCATGGTCAAATCCAGTTCGTGATTACGGCTGGCGAGGAATCTGGTTTGATGGGGGCACGTGCGATGAAGCCAGACGTGCTAGATTCTGATTTCGGATATGCTTTGGATTCGAATGGTGAGGTCGGCTCTATTTGTATAGCTGCCCCCACGCAGGCACGTATTGAAATGAAGATTACTGGGAAGTCCGCTCATGCGGGGGTAAATCCCGAAGATGGCATTAGTGCCATTCAGGTCGCTTCTAAAGCAATTTCTAAAATGAAACTAGGACGGATTGATAAGGAAACGACCGCTAACATCGGCAGTTTTGAGGGCGGCGGCGCGACGAATGTGGTATGCGATTTTGTGTTGATCCGTGCAGAGGCACGTAGTATTGTGCAGGAAAAGGTTAATCATCAAATTCAGCATATGCGTGAAGCGCTGGAAACCACCGCACGCGAATTTGGTGCACAGGGAGAGTTCCGCAGTGAAGTCATCTATCCGGCATTCAGCTTTACGGAGCATGATGAAGTTGTACAGGTTGCACAACGTGCAATTCAAGGACTGGGACTGGCAACGCCAACCTTTCATTCCGGTGGTGGCTCAGATGCAAATGTGTTCAACGGGCTTGGAATTCCGACGGTGAATTTGGCTGTGGGCTATCAGAACATCCATACAACAGAGGAAAAGATCAAGGCCGATGACCTGGTGAAGGTTGCTGAAGTTGTCGTAGCTCTGATTCAAGAAACCACAAAATAAACTTGTATCATACACTTGCAATATATTGAAAAAAGGTTCAGGTTAAAGACAGGAACAGTGTTCCTTCGTCTTTAGACCTGAACCTTTTTTGGAACAACTAGCGAAGCGATAGTGGCTGTAGGTCCGTGTTCCTTTTGCCATTGGCGCAAGAGTGCTTGAATCTGCCAAGCTTTACCAACGATATGGAGGGTGCTTTCAGTACGGTAGCTTTTCATTTCTGCATCTCCTCATGACAGGAAGTTTGTTATTCTACCACCAGCTTATGTACAAAGTGGACAAGTTAGACTAACTTTGGTGATAATTAATAAAGAAAGATAGATATGAAGGAGGAAACTTACTGATGAACGAGCAAACGAATGGACAATTGAACAATTCAACAAACGATGCACCTCGCAAGCCTTATTCGAATCCTGCGCTAGACGAAAAGACCGTGTCCACACAGCCTATCTTTGAGGGAAAGGTTATTACATTACAGGTGGACACGGTAGAGCTTCCCGACGGCTCCACTGGAAAGCGTGAGATCGTAAAGCATCCAGGTGCGGTGGCTGTTTTGGCTCTACATGAAGGGAAAATGCTGGTCGTGGACCAGTACAGACAGGCGATGGGGCGCTGTGAGGTGGAAATTCCTGCAGGTAAGCTGGAGCGGGGTGAAGACCCGATGGAAGCAGCGGGACGTGAGCTGAGAGAAGAGACAGGTTATACTGCCAAGTCGTTGAAGCTGCTGCATTCCTTTTATACCTCTCCTGGGTTTGCGGATGAAATCATTCATCTGTATGTGGCCGAAGAGCTGGAGTTAGGTCAGATGGAACCGGATGAGGATGAATTTCTGGAGCTGTTTGAGGTGACGCTGGAAGAAGCACAGACGCTCATTCGTGAAGGACGGATTAGTGATGCCAAAACGATTCTGGCCGTCTATGCATGGCAACTCCGCCAACTTACAGGGAGCTTCTAAGCGTATGGATGAAAATATAGTAGAACTTAACGACTACTTTGCAGACTTGCATATTCATATTGGCAGGACAGAGAAGGGAAATCCGGTCAAAATTAGTGGCAGTCGCGATCTGACCTTTGCCAACATAGCTAAGGAAGCCTCCGGTCGCAAAGGAATTGGGCTGATCGGTATCATTGACTGCCATGCACCTAATGTACAGGAGGATATTCGTACCTATTTACATACGGGTGAAATGAAGGAAATCAGCGGCGGCGGTATCGCATACCAGGATACGGTTATTCTCCTTGGCACGGAGCTGGAAATACGTGCTGAAGGTCGCCCTGAGGCGCACGTACTGGCCTACTTTCCAGATCTGGCGGCGATGGAGGATTTTACCCAATGGCTGGCCCGGCATATGAAAAATGTTAATCTCAGCTCACAACGAATCTATGCACCGCCACGCGAGTTGCAGCAGCAAATTTACGGACGTGGAGGCATTATGGTGCCAGCGCACGTGTTTACTCCTCATAAGGGCATATACGGCAGTTCAGCGGCCCGTATGGAGGAACTGCTGGATATGGAGCTCATTAGTGGGGTGGAGCTGGGACTGAGCGCAGATTCGTCTATGGCCGGTTTAATTTCGGAACTGGATCGCTTCAGCTTTCTCACGAATTCAGATGCCCATTCACTCGGGAAAATCGGACGAGAATACAATAAATTATCACTGGCGAAGCCGTGTTTTGATGAATTCAGAATGGCTTTGGAGCGGCGGGAAGGACGACGGGTGCGTGCCAACTACGGATTAAATCCAAAACTGGGCAAATACCATCGCTCTTACTGTCAAAGCTGCGGTACGATTATTGACGAGCAACAGATGGCGGATGAACGCTGTCCTGACTGTGGTCATACCAAGCTGGTGCGAGGAGTGCTGGATCGAATATGGAGCATTGCCGACCGTGAGCAACCCATGATTCCCTCCCATCGTCCGCCGTACATTTACCAGATTCCACTGGAATTTATTCCAGGTCTGGGCAAAGCCAAGCTGAACCAGCTATTGGCTGCATTTGGAACAGAAATGAATATTTTACATGAGGTTACACAGGAGGAGTTAGCAGCAGTCGTCGGAAAAGTGCTGGCAGAGCAAATTGTGCTTTCACGCGAGGGGCGACTGTCGCTTGTATCCGGTGGTGGTGGAACATACGGCAAAATAGCTAAGTCCTAGTAAAGTCTTGTCCCTCTAAAGGCATATCAGCGTCTGCTTGTTCATAACCATAAATTATCTATGCCGCTGGCTTGGCACATCATTCGTGATGTTTGATCCGCAGCGAAAGCTGCCCCATTTCTAGCCATCAGCCGTCGGATTACGGTTGTTTTTTGGACAAACAAGCAGATGAAAGGGGCAGGACGCCGATGCAATGGTTTCGTCATACGTTAAAGGATCAGACGCCATATTATGTGTTCTTGGCTGTGCTGTTTCTGGTGGGAGTCGTCTTTGGCGCACTTATGGTAAACGCACTCTCGCTGGAGCAGTTACAGGATTTGTCCCGTTACCTGAAGGATTTTTTTGTAACGGTCAATCAAAACGAACAGGGCTTCGCTGATTCGCAGGCGGCTTCGACCTTTTGGGATAGCGTATCTTTACATCTGAAATGGGTCGGCCTAATTTGGGTGTGTGGCCTTTCGGTTATTGGTCTACCGGGTATTCTTGTATTGAATTTCCTCAAGGGTGTGCTAATCGGATTTTCAGTAGGTTATCTGGTGGGGCAATATTCGTGGAAAGGACTGCTATTTTCTTTGGTTTCAGTTGCTCCCCATAACCTGCTCGTGATTCCGGTACTGCTCGTCTGCAGCGTGGCTGCGATGACTTTTTCCATCCATATGATCAAAACCAAAATACTCGCTACCCGGCCGTCAGACGGAATGCTGCGTCCGTTGCTGTCTTACGCAGGGTTGACTGCTGTGATGATCGTGCTTCTTATTGGTAGCGCGTCCTTTGAAACTTGGATCACCCCGGTTATGATGCAATGGGTCACTCCTATGCTGACAGCTTCCGTGTCATCTTGATCCGTTTCAAAATGTTTGACTTTATTTGTATAGACCCCCTATAATAATAGGAGTGAAAAAAGTGCAGTAGGCAGTAGCTTTGCAGGGGGAGGGAGACACATGGAAGCACGGATCGAAAAAATTAAGCAGCAGCTGCAATCCCAGGGCTACAAACTAACGCCTCAGCGGGAAGCCACCGTCAGAGTTTTACTTGAGAACGAAGATGATCATCTGAGTGCGGAAGATGTATTTATGCTCGTCAAAGAGAAAGCTCCCGAAATCGGTCTGGCAACCGTATACCGTACCCTAGAACTGCTAAGTGAACTGCATGTCGTGGAGAAAATTAATTTTGGTGATGGCGTTGCGCGTTATGATTTGCGCGGCGATACAACCAAACATCACCATCACCATTTGATATGTGTGCAGTGTGGCAGTGTAGATGAAATACTGGAAGATTGGCTTGGACCATTGGAGGAGCGCTTGGAACGGGAATATAACTTTACCGTAGTGGACCATCGTTTGGACTTCCACGGTATTTGTTATCGTTGTAAGGCGAAGAACGATACGACCGCTCAGAAATCTTTGGGCAAATCCAGAAAAAACAAATCTCAGGACTAAAAGCTGACTACCCAAGCTCTCACCGACGAAGATGCGTTCGGGAGAGCTTTTTTGGTTCGGAGCCTGTTGTTCGGGATTAAGCGGTATAAAAAGGAATAGCTTGTCATACCCTTCCATAGAGAGTCCTAATTAGGACCATATTCTGGGGAAAAGGCGGCTGATCCACATGGTACTATCGTTGCGGAGCGGACTAAAATGGCTACGTTTGGTAATCTTGTTCGGGGCGCTGGCATGTATGTTCTTTTTTAGCCTCAGGCTGTTTACAGATTGGATAACACCTGTAGATCATTACCGAATACCGGAAGGACATGCAGTGAAGGTATTTGGCGGACAAAAAGTAAATGAAGGGTCCGAGCATCGAATAGCAGTGTTGGAACGTTTACGTTTCTTTTACTGGTATGGTGAATAGTCTAAGTAATCGGTCTTGATGAGCTTATGAAATGATGAAGGTAGCACACGAAGAAGCAGGCGCTGAGACTGAACCGCTGTATGCAGAACAAGGAGACTTTTGGAACTCATGAAAATGTACATTCAACCTTTCGTTCAATTTATGGAAGAGGAAAAGGGTTTGTCGCGCAGCACTTTGGAAGCGTATCAACGAGACGTACAGCAGTTTGTCGAGTTCGCAGAAAGCTGTGGTATTGAGCAGCCGGATAATGTCCAACGGTCACATCTGGTACTGTATTTGGGCCATTTGAAGGAACAGGGAAAGGCTGCGGCGACAATATCACGTAGCGTCGCCTCCATTCGCTCCTTTTTTCATTTTCTTATTCGGGAGGGAATTACGATCCATGATCCGTCTGTTCTGCTGGAGCTGCCCAAAGCGACTAAAAAGAAGCCCTCGGTGCTAACGCAGGATGAGATAGAGCGTTTGCTGGCCGCGCCAGATGTGACTGCCCCGCAAGGGGTGCGAGACAAGGCGATGCTGGAGTTGCTGTATGCGACGGGCATTCGCGTATCAGAGCTGATTGCCTTAAACGTGCGTGACGTGCGCACCGATTTGCGCTTTGTGCATTGTGGCGGCGAGGCAGGCAAGGAGCGTGTTGTACCGATCAGCCGTGAGGCATCACAGTGGGCACAAGCCTATATGGACGAGCAGCGTCTATTATTGCTGAGATCCGGGCAGGGTGAAGAAGCTCAGGTAGAGCAGGATGCCATGTTCCTGAACGTATCTGGACAGCGTCTCAGTAGACAGGGCTTCTGGAAAATGATTAAGAAGTACGGCCAGGAAGCAGGCATAAGCGAGGATATCACGCCCCACACGCTGCGGCATTCCTTTGCGGTACATATGCTGGAGGGCGGAGCGGACTTACGCTCTGTACAGGAAATGCTGGGTCATGCTGATCTGTCAACGACGCAGGTATATGCGCAGACGGCCAGACGGAATATGAAGGAAGTATATGAAAAGCATCACCCGCACGGCGGCAACCGCACTTCTCATGAAAGCAAAGATCGAACATAACGATACTTTGGTTTCATAGAAAATGTGATAATGACTATAACTTTACGATTGTACAAGTCAGGAGAGATATTAATGTCAACAGCCAACCAAGCTACAATTCAGGAAGCAGCAGATTATATCCGCGCCAAGAGCGGAATACGTCCAGAGATTGGCCTTATTCTGGGATCGGGTCTCGGTATTCTGGCCGATTTAATTCAGGATGGAATTAGTATTCCTTATCAGGATATTCCCCATTTTCCTGTATCGACGGTAGAAGGTCATGAGGGTGAACTACTGTTAGGCACGATTGAAGGTCGCGCTGTCGTCATGATGAAAGGGCGCTTCCATATGTATGAGGGCTATGGCCCGCAGCTGACGGCTTTCCCAGTTCGGGTGATGAAGCAATTGGGGATTCAAAGTCTGCTGGTGACGAATGCAGCAGGTGGTGTAAATACTTCCTACGAAGCAGGCGATCTGATGGTCATCTCGGATCATCTTAATCTGACAGGACAAAATCCGCTGATTGGACCAAACGATGCCGGTCTGGGCGTTCGTTTTCCAGATATGTCGGAGGCGTACAGCCGCCGTTTGCGTGAAATTGCCAAGCAAACGGCTAACCAACAGGGCTTCAGCCTGCAGGAAGGTGTATATGCTGGATTGCTGGGACCTAACTATGAAACGCCTGCTGAAATCGTCATGCTGCGTACACTGGGTGCAGATGCAGTGGGTATGTCGACCGTATCTGAGGTTATTGTAGCCCGTCATGCAGGAATTGAGGTACTGGGCTTCTCTTGTATCACAAATATGGCCGCAGGCATTCTGGATCAGCCTTTGTCCCATGGTGAAGTGATGGAGACGGCAGAGAAGGTACGTGAGCAATTTTTAAAACTTGTGCTAGCGATTATTCCACAAATGTAGATTGGGGATCATGTTCAACCGAAGTGGTGGACATATATCCCAAGAGCCCCATATCCAAACGCCTTTTGATGGCGTGGGTATGGGGTTCTTTTTTACATACAGCGGTTGATTTGAGTAACATCTCCTAATGGAGAGGCTGTGTGCTCAATGCAGTTGAATTCGCTTTTTCTGCTACAGCCAGTTTATGTCGTTCTTGCACCTTGATCACAATAACCATAAAAATAATCCAGTAAATGGATAGCGAGTTCAGGAAACGGCTGTCCGTTATATTGTTCAATATGATAAACAGGAAAAAAACAGCTGCCGTCAGCCATGTATACATATCTGCTTTGCCAATTCTAAATTTAAATAAAGTGGTTATGGCGAGTGTAATGGTTGCCAGTAGTCCTGTAAGGCCCACATCGATCCACAGATCTCGGAAACCGCTATGGCTGCTTGTCAGATCAAAACGAATTCCATTCGCATAGATACTGGGCCGGGCTGCCCAGTAGGAGCCATAACCATGTCCGAACCAGTAATGGCTCTGAATCGCACCAGCAATCCCCTGCCAGATTTCCGTTCTTCCAGTTAAGGTCGTTGTTTTTCCGAATTCCGACGCAATCGCATCTCCAAAAGTAAAGGTGAACACCAAACCCAAAAGAACGAGTAAGCAGGAACAGCTAATGAAGAAACCACGCAACGCAATGCTTCGGATTCTCTTGAATAGCAATATAAACAATATAAATACGAAGAACGAAGATGTCAGCATCAAAGAGGTGGTAGATTGGCACTTGATGAGCAATAAGGCATTGAGTAAGATGAAGCCAATATGCAAAACTTTATGTTTACCCCTGAAAAAGTAAATGACATGTGAAACAAAACCTAACAGAGAGAGAGTTCCGAGTGTATTTTTATGACCAGAGATGCCCTTCCATAGCCCAGTATGTTCCACGCCACCATGAATAGCAAAGGAGGGAACGAGCAAAACGGCGAGTAAATTGAGTATGCTCAAAATACTTAACGTAACGACTAAGAGACGAATGCAGCCCTGTATTGTATAATGGGTGGCCAAATAGAGCCCAAAGGTAGAGAAGGCAAGAAATTTGAGAACCATCAGCAAGGAAGAGGTCTGCTCTTGTTCAGCCCACAAACAGGAGGCAGCGATGTACAGCATGAGTAAAGTCAGCAACGGATTGTCGGCTAAGGTTGCGATCAATGATCTGAGTGAAGGTAGTAGCATGATATAGCTAAACAACAAGATGAGCAGGGAAATCGTGATAACTCTGGGAGACAAACCCTGACAAGCATAGGGAATCGAAAAAGCCAGTAAACCAGCTACTGTAAGTATATGTTTCACGGTTCCACCGCCTAGATACGTTATGTATCTATAATATACAAAACGTATCTTCTTGTACAATAATAATAAAATATTTATTTTCATTTTTCCCACGCCTAGAGCAAGCCCTCTTGTGCATATACTCAGTCCATGCTAAGAAAATGAAGGATTCTTCGGCTGGTCAAAGAGGAACTTTTTACGTTTTTAAACATGGGGGTGTTCGGGTGGCGGATCATTTTTTTACAGACCGTTTGAAGTTGAATTTGAGTGGTACGGGCAAAGAGTTAACGCCGCAGCAATTAAATGAAAATTTTAAAACCATTGAAAAAGAATTCATTGAACGCAGTGTAAACGTAAGCTGGTTTGGAACTGCTGGTGATGGTATTCAGGATGATACGGCAGCTTTGCAGGAATTGATTAATAAGACCCCCGATTATTCTATTCTTCACATTCCCAGTGGACGATACAAAATAACCTCTACCCTACAGATTCGCAAGCAGGGTGTACGCATTTTTGGCATTCATAAGGGCAGATACCGACAAGGCAAAGGGGTTACGTCGATTGAATATTATGGTACGGGCCCTTGTTTTCAAATTGGAGATGAAAGTCTACCAACGTTTAGCGGATTTCAAAATGTGCAGTTTCATGACTTATCGATCCGGTACGAGGGGGCTGACAGAGCCACATTAAATAATCCGTTTTCGCAGTCGGTGAAGCGTGGATATTATGGTAAAGGTACTTTGGGTATTCAGGATTGGAAGGGCGGCGGAGTTGCCCTGGATAATGTCCTAATTGAGCATTTCGAAACGGCTTTTTGGGGCTACGAAAGTGATGTCAATTTATTTAAATGCACAGAGATTAATTACAATAAAACAGGGATTCACTTGCAGAATAGAAGTTCACAGTTTACTAGCATAGCGCTTTTTACATTGGGGAACGATACGGCATTGGATCTGAATAGCTCCAACGGGGCTAGATTTTTGGCTAGCCAGCACATTAAGGATGGAAGTTCCAATGATATTCCCATTCTCATTAATGATTTTATGAACGCTGAATTTATAGGCTGCTGGTTTGAGGGACTAAGCAGAGAGCATAAGATGACAGTACCTTCTTTTATTCAAATTGGTGCTACTAAAGAAACCAAAAATGTGGCATTGCGTGACTCCATTTTAGCGATAGCGGATAAATTCAATGATACCCAATCCGTATGTAACTATTTTGTAGATGTGGTCATTGGCAAAAAAGTTTTGGTGGACGAGGTGGGAGGGTATCCCCGTAATCTAAAAAAGCTTATTTCTTTCTCTGGTAGTTCTTCCACACAGCAGGTGACACTTCGCTCACATTTGGATTTTAACTATAACAATAATCGTTATGACGAGAATAATGGGACAGGGCAGGCTTTGCTGCTGGTCGAGAAATACTCGAACAACGGAATTGAGCATTTGGACGAAACCTTTGTTAAAGCCTACCTGGGAGCGAGACAAAATCTTCCGGCAGGTAGTTGGCAGAAGGTGAAGTTCAATCAAATCAACCAGGATGAGCTGATCGAATTCGATGCGGTGAATAGTCGATGGCGAGCCAAGCGAGCTGGGAAATACAGAATACAAGTCTACATTTCGACCGATCCCCAAGTTGATGGAAACCGTACACGGTTAGCACTTCACTTGAATGATGAGCAGCTTGCCGGGAGTTCCGCCTATGCTTATCTCGATGACAGGATAATTGGCGGACTGAACTATAGTGCATTGAGTGGAGCAATGGAACTTAGACTGGAAGCGAATTCTTTTATTGATATACGGGTGTTCAGTCAAAATGCAATGGATATTCTACCAGGTGGAGGTATCACATATCTCACCGTAAGCCGAATTTAAACAATTATTTCACAGACGATAGATGTTCTGTCATTTTAGATATTGGAAAATGCGCACCATGCTGACTCAGCTTGGTGCTATTTGATGTTTTTAGTCATATGGAATATTTTTCTTTCATTCTGACGACAATGGTTAGCAGCACAGCGAATAGGCCGGAGGAGTAAGTAAATAGGCTCCGGTGGTTTACGCCAATATGTTGAGGAGGGAACCGATTGTGAAGAAAAAAGTGGTGGCGTTCATCCTGGCTTGCCTGGTAGCCTTGACTGCCGTCCCTGTCGGCGGTTGGGCCGAAGAAAGCATACCTGATAGCAAAACCAAAGAGGGATCAGCGGCTGAGCTAGCTCCCCAGGCTCTCTCGGCGATCCTGATGGATGCAGATACGGGCACAGTCATCTATGAAAAAAACAGTCGTGAAAAGCTTCCTCCAGCGAGCATCACCAAGATTATGACGATGTTGCTAACAATGGAGGCCATTCAGGATGGCAAGCTTAAGCTGACCGATAAAGTTCGTGCCAGCGAATATGCATCTTCAATGGGGGGCTCGCAAATTTTCTTGGAGCCGGGAGAAGAAATGACGGTCGATGAGATGCTGAAGGGAATTGCGATGGCTTCAGGCAACGACGCCTCTGTGGCGATGGCTGAGAAACTTGCAGGGTCTGAGCAGGCATTTGTTGAGATGATGAACGCCAAGGTGCAGCAACTCGGGCTCAAGGATACGCATTTTGCCAATTGCAACGGTTTACCCGTAGAGAATCACTATTCTTCTGCGCATGATATTGCGGTTATGAGTCGGGAGTTGTTGAAATACCCGCAAATTACGAAATATACGGGAGCCTATCAGGACTATTTGCGTAAGTCCTCAGTCAAGCCCTTTTGGCTGGTGAATACGAATAAACTTGTCCGTTTCTATACTGGAGCAGACGGGCTGAAAACAGGCTATACGGCAGAAGCAAAGTTCTGTCTTTCCGCTACCGCGAAGCGTGATGGCTTGCGTGTCGTGGCTGTCGTGCTCGGGGAGCCAAATACGAAGATACGCAACAATGAAGTGTCTTCCATGTTCGACTATGCATTTTCTCAATATACAATGAAATCCATATACAAGCCGGGTGAATTGCTGGGCAGCGTAAAAGTTGAAAAAGGCGTGTTGCCAGAGCTGAAAATTCAGGCTGATCGTTCTTACAGTGTGCTGGTGAAAAAAGGTGGCAACAAACAAACGTTGCGTCATGAATTGCAACTGGCCCCAAGCCTCAAAGCTCCTGTCCGGGCTGGTGATCCAGTTGGTAAGCTGGTCGTCTATCAGGATGGACAACGGCTTAAGGAGTTTAATATCACTTCGCCTGTGGCTATCGAGAAGGCCGGATGGTGGAAATTGTTTAAACGTACCATGTCGAACCTATTTTCTTTGTAGATTTTACGGGGTTTTCTTCTAGTTTTGTCGGAGGGCAGGAATCGTCTGCGGCTACGTAGAAATCCTTGTCCAAGACCGGGAGGAGAGTGAGCAAGCATGAACCTGCAAATTGAAATGGAGCATCACCGGGGGGTACTGATTGTAAGGCTGTCTGGTGAGCTTGATCACCATACGTCGGACATGGTCCGTATGCAAATGGATGAGGCGATTCAGCGCCGGCAATGCGAGCATATTGTGCTCAGCCTGAAGAATCTTCAGTTTATGGATAGCTCCGGCCTTGGCGTTATCTTGGGACGGTACAAACTGATCAAGCAAAAGGGCGGAAAAATGGCAGTCTGTGATGTCAATCCGCCAGTACACCGACTGCTGGATATGTCAGGGCTGTTCAAAATCATGCCCATTTATGACAACGAGGGAAATGCGCTCACGGAACTGGAGGTAGTGTCATGAGAGAAGGCACGGGTAACAATTTCATGAGCTTGCAGTTTGCTGCAAAATCCGAGAATGAAGCATTTGCTCGTGTGGCTGTCGCGGCCTTTATTTCCAGGCTTGATCCCACAATGGATGAGCTAAGTGATTTGAAAACCGTGGTGTCTGAAGCGGTGACAAACAGTATCATTCACGGCTATGACAGCGACCCGTCAGGTGTCGTAACGATTAGAGTCGGGATTGAAGCGGACGTGATCACGTTGGTTGTTGAGGACGCAGGCCGAGGAATTGAGGATCTAGAACTCGCCAAGCAGCCTTTATATACGTCCAAACCTGAATTGGAACGCTCCGGCATGGGCTTTACAATTATGGAAAATTTCATGGATGAGTTTGAAGCAGTCAGTGAGCCGGGCGGAGGCACGTCGGTCCGGATGAAGAAAAGGATTGAATCCAAGAAAGCTTTATATAATTAGGAGTTGATCCTATGGAAGCAGGAGGAAAAAAAACTTCGCACAGCTATTTAGAGGATGCGGAAGTCAAGCGGCTTATTGCATTGAGTCAATCCGGTGATAATGAGGCTCGTGAGACACTGGTCAATAGTAATATCCGGCTCGTCTGGTCTGTCGTGCAGCGCTTTATGAACCGGGGGTATGAACCTGACGATCTTTTTCAAATTGGTTGCATTGGCTTGTTAAAATCGGTGGATAAATTCGATCTCAGCTACGAAGTCAAATTTTCAACATATGCAGTACCGATGATTATCGGTGAGATTCAACGGTTCTTGCGTGATGACGGTACACTCAAGGTTAGCCGTTCCTTGAAGGAAACGGCCAATAAGGTCCGCAAAATGAAGGACGAGCTATCCAAACGGCTCAACCGCCTGCCTACAGTCAAGGAAGTTGCTGATGAGCTGGGAGTGACGCCAGAGGACGTTGTTTTTGCGCAGGAGGCCAATAAGCCGCCTACTTCAATTCACGAAACGGTGTTCGAAAATGACGGTGATCCGATTACACTTATGGATCAGATTGCTGACGAATCCCAGGAAAGATGGTTTGACAAGCTGGCACTCAATGAGGCCATTGGCGGACTATCTGAGCGGGAGCGGTTGATTGTGTACCTGCGCTATTACCGGGATCAGACGCAATCAGAGGTTGCAAGTCGGCTTGGTATTTCTCAGGTGCAGGTATCACGGCTGGAAAAAAAGATTTTACAACTGATCCGCGATCAGATTGCCCAATAATAACAGTCAGGATCTTAGTGAAATCCTTATGCTTACGTATTTTTAAAGGGTATTCCAAAGCCATTTTAATGGTCAGGGGTACTCTTTTTTGCGTGGGATAAAAGACAATACACAGAATAGGTTTCCTTGCTTCGTTCCATACTAACTGATAATTACGAGGATAAGGAGGGGATCGGATGACTCATACTCCGGCTCCTACAGTAGCTCCTATTGTCTACTTGCGGCTCCGCAGCCGTGTCCGCATGATACAAGGACAGGATTTACATTTGGGTGATGTAGCCAATTTGCTGACTAATCCTGAATGGGAAAAGGAACTGCTTGAGCTTGTTCTCAAGCGGCCGCAGCACCAGGACGGTAATCTGATACTGATAGATATGCTGCAGATCATAGCAAAAATTAGAGATCATATTCCGGGGGTCGTAGTTGAATCTCTTGGGAAGCCGCATGTACTTGTCGAACTCGTGGAGAAACCCCGTAAGCCGTCCAAAATACTGTTTGTTTTGGTATGGGTGCTTCTGTTTTTTGGCTCTGCGCTGACAATTATGAATTTTCATGCCGACGTTAGCATGATGGAAGTACAGGTTCGGATTGTGGAGATGATTACGGGACATAAGGATGAGCATCCGTACCTGTTTCAAATTGCTTACTCAATCGGCATCGGCTTTGGCATGATCGTTTTTTTTAATCACTTGTTCAAGAAAAATTGGAACGAGGAGCCGACACCGCTGGAGGTGGAAATGTATCTGTACCAGGAAAATGTGGATCAGTATGTTGTGGCAGAGGAATATGAAAAGATGGCCCGTCTGCAGACAAAGGCTAAGAAACCATGATATTTGTACAGGCTGCACTTCAGATTATTTTAGGTATTGCTGGGGGCCTTGCGGTGGGTAGCGGTGTAATTGCTTTTTTTATTGTGCTGGATATCATGCCGCGATTAGCTCAACTCACCCGTACGTATAAAAAATCACGTGCATACGAAAAGGCAATGATTATAGGTTCAGTGCTGGGGACTGTGGTCGATTTTTGGAACATTTGTTTGCCACTACCGGGCATATTTACATGGATACCTGGGCTATTTTGCGGAGTGTTTATTGGTTTGCTCGCCGCGGCTTTAACGGAGGTATTAAATCTCCTGCCTATACTCGCCAAGCGACTCCACATGACCGTGTATATGCTCGGTCTGCTAATGGCAATGGTGCTTGGTAAGGTGACGGGTTCCTTATTTGACTGGTTTGTATACAACCGTTAACAACGAAAGCGAAGGGGACAAGGAATATGGATCACAGAGCGGATCAAGAGCATCGGGAGCAGCATCAAGAAGACGGGGTAATCGGAAGGGAATATCATACTGGCGAAGAAAAGTTGAGTCCATGGCAGGAAAAGCAGGCGCAGGAATCTGCACGTTTTAAACACAAAAAAGAGAGTGAGCGATCTGATAACGTAGAGGAGTCCGTTCGCTACTGGCAGGCCGAAGATAATATATCGCCGAGGATGAAGGATAACAAGAATACACTTGAAACAGTATTAGGTTTGGGGGAGACCTTTGATGTCGTATTCAGGGAAATGACACTGGGAGGGCGTCATACTGGATATCTGTTCCTGAATACCTTTGCGAAGGATCAAATTATGCTTGAAGTGCTAAAGCGGCTCACCTATCTGACGCCGGATAATCTCTCTTCCGATGGACTACAAGCGTATTTCGAAAACTTTATTCCACATATTCAGGTGGAGAAGACAGATAAGATGTCAGTCGTCATTAACAAGGTACTGACGGGGATGAGTGCCTTTTTCATGGAAGGTGAACGTTTTTCCCTTATTCTGGATACCCGTAATTATCCGGTGCGTAGTCCAGAGGAACCCTCTTTGGAGCGGGTTGTGCGCGGTGCCCGCGACGGGTTTACTGAAACAATGCTTACAAATGTAGGTCTGGTACGCCGGCGTTTGCGGGACCCAGGACTTAAATTTGAGGCTATGCAGGTCGGACGCCGAACTCGAACGGACGTATGCTTGGGCTATATTGACGATATTGTAGATAAGGTGATGGTGGATACTGTACGAGACAAAATTAAAAATGTTAATTTGGATGGTATTCCGCTGGCCGATAAGCAATTAGAGGAGACGATTATCAATAAAGGTTGGAATCCATATCCATTAGTACGATATTCGGAGCGACCAGATGTCGTGGCATCGCATATTATGGAAGGGAGACTCGTTATTTTCGTAGATACCTCACCCAGCGTGATGATCTTGCCTACCACTTTTTTTGACTTGTGTCAGCATGCAGAAGAAAATCGGCAAACCGCTTTTATGGGAAGTTATTTGCGGTGGGTACGTTTTTTAGGCATATTCGCCTCAATGTTTCTGCTTCCGATGTGGCTGCTAATGGTCATCAATCCCGAATTAAAACCAGCTTTTCTTGATTTTATTGGTCCTCAAAAGGAAGCACATCTTCCGCTGATTGCACAGTTTATCATCGTGGAACTAGGGGTCGATCTCATGCGAATGGCGGCTGTGCATACTCCGACACCACTGGCTTCCGCTATGGGCTTGATCGCAGCCATTCTGGTCGGTGATATAGCGGTTAAGACGGGACTTTTCGTGAATGAGGTCGTGCTGTATATGGCTGTCGCTGCCATAGGAATGTTCGCAACACCGAGCTACGAGCTGGGGCTGGCAAATAGACTGATTCGACTATTCCTGCTGGTTGCTGTTGCGATTTTTCACGTACCGGGCTTTGTCGTGGGTACGACACTGATCATTTTGATGCTGACGCTGCATCGGTCATATAATTCTTCGTATTTGTGGCCGTTCATTCCTTTTAATGCCAAAGCGTTAGCTTCCATCTTGTTCCGTATGCCTGTACTAGATGCGGCTAACCGCCCGTCATCTAACAAAACGAGGGACAATACGCGTATGCCCCATACGGATGCCGACACAGATTCGAACTCAGGCAATGGACAGGAGCATTAATATAAATGATCTGCATAAAAATCCATTGTTCTTGATGTTTTTTTTGCTATACTGGTGTAAACATTCGATGGAATATGACTAGCTTGTTCCAGAAAGAGAGGCGCCAGAACATGTATTTGCATGGAAGCAGTAAAATTAACAGCAATGGACATTTGGAGATCGGCGGTTGTGATACAACGCTTTTGAAAGAGCGTTTTGGCACGCCGCTATATATTGTTGACGAACAGTTAGTCCGCCGGCGTTGCCGGGAATTCATAGAAGCTTTTCGTGAAACTGGATTGAAGTTTCAAGTTGCTTATGCAAGCAAAGCGTTTTGTGTTATGGCGATGTGCGCTTTAGCTGCTGAAGAAGGGATGTCGCTTGACGTTGTTTCCAGTGGAGAATTATTTACTGCGCTACAAGCAGGGTTCCCGGCAGAACGAATCCATTTTCACGGCAATAACAAAACACCGGAAGAAATTGAAATGGCGTTAGATGCGCAAATTGGTTGCTTCGTCGTCGATAGCGAAATGGAGTTGCATTTGTTGCAGGCCCTTGCCTCTGAGAAGGAACAGCAGGTGAATATCTTACTGCGGGTTACACCAGGGGTTGAGGCGCACACGCATGAATATATGGCCACAGGTCAAGAAGATTCGAAATTTGGCTTTGACATTGGGAACGGTACAGCACGCCAAGCAGTGGAACAGGCTATCAAGCTAGATCATCTTAACCTGCTGGGGGTACATTCTCATATCGGTTCGCAAATATTCGAAGTGAATGGCTTCCAAATGGCTGCTGAACGGGTTGCAGCTTTTTCCAGAGAAATTAAGGAACAGCTTCAGTTTTCTTTCAAAGTGATTAATCTGGGTGGGGGATTTGGCATTCGCTACACAGAGGAGGACACACCGCTGAAAGTTTCCACCTATGTGCAGGCTATCGGCGAAGCGGTGAAAACTTATTTTTCAGGACTTTACGATGAACTTCCAGAAATTTGGATTGAGCCGGGACGCAGTATTGTAGGCGATTCAGGCACGACCTTATATACAGTAGGAAGCATCAAGGATATTCCGCAAGTACGTAAATATGTTTCGGTAGATGGTGGGATGACAGATAATCCACGCCCTGCACTGTATCAGGCCAAGTATGAAGCGATGCTGGCTAATCGAGCGCAGGATACGAACGAAGAGACGGTGTCCATTGCGGGCAAATGCTGCGAAAGCGGCGATATGCTGATTTGGGATGTAGAGCTGCCTCGTATAAATAGCGGCGACTTGCTCGCTGTTGCCTCAACCGGAGCCTACAATTACTCGATGGCGAGTAATTATAACCGAATACGTCGACCTGCAGTTGTATTTGTCAACAACGGTGAGGCCGAGTTGGTGGTGCGTCGGGAAACCTACGAAGATATCGTACGCAACGATGTTGTGCCACAGCGCTTGGTTCGTGATCAAGCCAGTCCGGCGGTTCAGCCCAACGCCAAGATTACGGTTTCGTCCTGATTTTAACATTGTAAGATCAAGCAGGCCATTGAGTCGGTAATCATATACCGGGGTCAATGGCCCTTTTTTTTGGACAAGACTTTGCTAAGCGCGGCAATTCATAGTAAACTGGAACTTGATGTTATTTAGTTCTCAAAACAGGTTGAAAAGGAGATACAAACAATGAAAAAAGGTAGAATAGATCTTGAAAACGGCGGTATCGTCGAAATTGACTTTTTCCCAGAGGAAGCTCCAAACACCGTTGCTAACTTTGAAAAGCTGGCAAACAGCGGTTACTACAACGGTTTGAGCTTCCACCGTGTCATTCCTGGCTTTGTTGCTCAAGGTGGTTGTCCGATCGGTAACGGTACAGGCGGTCCTGGTTACACGATTGACTGTGAAACAGCTACGAATACAACAAAGCATGCCAAAGGCGTTCTGTCCATGGCTCATGCAGGTCGCAACACAGGTGGCAGCCAATTCTTTATCTGCTACGCTCCACAACCACATTTAGATGGAGTACATACTGTATTTGGTAAAGTAACCAAAGGTATGGAATTCATTGATGCTGTAAAGCAAGGCGACAAAATGAAAGAGGTTAAAGTATTTGACGTGTAATTTTACCGTTAATTACATGATCTTTTTTTAATAGCGTTGCACCTAAGCCGTTCTGTCTTTGGACAGGGCGGCTTTTGTTGTCTTTTGTTTGACGGTTTATTGATTTTCGCAATCACGTAGGCATTACAGTGCGTAAGATCACATTCGAAAAGTAAGTGTTGTGATAGCCTTTTCATAAGAATGCAATTTCCAATTTTTTTTTATATGAGTATTCAAACTCGTTAAGGATTGGAAAAGAAGGGGGCTTATCACATTGTCTATTTTAACGAGCACAAATCGACTCGGATTTTTTGAAATCCGGCTGGAATCCATTGGTGGACTCGGCGCTAATCTGGCTGGCAAAATGTTGGCCGAAACCGGGGTGCTTGGTTTGGGGCTGAATGCTTCAAATTTTTCGTCCTACGGTTCGGAAAAAAAGGGAACTCCGGTTAAAAGTTTCGTCCGTTTCTGTGAGCCAGAAGTCGATATTCGGGATCACAGTCCGATTGAGCAACCGCATGTGGTAGGCATTTTCCATGAAACGTTATACAAAACGGTAAATGTAATCAGCGGACTGCCAGCGGATGGGATTGTAGTGGTTAATTCCACGCGTCCAGCAGAAGAAATACGGGCTGATTTGGGACTGGTATCCGGAACATTAGCGGTGGTGGATGCGATGGGCATCGCACTGGAAGAGCGAACCAAACTAAATACGTCCATGCTCGGTGCCTTGTTCCGTGTCTGTGACTTCCTGGACCCGGAAGCGATGAGATCGGTTATACGCAGTACCTTTGAAAAGAAAAATCCACTGTTAGTGGAACCTAATCTGCGTACGTTTAACCGTGGTTATGATGAAATGGAACTGCACGTATATCCGGTTACTGATGACGCGCAGGATCGGGTTTTTGAACGTCCGCAGCCATTGCTGGGATACGAAACGCAATTACTGGGGGGCGTTATTGCAACTCAGGGAAACAGCATAACGAGAGATGTTAGTGGTTCACGTCAGGGGTATGTGCCTGAATATGAAGTTGATAAATGTACCCATTGTGCCAAGTGTGATTCGATTTGCCCGGATTACTGTTTTGTATGGGAAGAGCAAGCAGACAAACGCGGAAGAATGATGCCATTTTTGCAAGGGATTGATTACCAGTATTGCAAAGGATGTCTGAAATGTGTAGATATTTGCCCATCGGGGGCACTAAGCTCGCGTCGCGAGCAATGGGGATGGGCTGAACAGAATCGAGTTGCCCACCAATTTCCGGTATATGAAGGAGGGCGTGCGTAATGGCAAAACTGGAGGAAGAACTCAAACAGACAGGCGCCGCGCAAGTGACAACGTTCGAATCCGGTAATGAAATGGCAGCAATGGCGGCTGCGCAGATTAATTATCATATGATGGGATATTTCCCGATTACTCCATCTACCGAGGTAGCGCAGTATCTAGATCAGATGAGAACGAGAGGTCAGCATAATATTAAGCTGGTTGCAGCAGACGGAGAACACGGATCGGCAGGGATTTGTTATGGAGCTGCCGCAGCGGGAGCGAGGGTGGTGAACGCCACTAGTTCGCAAGGTTTCCTGTACATGCTGGAGCAGTTACCTGTTCAGTCAGGTACCCGTTTTCCTATGGTTATGAATCTGGTGACACGAGCTGTCAGTGGTCCCCTAGATATTCGCGGAGATCATTCGGATCTGTACTATGGTTTGAATACAGGCTGGGTCATTTTGACGGCAAGTACACCACAGGCTGTGTATGATATGAACATTATGGCACTAAAAATTGCAGAGCACAGCGATGTTCGGCTGCCTGTAATGGTCGCATATGACGGTTTTTATACGTCCCATCAAAAACGTAAAGTGCAATATTTTGCCGATGCTGAGACCGTGCGTGGTTTTGTAGGTCCTAACCCGAACTTAAATTATCCGAATATTACGGATTTTGATCATCCTGTTACTGTGGGCGCGCATATGAACGGCGATGACTTGACGAATAATCATGTTCAGCTGTCCGAAGCACTGAAGCTGTCAGAAGGAGTATATGAGCAGGTAGCAGCAGAATATGCCGCTTTATCCGGTCGGGAATACCCGATTTTAGATCTGTATCAAATGGAGGATGCTGAGGTTGCGGTATTTCTGTTGAATTCGGCGGCTGAATCGGCCAAGGATGTGGCGGATCAACTCCGCGCGCGCGGAATTAAAGCTGGTGTGATACGTCCGAACATCATCCGACCGTTCCCAGCCGCACAACTGCGGGAAGCATTACGCAATGTCAAGGCGTTGCTGGTAGGTGAGCGTGCAGACTCGTATGGGGCAGACGGCGGTAATTTAACGCATGAAATTAAAGCGGCCTTGCAGGAGGACCCGCTGAATCGGACACTCGTGTTGAGCCGTATCTTTGGCTTGGGCGGCAAAGATTTTTATGCAGAAGATGCAGAGGCGTTCTTCCAGCTTGCAATCGAGGCGGCAGAGGCCGGACGAGTAGAGAAGCCCTTTGATTACTACGGAATTAATTCGGGTTCACCGGACAAGGTGATGCCGCAAGTTATGCAGCCGCCACGTGGTAATGATTACCGTACGGGTCTGATTCAGGTTACGCCGGACGAGGAGACCGGGAAGCTCAAGGTCAAAGTACCCCCTTTGCGGTCGTTGACAACCAAACCACGGCGTCTTTCACCAGGCCACGGAGCTTGTCCAGGATGTGGGGCATTGTCTGCGCTGGAACTGTTTTTCAAAGGTATTGAAGGGGATATTGTCGTGCTGTTCCAGACAGGCTGCGTATATGTGACGACGACAGGGTATCCATATACATCACACAAACAACCGATGATCCACAATCTTTTTCAAAACGGGGCCGCTACCCTTTCAGGAGCGCTAGAAGCTTACATGGAAATGAAACGGCGTAATGAAATTGAGATGTCGGACGATCCGACCTTTATCATGATTAGTGGTGACGGTGGGATGGATATTGGTATGGGTTCTGCGATTGGTGCGGCTCTGCGTAATCATAAGCTAATCATGCTGGAATATGATAACGAGGGGTACATGAATACAGGTTCACAGCAATCTTACTCCACTCCGCTCGGTCACATGACCAGTACGTCGGGTGTAGGTAAAATGCAAAAAGGAAAGCAAGGGCATCACAAGGATACCGTGCAAATCATGGCTGCTTGTAACATTCCGTATGCTTTTACCGCTGCTGAAAGTCATCCGCAGGATATGCTGCGTAAAGCAGCCAAGGCTCAATGGTATGCAAACAACGTGGGTACGGCCTATGGTAAAATCCTGTGCGCCTGTCCGCTGAATTGGAAATCCGAAGACAGACTGGGTACCAGCATTGTGGGCGCCGCAGTCGAGTCCTGTTTCTTTCCTTTGTACGAAATAGAGCAAGGCAGTACGACGATTACGTACAATCCGGAGGACAAAGGAAAACGAATTCCAGCTGCTGAATGGCTGAAATTAATGGGTAAAACGAAGCATCTTATTAAGGAGGAGGCTACGCTGGCGACCTTTGAACAGGAGATTGAGCGTCGCTGGACTATCCTGAAAAAGAAACATGAAATTTCAGAGCTATAATCCTGTTTTTTGCATAATCATCGATTAACATTGTTAGCCGCTGTTACTGTAGTGGCTCGATCAAGATTCTTTGCGCTTATTGCGCAAAGAATCTTTTTTGTCGTTTATGGGTTGAAGCATAAAAAAACAGGTAATGATTTCCGATATAGGAGTGGAGGCCTATAAGAGGCACGTTAAAAAGTTTTCTTCTGAATTTTAAGATGCAATGAGGTGCAGGTAATGATTAAGCTGAATACAGTTGAAATAATCGAAATTATAAAGAAGCAAATCCCTAAAGTTATGAACATCAAGCCAGTGGAACTCAAGTTTACGGATGATTTTGGACGGACCTCGCTGGCAGCGACAGAACACAAATTTACGCTGACGAACCAGCATTATTCTGCCAAGGTGATGGATTGCGTGTTAGAAACACAAGTACGCCCCATTTTAATGTGCGAAATTATTTATTTTCTAAAATGCGAGTTTATTGACGGACATGTTGATGTGCGACTGGATTATGAAGCATGTTCTGAGGAAGGGCGAGGACCGGTTGCTTCAGCCGTAATTACCTTTGATCATGCAACAGAGCTGGGAGTCGAGGAACTGGCCGATCTGATTGACTTGGCGCTTCATATGAACGATAAAACCTGGTTTGAAGAACTCTCCAGCCAATATGTCAAAACCAAAGCAGGAGCTTCTATTTGATAACTTGCTTTTTTTAGAAGTCGGTGCTAATATACGTAACAAGTTTAATGTTAATTCAACTGAATAAGAGCAAGATCCTTCGGGGCGGGGCGAAATTCCCCACCGGCGGTGATGACATGTTTGTGGATCGTTTTTGTGAGAAACAGCATGGCTTAGTCCGTGACCCGGATGCTGAATGATCAGCAGAAGGTGGACCTGGTGCAAATCCGGGACCGACAGTATAGTCTGGATGGGAGAAGGATACGAAGCGCATGCACATGACGTGACATGTGCCGATTTTTAGCATACCCAATTGTGCGTACGGCTTATTTCGTTGTAGGATGGCATCGGGCGATAGCTTTCTTAAGCTTTCTTTTGATGGGTGTTCTGAGCGTATTTGGTTGTATCCCCAGTCATGCTTTCTATTGGCAAACCTATGATTTCATGTCGTCTTAAGATGCATATGAACTGCGCTTGTATACTACAAATGTGACTCTCATCACCCCCATGACGGATTGAATCCGAACTGGGGGTTTTTTGCGCTTATAGCTGATGAATTAGGGATAAACTGAGATGTAGTGGAAAGGAGTGAAGGCATGTTTACCGGATTGGTCGAGGAAGTGGGTCGTATTCAAACCATTTCCAAAAGCGGTGAAGCGATGGTGCTGGGGATTTCGGGTTCCGTGGTGTTGGGCGATTTAAAAATAGGAGACAGTGTCTCAGTGAATGGCGTTTGCCTGACGGCGATACAGATCGGTACGAAAGACTTTAAGGTTGATGTGATGCCGGAAACCTTTCGTAGCACTAATCTGAAAGAGTTGAGATCCGGCAGCCGAGTCAATCTGGAGCGAGCGATGGCGGCGAGTGGAAGGTTCGGAGGACATATCGTGCAAGGACATGTGGACGGGACGGGAACGATTCGCGGGGTGACATCAGACCAGAATGCAGTGGTGTTCGAAATTGAGCCTAAAAATCAAACATTATTTAAATATATTCTTCTCAAAGGGTCAATCACAATTGATGGTATAAGCCTCACAGTCGCACAGCGTACGGGAGATACCTTTGCCGTATCCATTATTCCCCACACCTTATCCGAAACGGCCTTACAAGCCAAACGTGAGGGGGATACCGTCAATATCGAATGCGATATTTTGGGCAAATATGTAGAACAGCTTTTAAATTACAGAGGTGCAGCGGAGGCGGAGAGAGTAGAAAAAACTCCTCTCAGTTTGGACTATTTGGCGAAACACGGCTTTGCCTGATATTGAATGGTAAGCCTGTTTAGGAGCATTCGTGGCACAAGACATAAGGAGGGAAGTGTTATGGATAGAGGTAGCCAAACAAGTGCAATGGCAAACGTCATAGAGCATGGCGAGTTGGAACATGACGAAGAGATTCGTTTGGATTCCATCGAAGAAGCGTTGGAGGACTTAAAAAACGGTAAGGTCGTCATTGTAGTGGATGATGAACAGCGAGAAAATGAAGGCGATTTTATCGCTTTGGCTGAAAAAGCGTCGCCTGAGGTCATTAATTTCATGATTACAGAAGGTCGCGGGTTGGTCTGTGTGCCGATCACACGACAAAGAGCCGAGGCCTTGGAATTGCATCCTATGGTAGAGCAAAATACAGATTTCCACGGTACTGCCTTTACGGTATCGGTAGATCATATGGAGACAACAACGGGGATTTCAGCGGCCGAGCGTTCCTTGACTGTACGCGCCTTGGCAGACGAAGCAGTCACAGGAAGTGATTTCCGCAAGCCTGGTCACATGTTCCCGCTGATTGCTCGCGATGGGGGTGTCTTGCAGCGTGCTGGTCACACGGAGGCGGCTGTTGATCTGGCTCGACTCAGTGGCTTCAAGCCTGCTGGAGTCATTTGTGAAATTATAAAGGAAGATGGCTCAATGGCCCGCCTGCCTGATCTGGCATTGGTCGCTAAGCGACATCAATTGAAGCTGATCAGTATTCAGGATTTGGTGGACTACTGTCGTCGTTTGTCATTGTAAATAATTTAAATTAAGAGAGGTTGATTAATTATGGCACGTTTTCTAGAAGGTAATCTTGTATCGAACGGTTTAAAATATGGTATTGTGGTGGGCAGATTTAATGAGTTTATTACGAGCAAGCTGTTAAGCGGTGCAATTGACGCACTTCAACGACATGGTGCACAGGAAGATGAAATTGATGTAGCCTGGGTTCCGGGTGCATTTGAAATTTCACTAATTGCGCAAAAAATGGCTGCAAGCGGCAAATATGATGCCGTAATTACGCTGGGTACGGTCATCCGTGGTTCTACTTCACATTATGATATCGTCTGCAATGAAGTGGCCAAGGGTGTGGCAGCGAGCAGCCTAAAAACGGGAGTACCTGTTATTTTTGGGGTAGTGACTACAGAAAACATTGAACAGGCTATTGAACGAGCAGGTACGAAGGCTGGTAATAAAGGTTGGGATTCAGCACTGGCTGCGATTGAAATGGCCAATCTCGGCAAGCAATTTTAATGATAGGAATAGCTGAATAGAACGGTATAAACTGCAAGGGGAAAAAAGGGATTGGATTGTTAAGCAAGGCGATGACGTATATACTACAGAAAGAGGGATTGATAACGCAGAGCATAAGTGCTATAGGGAAAGGTATTGTTGAATGATGATTGGAGTAAGGCAGGGGGAAGCACATTGACAGTCGTAAACTACAAGCTGGAAACATTCGAGGGTCCGCTGGATCTACTGTTGCATCTGATTGATAAAGCCGAAATCGACATTCAGGATATCCCGATTAGCGATATTACTGATCAGTATATGGCTTTTTTGCACAGTATGCAGGAGCTGGAACTGGACATTACGAGCGAGTTTCTGGTGATGGCGGCGACGCTCTTATCCATTAAGAGTAAATTGTTGCTTCCCAAGCCACCTGTGATGGAATATGACGATTTGGATTTTTATGAGGAAGAGGATTATGATCCACGTGAGGAACTGGTCCGCAAGCTGGTGGAGTATCGTAAATATAAAGGGATTGCTCGCCATCTAAGTGAACGTGAGTGGGAGCGGAGTCTAATTTATGGCAAAGAGCCAGAAGATCTGAGTGCATTCCTGCCCACTGAACCCGTAAATCCGGTGCATGGGCTGCATGCAAGCGATTTGGTCGCAGCCTTTCAGCGTGCTTTGCGCAAAGCAGAACGACGTACGACGGTAACCCGTGTTCATCGGGACGAAATTTCAGTCAAGGACCGTATCCGGCAAGTTATCGGGGCTTTAGAGATGGTGGGGAATGGAGGACGGCTGCTGTTCTCCAAGCTGATGCATGAGGATATGTATCGGCATGAAGTGGTTGTGACCTTTTTGGCTATCCTTGAACTGATGAAAATGAAGCAAATTTTCTGTTATCAGGAGAAGCTTTTCGATGATATTGTAATGGAGTGGAGAGGGGATTTACGGGTTAATGGATTATCTGAAGCTGAAATCAATTATTGAGGGACTGCTGTTTCTAGCAGGAGAGGAAGGGTTGTCCACCAAGCAGATCGCCGACATTGTAGAGCAGCAGCAAGAGCTGGTTGAACAGTGCCTGGAAGATATGAAGCAGGACATGGAGCAGGGGGGAAGAGGCCTGCAACTTGTCCGTATTGCCGGTCATTATCAGCTTGCAACTTTATCCGAACATGCACCTTACTTTGAAAAGCTCGCATACTCTCCGGCACGTGCGTCACTGTCTCAAGCTGCTTTGGAGACGCTGGCCATTGTGGCCTACCGCCAGCCCATTACAAGAGTTGAAATCGAAGAGATTCGGGGGGTTAAATCCGAGCGGGCCATACATACACTGGTCAACAAGGAGCTCATTGAAGAGAAAGGTCGAGCTGAAGCCATCGGACGGCCGATATTGTACGGAACGACGAAATCATTTTTGGATTATTTCGGTCTGGGCTCTCTGGCAGATCTACCGCAACCGGAGCTGTTCGAGAATTCGGACAATTTGGAGGAAGAGACTCAATTATTGTTCGAGCGTCTGGAGAGTAGCCAGCCTGCGGCCAACGATCTAGATCTTGAATCCCAATAAAGTTGCTTCGGATCTTGCGGTTCACTTATGTAAAAGTTCAAACAGACAGCCAGTCCTCATATCGTTGGGGGCTGGCTGTTGGTATTTTAAGATGCATGATTTTCCGGCGAACGGTCATACTATTTTTGCCATGATATTCTATAGCAAAAAGGTAGGGAGGACACGCCAGTGTGGAAATGGATCAGTATCGCCATCATCGTCGTTATATTACTTGTACTGGCAGTTCTGCTCTCTCGTATTCGTTTGAAGCTGAATATTGCCAAACATGACAATGATGATCGGGCGCATCTAGAGATCAGATTTCTATACGGGATGATAAAAATGAATTACGATGTGCCGGCCATTCTCATAACAGGGTTGAAAAAGGGGCTTCTCTATCGGCTAGATCGCAACAAAAACATACATAAAACGGATGCTTCCGTGGATAGCGGTAATATTGATACAGTAAAAATCAAGCAATTTATACATGATATACGGGTTTTGCTTAAGGGAACGAAATCCTTTAATAAATGGTTGCGACATACATTGGCACATGTGACGATGTCCAAAATGGAATGGTCTACCAACATTAGTCTTGCTGACGCGGCATATACAGCTACCTCAACTGGTATTTTGTGGGGATTAAAAACAACCTTGATCGGTTATGCTTCAAGCTTTGTACGCATGGATTGTACCCCTAAGCTGTATGTTGTGCCCTATTGGGTGGATCGCTTGCGTTTTACCACCACTTTGAACTGTGAAGCAAACGTATCGCTCGGCTATTTAATGTTCTCCATGCTCATCTTATCTTACCGCATATGGCGCGTTCCGGGTGGACCGGAGGCATGGAAACGGGTTTTTTTCAAAAAAAATGCGGCGGATCATCAAGCTAACAATGAATGGTAAACAGTGGAGAGAGGTGAGACTCAATCCTTTCTGAACTATCGAATGACATACATATTTCCTTGAACCCCTGCGCACAATAGCGAAAGAAAAGGCAGTCTACGCTTGAGATAAGCAGAGGAGGAATAAATCATGTCAGATCACCCGATTCAAGGGCTCATGCAAACCGCAATGGAAAACATCAAAGCCATGGTAGACGTGAATACGATTGTAGGAGACGCAGTGGAAACACCCGATGGTTCTGTTATTTTGCCAATCAGTAAGGTGGGATTTGGTTTCGCTGCCGGGGGAAGTGATTTTAACGTAGACGAAGAGGCACTTCATACTTCTTCGGCATCGGGTAATCATAGCGGGAAGGAAGGGCATCCTTTTGGAGGCGGTAGCGGTGGTGGTGTATCTATTCATCCCATTGCTTTTCTGGTTGTTGGCAAACAGGGGGCACAAATCGTTCCATTGGACAATCAAACGCATCTGATTGAGAAGCTCATTGATTCCACGCCATACCTGATTGATAAGGTTCAGTCTATCTTCCGGAATTCAGGCGGCGACTTGCAGACTCCCCCCCCCACAGGTACCTGTAGATGTTGCTACGGATCACAGTAATTCTGGCCCGGCTTACTTGTAAAAGTTATTGAAATTAAAAGCGTTCTCTCAGGAAGGTATCCCAAAGCCGAGTACAGGCTAAGGAATACCTTCTTTTCTGCTTGTACTTGGCCCTATCCCCGAATATACTGCCTTCCCCCAATGAAAGCATGTATATGGTGACTGTATTCCTGTTGATACAAAGTATGCAGCGAGATTTCATTTTTTCGATTTCCTTCGGCAGCAAACTGCGATAGGTAGATGAAGTCCGGATAGATCACTTCATCCGTCAAATAAGCAGATACCGTGGCTTCCGGTCGACGATGTTGATTCAGGGAATCGATAATACCCTTCGCCGGCAAGATACCAATCCCATGGCCGTAAAACAAGTCTTCCTTTAGCTTAATGACATTTTCTCCTTTCCATTCCAATGTTTCAGATGACACATCCGGATTGTTGAAATACAGAATATCGCCAGGAGCCGCTTTATGACTTCCTTGCTGCTGTATGAGCCTAAGGTCGCTATCATAGTGCCAGTCATACAGCAGCATATCAGCAAAAATCCGATTAAACTCACTTTCCAGAATGGAATCCAGCACTCCATTGTACAGCACAATAACCATAGCTGTTGCACATTCAAAAGCGTATTGATGACCGTTTAAAAAGATATCTCTGATGCCTTGGGCCGGTGTGACACCTGCTTTGATCTGAAAGCCACCTTTTTCCGTTAAATTCCAAAATTTCGGGTTGCAACGTGCGGTAGCAAAAGTGGCAAAGGATACACCGCTTCGATGCAATGCTTCTGCGGACTCTACAATCCGCGATCTTAAAATCATTTCAAACTGTAGTCGCTGCATGTTTTAACCCCTCGATCCATATTTAACGTTTAGTAACTAATATATATGTGCTCAGGAGGGCATGTTGCTTGGTTTGTGTAGAAAGAAAGCGAAAAAGGAGCAGCTAATGGTTAGTCCTATAAAGGAATTTTCTGTTATAAAGGTGGACATACTTTGAACAGCTTGGACATAGAATGGTACAAGACTTGCTTAAAACCGGAGGAATCCAAATGTTTAAAAAAAAGCAACACATTCACGCGGACCACAGCCATTTCTTGAATAAGGCACGCGCATTTGTTTTGCCGCTGGTACTACTGCTTATTTTGTCATTGCCGCTTACGTTGCTAAGTCCGCAGCCCGTTCGGGGAGCGATAAAAACAGAAGTAGCGCCGCCCGCATTAGGAACCCACGCACAGGCTGCTTCTTTAATTGATGTCACATCAGGAAGAATCATTTATTCTACCGAAGGTGATCGGGAGCTACGTATTGCCAGCCTGACCAAAATTATGACAGCGATCGTGGCTATTGAACATGGACGCTTGCAGGACCGGGTAAAGGTGAGCCCAACCGCATATGCCAAAGAAGGGTCCTCGCTTTTTCTGCAAATGGGTGAACAAATGTCATTGGAAAATATGCTGTACGGCTTAATGCTCCGTTCTGGTAATGATGCCGCTTCTGCCATTGCAGAGCATGTGGGGGGGACAGAAGAGGGATTTGTTCATTTGATGAACGACAAGGCGGTTCAGCTTGGGCTAAGCCATACACATTTTGCTAATCCGCACGGGCTGGATGCCGAGGGACATTATTCCTCAGCCAATGATATGGCCCGGCTTACTGCTTATGCGCTGCATAATCCAACTTTTGCCCGTATCGTAAAAACAGAATTGAAAAAAGCACCGAATCCCAACGACTCTTGGGACTACTCATGGCACAATAAAAACAAAATGCTGCGGCTGTATGACGGAGCTGACGGGGTGAAAACAGGCTTTACCAAAAAAGCGTTTCGCTGTCTGGTCAGTTCGGCTACACGTGACGGTCGCCAGCTCGCTGCTGTTACCTTGAATGACGGGGACGATTGGAACGATCATGCCCGTATGCTTGATTACGGATTCCGATATTATCCGCTCATTCCGATTACGGACAAGCAGCAACCTATCGATGGTTACCCACTATTAACAGGTACAAGCTTTGCCTATCCTTTACATGATGGCGAGAAAACCCAGTTGCACAAAAGACTGGTGTTGTATAAAAATTCCGCTTCTGCCGATAGAGCGGACGTATCTTTTGGCTTACGAGGACGGGTTGAATTCCTTTTGGAAGGTAAACTTATCGGTTCTGTTCCTGTGTATGCAAAAGGTAGTAAGCTGCCTGCTCAAAATACCGTACAGCCACAGAAGGAGACTCCAACTGCACAAGAACCTGCGAACAATACTCAGCAACGAGGTTGGACGAGCAGATGGAACGAAATCCTTAAGAATTTGTTTGGAGCATAGGGCAACCAGGAAATAGAGCTGTACGTGTCACATCATTGGGAAAAGGAGGAATCAGCCATGATTCATCTCATATGGGTGGCTTTGATTTGTATTGGATTTGTATTTGCTGCCGCACAGGGAAATATTGAGGTGGTGACGAAAGCAGCTTTTGACGGGGCAACTACGGGGGTTACAGTGTGCTTTGGACTGATAAGTGTGCTGGTGTTCTGGATGGGCATGATGCGGCTGGCTGAAGATGGAGGGCTCTTACAGAAAATATCCAAGCTTCTTTCTCCTTTGGTTGCCTTTCTCTTCCCTGATGTTCCGCGTAATCATCCCGCTATGGGTTACATTTTGTCCAATATGAGCGCCAATCTGCTGGGCCTGGGGAATGCAGCCACACCGATGGGAATCAAGGCGATGCAAGAGCTGCAGACGCTCAATCCAGATAAGCAAACCGCCACACCAGCCATGTGTACGCTACTCGCCCTGAATACAGCCAGTATTACGCTTATTCCTACGACGTTGATCGCGATACGGCTAAATTTTCATTCCGCACATCCGGCAGAAATCGTCGGTACGACACTGGTAGCGACCGCAATAGCCACCTTTGCTGCAATTGCGGCGGATCGTTGGTACCGTAGTCGAGAATTGCGCCGCCGTCCTCCAGCGATTCCGCCGTCCCAGTCATCCTTGGCGCCACTCGCCCCACCAGCACCAACATCAACATCTACTGCCTCTTCAACGACGTTGCCCGCATCTTTACCTGCCGTTCCGCGAACGGGAATCACGGCTGCCAAGGGCAGGGACACCACTTGGAAAGGATGAGGGAGGCATGCTTAATTTTATAAACCTCGTATCGACTTGGGCCATTCCGGTTATTCTCGCTTTTATTCCTTTATATGCATATGCTAAAAGGGTCCCTGTCTACGATTCTTTTGTGGATGGAGCCAAAGACGGATTTTCTACCGCCATCAGCATTATTCCTCATCTCGTAGGCATGATGGTGGCAATTAGCATTTTTCGAGCATCCGGCGCCTTGGACTATTTGATCTCTTGGGTTACCCCTTGGATTAAACACTGGGGTGTACCGGGCGAGATATTGCCTTTAGGTTTGCTTCGTCCATTGACGGGCACTGGCTCACTTGCGTTTACGACGGATCTAATTCGCACCTATGGCCCGGATTCCATGATCGGTCGGATCGCTTCAACGATTCAGGGCAGCACAGACACGACGCTATATGTGCTAACTGTATATTTTGGTGCGGTAGGTATCCGCAATGGACGGTATGCTTTGAAGGTAGGACTATTTTCAGATGTGGTTGGTTTTGTGGCAGCCATTGCGATTTGCCTGCTTGTATTTTAATTTCTGCATCGTTTTTTGAACGGGGGTTGTGATTTTGCTCATGGATGGGTATCATTAGCATGAGGTGAATTAGCGAACATGGAAAGATTGCAGAAAATATTGGCCCAAGCGGGTGTAGCTTCCAGACGTAAATGTGAGGAGCTTATTCAGGCGGGTAGCGTGGAAGTGAACGGGGTTGTCGTAACTGAACTGGGAACGAAGGCAGACCCTGATCAAGATATGATTACGGTAAAGGGACGCCCGATCAAAACCGAGAAAAAAATCTATTTGATGATGAACAAACCTAAAGGGGTCATTACGAGCGCTTCCGATCCGGAAGGCCGTAAAATCGTGTCAGACTATCTGAAAGGCGTTAAGGAACGCGTATATCCGGTGGGACGTCTCGATTACGACACCGAAGGACTGCTGTTGCTCACCAATGATGGCGAGTTCGCCAATCTGCTCACCCATCCCAAGCATCATGTGCCCAAGACATATGTGGCAACAGTCAAAGGCGTTCCACATGGTACTGAGCTGGACAAGCTGAAAAAGGGAATCGTGCTGGAAGATGGCATTACTGCACCAGCCGAGGTAGAATATAAAGATGTAGATCCGAATGGTAAGGAGTCTGTGATCCAGATTACCATTTATGAAGGCAGAAATCGCCAAGTAAGACGGATGTTTGAGGCCATTTCACACCCAGTCATCAGACTCAAGCGGATAGCCTTCGGAGATCTTTTGCTACAAAACTTGAAGCGCGGTCTGACCAGACCCCTAACCAAGGACGAAATCAACCGTCTCATTCAACTTGCCAAATCAGACAACACGAAAAAGAAACGGACAGGACGGGGGTCATAACCCCGGCCTTTTTGGTGTAAAGAGACTGTTGGATGAGAGTAAAGTTTGACCAAGCACGGGAAAATAGTAAAATAGAGAGAATGCTTTTTTTAGCGAAGGGGCTGGGAATATGTCAGAACAAAGCAACCGCATATTAATTGTAGATGATGAAGAACGCATTCGACGCCTTCTGCGGATGTATCTGGAAAAAGAAGGATATGCAATTGACGAAGCTGAGGATGGGGAGATTGCCCTCCAAAAAGCGACTGCAAGCGATTACAGCATTATTTTGCTCGATGTGATGCTTCCGGGGATGGATGGGATTGAGGTGTGTACACGGCTACGTCAGACCAAAGCTACACCTGTGATTATGCTGACTGCCAAAGGCGAGGAAGTGAACCGTGTACAAGGCTTTGAAGTCGGAGCTGATGATTATGTGGTTAAGCCCTTTAGCCCGCGAGAAGTCATTTACCGGGTAAAGGCGATTTTACGCCGTTCGTCGGAAACTGCCTTTTTAACGAAAGAAGCGGTACCAAGCAATAGTATTGTTTTTCCGAATCTTATCATTGAGCATGATGCGCACCGGGTAACTGCGGGTGGGATTGAAATCAGTCTCACGCCTAAAGAGTACGAGCTGTTGCATTATTTGGCGGTGTCACCAGATAAAGTCTTCTCACGCGAAGAACTGCTGAAAGACGTTTGGAATTACGAATTTTTTGGTGACCTGCGCACTGTGGATACGCATGTGAAACGGCTTCGTGAAAAGCTGAATAAGGTATCGCCAGAGGCAGCCGCTATGATTACGACCGTGTGGGGCGTAGGTTATAAGCTGGAGGTTCCAAAATAACGTGAACTTCTGGAGATCGCTGGTAGGCAAGCTGTGGATCACCATCATTTGCCTTGTAGGCTCTGTGCTTATTTTTTTAGGGCTTTTTTTATTGCCGTACATCAACAGAAATTTTGCGGCGTATGAATCGACGGAAATCAAGCATTTGTTCACCTATACATGTATAGTCGGATTTTTATTGACGACCTTTTTTGCCCTATTTCTTTTTACTAAAATCACACAGCCTATGCAGCTGTTGATTCAGGCGGCGAATGCCATTCGTGAGGGAAGGTATGATACTCGGCTTTCGCTGGTGACCAGTGATGAAATTGGAGAACTGGCGAAAACTTTTAATCATATGTCTACGGAACTGGAAGCAACGATCCGCAGTCTGAATGAGGAGAAAAACCATTTATCCAGCGTACTGCGAAGCATGTCTGATGCAGTAATCACCTTCGACAGAAGCGGACAAATCATCTTGACGAATCCGCCGGCACAAAGTTTGCTGAATATCTGGGAAAAGCTGGAGTGGCAGGAACGTGATCTGGAGGAGTTTGGAGCTTCTGTACCTGAGCCTTTGCAGTCTCTGTTCCATACCGTTATGGACAGGGGAGAGGATGTCGGAGACTATATCCATGTCAAGAAGGGCTCCTGGTCGGTGCAGATGGCGCCTCTGTATACGGATAATGCAATCCGCGGTGCAGTAGCTGTGCTTAGAGATATTACGGAAGAAGTGAAGCTAGAGAAGATGCGGAGCGATTTTGTGGCCAACGTATCTCATGAAATCCGTACACCTTTATCTATGATGCAGGGCTACAGTGAGGCGTTGCTGGATGGTATGGCGGGTTCACCAGAAGAATCCGAGGAACTGGTGCAGGTCATCCATGATGAGTCATTACGCATGGGAAGGTTAGTCAAGGATCTGCTTGATCTGGCCCGAATGGAGGCTGGTCATACAGACATGCACCGACAGGAATTGGATGTGAACGAGTTGATCGAGCGTGTTCACCGTAAATTTACGGTACGATCAAAGGAACAGGGACTGACACTCGATTACCATGAGCATGGCCAGCGTTTGTTGCTGCCTGAGGCAGATGAAGACCGGTTGGAACAGGTATTGACCAATTTGCTGGATAATGCATTTAGACACACACCCGGTGGGAAAAAGGTTACTATTGCGGCGGATCGAATTTTGGGAGAACGGCATGAGTTAATCCGTATTCGGATTAAGGATGAAGGTGTAGGCATTGCCAGCGAGGATCTACCTTATATTTTCGACCGCTTTTACAAGGCAGATAAAGCCAGAGTACGTGGTGAGGATAAAGGGACTGGCTTGGGGCTTGCTATTGTCAAGAATATTGTAGAGGCTCACGGAGGCTCTGTCTCTGCTGCCAGCGTATTGGGGGAAGGGACGGAATTTACTATTTTGCTGCCTATCTCCAGCAAAACTAAGCTGGGTCTGTAACAGGCTTATAAGCCCAATCTGATATCCCCCGGTTTGCAGGCATCCTCGGAAGAGGGTGCTTTTTGTTGAAAAATCAACATTTATCTTGTTCAACGTGGAACATCCTGTTTCAAAATGATTACTCACATGATAGATAACTCGGTATAAGAAAAAGACGCCTGGGTAGCCAGGCGCCTCTCTTTATTATAAAACCATGGACCTCTCAATAGGGTCTGGAACTAATCTAGCACTACTTCTTGGGCAGTATTTAGTTCTGGCAAACCAACGAGTTGAATCAGTACGTCTTTCGGCACGGCTTTATCGACGGTCAGGATCATGATAGCTTCTCCGCCGACAATTTTACGCCCTACTTGCATAGAAGCGATATTGACGCCGTTCTCCCCAAGCAAGGTGCCGACACGACCGATAATGCCTGGTTTATCATTGTGCGAGATGAGCAGGAAATGAGCTTCCGGTGCCACGTCTACTGGGAACTGGTTCAACCTAACAATACGTTCGCCATAGCCTGCCAGCAGGGTGCCAGATACACGTTGCTCTTCGCCGCTCTGCGTTTTGAGTGTAACGGTAATCAGGTTGGTAAAACCCTTGGTGGCGGGCGCCTGAGATACGACAAGATGGATGTCACGTGTTTTGGCCAGATGTACAGAGTTTACAATGTTCACATCGCTGCCCAGATGACGGCTAAGTACGCCTTTCAAAATATACCGTGTCAGCGGCTGTGTATCCACAGAGGACAAATCGCCAGCGTAATCTACCTGAATTTCACGTACAGCCTGATTCGTGATCTGAGCGGCAAAGCTGCCCAGCTTCTCTCCAAGCGAGAAATATGGCTGCAATTGCGTCATGACGTTGGATGGTACTGGAGGCATGTTGACCGCATTTTTAAAAGGCTCATCACGCAAAATATGCAGCACTTGCTCGGACACGTCGATAGCTACATTCTCCTGAGCTTCGACAGTCGAGGCACCCAGATGTGGTGTAACGATAATTTTCGGGTGGCTCAGGAATGGGTGGTCCTGTGCTGGCGGCTCTGACTCAAATACGTCAAAAGCTGCACCGGCAACGATACCTTCATCAATGGCTTCAACAAGAGCCATTTCATCGATAACTCCGCCCCGGGCACAGTTGATAATGCGCATTCCTTTTTTCATCACTTCAAACTGTGGACGAGCAATCATATGTTTCGTTTCCGGTGTTAATGGTGTGTGTACGGTCATAAAATCTGCGTTGCGGATAATTTCATCCACGCTCGCAAGCTTAATGCCCAGCTTCTCAGCGCGTTCTTCCGTTAGAAATGGATCATAGCCGAGGATACTCATGCCAAATGCTTTGGCACGTTTAGCCACCTCACTGCCGATACGTCCCATGCCGAGGACTCCAAGTGTTTTGTTACGCAGTTCGACACCGAGGAATGTTTTACGATCCCATGTACCGCCAATGGTTTTGGCATATGCCTGTGGAATATGACGTGCTAGAGCCATCATCATCGCAAAAGTGTGCTCACATGTCGTAATCGTGTTGCCGTCAGGAGCGTTAATAACGATAATCCCGCGTTGTGTTGCTGCTTCGAGGTCGATGTTATCCACTCCGACCCCAGCTCGCCCTACAACCTTGAGGTTCTTACCTGCCGTCATGATGCGTTCGGTTACCCGAGTTTGGCTTCGAACGAGTAATGCGTCATAGTCACCAATAATTTGAACCAATTCATCCTCGCTGAGACCTGTGTTCTTGTCCACCGTGACATCGTCTGCATCCATCAGTTGCTGGATGCCCAGGTCACTGATTGGATCGGATACTAACACTTTAAACATTTGGTTTCCTCCTCAAAGTTAACTTCTTTTATGGACAGGATGCACTTCAAACTGAAATACATTCCATAAAGAACATGAAAAAACTTGAAATGCTTCTAAAAGTACAGGAGAGCGGTGTGAAATACTAGTGTGATAACGCATTGACGCAGAAAAGGGATGGAATAGCATTATGCACCAAACTAACGACCAAAAGTCTTATGCGGAGACGCTTTGCGGTTTTCGGGCATCAAAAAAACCCCCGAATCACATACTATCTCCATAGTAAGGGACGAGAGTTATCGTGGTACCACCCTAATTCGCAGCCATTTCGCAATGGACTGCCTTCAGCGGTCATAAAATGACCGAAAGGATAACGGTTTTCTGCCGATTGCATCTAATGCCGGGAAATATTCCCCAGACCTCGGTGCAATAACTCAGGAGCGCTGAAAGTAGTTACTTCGTCACCGGCTTCCACCCAAGCACCGGTTCTCTGAGGACGAAATCAATACCTTTTCTCCATCATTGTTGTTGTCGCTAATAATTTTTTCATAATGTATCATGGCTTACATGGGCATGTCAATAGGACATGCGACATGTGAGGATAGCAGGCTAGATATATAGCTACAGAATGCGGAAAATTAAGATTTAAGTCTTCTTGAATCCGCCCGACTTTTTGGCTATGATGCTAAAGAAGACTATGCAGAGGACTAACTAACTATGAAAAAGCTTAAAGTGAAATGGAAAAGAGCGCAAATTCATGAATTGAACGACCGCTTGCTGCTTTACAATTTGTATCTAACTCAGGGGCTGACCCTGCTGATTGGCGCAATCTGGATATTTTTTCAGAAAAGAAATTTGTTAGAACTATTTGCATTGCCGAACACTCTGCACGTCTTATGGTGGGGATTGGGATTGGCCGCCGCTATGTTACTTGTGGATCTGTTGCTATCCCGGATTATGCCTGAGGATGCTATGGATGACGGTGGTATTAACCAAATGCTATTTCAAAATCGTCCGGTTTGGCATATTATTTGTATAGCAGCTATCGTTTCTATCTGTGAGGAACTCTTGTTCAGAGGTGCGATTCAGTACAGCATTGGTCCTTATTGGACAAGCATTTTATTTGCGGTGATTCATATCCGATATTTACGGCATTGGATTCCCACTGGCTGGGTTTTTGTTAGCAGTTATGGATTGGGCTACATATATGTGCAGACCGGTAGTCTGTGGGCACCGATCATTTGTCATTTTGTGATTGACCTTATATCTGGTTTAGCGTTACGTTTTCGGAGGTATGAAGAATGAATCAGGAACTTAGCAGAGTGCAGACCTATGGTAGCCGTCGAAATGGTCGCAAAGGCAAGGAAGAGGACAGGTCAAAATCTAAACCAGTTCGCTCCCGTGCTTCACGGCCCGTGCCAGAATTGGCTCACGTTGCCGCTGCACCAGAAGTTGCTGTGACGATGGAGGGTGACACTCCTGCCAGTGAGTACCGAACGCGGGCAGAAATGTTTCCGTCCCGCCGTATTCGGGTAAGCAAGTGGTTTTTAAATTTTTTGAGCACTCTTTTTGTGCTGATTACTGCAGCATTACTGTGGTGGGGCGTCAAGGGTGCACCACCCATCAGTGAAATGCTTTGGTAATATAAAGTTATTATGGACGTCTGTGCTTAGGTCAAGGCGCGTAATGATACGGCGAAAAAGCCTCCATCTCCACATGAATAACGGAGAATGGAGGCCTTTATTGCATCATCTATAGTTAATCCGGAGTATACGCAAGTGTCTACTAGCTAGCAGGAACCTCAATCCCTTGCGGATCGACAAATTGGTAACCCTTTTGCTCAAGGCGCGTCAATAGACTGTCCAGCGCCTCAGCTGTCCATGGCAGTTCGTGCATCAAGATATTGCTGCCTGGATGAAGTTGTTCTGTTACATTTTTGAGAAGTGCCTCCGTTTTATTAGGCTGATTCTTTTTCATTGTCCAGTCCAGAGAACCGACGGACCATGTCATGTATAGGAGACCGTTTTCCTTAGCGACCTTGCGACCTACGTCCCCGCCTGCACCATGAGGGGGGCGGAAGAAGACGGGGGCTTGGCCTGTAATGTCCTTAACAGCTTTTTGTACCGTTTCAATCTGTTTTTTGACCTCGGGCTCAGATTTATTCTTCAGCACGATGTGATCCCAGCTATGGTTGCCGATGGGCTGTCCACGGTCATGGATAAGCTTAAGCAACTCAGGATGCTTTTTTACACGGTAACCGTTTACGAAGAAAATTGCTTTCGCTTTGTGTTTGTCCAGTACATCTATGATTTTGTTAATCATGGCTGCTTCCTTAGGACCATCATCAAAGGTCAATAACACGACTTTTTTTTCGGTACCTTGTTGGTCAGGGATTACATTGTAAGCTTTGTCCAAGTGATACATTTTGTTATTGATAGTTGCAGATGTCGCAGCTCCTGTTTCGTTGCTTTCGCTGGTTTTATCATTTTGTGCATTGGTTTTATCCGCTGAGTTATGTTCATCACTGCCTGCTTGCTTACTGCTGTTTTTTGGGGAAGAGACGTTGCTCTGATCTTTGGCGCTGTTACTTGAGTCAGACGCTACCGAATCCTGCTGGTTGCTTGTTGCCGCAGATTCAGGCTTGGTTGCAGTGCAAGCACTAAGCAGCAGACATGCGGTGAACAAAATGGCTGCTGTTTTTGTACCCATTATTTCATCTCACCTTCCTGTATTTTATACCGTATGAGTTTGTCACTACTGACGAACACTATGCTTGATTCTACCACAAAGGGAGGTTCTAATTGTGAAAACATCTTCATTTTTCCTGGGAATCGTTTTGGGCGCTGTCGCAAGCTCTATGATCTCCCGTAACCGCAACATGTTGGGCTTATCTATGGACATAGGTGGAAAAAAAGGCGGCAATTTAGTGCAGCAAGCCCGTACTAAAATGATGGACGCGGCATTCCCCGGGATGGGCGAGATTACGCTCAATAAAGAAGACACCCATAAGGATCAAGACCATCATTCACAAACAGATAAAACCGCTTATAACGCCCATACTGCCAAGAACAAAGAAGAGAATATGAAGTTGATTAAAGACTTCATCAGCACAAGTCCCGATGTTAAACGTGAGGTCGAGCAAATTTTGAAAGAAAGGAAATGTTAGCCCTGCGGCCCGAGAGCCAGCGTCGGACAGTGGAAACCGCTCCCTGGTTCCGCGATTACGTCCGCCAGTTGGTGACACATCAGCTCGGGATTAGCGAAGGGGTGCTTGAGCATGGCGGCCTGAGTATTTATACCACGCTGGACATGCACATGCAGCAAGCAGCCGAGGCGGCTGTAAACGAAGGCATGAAGAACAGCAACGGACTGGAAACCGCGTTAATCTCCATGGACCCGCGCAACGGACATGTCAAGGCCATGGTCGGCGGAACGAACTATGTCGGGAATCAATATAATCATGCGCTTGCCACAACCCGGCAGCCTGGCTCCTCCTTCAAGCCGATTATGTATCTATGCGCACTGGATTCCGGCGAATTGACGAGTACGTCCAAGTTCGAAAGCCGACCGACGTTGTTCCACTACGATAACAACCGCAAGACCTATAAGCCCAAAAATTTTGGAGACAAATACTTGGGCGAAATAGATCTTCGGCGCGCAATTGCGGCGTCCGATAATATCTATGCCGTAAGCACCATTTTGAAGGTGGGAACGGATAAGGTCATGGATCTCGCCAGCAAAATGGGCATTACAAGCGAGCTCAAGCCCGTACCTTCGCTAGCGCTGGGTGTGTCGCCCGTCAGCCCGTTCGAGATGGCCTCGGCCTTCTCGGTCATCGGTAGCGGCGGGCAAAAGGTGGCTCCGGTGGCAGTGCTGCGCATCACCGATGCTGCCGGGCGGTCGCTGTACGAAGCGCCCCAAGCCGCGCTCGTGCAGGTGGTGAAGCCCGCCTCCGCCTACGTCCTCACACGCCTTATGGAAGGCGTGTTCGAGGAAGGCGGCACTGGCAACCGGGTCGCGAAGCTGATCAAGCGCCCGGTTGCCGGCAAGAGCGGCACGACCAACACCGATGCGTGGATGGTCGGCTTTACCCCCGAGCTGTCCACCGCTGTCTGGGTCGGCTATGACAAGGGCAAGGACATCAGCACACAGGATGCCCGACGGGCGGCTCCGATTTTTGCGCAATATACGGAGAAAGCGCTGGAGAATGTGCCACCCAAAATCTTTCCTATCCCTGACGGCGTAGTCAGCGCTTATATTGACCCGGCCAGCGGCAAGCTGGCTGCACCGGACAGCCCGGACAAGCGGCTGGAGGTATTCGTCAGCGGCACGGAGCCGAAGGAGACGCTATCGGGGCAAGATAACCAACCGGCATCCACACCAACTGACCAAGCGGAGCGACAAGCTGAAAAGAAATCGTGGTGGGGCAATTTTAAGCGTTGGTGGATGGATTAATAGCAAAAAAAGACTGGGGGAACGCGATGAGCGCTCTCTCAGTCTTTTTATTTTCGCATCACTTACCTCATATGCCCATTTACCTCTCTTGCCAGTGCCATCAGCCATCATCCCGTTAAACCCCGCTCTTCCCTAAAGCTGCGCTATTACCAATAACAGCTAAACGACTCAATACGGTTGAGGTCTACACCATAATAAAACCAAAAACGTCCACTCCACCGAAAACCCGCTACCGATGTTCTGCCTACAAAGACAGGGTACAGCCAAAAACGCTCTCCGTTCGTCAGCCATACAAACGTGTTGCGGAACAAACAACCGAAGATGGCTCCAGGGTCAACAGCATAGGCCGAAACCAGCGGCTTCGGTGGCGTAAATTGCGGTGGTGGAGAAGTGGGTGCTTGAGCTTGCTGCCCACCTTGCGGACCGAACGGCCCTTGCGGCGGCGGTGAGAACGGCTGTGGCGAAAATGATCCTGGGCCTGGTGGCGGACCTATCGGAGACGGGAACGAATCCTGCATATCAGGAAATTGTGGAATCGAAGGACTTGACGGCGTGAATGGACCCGGAATACCCGGTTGCGTTCCGAAAGGAACTTGTGGCAGTAAAGACATGTGTTTCACTCCTTGTGTCTAGGCTGATGTATCCTATGCGGGACACCAGCCCGCGGACTGGGCGAATCCCCATATCTCCGCCAAACTCCGCTATTTCGTCCTTTTACATCAAAAATTCTTATTTCCTGATACGATTAACTTCCTTTTTTGAACATGCTCCAGCTCAATTTCATGTATCATTTTAATCTCGACTCGTTTCCTGAGCTCATCATACTGTTCCAGCAGCCGATGCTTATACCCTAAATTGTCGTTCATCCAGCCTATCATAGAGTCATCCTTATGCTCTGTGGACCAGCTAAATAAATCGCTATAGAGCTGACCAAATGATTCCTCGTTACAGCGAGCGAACCGGATCGGTCGGGCTGTATAACTTAGTTTTAGTTCCAGCATCTCATACAACACTTCCAAACGGTACTCCAAGTCCTGTACACCTGCTTTGGACACATCACAGCTTTTTATATCCTGAATAAGCTCTCTAAAGGTCAACCCTACATGCTGCATAGCAATATAAGACCACACACAGCTTCCCGTAGCTGTTCCATGAGCCTCCCAAAGCGGATTCCACAAAATAGACCGAATCGTATCCCTTTGCTCCTCTCCAAATAAGGCAATTCCAGCAATAATTCCCGCATTACAGTCTACCGAGGCATGTTGCTCTCCCCAATGTACCAATCGCGGAATCATATCTTCAGTAGTACATTTGAAGCTTAGCAGAGGTAAGAATTCATTAAACAAATGCTGATCCAATACTTTTTCCAATTCAGCCGCCAGTTTCTCACGGTACGGTTCGCATGGAAGATGTACCAGTCCCAAACAGGCATCCACAGACACAGCTCCATACGATCCGTTCACCAAAGCGACAAGATCAGCAGCAGCCTCCACATAACCCAAATAACCTAGCACATACAGCACACCGTCAGGTATATGTTCTGGGGATGCCTGATTTCGCACATAACGCTCGTACATATCCTGCGCCAAAGTAACATCCCCGCATCTCATGATCGGCTGGAGGAGCAACCCCCTGATATAATGGTGGGGATCTTCTACAAAAAGCCTATATAACTCCCACGCATCCTCCACTGTCCCATATTGGGCAACCACATCCGTATAGGCGGAAATGATGCTGGCGTCCAGCTTCTTGCCTGAGCCGAACATATCCATAAGTCTTGCTGTCGCGTCCATCATCCTGTTTTCTCCTTTCACGTGTGTACGTCTTCATAAAGCAATTCTCTAATGCTGAATATTTCTATTAAAAAAGAGGAAAGATGTTACCATCTACGATCCAGTCTAGGGAGTTGATCTCATGCATGATTCCAATCCAAAAATTACAACATTTTTCATGTTCTCTGGTCAAGCAGAAGAAGCCATGCAATATTATACCTCTGTCTTTAAGCCGTCTGGTATCATGAGCATTTTCCATCAGGAAGATGGGACCGTGTTACATGCCGTATTCAACCTCAAAGGGCAAACCTTTATGGCTATAGACTATAACCATCAGGACAAACACCCTTTTACCCCAGCTCTATCGCTATTCGTCACTTGTGATTCGGAAGAAGAAATTCATCGTGTGTTTAGTCAGCTATCTCAGGAAGGCCGAGTTCTAATGCCCCTTGAAGCCTCGCCCGTAAGCCAACAATTTGGCTGGGTTGAAGACAAATACGGTGTTTCATGGCAATTAAATTTGGCAAAAGACTAAATTTCTTCTCTAAACGATCCAGCAGACTCTAGAAGTCTATAGAAAAACAATAGACCATGCTCCATCTTTTTTTGGTAATATTATATTTAATAGGTGCCAATAAAAGGATGTGTGTTTATTGTATAGTGCAAATTGTGAACAATGTTTTGGTTTATGCTGTGTAGCCTTGCCTTATGCTAAATCAGCCGATTTTGCTTTTAATAAGGACGGAGGAACCCCTTGTCAAAACCTAAATGCGGATTATCGTTGTAATATTCATAAGAACCTAAGAAATAACGGCTTGCGAGGCTGTACAGTATATGATTGCTTTGGAGCAGGCCAAAAAGTTTCCCAAGTTACATACAACGGAAAAAGCTGGCGAGACGATCCGGCAATAGCTGAGGAAATGTTCAATATATTTCCCATCATGCAACAGCTTCATGAAATGCTTTATTACCTAAATGAAGCCCTTAACTTAAAAGAAACTCATCCCATCTATACAGACTTACAAAAGGCTATGGCGAAAACCGAGCAGCTTACGAATCAAGATCCAAAATCTCTCATAAATCTTCATGTACCCACCCATAGGGCGTTAGTCAATGATTTACTTTTACAAACAAGTGAGTTAGTACGAGAAAAAGTTAAGAAAAACATAGAGCACAACAAATATAGTAAAAAGATCAGGAGTAGAGACCTTATCGGGGCCAATTTGAGAGGCGCTGATCTTAGAGGTACCAACCTGAGAGGAGTTTTACTGATTGCTGCTGATCTGCGAGAGGCTGATCTGAGAATGACGGACTTGATCGGTACGGATTTTAGAGATGCTGATTTAAGTGGGGCTAATCTGGAAGGAAGTATCTTTCTTACACAGGCGCAATTAAATTCGGCTAAGGGCAATTGTAAAACCAAACTGCCCCCTTCTCTAAGCATTCCAAACCATTGGCTGCATTAGTTTTTTTCTAAGCAGTGGTTGTATATTCGAGTCGTGTTAGCGCACGACTTCTTTATTATTCTCACCTCAGTATATAGCTCATTTTATAACGTAAATACAGCTTTTATCTTCAAGAATTTTACTGATTACTCAGTTCTTTAATGTATATTGGGCAACAAAAAGCACCTTCCATTGGATCAGGTTCAAAAATCACGCCTTTATGACTGCATCCAGATTTAAATCCCCTTATTCTTCTTCGTTTAGAAATTCCTTTAATCTCTGACTTAGGGCTGCATACTGCTCTGCATTGGTGTCTGAGAATGCTTCTTCCCGGTTGGAGTGTACATGCTGATACTGTGGAAGGCTTGAAAATTGCGACCTCGTAAAATCTACAATGTCCTCACCAATACGGTTGTAATAGTGCCAACCACTATCCAGCCATGTTTTCAAAATATCGCCGCCAAGCCTGTCCTGAACGACGAGTGCTGTGACACCACATTGCCCAGACGCAGGATTATTTGCGGTCCATTTAGAGCTAGACTCCAAAGACCAAGCTTGAAACAACGCCTTTTCTAATTCTAAAAAACGGTTTGCATCCAACATGCGCCTCCCCTTTCGATTCCATTCTGCACTTATGTGAACGTGCTTTATTTATTTCAACCCGTATTCCACACTCTGCGAATCTTGGCTTCTGCTTCTTTCAGTTCTAGCAAATACACGTCGGGATTCGAAAGCTTTTTCCAGTCCTCAAACCCAAACTGCGGATCGTAATATCGAATGAGAAGAGATAGTAAAGCTCCATGAGTTACAATGATAACCGTTTTTTCCGCCCGCTCTATAAGCTCCTGAACAAGCTGGATTCCTCGATCTACTGCTTCACGGGATGATTCCCCTCCCTCCAGCTTCAAGTCCTCGTCCAAATAGGTCTGTTCCAGCACGTCCAGCCAATGATCCAAATGCTCATGGCTAATTACCCGTTCTTGAAGACGTACATCAGTATACACCTGCAACTGTTTCCGTTCAGCCAAGGGCTGAATGGTTCGCACGGCCCGTTTCCACGGGCTGGACACAATATATTCCACACCTACATTCTCCATAAAATCAACCAACTGCTCAGCTTGTCGGGTACCCTCATCGGTAAGTCGGGCATCTGGTTCCTGTCCTGTTGCTTGGGCATGTCTGACAAAATAAATTCTCTTCACGTCATCACTCCTAACTGTCACACAAATTTAAAATTCTACATATTTACAAATGATTATTTTTATGATATAATATAGGTTTACATATTTATATTTTATGATACGATTCCTTTGTATTATATCAACTCTTATGGGAGGGATTCGATGCAATTAGACAAGGGAATACACATGCTCCAGGTTTCTGCTAACATTATGGGAAGTATAGAGGGTATTCACCCGACTTTAGTGTGGGACGAAGATAACATGATTTTAGTTGATACGGCTTACCCCGGGCAACTCTCACTTTTACATGAGGCTATTCTAGACACCGGATTAGCAATCCATAAACTTACCTCTATATTAATAACACACCAGGACCTTGACCATATCGGCAGTTTAGCAGATATAGTCCGAGCCTCTTCATCCCCAGTTCAAGTATTAGCCAGTTCTATCGAAAAGCCCTATATACAGGGAGAAAAACAGCTTATAAAGCTGACTCCAGAAGCAATAGATCAAGCTGTAAGCTCCATGCCCGAATCCGTTCCGGTAGAGTGGAGACACGCATTCCGGCGTACACTTGAAAATCCCCCAAAGGCTATTGTAAACTCCACCATCGTTGCCGGAGAGGAACTGCCCTTCTGTGGGGGGATCGTAGTTATAGATACTGCTGGACATACACCAGGACACCTAAGTTTCTATCATAAATCCAGTCAAACCCTGATTGCAGGAGATGCTCTACGCGTGGTAAGCGGCAAATTACTGGCTCCAGACCCGCAATATTGCTGTGATTTCAATATGGCCAAAGAATCTCTTAAAAACCTGCTGACATATGATATTAAAAAAGTGGTCTGCTTTCATGGAGGGCTGTACGAAGGCAATTGTAATCAGCGGATATCTGAAATATATGAATCCTAACCTTTGATTTACATGGTCGTACCCACCCCTTGACTGGTCAGTGAATCATCTAAAGAAAAGACTAACCAGGAATTCCTGGTTAGTCTTTTTTGAATGAGAACTAGGCTTTTAAGTGAACTCTTAATACAGGTACTTCTGGAGAGGCAGATGTACCTTCCAGGATTTCCACATGGCTAATCATCTCTTGCCCATCTGGAACGATTACCGGCGTAATTACAGGCAATCCACCCTGTTGAATCGCATCCAGGTCAAACTCCATCAATAATTGCCCAGCTTTAATGCTATCTCCTACTTGGACATGAGGATTAAACCCTTGTCCTTTGAGAGAGACGGTATTAATCCCGACATGTATCAAAACTTGTACGCCGGATTCATGTTCAATAATCAGAGCATGCTTACTTTTCTCCATGACATGGGCAACTTTTCCCGCGAAAGGAGCGGTGACCCTACCCTCAGACGGATGAATAGCGATGCCATCCCCCATAGCTTTCGTAGAGAACGCAGGATCTGGAACCTCCTCCAGGGAAACCACTTTTCCTTTGATTGGTGCTATCATTTCGAATTCTTCAATACGAGGAGCCGCCTTCTTTTTCAACCATTTAAACATAACGATGCCACCTTATTTAGAGATTACATTCATAAACAGTAAATAGGACTTAACTACATCTTTCAAGGAACCGGTTCCACAAAATGAATAGAAAGAAGAGTGGAAGCGATTTCTATCTGAATTATAGTGAATGCCTTTCCAGGATGTCAAGGAGCTATCAGTTCATAACTACATATCTGTTACAATAATTTTCATGTAACTTGGAGGTGCTCTAACAAATTGCGGATTTAAGTGTTTTATCTCTTAAAAACAGATTTTTTATAGTATACTTTTCCAGCAATTTCTTTGATGATCATGTTTGGCATGTTCATTCAGCATTGCTTACCTACATGAAAAAGAAGTAGACCGCCCCCAACCAAGGTATCGGTCTACTTCTGAACCTTACTGCCGACTGCTTTTTAAGCAGTTGTGTACACTGGAATCGTGTTAACGCTTGGCCTACCCTTCCAGTGCCTGCTTCAATTCCTCAGGCGAAGCTTCCCACCATTCCTCGTTATGCGAAATGAGCAGGCTTTTGAGCGCTGCCTTATCTTTGCTGCCGAGATCCTCCAGCATGAAACGACGCTTGAGCGCGTAATCCATACGGTTGACGTGATCGGCGAGGATTTTCCAGCCGCGTTTGGCCTCGTCGTCAATCAGCATCTCGCAGGCGGTGGCGCCGCCGTACATACGTCCTTCGGCTGTACGGTCCACAGCTACCCATACGAGCCATACCTGGCGTCCGTTCGGTACGTCCTCTTTATTCGTAGAGAACTTGATACCACGTTCTACTTTACTTTTGGCATGCATGGCACCGATATCAATTTTCGCCTCTCCTCGGTCAATGATGACCGGTGACATGCTGTTCAGGTCAATTGAGCCTGCGCCGAAACCCTTATGTTTACTCTTGCCACTGACAATGTTCAGTGCAATCTGTTTTTTGCCGTCCGGCTGATTTTCACTCATGCGTCACTAGACCTCCATTTTCCGTCTTCACACTCATTCTACACTATAAATATTTTAACTAATAATCTCCTGAAAGCAAACATATACATGCTGTAGATGCTTGTCAACGGGAGGTATCCATTGTATGACCCCAGCACGCACTAAAATCGTTTTATTGTCTACACTAGCCCTCGGTCTCCTCGCAGGGACGTTATGGTTTGCCTGGCAGCCCCAATCGCAATCCGACCCGCAGTCCATAGGCCAACCACTATACGGCTCCCTGTCTGAGTCTGCGCTTGCCCCAAATGTGGGCAAGCCTCTAGGGGCAAACATCCTGCCTGACCTGCCCAAGAACCCTCCACAACCCGCTACAGAAATCCTCAGCAAACGGGTGGTAGAGTACCACATTGATGTATCTCTGGAAAAGGGACAGGTTTTGCGAGGCACTGAGACACTGACCTGGAAACATCCGGGCAAGAAAACCGTGAATGATCTGTATCTTCATCTATACCCGAACGCCTTCTCTTCCATGGAAACCACCTTTATGAAGGAATCCGGTGGAAAGCTGCGCGGAGACACCATGCCCAAAGACGGCTTTGGCTCTATGACGCTGACTGAACTAAAAACAGAAGACGGTTTATCCCTCATGCATCGCATCCAATATGTGCAGCCAGATGACGGTAACGCAGGCGACCGTTCGCTCATGAAGGTGCGTCTACCCAAGCCAGTACGAGGTGGCGAAGAAATCACATTATATATGAAGTTTGAGGTAAAACTGCCTGCCATCTTTGCTCGTATGGGTGGGACAGATGATTTTGTAATGGCAGGACAGTGGTTCCCGAAGCTCAGTGTCTACGAGACTGCAGGGCAGCGTGGACGCGCCGAGGAGGGCTGGAACCTCCACCAGTATCATGGTAACTCCGAGTTTTATGCCGATTTTGGAATTTACAGCGTACGGATTCGGGTGCCTGAAACTCATATCGTAGCAGCGACCGGATTTCCCACCCGTGGTGCCGTCCGACAGAACGGACAAAAAATATATCAATTTTATGCCGATGATGTACACGATTTTGCCTGGTCCGCTTCACCCAACTTTGTAGCCGTAGAAGAACCCTTTTCTTCTGCTGAAGTCCCTGGTGTCAAAATCAAGCTCTACCTTGACCCATCGCACAAGGAGCTCAAAGGACGCTATATGAGCGCAGCGAAGGCCGCTCTTTTGTACTACAGCAAATGGTACGGGCCTTATCCATATTCCACCCTGTCCATCGTGGTTCCACCTAAATCAGGCAATGGAGCTGGCGGCATGGAGTATCCGACACTCATCACGGCCGCTGCTGCGGGTAATCTCAATCCTGGCTATAGTCTGGAACGGACATTAGTTCATGAGATTGGACATCAATATTTCTATGGAATGGTAGCCAATAATGAATTTGAGGAGCCGTGGCTGGATGAAGGCTTCACCTCCTATGCAGAGGAGCGACTTATGGAGCAAGAATATGGGCTCACCCCCAACTTGCCATTACAATCGGGACAGGTATCCTCCCCACAGCCGCTAAACCGTGAGTCATGGAAGTACGGCTCGGCTGCTGAGTACGCGCAAAATGCCTACTCTCGAGGCAAGCTGGTACTACGGGGCATTGAACGTCAGGTGGGTATAAAAAAAATGGATCGCATTATGCGGACCTACGTCCAGACGTACCGATTTAAGCATCCGTCCTCACAGGATTTTCAACGTATCGTGGAGAGAGTCACCGGACGCTCATGGAGCCACTATTTTGAACAGTATGTATATGACGGCCAGATGGCGGACTTTTCAGTGGATCACATCACAAACCACAAGCTGGAGAATGGATATGAAGCAGTCGTAACGGTCAGCAAAAAAGGGGCGGATTATCCCAAGATCCCTGTCCAATTTACCTTCAAGGATGGAACCAAGAAATTCAAGGCTTGGGACGGCGCGGGCAAAAGCACAACTTTTCGGATCAAAAGTACTTCTCCCGTTTCCTATGTAACCCTTGATCCCCTATATACCATTGCACTGGAGAACAAGCATATTAACAATACCCTAAAAGCCGAATTGGACGAAAAGCAACAAACCCGTTGGAGTATAAGTGTAACCAAGCTGCTGGAGACACTGCTTGGAAGTCTGTCATGGTGAGGTGTCTATAGATGCGGACTGTTATAAAAGAGGGCTGGGCGCTGGTGCGCATACGATTCTATATCGTTATCATTTTATTTCTGTATCGACTACTGTGGGGGGTGTTTCTCTATCGACTGGTGCAGTCTGCCGTTATCCCGCTATTGCTCCGTTATCCTGATCAGGGTCAAAACGAGCTGGGACAGACCTTGTTTTGGATGGAGAGCCAGATTGCTCTGATGGACAGCCGGGAAGTACATGTGTATTTGTGGATACTACTAGGGGCGACTGTACTACGCATACTAATCACTCCCTTCATTAGAGCCGGAATATATCAAAGCCTGCATACCGATGCGACTGAGCCGCAAAGCCTGTCCTTTTTCAAAGGTATGAAACGCCATGGCATGTCGTCGCTGTTGTATTACATCATCGAGTTGGGACTGCTGCTGATTCCCGCCTTTTGGGTAGTACCGAGACTCTACCCTATTGTAGCAGGTACGCTTCAATCTCCCTCTTACCTGCTGCACTTGTTGCCCTATGCCATGGGATGGATGGCATACGGATGGTTCATTCGGCAGTGCATCCTGTATATGCAACTAGGCACTGTCGGTGGTCACGCCATACTATCGTCCCTGCTCGCCTTCTTTCGCCAGCTTCTCCCAGCTGTCGGTATATCCCTTTTGCTCGGTGCTTGTGTGCTGCTGGTCTTCGGTCTATTTGGCACCGTGGCGATGATTTGGACTGGCATGCTCGCGCTCATTCTCCAACAATCGTATCATTTTGTTACTAGTCTGGTCAGACTGTGGCATATCAGTTCGCAGTACAGACTATGGCATACCGATATCTCCAGTAGAAGCTAAGCCCTTCCTTTATGTTAATCACTTCATTTCCGTCTGTCGAAAAAACTTTATGCATAACCGCGCAAACGGCACATAACTGAATACTGTTAACAAGATCTGTTCCTGGGACATTAGGAGCAGATTTTTTTTGTAACTTTTTGCAATGAAACATTTGCCAAAGCCAGCCGACTTTGTTACAATAATCGCAGTGAACTGATAGTAACAACTTTGTAATCTTTGTTGTAACCTTTATCTCAAAAATATCGTTATTGTGAATACTGCTCTCCAAGGTGCACATCTTAAGTTAAGCCTAATTCCTGGCACCTAGGAAGCGGGGGAACCAGTTTGGGTGAATTGATCTCGCAACAGAGTGGTCATAGGGGAACCTTCTACCGAATCCTTAAGCTAACCTCGCAGGCATTGGAAGGGGTATATTTTTTTTGAAGAAGAAGCTAACGATCGCAGCTATGAGTCTTGCCATTGCCTTTACATCTTTTACATTCGGTGGCGGCAGTGCATTTGCAGACTCCAAGATGGACCAGGTCATCCAAGATGCCAAAGGAACGAACTACAGAAGCGGAGGCACTACACTCGAGGGATTCGATTGCTCCGGCTTCACAATGTATGTATTCAACAAACTGGGAATTAAACTTCCGCATCAATCTGGATCACAATTCAAAATGGGATCTTCTGTATCCCGCGATGAAATGAGACCTGGGGACCTGGTGTTCTTCAACACCACAGGAAGAGGCATTTCCCATGTAGGTATCTTCGTAGGTGAAGGGAAATTTGCCCACTCCTCGACTTCACGTGGTGTAGTAGTTAGCTCACTGAACGAAAATTATTACGCTAACCGCTATGTCGGTGCAAAAAGAATTATGAGCACAGACGCTTACCATTCTGTAGCTTCAGATATTCCTGATGACGACAACGTAGAATAACTAACGCACAGCAAGCTAACTCTAGCCGCAATTTGATTCTGCCGGAATCGAATTGCGGCTTTTTATGTCCACAACATCAGCAATGATTATCATTACTGACGAACTGAAACCTCAAAAGGTTTCAATTTTAGCAAACATCGTCGGTTTTACCGTCACCGCTGGGGGAGCATATGAGCAGTAATTCCTTCTTATTGAATGTATACCCGTCTTGGGTATAAAATAAACACGCTTGCCATTCCCCTGCAACTTGTCTACAATCTGTTGTTAATGATTGAAGTACTGTAAAAGGAGGATGGAACACATGCCGGCCTCAATATCCAACTATCGGATCGTACCGATGGACGAGCATCAAGCGGCTGCAATCTGTGAGTGGCGCTATGATCCACCTTATAACATATACGGTTGGCTCCCCTGGGAACAAATGAAGGCGCTTGAGGTCGAATTTGGAAGTCCCACGCTTCGCCAAGAGCAATATGTTGCCGTACTGGATGAAGAGAACAAGCTGATGGGGTTTGCTCAATATTTTCCTATGATCGGTGTGACCCGGCTAGGCCTTGGCATGCATCCTGACAGATGCGGACATGGCAAAGGCTCTGATTTTGTCCGTGCCATTGCAGAGGAAGCCCAACGACGCAACCCGAAGAATGAAATTGATCTAGAAGTGCTCACTTGGAATGAGCGCGCTATCCGGGCCTACAAGGCGGCTGGATTTGAGCTTACAGATACCTATGAACGACAGACCCCCGATGGCAAAAAACCGTTTTATTGTATGGTATATCGTCCCGAGCACCCAACCCAGGTACTATGATAAAAGCGCCTTCGGCATACAACCACGATGTTGTATAGCGAAGGCGCTTTTATCATCATACGACAGATCATTACAAGCTCAATGACTGCTACGCATTTTTTCAAAAGCTTCATTATATTGTTGGGCTTCCTTAATATCCACGGCCATAATACCGCCATCGTCCCAAGAGGTCAAACGCAGAGTCACGGTCTTGTAATCAATCGTAATAAATGGATGATGATTGAATGCTTCAGATATAGCGGCAACTTCATCCACGAATGCAATCCCTTTCATAAAACTGGAAAAATTATATTTCCGAACGATCCAACGTCCTTCCTCCAGCTCCCAGCCCTCCAGTTTCTCCAGATGTGCTTCAATCTCTTCTTGTGTAAAAGGCATGTTACGAACTCCTCCCCGTTTATACGGAAGCCTTTCGACCGCTTAAATACGGCCAAAACTACGATATATTGGTGTACATATTACCACGGCCCCGTTGATAAATCCATAAGACGGACCTCAAATCAAAGGGACTGACGTCAGCTCCTCGTCCCCAATCAGTACATAGATACGATGCTGCTCCGGCTCATAGATCACAACGCCACTCCCTACAGTGATTGTGGGCTCTGTACCCAGTGCATAAAATAAGTCTTCTGCCAAAGCTTCATTGACTTCCTGACGTCCCGCCGGGTCCAACCTGTCCCAATCTTCTGCTTCCATCTCAAAAAATTCATAGCTATCTGGGATGCGCCCCACAGCCTCTGTCAAATCGTTCAAAATTTGTTCATACTCACGTCCATGCTTTACTCCCATGCCATTTCCTCCAATGGTTCCGCCATTCAATACATAATCACCTTATTATACCGGAAATTCGCACTTAACAAAAAAGAGAGTTTTGTCGATAAATACTATAATCCGTCTTGTAATGACGCGCTTGGGGCAAGGACGACCCCGGCGGCATGAAAGGATTCAAAATCTATTCTCATGGATGAGGTGTATCATGCAAATTTCAACCATTATTGGACTTGTGCTCGGGATTTTGTCACTGGTCGTCGGGATGATCTTAAAAGGCGCTCCGGTCGTCAATCTGGTCAATAATCCCGCTGCTTACATGATTATTTTCGTCGGAACGGCAGCGAGTATATTTATGGCCTTCCCGATGGCAGAAATCAAACGGATTCCGAAGCTGTTCAAGGTTATTTTCACCGAACAAAAACTGTTAGACCGCAAAGAGCTCATCGGTACGTTTACCGAGTGGGCATCCATTACCCGTCGTGAAGGTCTGCTCGCCTTGGAATCCAAGGTAGAGGAAATCGACGATCCCTTTATGCGTGGCGGCATGCGAATGATTATTGACGGCAATGATCAGGAATTCGTACGGGACGTTCTAATGGAGGATATCAATGCCACCGAGGATCGACATCGCTCTGGCGCGCTGATCTTCTCCCAAGCCGGTATGTACGCTCCAACGCTCGGGGTACTCGGTGCGGTTGTAGGTCTGATCGCCGCTCTGGCCGACCTTAGTGACATGGAAAAGCTCTCTCATGCCATTGCAGCAGCCTTCATTGCGACGTTGCTCGGTATTTTTACAGGTTATGTCCTGTGGCATCCGATGTCCAACAAGCTGAAACGGTTATCCAAAAAAGAAGTCGAGCTTAAATTAATGATGGTCGAAGGTCTGCTTTCCATTCAATCGGGGATATCGACGATCGCCATCAGTCAGAAACTGACGATCTTCCTGACTCCGACCGAACGGGCTACGATGACCCAGAAGGATGGCGATTCCAGTGAGTAAAAAGAGACATGAACCGCATGAAGAGCATGCTGACGAAAGCTGGCTGTTGCCATATTCCGACTTAATGACCCTTCTGTTGGCTCTTTTCATTGTCTTATTCGGTATGAGCTCGCTCGACGCCAAAAAATTTGAAACTATGGCTCAATCCCTGAGTGCAGCTTTTAATGGCGGCACTGGCGTGCTGGATCACTCAGCCGCGAATCCGTCGTCACAATCCATGGATATGGGCAAAAATAAAGAACAAGTGTCACAACCCGTAAAATCGAAAGCTACTTCTACCTCTGAACTGCAAAAACAGCTGGCCCAACGGGAAGAAGAAGATTTAAAAAAGCTTAAAAAACAGATGGATCAATATATTCAAAATAACGGCCTGACCCCGTTGCTGAATACCAAGCTAAACCAATCGCAACTAATGATCACCATTAGTGATAATGCCTTGTTTTCATCCGGGCAGGCCGAAGTAAAGCCGGAAGCAAGAAAGCTGGCCAAGTCCATTTCTAGTATGCTCCAGCAGTTCCCTGGCTATGATGTTATCGTATCGGGTCACACGGATAATGTACCGATCTCCAACAGCCAGTTCCCGTCCAATTTTGATTTGAGCGCCAAGCGCTCTCTGAATTTCTTGCGTATCTTGTTGCTCAATCCAGATCTCGACCCAACCAAGTTTGTATCCATCGGTTATGGCCAGTATCGTCCATTGGCAAGCAATCAAGATGGTCAAGGGCGCTCTAAAAACCGTCGTGTTGAAATATCTGTTCTCCGCAAATATCAGAACGGGACACAAGTCATCAGTCCTACCTCAAGCTCGAGTGAAGGTTGATTATGCATATGTTATATGAACAAAGGCACCGCCGCATTTTTATGCAGCTGGTGCCTCTTTGTTTAGTGCTTCCTGTACTTTGCCCTTTCAGATACGACGATCATACGCTCTAGGCTATACAAGCCCCTCTGGCATTAGCTAAGCGTATAATCGAGCATCTGACCAAGCTCCAGCTTCTCAGCCTCTGTCAGATCACGCCAGGCACCTTTCTGAAGGGACCCCAACCGAATATTCATGATTCGCAGCCTTTGCAGTTTTTTAACTTCATAACCGAAGGCTGCACACATACGCCGGATCTGACGATTTTTCCCTTCAGTCAGGATAATACGGAATACATACTCAGATACACGCGTCACCTCACAAGGTAGCGTCCGCTGACCGAGTATTTTCACCCCGCTAGACATGCCCTGCACAAAAGACGGTACGACAGGGCGGTCCACTGTTACAATATATTCTTTCTCATGCTTGCCTTCTGCCCGTAGAATCTTATTCACAATGTCTCCATCGTTGGTAAGTAAAATGAGACCTTCCGAATCCTTATCCAGGCGTCCAATCGGGAATATCCGCTGCGGGTGCCCCACAAAATCAACAACATTGCCTCTAATGTGGCTCTCCGTTGTACTTGTAATGCCCACCGGTTTGTTCAATGCAATATAGACGTGATCAGACTTATCGCGCAGTGGCTTGCCGTTCACGCGAACATCATCGCCTTCTTCCGCTTGACTACCCAGCACAGCCACTTCGCCGTTAATCGTCACGCGACCGCTCTCTACCAGCTTGTCTGCCTCCCGGCGCGAGCAAAAACCGGTTTCGCTGATAAACTTGTTAATGCGCAACCTGTGTACCCTCCATTTCTACTAACACACTTCCTCCTGCGCCCCAGCCCGTTACTCCGGCTTGGCAATCGGAAGCTGCACCAGGGCTGTCGTTCCCTCTCCCTCTGTGCTTTCAATATCCAGTGTGCCTTTATGACTCTGTATAATACGCTGGCTGACCATAAGTCCTAGTCCTGTACCTGTTTCTTTGTTTGTGAAAAAAGGTTCTCCCAACTTGGACAGCATTTCTGCGGGAATACCCGCTCCCTGGTCCCGTATGAAGATTTTAACGTTTTCTCCCTCCAAGAACAAATGAATCGTGATGATGCCACCTTTACTCATAGCCTCCATGCTATTTTTAAGTAAATTAATGAATACTTGCTTTAACTGATTTTCTTCAGCGTATACCAGGGCAGGCTCGTCCGTGACCTGAAGGTTGAATACAATGTCCAGCAGATGCGCCTGACTATCTAGTAAAGAAATCACGTCGCTCACAATATAACGAACATCTTTTTTCTGAAAATGCACTGCCTGTGGCTTCGCCAGTATTAAAAACTCGCTAACGATCAAATTAATGCGATCCAGCTCAGACATCATAATATCGTTGTGTTTCATATTCAACACTTGATTTTGCTGCTGTAGTTGGAGAAAGCCACGTAGCGTGGTTAGCGGATTACGAATCTCATGCGCTACGCCTGCCGCCAGTTGCCCGACGGTTGTCAGTTTCTCTGATCTGCGCAACAACTCCTCCATCCGGTTGCGACCCGTGATATCACGCGACACGCAGATAAACCCCAAAATCTGGCCTTCTTCATCCAGAATAGGCGATGTGCTCATACTAATCTCTACTGTACTTCCATCCTTCCGCATTCTAAGGGACTCACTTGATACGATGCTCTCTCCCTGAAGCAGGCTCTTCTTCTGAAATTCATATTCCTCCTGTTGCTGTGGAGGTACAAATTCCAACTTACGACCAACCAATTCTTTCTTGGTCCAGCCGTACAAAGCTTCAAAGGCATGATTGACCCGAACGACGCGATCCTCCTCGTCGGTTACATGAATCGCATCTGCTGTCTGATTAATAACCGATTCTAGATGTTCCTTTACAGAACGGTTCTCTTCATACATCTGCTCGAGTCTTCTCGTGTACATCCCTAGGTTGTAGGCCATCGCATTGATGCGCTCACCCAACTGTGCAAGCTCATGACCACCTTTTATTTCTAGCCGTGTATCAAAATGACCGTCAGCCATCTCATTCACTTTCCCCAGAATCGACTGAATTGGGCGGACAAACAGACTTGCCAGCACATAGCTTCCAATGATCACCACCTCTAAAAGGACAATGGAAATGGCAATTAAACTTATCAATTGCTTGGAAATAACAGAAGTGATCGTATCATAATTCATAACAATACGGATAACATAAGCATCACGATTAGCCGGATAAAAAGGTATGTAACTGACGAGAACCCGCTCACCTTTAATATAGCAGTCTTGTACAATACTCTCCCCCGAGAGGATAGCTCTGGACACGGCCAAACGATCTTCCTGCACCCTTGTTAGTTGATACGTGCCGAATTGGATCGGTTTGTTGTACATGTAATAGTATTTCGAATCGTTTCCGTTCTTGTCCATCGAAGCGCCACCAAAGGTTGCAGGGTTAATTCCTGTAATCTCCATGATGCGATAATCCACTTGTTGAGTTTGCTTTACGATCTCATCGGGGCTCAGGATGGTTATGAAATTTTGTACTGAAGTATCCTGAAAGGAAATTCGAATTAAGTAGTTACGTTTTTGATCATAATAAAATCCCCATTTGTTAATATCTGAGGAGTCTGAACCGGTGTAGTCAAATGACCCCGTCCAAAAATGATCCAGTTTCTGACCTTGCACCATTGCAGCCTGTCCGTGCTCATATAATTGGTCAACTGCATTTTTCCAATATCCTGTCAATGGATCGGATGGCGTTACTTCTTTAGGATCCGAGGATCTAACAACCTTATACCCCTGCCCGTCTCGAATCATCAAGGAAATATTAGTATCTCTGTGGAGTGAGGCCACCTTTTGAAGCTGTTCCTGCTGAATATTTCGAATGTCAGGATCGAGCTGATTGGCAGCCAACGTGGCAGAAAGCCACAGATTATATCCGAGCTGTTTGTCAACGGCCTCCCAGCTATGTTGGGTTTGTTCGATAGCTCCTCCGATAATTTTAGCCGTCAGAACCATTTTAGTTTCACTGTCACTTCTTAGGTTTTCGTGGGTCGTGTAATAATTAAGTGCGATGTTTAATAAAAGGATAAACAGGACGGACCCCGACAAAATGATCGTTATTCTGATTTTTATCGACACACTGATTTCTCACCTCTTGCCGCATGCTGGCGATTACTGGGAATTGCTAACTCAATGATACCGTAATAGCGCCTGTGATACCAGCATTTACATTTACCGGATATACATAAATACACACCTTGTGTACAGTATTGTCAATAGACGAGGATTTGCCTACAATATAAAAGATAATCATCCACAGGTAGTCCACAAATACACAGATTTTATTATAAACTGTGGATAAACCTGTGGACAAGTACCTTGTTATCCACAATTTTATTCACATCATGTTAACAACGGAATATTTGTTCGTTGGATAATTCCGCGTTTTGAAAGGAGCATTTTCCCAGTGACCACCATGGATCACGCCTATTGGATGAAAGAAGCCATTCAGGAAGCGTATAAGGCAGAAACGTTAGGTGAAGTCCCTATCGGGGCTGTCATCGTAAAAGATAATGAAATCATCGGTCGCGGCTACAATTTGCGCGAGACGGATGCTGACCCAACCGCACATGCAGAGATGGTCGCCATTCGTCAGGCCAGTGAGCACTTAGGTGCCTGGCGCCTGCTGGATTGTAGGCTGTATGTCACTCTGGAGCCGTGTCCAATGTGCGCCGGAGCCATTGTGCAATCACGGGTTCCCCATTTGATATACGGCACTACAGATCCCAAGGCAGGCTGCGCAGGCACGCTGATGAATTTATTACAGGAGCCTCGGTTCAATCATTGTACAGAAGTAACTAGTGGTGTACTGCAGGAGGAATGTGCATCGCTGCTAACGAGCTTCTTTCGGCATCTCCGGCAAAAAAGAGCGGCAGCCAAATTGTCTCCTCCCTCGTCTTCATTCTGAGGAGACACAGTCCAAAATACCTCATCTCATTGCTAATTCCCCATGGAAGGAGATCACCCCATGCCTATGAGCTTGTATAATACGCCTCAAGGTATCTTTTTACGGCCATTTAGCTTGGCGGATAGCGAAGCCCTTCTCGCCCTTAGGCACCGAAATAGGGATTCCCATGCGCCTTATGAGCCGCTTTACGAGGATTCATTTTTCACATTAGAGAAACAACAGGACTACATCCGTCAGAAATTGCGGCAAGCCGAAGAAGATCGAGGTTACGTATTCGGTATCTTTCTCTTAAAGGAAGAACGGCTCATCGGTTATATCTCCATTTCCAATCTAGTACGTGGAGTTGGACAATTCGCTGATATCGGCTACATGATGGATCATCATGAACAGGGTAAAGGGCATATGACCGCTGCCTTAAAGTTAATCATACAATATGCCTTTCGTGCCTTATCTCTACATCGTCTCCAAGCGGGTACTCTTTTGCATAATGATCGCTCACAACGTGTATTAGAAAAATGTGGCTTTCGACCAGAAGGCATTGCTCGCAAGCTTGTACAGATTCAGGGCACATGGCAGGATCACCAGATGTTTGGACTTTTAGCCGAGGATGACGTGTGGCAGAGCTAAATGACTGTACAGGGACAACATTAAAAGTAAACAAAAAACCGCCCGGCCTATGCCGAGCGGTTTTCTTGCAATCATGTTATCCCATACTTAAGGAGCAACAGTTTGCATTTTTTGTTGCAGTTGTTCCATCGTCAGGACTTGATCAGCTGTTGGAATACCTACTTTAAATGCTGCTTTAGCATTGATTTTGTTGTATTGCGTGTAGCCTGTTACAGACAATTTCACATTGTCTTTTGTAGCCGGATCATTCATCTCTACATTCGCATTCAGGTCTTGATACACAGGAATGTTATCCTTGTTCAAAGCTGTGTTAATGTCAAACTGCTTCACTGTCAAGTAGTTTTTCAACTCATCCAGCTTTTTCCTAAAATCGCTGGTGTTTGTTTCTACTGCAAGTTTTGCTGCAGTAAGATCTTCTTTCTTCAATTGGAACAAGCTAATGTACTCGTCTTTTGACATAATATCAATAGCTTTAGGAACTGCTTTAGTAACAAATGTATCGACAGCTTTCTTCACGTTGTCGTTCGTTATTTTAAACTGAACTACTTGTTTAGCTTCAACGCCTTGTGGCAACTTAGCGTCTTTAGGATCAATATCAAAGAAGTACGTAGCTTGATCATACTCGTTCATAATAGCAGCGATCACTTCATTCGCAAATTTCTGCGATTTTTCTTGATCCATAGCTGCAGGGTTAAATTCTTGTCCCGATTGTTTAGCCAGTTCTTGTGGATCAATGATCAGGAATTTACCTACAACATCCTGTGGAAGCGGGTAAAATGGAATATTAGGAATTTTAACGTACAGTTTATCTTTAGTCATCACCATTGGAATCGTGAAGCTGGTGGAAAGATCACCTTTCAGATGAATGCCGAGCGTCATTTCAGATTGGAAAGGTTCTTTTTGATATACACCGTCCAGCGTAATGTCTGCATTTTTCAGCATACTGGTTATCATTGCACTTTGTTCACTTGGTAAAGTAGCGGATGAAATTGTCAGATCCTTAACGGTAAATTGACTTTTGGATTCATAAGAATTCAATTTCATTGCATTTGCAGTACCGGTCGTAACAGCTTCCTTCGGTTCTAACTTCTTGCTACAACCTACCAGGGCTACCGTCAAAAGCAACACCATAGTGAGTACCAAGACGGATAACTTTTTACTCATTGTGTAGATTCTCTCCTCTCGTAATTAACCCCTTTTTTTATGCTAACAAAAAAATACACACCTCCTATTTTAACTCATATTCTCAAACGGCGAAACACTTATTGGAAAATTTTCTTACAATAAGCACAAAGACACCCTGGCTCTCTAACCAGAGTGTCTTACACTATGCAATATATTTTAGGAGAAAGGTCTGTCTACTTATGATCCTTCTCTGTTATGATGATCCACGTGATTCCGCTGTTTCACCTTCTTGGAACCGGATAACGGCTCCTGCTGATGACTACGCTCACGCTTTTCGTTACTTCCACCAGAATCCTGTGCTTCGGGGACAGGAATGGCTTTAGGCTTGCCCATTTATGCATCCTCCATTCTCAGTCTATATTTGTGGTACATCAACAAATCCGTTTATTACCATTTAAAATAGGACTATAGATGGTGTAGATCTTCCGTTTTATCGTGATTTAGTGAATCCTGATGACGGCGATCATTACGATCCTGCTGCACTTGCTGTGCCTGATGACTATTAACTGGACGTTGCTCCAAATCATCAACAATGTTAGACAGGTTTTTATCCAGTCCGTTTTTGGCTTTTGTCATGTAGTCTTCCTCCTCATTCCTTCATGACCTACGAGTGCGTCAATGACTGTAATGTTTGGGCACATTGGTGAATATGCCGAGTATAATCGGACACTAACTGCTGAATGATATCTGTTCGTTCATCCACAGACTGTCCGTCCCGTTCTACATCGACTAAGCTAACCTGTACTTCCCGAGAGTCTACATAAGTACATGCAAAATCAAAGGAGTACATTTGCCGGCCTTCTACCTCGATATGGATTCGTATAGCCCGGTTGTCGGCTTCATCTGCTTGTACTTGTGATTTGTCCCCTGAATTCAAAAGAATCGGCAGTTGTTCCTGCCAGGCCTCTACCAGCTTTTGCTGATCTACTGTCATTTCTCGATTCATGCCAGCACCTCCACATCTGATAACGTGTGAAAAAAACGAGCTTTTTATACAACAAAAAAGCCATTCCCCACGATTCCTGATCATTGGCGTATAAAGGCCAATGTACCAGCTATCGTATTCGAATGGCTTGGTTTATTTAGAATATGGCGGAGAGGATGGGATTCGAACCCATGTGGAGTTGCCCCCTAACGGTTTTCAAGACCGCCCCGTTATGACCGCTTCGGTACCTCTCCAGGTGGTAAATGGATAAAGCTGCTTCCCCTTTAAACATACTCAGGCGCAACAAAATTATTTTACCACAGAACTTCTAAGAATGCAACACTTACTGTTTAGGAGCGATAACCTCAATGCCTCGCATGTATGAACGTAGCACTTCTGGGATCACGATGCTTCCGTCCTCTTGCTGATAGTTCTCCAAAATAGCAGCCACCGTCCGCCCTACAGCCAAACCTGAACCGTTCAGCGTATGTACAAATTCAGGCTTTGCCTTCGAATCTGGACGAAACCGGATGTTCGCCCGACGCGCTTGGAAGTCCTCCGTATTTGAACAAGAAGAAATTTCGCGGTACATGCCACTCTCAGGCAACCATACTTCCAGATCGTACGTTTTGGCAGACGTAAAGCCCATATCTCCAGTGCAAAGTGCCAGCACGCGATATGGAAGTCCGAGCAGTTGTAGAACACGCTCAGCGTTATTCGTCATTTTCTCCAATTCTTCATAAGAGGTATCCGGGTGAACCAGCTTAAGCATCTCTACCTTATTGAACTGATGCTGACGGATCAGGCCACGTGTATCACGTCCCGCTGATCCTGCCTCCGAGCGAAAGCAAGAGCTGTATGCCACATAATATTTCGGAAGCTGTTCCGCATTCATGATCTCTTCACGGTGGTAGTTCGTTACCGGAACTTCAGCCGTAGGAATGAGATAATACTCCGTATCACGCAGCTTGAACAAATCTTCTTCAAACTTCGGAAGTTGGCCCGTTCCGTACAAGCTGTCCCGATTTACGATGTATGGAGGAAGCATTTCTTCATAACCATGCTCACTGCTGTGCAGATCCATCATAAAGTTAATCAGCGCACGCTCTAGTCTTGCTCCCAGTCCTTTGTAGAACGTAAAACGAGAACCCGTTACCTTGGCTGCTGCTTCAAAATCAAGAATATCTAGATCCTGAGCCAACTCCCAATGCGCTTTGGGTGTAAAAGAAAACTCGCGCGGCTCCGACCAGCGACGGATTTCTACATTATCCTCTTCCGATGCGCCAACAGGTACTGTTTCATTGGGAATATTGGGAATAGACATCACCAATTCGTCGATCTGAACTTCCAGTTCGCGTACTTGCTCATCTAATTCTTTGATACGATCGGAGACTTGACGCATTTCTGCAATAAGATCATCCGCATTTTCCTTATTCTTCTTCAACTTGGCTACTTCACCGGATACCACGTTCCGACGATTTTTGAGCCCTTCACTTTCCTGAAGTAACTCACGACGGCTTACATCCAGATCTGTAAAACCATTAATCAGATCCAGAGATTTTCCCCTGTTCTGCAAAGCTTTCTCAACCCGACCAAGCTCATTACGTAAAATCTTTATATCTAACACAGGTAATCCCTCCTACACTACAAACCTGACTTTCACTATTCGCGGACCATATCCACAAAATATTGATGTAACCGGTAATCGTCTGTTAACTCCGGATGGAAGGATGAAGCCAGCAAATGACCCTGACGGGCTGCCACGATCTCGCCGTTATACTCAGACAGCACATCTACTCCCGTTCCAACAGACTGTATTAATGGTGCGCGTATAAATACGGCACGAACCGGTTCCTCAATCCCTTTAATGTTCAAGTCTGTTTCAAAGCTCTCTCTTTGGCGACCAAATGCATTACGCGATACTGTAATATCCATGAGTCCCAAATGTGCTTCTTCCTGTCCTTGAATCGTTTTAGCCAGTACAATCAATCCTGCGCAAGTGCCAAATACAGGCTTGCCTTGATTGGAAAACTGACGTATAGCCTCTATAAAGTCATACTTGCGCATTAGCTTACCGATAGTGGTACTTTCACCACCGGGAATGATAAGACCGGACAGCTCATCGAGCTGTTCGATCTTCTTCACCGCTATACCTTCCGCACCCGCACGTTCAACGCTTCGTATATGTTCAGCTACAGCGCCTTGCAGCGACAATACACCTATTTTCATGCCGGTCCCTTCTTTCTTACCAACCACGATCCTGCATGCGCTCATGCGGTGCCAGTTTGGAAATTTCAATGCCTTTCATAGGAGTTCCCAAATTCTTGGAGACTTCTGCGATCAGCTTGTAATCCGTATAATGAGTGGTCGCTTCCACGATTGCCCGTGCAAACTTCTCAGGGCTATCCGACTTGAAAATACCAGAACCTACAAAGACGCCATCAGCGCCTAAATGCATCATTAACGCGGCATCAGCAGGTGTTGCTACACCACCCGCTGCAAAGTTAACCACTGGCAGCTTGCCAAGCTCATGCACTTCTAACAGCAGTTCATATGCAACTCCGAGGTTTTTCGCTTCTGCATACAGCTCGTCCTTCGACAAGTTTTGCACCTTGCGAATTTGACCATTGATAAAACGCATATGACGAACGGCCTCAACAATATTCCCAGTTCCCGGTTCACCCTTCGTACGGATCATAGATGCACCCTCACCAATGCGACGCAGTGCTTCTCCCAGATCCTTGGCTCCACAAACAAATGGAACGGTGAACTCCCGCTTATCAATATGGAAAACTTCATCCGCAGGTGTCAATACTTCGCTCTCATCGAGATAGTCAACACCGAGAGATTCCAGTACCTTTGCCTCTACAAAGTGACCGATGCGAGCCTTAGCCATAACAGGAATAGAAACAACCTTCATAACTTCTTCCACAATCGTTGGGTCAGCCATACGAGCAACCCCACCAGCTGCACGGATATCCGAAGGTACCCGTTCAAGAGCCATTACAGCTGTAGCTCCTGCTGCCTCTGCAATTTTAGCCTGCTCAGCGTTCATGACATCCATGATTACGCCACCTTTTTGCATCTCTGCCATACCTCTTTTTACACGCGAAGTTCCCGTTTCCATGTCGTTGCCTCCTGTAAGGGTTACGTTTAGATTCTAACTAAATATTTTACCGCACCAATGCCAAATACACAATCATTTCAAGCTGCAAAATAAGTAATGAAAAACAAGGTAGGTCGCTTAGCTCTGCTTATTTAGAAGAGATTCTTAATTCCTTGGAACAGATCTCCGAAGAAATCACCGATTGCCCGGAAAAGCATTCGGAACCAGCCGCCCTCTTCTACTGCTGTCGTAGTAACCAGATCAACGGTTTTCGTCTGCCCTTTATCCACACCGTCTGTCTTGTACGTGTACGTAATGGTTCCGACTTTGGCCCCTTGCTTCAAAGGTGCTACAAGAGAGCTTGCTGGTGTAATGTTCGTTGTAAAGGTTACCTTGGGATTGCTCGCACCCTTGGGTACGATAAAACTTACTGCATCTTTTGTAACGATCGGCACTTCTGTTTCCGTACCTTTGGTCACTGGCACATTCTCAACACCCTTAACCACCGTCTTTGGGGCAATAACCTGCTTCACTTCAAAATTATCAAAACCATAGTTCAGCACTTTAGCTGTCTCTGTAAAACGGTGTGCATCTGAATCAGCTCCCATAACTACACTGATGAGACGCATTCCATTGCGTTCAGCGGTTCCTGTAAAACAGTTGCCAGCATTGGCCGTATGGCCTGTTTTCATCCCGTCTAAACCTGGGTAAGCAAACTTTCTAAAGTTAGTAATATTTTTGTTTGCTTCCAGCATCCAGTTATAGTTAATAATCGGCGCCTTGTCAGTAGGACGGAATTTGTAAGATTGAATTGTCGTGAATCGTGTGTAATCCGGATGATCTTTAATGATGTAACCAGCCAGAGTAGCTGCATCTCTCGCTGTCATCACCGTTTCCCGGTCTGTATCCGGCTGGAAGCCTTTCGGCATATCACCACGGTCCAAACCAGTCGAGTTGATAAAATACGTATTTTTCATGCCCATTTTCTGAGCTGTTTCATTCATTAGTTTTACAAAATCCTGCTCAGTTCCGGATACGCGTTCAGCAAGGGCTACTGTTGCATCATTAGCAGAACCTACCGCCATGGCAATATAAAGCTCTTCTACCGTATGTTGATCCCCTTGAGCCAAAAAAATACGTGATCCAATGCTCTTAGAAGCATTCTCGTTAACCGTAACCTTATCCGTCCACTTGAGTTTGCCTTGCTTAACCTGTTCAGCCACGATGTATTCTGTCATCATTTTAGTCATACTTGCTGGTGGAAGTGGCTCATCTGGATTCATAGACAGCAATACTTGCCCCGTGGAAGGCTCGATCAAAATGGCAGAACGTAGTGCCAGACTAGGGGGGTTAATAGAACCTGTCCCCGTAATATTGGTTGCCTGTGTTGCCGCTCCAGCTGCAAAAGTAGCCACGCTCGGATCGAAATTGCCTACAACAGGCAATGCCGACATATACATCATATTGAGCACCATGACTGCAGTCACGCTCTTTTTAATCATGCTGCGTTTTGTATTTTGCTTTAAATTGTTCGCTTTCAAATGAATACAAACTCCTCTCGTACCTCAACCCGATCCGTTATGTACAACGAGACGGTGGTTACAGCCTCTACTTGGCCAATGTAATTAATGTTTTAGTGTTAAAATCCAGTTTCATTTCGTTTTATTTCGTTTTCTTAGTTGTATCCTGTCATGAGCATTTTCTGCTCGAATCTTCTTTACTGGTAGGAATCATCCAAAAGACCTACGTGCCCTAATTCGTCAATAATTTCGTCATAAAGGCGGACACTTGTCTATTCTATCACAGGGGTATCTCTAAAAAAAGACAGGCAGAGCGAAATACGCTCTGCCTGTCGTCAAGTCTACTACAGCCGAACTTTATAGAGAGTAGTTTGGTGCTTCTTTCGTAATTTGCACATCATGCGGATGGCTCTCACGCAGACCAGCACCTGTAATACGGATAAAGCTTGTATCGTTACGAAGCTCCTCAATATTAGCTGTACCGCAATAACCCATACCGGAACGAAGACCGCCCAACAGCTGATGGACAGTGTCGGAAAGTGGTCCTTTATAAGCAACGCGTCCTTCAATGCCTTCCGGTACCAATTTCTTGTCGTCATCTTGGAAATAACGATCTTTACTACCTTGCTTCATCGCAGCCATAGAGCCCATACCACGATATACTTTAAAGCGGCGTCCTTGATAAATTTCAGATTCGCCCGGGCTTTCTTCCGTACCTGCAAAAAGACTTCCCAGCATTACCGCAGAAGCGCCTGCCGCAATGGCCTTTGTAATTTCACCGGAGTATTTAATACCGCCGTCTGCAATAATCGGAATATTATATTCACGTGCTACTGTTGCACAATCATAAATTGCTGTTACTTGTGGAACACCTATCCCTGCGATTACGCGTGTTGTACAGATGGAGCCTGGACCAATACCGACTTTTACGACCGATGCTCCTGCTTCAATCAATTCGCGCGTTCCGTCTCCAGTAGCTACATTACCTGCTACAATCGTCAGATCAGGATAAGCTTCACGCAGCTTGCGGACCGCTTCAATGATGTTAATATGATGGCCGTGAGCAGAGTCCACAACAATCATATCCACACCCGCTTTTACAAGTGCTTCAGTCCGATCAAATGTATCCTTGGAAATACCAACAGCCGCACCGACCAGAAGACGACCTTGTGCATCTTTCGCTGCGTTCGGAAATTGAATAGCTTTCTCAATATCTTTAATGGTGATAAGACCTTTGAGATAATTTTCATCATCAACCAAAGGGAGCTTTTCAATCTTATGCTTTTGCAAAATGACTTCCGCTTCCTGTAAAGTCGTACCTACAGGTGCAGTTACCAGTTCTTCCTTCGTCATGACTTCACTGATTTTAAGGTTAAAATCGTGAATAAAGCGAAGATCACGGTTAGTAATAATACCCACCAGTTTGTTTTCTTCGTTTACAACAGGTACACCAGAAATACGGTATTTACCCATAACTGCTTCAGCATCAGATACCAAATGATCCGGAGTCAATGAGAATGGATTGGTGATAACACCGCTCTCAGAACGTTTAACCCGATCCACCTCTACCGCTTGCTGTTCAATCGACATATTTTTATGAATAATACCGATACCGCCCTCACGAGCCATCGCGATTGCCAACACTGCCTCAGTAACAGTATCCATACCAGCACTCATCAAAGGAATATTCAGCTTTACGTTATCACTCAAACGTGTCGCCACGCTTACTTCTTTGGGCAGAACCACCGACTTGCGAGGTACCAGCAAAACATCGTCAAAGGTAAGGCCTTCCTTACCGAATTTATCTTCCCACACCAAGATGATCCTCCTTCAAATTGTTTAGTCTGTATTGGTCTTGTTGTCTGTCCGACATGGACAAATCAAGGCTCTCTGAAAATATATTATTGCAATCTTAGCAAAGCGGTATAGGGGTGTCAAGCCTTCAACAATAGCCCTAACCTTTAGTATTTCCCTGTACAAACAACTGTACTCCTACGGAGGACAACCTTTAAAAATAAGCGTTTTTAAGAGTAATAGCTATTCACAAGAGCGTATCTCTTCTTTGAATGCGCAGCATAGAAGCAATTATACAAGTGGTTTGTACCCTAATATACCAAAGAGGACCATGATCTCATTGAGATCATGGTCCTCTTTACTTGTTGCTTGGCGACGTCCTACTCTCCCAGGACCCTGCGGTCCAAGTACCATCGGCGCTGGAGGGCTTAACGGTCGTGTTCGGGATGGGTACGTGTGGAACCCCTCCGCTATCGCCACCAAACATGAATTTACATCGTAAATTCTTTTTCAGGAATCAGCATCGCCAAATGCTGTGTGTTCGCTTGTTCCATATAAGCCACTTGTGCTTATACAATACAAAACTTACACCCTGAAAACTGGATCCGAAACTCATTTGCGTTTTATTTTAGGATAAGCCCTCGACCGATTAGTATTGGTCAGCTCCATGCATTACTGCACTTCCACCCCCAACCTATCTACCTCGTCGTCTTCAAGGGGTCTTACTAATTGGGAAATCTCATCTTGAGGGGGG
>NZ_JBSEDY010000013.1:0-148975 GCF_053570945.1 Paenibacillus sp. CMM36
CAAAAAAAAAGTGCCTCTGGAATTCCAGAAGCGCTTTTTTTTGGTAAGCGTATTTTAAAAAAAATCCAAAAATTTACGTTTTGCATTAAGATATGACACAGAAGGGGGAATCATGCTGATGAATCCAGGTGTGACTTTACTTCGTGTCGAACGGGCCAGAAAAAGACTGTACCAAGTCCAGAAGAAATACGGATTTTTAACGCATCCCAAAGTGATTGAACAATCCATGAAACTGGATGAACTATTGAATCAATACCAAATATACAAAATGAAATCCTAACAAATGAGTTCATGCCATATTGCTAAAGGAAGAGCGTGAAATCCAATCTCCAAACCCCAATCAAAATCCTAAATCCTAAACCTTATACTATGAAGAGGTGATAACGTTGTTGAACAAACGAAATCCTGTAACCCCTTTTGGCTGGAAAATCAAAGAAAAGCTAGTCGAGAGGCAAATGGATCAGAGAACATTTTGTGATACCTACCATATTCCTGCTAGCCGCTTGTCTAATCTCATTCATGGAACACGTAAGGCCAAAAAATATAGAGTACAAGTATCTCAATTGCTGGGGATCGAAGAATAACTCCCTTTCTCTTTTATGGATACAAGACATCCTAATGATATGTAAGCTACAGTGGCAAAGAACTCCGGGTTTATTTAATATAGATTATACATAGGATGCTTAATACAAGGAGTGGAAAGGGTCGATGGGAATGTTCTCCAGAATGGCAGAGCAGAAGATTGCGGAGGCGATGGCCAAAGGGGAATTTGATCATTTACCGGGAGAGGGCAAGCCACTGGTGATCGAGGATTTGTCACATGTTCCAGAGGAGCTGCGGATGTCGTACAAGCTGTTGAAGAATGCAGGCATTTTACCGGAAGAGCTTCACCTGCAAAAGGAATGTGTCCAGCTACGTGATTTGCTTCACGCTTGTCATGAGGCGGGAGAGCAAGAGCGGATCAGTCGCAGGCTGACTGAAAAATCACTTCGTCTCCGTATGCTGCTGGAGGAAAGAGGGCTGAATACGTCGTCTGTATTTTATGAATATGAGTCCGCTATGCGTAAGCGACTGGAGGAATAGAAACAAGAGGAGCGAAGGGCGGAAGGCCCTTGCCCGTACACTTTAATTTCTACGCTTTACCTCATTACTGTTGCAGTGCAGATAATCTCGTGAGGCATTGCTTCGTCAGGATGACGGATTCTTTGGGCAGTTTGTCTAAATGAAAGTCATCGATTAAATCTACTGCCTTCACAGGCTCGGGTGAATCCAGCAGCCCTGAAAAATAGGCGAGCCAGCCAATGACTGCTTCCGGTGAGACCCCTTGTCGACGCATGGCTCGGAGTGCTACGCCACCATGTCGTTTGGCCAGCCTTCGTCCATCAGGGCCTAGGACAAGGGGAACGTGTGCGAAACGTGGCGGCTGCAAGCCCAAAGCTTGGTACAGCAATAGCTGACGGGGCGTTGAATCGAGAAGATCATACCCGCGGAGTACGTCGGTCATATGCATATCCGCATCATCGACAACGACAGCCAGCTGATAGGAAAACATGCCGTCCGCTCGTTTGACGATAAAATCGCCGCCTTCTGCCGCACCGAAGGTCACATGACCTGCTACCTGATCATGAAACGAAATAACGGCATCTGGACTTTGCGGTACTTTAAAGCGAAGTGAAGGGAGTTTATGCTGTGCTTTGGCTACGGCATCTTGAGAGCTAAGATTACGACATGCCCCTGAATATGCGGGTCCTTCACCAGACAGTCCATGTGGAGCATGAGAGGCAGCCAGAATGTCAGCCCGACTGCAAAAACAAGGATATAGCAAATCATGCCCCTGTAGCTTCTCCAATGCAGATTGGAAGCGATCCAGCCGCTGGCTTTGAGTGTAGGGACCGTAGGCACCGCCTACGTCGGGTCCTTCGTCCCAGTTCAGACCGATCCAGCGCAAATCTTCCATTATCCCTTGCGCCAACTGGCTGCGAGCTCGCGTCATATCAATATCTTCCATGCGCAAAATATAGGTTCCGCCCAGGGAACGAACGTGCAGCCAGGATAATAAGGCGGTACGAGCATTTCCTAAGTGTATCCATCCCGATGGTGTTGGGGCAAATCGCCCTCTGATGGGTTGGGCCTGTAATTCCATACGAAAGTGACCTCGATTCTGTGTTCCGTCCTTCAGCAATCCATATCAACTATATTATAAAACGATCTTGCCGTGAGTGCATCCCGATAGGTATAGAAGCTAAAGACGAAGCATACATAGCCGCGATGATCAGACGGGAAATTTAAATATCTGTATAATAGATTTAGAAGAATTATGTATGACAGACCGAGGAGAAGTTCCAGAGGGCAGCTTAACCTTTTCTATTCAATAATTACAGGTAATGAAAAATTCACAATAATAAAAGAACTAAAACTTAGATTCTACGCATCAAGCGTATCATTGGAGAGATTTCATTGACAGATAAACAACTGCCTATTATGCAAGTGATCCCCGAGCTTAAACATACACTGCAATCTCATTCGGCGGCGGTACTGATTGCACAGCCGGGAGCGGGGAAAACGACGGTAACACCGCTGGAGCTACTGCATGAGCCGTGGCTGGTAGGGCAAAAGATAATTATGCTGGAGCCGAGGCGTTTGGCAGCACGTGCAGCAGCAGCACAAATGGCAAAAACGCTGGGAGAGCCCACCGGAAAGACGGTGGGCTACCGGGTTCGCATGGATACAAAAGTAGGGCCAAACACGCGGATTGAGGTGGTTACGGAAGGCGTACTCACCCGGATGTTGCAACATGATCAGGCGTTGGAGGGAGTCGGGCTGATTATGTTTGATGAGTTTCATGAGCGCAGCCTGCATGCAGACTTGGGATTGGCACTTGCCCTGCAAAGCCAGGCGCTGCTGCGACCGGATTTGAAGATATTGATCATGTCTGCCACCTTGGAGGCAGAGCCTGTATGTAGACTATTAGGGGATGCGCCATTACTGAAATGTCCAGGCACCGTATTTCCGGTAGAAACCTTCCATATGTCCAAGCCTTCGTCAACCTCATTAGAGTCCTTTACGGCTGAGACAGTAGAAAAGGCGCTTCATGCTCATGAAGGCGATCTGCTGGTGTTTTTACCAGGGGCCAGAGAAATTCATAGAACGGAACGAGAATTGGCTTCAAAGCATTTACCAGCACACGTCAAAGTAATTCCGCTGTACGGCAGCATGAAGCTGGAGCAGCAGGATGAGGCAATACGACCATCGGCTTCGGGCAGTCGAAAAGTGGTATTGGCCACCTCGATTGCCGAGTCCAGCTTGACCATCGCCGGGATCGCGGTGGTGATCGATAGCGGACTGTCGCGGGAATCGTTGTTTTCCGCGCGAACTGGCATGAGCCGTTTGACTACCGTCAAGGTGTCCAAGGCCTCCGCCGACCAGCGGCGCGGACGGGCGGGGCGTCTCCAGCCGGGCGTATGCTACCGGATGTGGAGCGCGCAGGAGCATGCAGCGCTCCCCGAAGCCAGCCGCCCGGAGATCGCGGCGGCGGATCTGGCCCCGCTCGCGCTGGAGCTGGCGGCCTGGGGCGTGCGCGAGCCCGCCGAGCTGGCCTGGCTGGATGCCCCGCCTGAGGCCGCGTACGGCCAGGCCACAGGTCTGCTGCACCAGCTCGGCTGTCTGGATGCAGCAGCCGATGGCACTACAGGCGGCATTACCGCGCATGGGCGCGAGGTGTCCGCCCTGGGCACGCACCCGCGCCTCGGGCACATGCTGTTGCGTGCTGCGGCACTCGGCCTGGCACCAACCGCCAGCCGTCTGGCTGCGCTGCTGCAAGAGCGGGACCCGTTCCGCGCCCATGGCGGAACGGATTTGCGCCCGCGGCTGGATGCCCTGCGCGAGGCGACCCATGCCCGCAGCACGCACAGCCTGCTGCGGACGGCAGACGATACGGTGATTCGCCGTATCGTGCAAGAGAGCCGGCAGTTGCTAGCCTCGCTGCCGACAGTAGTCGCAGCGCAGGACGAGCCTGACGGCTCCGCGGCTTGCGGGCTGCTATTGGCCTTTGCGTATCCGGATCGGATCGCGCAGGGCCGAGGGGACGGCCGCTTTTTGCTTAGCGGCGGCCGGGGCGCGCGACTCCGACAAGTGGAGTGGATGTCGCGTTCATCCTATCTCGTCGCCGCCGAAGTGGACGACGAGGGAGCAGATGGTGCCATTCAGTTGGCGGCACCGGTTGAACTGCAAGAGCTGACCCAGCATTGCAGCGATTTGTTGCTGGAACAAGCCAGCGTATACTGGGATAGCTCCGCCTCAGCAGTGAGAGCCCGCAAGGTACTGCGACTGGGCTCACTCGTCTTAAAGGAAACGTCCTATGAGCGACCTCCGGCAGAGGAAGTTGCTGCCGCCTTGATGCAGGGTGTCCGTGAACGCGGTCTGAAGCTGTTGTCATGGAATCGGCAAACCCTCCAGTTGCAGGCTCGTTTGATTTTTATGCACTTCTCAGCGCCTGAAGACTGGCCGGACTGCACGGAATTGGCATTGCTGGATTCACTGGAATCGTGGCTGTTGCCTTTTGCTCTAGGAGCCAAAAACGTATCCGATCTGCAACGGCTGGACAGTGCTGCATTGCTGCTTGGCAGGCTGGACTGGGAACAGCGGCAGCAGCTTGATCAGGAAGCGCCGACGCATATCCGTGTACCCAGCGGTTCCCGCATTCCTGTCGATTATTCGAATCCTGAGGCACCAGCGCTGGCCGTACGACTACAAGAATTGTTCGGTATGAGGGATACGCCTCGTATTGGACGCGGACGTGTGCCCATTGTATTGCATTTACTGTCACCTGCCCAGCGACCTGTCCAAGTGACATCCGACTTGTCCAGCTTCTGGAGCGAGGCTTATTTTGAAGTCAAAAAGGACCTGAAAGGCAGATATCCCAAGCATTATTGGCCGGATGATCCACTGGAAGCTGTGGCGACCAACAGAGCAAAGCCAAAGCGTTAAATAGAAGCTGTTTTATGCTAATCGACTTTTTGAATTTTTGTAAAATCGTTTAAACGTCATAATAGCGGGGTAATGAAAAACGAACCACTCAACACTAAAATATTGGGAGGCAACTATCATGGCTAATAACTTAAACGATTATAATGAAAAGAAGATTGTTGGTGTTTTTGATACAGAGCAGGAAGCATCTCGTGCGATAGGACAATTGCAGAGCAAAGGAATCCCAAGCAGTGAAATTTCTGTGATCACCCGTGACCGTGACGAGTTGAGGACGATTAGTGAAGAGACAGGCACCAAAGCACCGGAGGGTGTAGCGACCGGTGCGGCTACCGGCGGCGTTGTAGGCGGCGTTGCTGGGTTGCTGGCGGGCATCGGGGCCTTGGCTATTCCAGGTATCGGACCAATCCTCGCTGCTGGACCTATCGCGGCTACCCTTACCGGAGCAGCTGTCGGAGCGGGAGCAGGTGGCTTGGTCGGTGGACTGGTCGGGCTGGGTATTCCGGAAGATGATGCACGTCAATACGAGACTTACGTCGATCAGGGCAAGATTTTAGTGCTGGTGGACTCCGCTGACCATAACAGGGATGTTTATGATATTTTCCGCACCAACCGTTCGCTGAATGCGGATCGTTACAGAACGTATGATGATACGTTGGCAGACACGCCGCGTACAGATGCATACACAGATACGAGAAGGAACCTGTAAAAACCTAACGGCTAGTTGAGAACGTGATTTAACAGGCTTTCCTATCTCCTTTGTATATGGGTTGTTTCTACAGCAGCAGTCTCCCCGAGAGGGAGGACTGCTGTTTTTACATATTTGTGGATCATAGAATAAATCTGAGATAAATGATGCTAAGCTTGCCGTTGGCACGTTTAACCTTCTATATATTTTTACAGAATTGTCGTTATAATAGATTGAGGATTTTGAAAAAATCCTGGATTTATAAATTGCTAGATGTAACAGGAGAGTGGCATGAGTCAAAAAGAGAGAATTTCCGAAGTCGCTTTGCTGAGAGGGCTGGCTTTTGCGGCCGTTGTTCTTCAGCATTCCGTCGCACACTATGCGGTTGCGCAGGGGGCGCGCGTCCAGGACGGGGTATTGATGACACTTTTACTGCTGTGTTCCAAATTTGCAGTTCCTGTGTTTGTATTTATCACTGGAATGGTGCTATTTTACAATTATGATGGAGCCTTAAAGTACGGAACGTTTTTACGTAAAAGATTCCTGGACATCATCGTTCCTTATATCATATGGTCTCTTTTATACGAATTGGGAAATCAGCTTGCTCAAAGTGGAGGATATATTCACCCGCTGGATTTTTTCCAGAAGCTGTTGAACGGGAAAAGTAGCTATCATCTGTGGTACATCGTAATGATTATTCAATGTTATGTGTTATTTCCTGTGTTTCGTTATGCTGTCCGTCGTTTGTCTGCGCTACTGCCATCAACATGGCGACCCGCTGCATTGGCTGTATTCGGCGTGCTATATATTTTGCTCATGTTCGCCGTTGGACCCGTATACCAAGCGATGGATAAGCTCCAGCTTCCGGTCATTACCTCTTGGTTTACCCTGTATGCTGACCGGAATGTGATCTACTTTTTCTTTTATTTTGTGCTGGGAGCGGCAGCCGGGATGAACGTCAAGCGTTGGAATGCATGGGTAACCAAAGCACAAATGATATACTGGCCGTTGTTTATCGTAATTACTGGCTACTTGCTGTATGAGATGATCGGTCAGTTCCAGACACCGCAAGGTACAGTTCTTTCCTTTAACTATTTGTCTCTGCTGCGTCCGGTCATGGCTGTATATTGCGTCGCGTCTATTTTTGTAGCTTATCGGGTAGCGACGTGGATTGCTCATAAGGGGGGACGTGCGGCGAGTATGCTGACGGCCATCGGAACGTTGTCCTATGGAGCGTATCTCATGCATGCCTTTATGCTGCGTGTGACCTATTATTTTGACGAGACGTTGTTTGCAGACTGGAGCCACGTTCTTCGTATGCTGGCTTCATTCGTTCTCTGTATGATCTTTTCCGTTGCCGGAACATGGCTGCTGGCACGTTTGCCTCTGGGCAAATGGATCGTGGGGCTTCGGGTTCGTCCTCGCCCGACTGGGAGTCCGCCAGCCGTACAAAAGCAAGCTTGATTTGATAATCCAATCACATATGTTCACAAGAGTATCCCAAAGCCAAGAAATAAGGCCAAGGGATACTTTTTTAACTGATATTATATTATTTCAACATATGAAAAGTTCATAATAGTAAACCATAAACTCATTTCTCAGCACTTCGCACACTACTCTATATCGCCTCATTCTATATCTCTCGCCATCTTAAAACAGGTCACAAGGGATGGAGAGTTCTCATAAGCTCTCATATCATCAAAGGAAATAGTCTATGGACGCAGAGTGGTTTATAATGGAAGGTAAAGTGTATGAATAAGGTGTGGAGGAGGCTGTGAAATGGCGTTTATGATATCCCAGCGGGCTTTTATCAAAATTTATCTGATCACAATGGTGGAGAGGCATCGCGGTTATGGATATCAGATGCTCGAATCGATGAAGGATGAGTTTAGTGGGTTTGGATATGTTCCGCCTCAGAGCGAAGTTTACCGGGCGCTGCATGAGCTGGTACAGGAAGGCGTTTTTTACCGTACCAAGCGATTGAAAGGAACAGACCCGCGCGTGGATTTTCAGGAGATTGTACTCTATCACTTTACAGATGATGGGGAGGAGAAAGCCCGACTGTACAAGAAGCAGGTCAAAGCTGATTTGGACCGTTGCTTAGGTATGCTGCACAAAGCGGAACAAGACAACTATTCCTAACCACGAAAGGATGAGAATGATGGGTAGAAAGCTGAAATGGGGAATTTTAGGCACTGCGGAGATCGCCCAAATCGCTGTAATTCCTGCGATTCAGCAATCCGAACGCGGAGAAGTGCTTGGGATTGCTAGTCGTAATGCGGATAAAGCCGCTGAGGCCGCCCGGGAGTTCGATATTCCAAAAAGTTATGGAAGCTATGATGAACTGTTGGCTGATCCCGAAATCGGAGCGGTGTACATTCCGTTGCCAAACCATCTGCATGAAGAGTGGACCATTCGGGCGGCGGAGGCTGGGAAGCACGTTTTGTGTGAAAAACCATCTTCTCTTAGCTCGGCCGGTACAAGCCGCATGATTGAAGCATGTCAACGTGCAGGAGTGATCTTTGCAGAGGCTTTTATGTATCGTTATCATCCCAAACATCGAAGAATTAAGGAAATTATCAATAGTGGGGAAATTGGTGACATTCGCGGCATCCATTGCACGTTTACGTTTAACAATACCGATCAGGCAGATAATGTGCGCTTTAATAAAAACATGGGCGGCGGCTCGCTATATGATGTGGGTGTCTATCCGATATCAGCCGCTCGTATGTATTTGGATCGGGAGCCGGAGGCAGTGACGGTACATGCCTTATTTTCCCCGGAGCATGACAACGTCGATATGATGGCTTCCGGCTTGCTGGAATTTCCGGGTGGAATCAATCTTACTTTCGATTGTGGCATGTGGGCAGCCAATCGTTCCAACATGGAAATTCTCGGTAGCAAGGGTACGATTGCGATGCCCAAAATGTTCGGCTGGGAAAGAACGTCTGTGGTACCGCAAATTTTCGTCCACGTCGGTTCGGTTACGCGTGAGGAACGTCTGAAAGGTTTTAATTCTTTTGAACTGCAAGCGGATGCTTTTGCTAAAGCAGTGCTTGACGGTGTCCCGTTGCCGTATGAGCCAGAAGATGCGGTGAGCAATATGAAGGTGATCGATGCTTGTATTGAGTCAGCTCGCAGTCGGAAACGGATAGAAATTGGATAAGCGGTGTACCGTATTCCTAGAAGATCTAAAAAAGCAGCCTTGTCAAAAGGACAAGCTGCTTTTTTAGATGACAAATACATAGGTATTTTCAATAAGTCTTTGGGCATTCGAGCATCACATATTTTCATCATAATCTGTGACATCACGCTTGGCGGCAGTTGCAGGTGAGTTCGATGTACCGTATTTTTCCACGGCGTCCCATGCGCCCGCATCATCAAATCGTCCTGCATTCCGTTGGCGAACCTCACCTGCACCCTTGGGCGGCGGAGTCATGACCTGTTCCTCTACCGGACGGTCATTCGATAATTCTCGAGTTGGCGTGTGCTCGACGGTATAGGCTGTATATGGAATGGCTTGTAACCGTTCAAAAGGAATTTCTTCCCCGCTCTCCACACAAATTCCGTATGTCCCATCCTTTATCCGCTGAAGGGCTGCATTGACTTGCTCCAGCTCGTCTTGCAGCGAATCATTAATCGCCATATCACGGGACCGTTCAAAGGTTTCTGTCCCTATATCAGCGGGGTGATTGTCATAGGACGAGAGCTCACCTGTGGAATCTGTCAGTGTTTCTCCCAATTGAGCGTTTGCCTGACCGTTTTGTTCAAAATGCTTTTCTAAATCCTTTTTCTGCTCCAACAACATATGTTTCAGCTCTGCAAGCTGCGAATCGTTCAAATGATTCATGATCATCTCTCCCCTTCGTGGTCTGTATAAGTGACACGTATGCTCTTTTATACCCGTTCATAGGGCCGGGCAATCAGCAGAGACTTTTATTCCCAGCCTAGAATGTGATATAAAAAGAATAGTGTGTTAAGGAGGGAATAACCGATGGATGAACATATGAAGCGTCGTCTGGATAAGCAAAAGCAGTTGTTTAAACAACTGGGCATTCAGCTGGACGCGCTCTCCATTCATGAGAAACAGTTTAAGAATAAAATGCGGGGCTATGATCCGGACGAGGTAGATGCCTTTCTGGATGAAGTGATCAAGGATTATGAACGCTTTTATGCGAATATAGCCGACCTGATGGACAAGTGGCAGGAGCAGCAGGCAACCATACGTGATTTGAAAAATGCACCCAAGCCAGCGGCCGACCTTAATGGACTTGACCGTCGTCAACTGGAGGATATCGTAAAACAGTTGGAATATAGTGTGCGCCAATTAAAGGTGCGAGTACGTCCTGAAAATGACTATTTTCCGGAGTAAGGTGCAGTTAGCACTGTGTTGGTGCCTCTATTGTGGTATGATGGAAACAAGTATTTTATCAAACATTTAATGAGGCACACACATAAAGGTGGTTAACATGAGTACCCATTTTTCCGTTAGTATCCATTGTCTGCTTCTTCTGGCTGAAGGGGCACCGGAGCGAATGACATCGTCACTTATAGCTTCCAGCATCAATACAAACCCGGTAGTTGTGAGAAGGATTATGAGCCGCCTCAAGCAAGCGGGTTTGGTTGATTCATCGCCTGGAGCACGCGGCTTTCGTCTAAGCATGTCCAGTTCAAACATCAATCTGAAAATGATCTATGAAGCGACTAAGGATGAAGGTCCGTTGTTCGCCATCCACACCGATAGCAATCTTAATTGTGAGGTAGGCAGGAACATAGACGCATTGTTGGATGGTTTATATACCGTGGCAGAGCAGAAAATACAGACGTTTTTCGAGACCGTTACGCTGCGAGATTTGGAGCAGGCACTTCAGCAGCGCGTGGGGCAACAAAGTTCATCTGTGTAAAGACGCTGGTAAGGAGCAATTAATATGAAAATCATCGTACTTTCAGACACTCATATGCCGCACAGAGGCAAAACACTGCCTAGTCGACTGGTACAGGAGTTAAAAGGCAGTGACCTCATTCTCCATGCCGGAGACTGGACGGATTGGTTCGTATATGAACGTCTAGCTGAATTTGCGCCTGTGCAAGGCATTGCCGGAAACAATGATGGAGTAGACATCGTGGAGCGTCTAGGCTATCAGCGAATCGTTGAAGCCCAAGGCAAGCGAATCGGCATGGTTCACGGTCACGGCTGGCGAGGCACGACAGAAAATATCGCATTGAATACGTTTAAGGGAGAAACGCTGGATTGCCTGATTTATGGACATTCTCATATTCCGGTGCTCAAAACGATTGACGGTCAGCTTGTCCTTAATCCGGGGTCTCCGACGGACAAACGCGGCCAAGACGAATATTCATTTATCGTGCTGACGATTGAAGCTGGTCAGATGGAAGCACAGCTTGTTCTTTATCCAGATAAACATTGATTTAAAACCAACAACTGTTGATTAAAGGGGAAGCTATGGCTATTTTTGAATTAGAACCAATGAAGCATCATGTATTGATTTGCAATGGAGGCACATGTATGCGACATGAGGGTGAAGAAATTACACAGGCAATTCGGGATGAAATTCGTAAACAAAATGCAGAGGCATATATCCACACGACCAGAACTCGCTGTAATGGGCGTTGTCATGATGCTGCGGTTGTGATCGTCTATCCTCAAGGGGACTGGTATGGTCAAATGACCCCCGACTCGGGGACTCAACTGGTACAGAAGCTCGTAACAGGAGAGAAGCTGGAACCTCATCTTTTTTATGAGTGTACAGGTAAATCCAGCTCGGAATAATCCAATCGACCATCTATAAGAACATGAGTAGAGAAAATCTTTGTAGAGATTTTCTCTTTTTTGCGTTTAATCCCCGATGTGAAAGGTAAAAGTATACTGTGGACACCAATCCGATAGGGAGGGAAGTAAAATGGCCCCATTTGAAGATAACCTGCACGATCAGAATGAGCAGAAAGGACAGACGGGGAAAGGAACAACGGAGTCTCAACATCAGGAACAGTCGATCAATCGAGATCATGCAGAGCAGTATCCAACAGAGCAGGAAAGCTTGTTCGACCGTTTTGAGATCGAGCAGACAGTAGACGCCATTCCTGTAGAGGATTTGAAGATGGAAAGACAGGAGGAGAGAGACAAGGATGCAACCAAGCACACCTCTTCCAGTGAGAAAAAATACAATGGTGGCGTATAATTATCAACTAACTGGTAATATTTAAAAAGAAAACTCTTGACTTTAAGATATATGCAATGTATATTAAGTTACGAAAAGTAATTGATTTTTCTCAGGAGGTAACAAAATGACTAAAGATTTCTTCACAGCTCTGAAAGACAGACGCTCCTATTATGGTATTAGCAAAGAACAGGTCATTTCTGACCAACGGATTCAAGAGATTGTAGAGGAAGCTGTTAAGTACACACCTACCTCGTTCAACTCCCAAACTTCACGTGCTGTAGTGTTGCTCGGAGAGCATCATGATAAACTGTGGAATATTACAGAAGATATTTTACGTGAGGTTGTAGGCAATGAAGAACAATTCAAATCTACTGCTGAGAAAATGAACGGTTTCCGCAGCGGTTACGGAACGGTCTTGTTCTTTGAAGACAATAACGTGATAGCTGGTCTGCAACAACAATTCGAAGCCTATGCGGACAATTTTCCAATCTGGGCTAACCAATCTAATGGTATGTTGCAATTGGTTGTATGGACAGCTCTGGAACAAGAAGGATTGGGCGCATCCCTTCAGCATTACAACCCTTTGATTGATGAAAAAGTGAAAAACGAATGGAACATTCCTGAGCACTGGAAACTGATTGCTGAAATGCCATTTGGTAAACCGACATTCCAACCAGGTGAAAAAGAATTCCAGCCTATTGAAGAACGTGTAAAAACATTTAAATAATTTTCACGATAAAATGACGTTTCAAGTTCAGCCTGATTAGAGCACTGTGGGTATCTACAGTGCTCTTTGCCATTCCATTTTTAAGATATGTAAGCTTTGATATATACAGACACAGCGGTTAATTCATCCGTTAGTGGGTGATATTATGTTTAAAATTGGATGAGAAGTTTACATAGGTGTTATTGCGATTTTATGCAGATGTCTAGGATAACGCGCATTCAAAGGAGGAAAAGTTATGAACTATGATTGCATTATTGTTGGTGGGGGAATTGCCGGATTGCAAGCAGCGATTCAATTGGGGAGATACAGCAGTCATCGAGTTCTAGTGATAGATTCGGGCTATGGTCGATCTACGCTATGCCACCAGTATCATAATATTTTGGGCTTTCCTGACGGAATTTCTGGTGAAGAGCTGCGACGGCTTGGACGTAATGAAGCCACAAAACTAGGTACTGAGTTTATTGTAGGGAAGGCGGTAAAAGCCGCCAAAAGGGATGAGCTTTTTGACATTCAAGTGGAGGAAGGCTCCGTGTATTCGTCAAAGACGCTGCTGTTGGCGACAGGGCTAACGGACCGTTTTCCAAAACTGGATGGGTTACAAGCCTGCTTGGGCAACGGTGTATATGTGTGCCCGGATTGTGACGGTTATGAGGTTCAGGATCGCAGTACGGTCGTCATGGGGGCAGGCAAAGCAGGAGCTTCCATGGCTCTGATTTTATCAGCGCGCACCGATCAACTTGTATATGTCAATCATGAGCGTTCAGAGGTGCCGGACGAGCTGAGCGAAAAGCTGCGGGAAAAAGGGATTGGCTATAAGGAAGCCGCTATTTCTGAGATTATAACCGGAGAACCGGGCTGTTTTGAAGGAGTGCGGCTGGCCGATGGACAAGTAGTTCGAGCAGAGCGGGGCTTTTTAGCTTTTGGCAGCAATCATGTTCATTCAGAGCTGGCAGAGCAACTGGGTGTACATCTGCTGCATAATAAGCACATTGAAACTCATCCTCGCAGCAAAATGACAAATGTGGAAAATGTGTGGGTAGCCGGGGACTTAGGAGTTCATGCCGAGCAAGCGACTGTGGCGATGGGAGAAGGAGCTATGTCAGCGATTTGGATACACAAGGTATTAACGGGTATGAAAACAAAAGTACCGCAGCTCTGAGAGCTGCGGTTTAGAACGATGGGCGTGTACTCGTTGGGAGATGAAGTTCAAAGCGTTTTAATTGATCGCTCATGCCGTACTTACGTAAAATTTCTGTCTGTTTGTTGCCGATAAGATCAAAATGCGGATAGGCCTGACGTTGATGAATATATTGGGGGTCCAATCCGTTATGGTTGCACCATAAGCGCAGCTTGTCCAAATCAGAACATCCCACCTTGGTGACGGTTGTAATGCCTGGAAAGCGATCATCCAGCCAGTAATGTGTCAGAAAAGCAATTTCACCACGACTGACCTCTCTTTTCCAGGCCATAAGCTCCTGCCGGGTAATGCCAAATGCCATCGTTCTCTTCCTTCCTTGGCTCAGACTGAAATCATGAGCTGCTGCGTGGTTGTTCCATTATTTTCGTACTGTAGTCTGTATTATGATCCACATGGGGTAACACAATAACAGGAGACCATGTGTGACGATCTCCTGTTAGAAGTTAAAGCCATCTCTCGGCCCAGCTCTCCACACCATTCAATGCATCACCTAGCTCTTTACCCTTGCGTGTCAGCGAATACTCGGTACGCACAGGCCGCTCTGTGATGACATTGCGAAGGATCAGGCCGGAAAGCTCTAGTTCCTTGATGCGTTCGTTCAGCATGCGTTTGCTAAGATCGGGTATGGAGACGTGAATTTCACTAAATCGTTTGGGATGTTCCATCAAAGTATGAATGATGAGAGCGGTCCATTTTTTGCTGATGATCTGAAAGGACTGTTCCACCTTACCGCACAAAAGCTTAGGCTGCCTGTCGTCGCTCATCTGAATCCCCTCAATTTCATTGTTGTTTTAAACAGTATACTAAAAGTAACTCTGTATACCAATAGTAACTATAACGCTTTGTGTCAACTGTGACATATTTAACATTTTTTTCTCTTTCCTTTCGTCAATCATACCACAGAAAACGTTATCATTACAGGATATATCGAATGTTCACGATTTCGCTAAAATTTGATTGACTTGCCCCTTATTTTGGGTGTATTATGGGTTACGTTAATTCCTCAGGTAACTTTTAATAACCTCATCTTTATAATGGGAAGAAGGAATAATTCATGGATTCAATGACATTTGTCTTATTTGGAGCGACAGGGGATTTGGCTAAACGTAAAATTTACCCTGCCTTGTATAATTTGTTTGTAGAAGGTAAAATTCCGGCTTCCTTTTCTGTAATTGGGATGGGGCGTCGTGAAGTGGCAGACGAGCAATTTCAAAGTAATGTAGAGCAATCCATTAAGGATTTTTCCAGACACGTGAATGAAGACCGCGCACAGATGGATCAGTTCTTAAGTGCTTTCCGTTACAGCGCATTGAACGTCAACTACCCGGAAGATTATAAAAAGCTGCTACAGCTTGCTGAGCAACGTGAAAATGACTTGGGAATTCCGGGGAACCGCATGTTTTACTTATCGGTGGCACCGGAATTTTTTGATGTGATTGCCCTCAATATTCGGGAGAGTGGTTTAGCTGAAACAAAGGGTTGGAAACGGCTCATTATCGAAAAACCATTTGGGCACGATCTGGAATCCGCACGTGAGTTGAATGATCGCCTGAGTAGAACCTTTGCTGAGGATGAGATTTATCGTATTGACCATTACTTAGGCAAGCCTATGGTTCAAAACCTTGAAGCCTTAAAATTCGCTAATCCGTTGCTTCAAGGGATATGGAACAATCAGTACATCGCCAATGTGCAAATTACCGCTTCTGAGACTGTAGGAGTAGAGGAGCGAGCAGGATACTATGATCACTCTGGCGCTATTCGTGATATGGTACAAAATCACATGCTGCAGGTATTGATGATGGCGGCTATGAACAAGCCGGGACATGTCACGGCTGACCAGGTGCGTGACGAAAAAAGCAAGGTTATGGACGCGCTTCGTGCACTTGATCCTTCTGATATTGCTTCCAACGTGGTTAGAGGCCAATATACCAACGGTGAGATCAACGGAAAAGCAGTTCCTTCCTATAAAGAAGAGCCGGATATCGGACCTGATTCGCAAAATGATACTTTTATTTCAGCTCGCCTATGGATTGACAACGAACAATGGTCGGGTGTGCCGTTCTATATTCGTACCGGGAAACGCATGAAAGAAAAATCTACTCGTATCGTCGTGGAATTCAAAAAGGATAGCACAGATCCTTATGCCGCTCTAGGGCAACCGACTGACCCGAACTTGCTGATCATCCATGTTAACCCGGATGAAAAGGTAACGCTGCGTCTGAATAGTAGAGACCCGCTAAACGCTGGTCAACTGGAAACGGTTCTGATGAATTATCATTCCGAGGCCAAGGATGTACCAGAAGCCTATGAACGCCTCATCTTTGATGCACTGCGCGGAGATTCCACCTTTTTTGCTCATTGGAACGAAGTTGAGCTTTCATGGGTGTGGGTTCAACCTGTACTGGAAGCTTTTGCTCGTGGTGAGGTTCCACTACACACGTATGCAGCAGGCTCTTACGGTCCAGAAGCTTCAGATCAAATGTTAGAGGAGCAAGGCTTTACATGGTGGCTGGATGAAAAAACCGAAAGCTCTGAGAAAGCAGTCGTTCGTTCTTAACAGTAACAAGAAAGTATATCCAAAATATGTTTGCTACGGCAGGAGGCCATTACTATGCAAGTAGGATTAATTGGTTTGGGAAAAATGGGTTTGAATCTCGGGAAAAATTTGATTGATCATAAGCATGAACTTGTCGCTTACGACGTCAATGCAGCCGCAATCCAAGAAATGAAGGATTATGGAGCTAAAGGTGCTTCTACATTGGAAGAGCTTGTACAGGCAACTCAATCCCCTAGAGTATTATGGATCATGGTTCCTCACCAAATTGTTGATTCTGTGCTGGATCAGCTTCAACCGATGTTGTCCAAAGGCGACATCATTATTGAAGGTGGTAATTCTCATTACAAAGAGTCTATTGCTCGTCATGCCCGTCTAAAAGAACATGGTATCAGCTTCATGGATGCTGGAACTTCAGGCGGGATGGAAGGCGCACGCAATGGCGCTTGTTATATGATCGGTGGCGATCCGGAAGCTTGGGCGGTTGTTGAGCCTGTTTTCCGCGACACAGCAGTGGAAAATGGATATTTGTACGCAGGTAAATCCGGAAGCGGACATTTTCTGAAAATGGTTCATAACGGTGTGGAATACGGCATGATGGCTTCCATCGGTGAAGGATTTGAAGTGCTGGAAAAAAGCAACTTTGACTTTGATTATGAACAAGTAGCGCGTGTGTGGAACAACGGTTCTGTTATCCGCTCTTGGTTGATGGGCTTAACTGAACGTGCATTCTCCAAAGATGCAAACCTGGACGAAATCCGTGGGGTTATGCACTCTTCTGGTGAAGGAAAATGGACAGTTGAAGAAGCACTGGACATTCAGGCTGCTACACCAGTCATTGCTTTGTCCTTGCTGATGCGCTACCGTTCTCTTGATGCGGACACGTTCAACGGGAAAGTGGTTGCTGCACTGCGCAATGAATTTGGCGGTCACGCGGTAGAAAAGAAGTAATAACAATATAAGCTAGTATCTATCCCCGTAGCTTTACAACTGCGGGGATATTGCTATATGTTTTGGCGTTTATTGGATTTTTGCATAACCTGCATATGCATATTTTTCCTTGCATATCCGCACAATAGGTGAAAAAGGCGGAAGGATGAATAGCAAATGTGCAAAAGGTTTTCGTTATCGGCTGATTTAGATGAGGTAAGGAATCATTTTGGTATACAACGGGTGATGTATTATTACAAAACACGCTATAACATGAGTCCCACCCAGCATGTTCCAATTGTGCTGCATCAGGATGGAGAACGGGTACTTGATGAATTTCGCTGGGGATTTATTCCCTATTGGGGCAAGGATTGTGTCAATGCAGACTTGAATACGGTTCGGGTAAATCCGAGTTATCGCAAGATGGCGGAAACCCGACGCTGTATCATTCCATGCAATGGATTTTATTATTGGCGAAAAGTAGGCAAACGCATGTGTGCTGTAAGGGTGGTACTGCCGGAACAGAAGATGTTTGCGGTCGCGGGGCTATATGAAGTATGGCATGATAGTCGTAAGGAGCCTTTACGCACCTGTACGATGATGACAGTTCATGCTAATACGGATATACGTGAATTCGATACCCGCATGCCAGCTATTTTGGAAGCTGATCATATAGATTCATGGCTGGATCCGTCTGTCCAGAACATAGATGAGCTGCTGCCTCTATTGCGCACGTATGAGCAAGGCGACATGAACATCTATCCAGTGACCCCGCTGGTGGCCAATGATGAACATGATAACCGTGAATGTATTCAGGAAATGGATTTGCAGTGGTCCTGGATTAAACCTTAAACGTATGGAGATTTTCATCCATTATTGATCATAAGCTTCCCGCCACCTGCATAGGTATGTATTGGGGAACAAGCGTCATGATCCGGGGAGAGGGGAAACGGCCGAAGGAGTATCTCATATGGGATGGAGGCGATTGGAATGAGTAACGATACACTCATCCAGCTGCTGGTGCTCATGGTGACGATCATCGGTCTGGTCCAAAACCGGTAAGTGGCAGGTTCCAGAAGGCGGGAGAATTGCCGTAGGCAATCTTCCGTTTTTTTCTGTGTTAAAAAGCTCGCAGATTAAGGAAGCTTACGGTACAATAGATGCTAGGCTACAGGTGACAAGACACCTGAATATACGTCTACATACGATATATTTTTAAGGGAGAGCGAATCATGAGTGACTTAACTTCATTACCACCAGCCAAAAAAAGAAAATTGCTGTTCAGCGCAGGGCTTAGCTGGCTGTTTGATGCTATGGATGTGGGGCTGCTTTCATTTATAGTCGCAGCGTTGGCAAAGGAGTGGCATCTGGGATCTGAGCAAATTGGACTGCTGACTGCAATGAATTCGATAGGAATGGTGTTCGGAGCCGCTTTGGCGGGGATTTTGGCTGATCGTTACGGCAGACGCGCCATATTAGTGTGGACATTGTTGATCTTTTCTATTGCCAGCGGCTTATCAGCTTTGGCGACAGGCCTCGGAATGCTGCTGGTGCTGCGTTTTATTGCTGGTGCAGGCTTGGGCGGGGAATTGCCGGTTGCTTCGACGCTGGTGTCAGAATCAGTGCCTGTGAAAGAACGAGGGAGAGCGGTTGTGCTGCTGGAAAGCTTCTGGGCGGCAGGCTGGATCCTTTCGGCTCTTATTGCTTATTTTGTTATTCCAAAGTATGGTTGGCAAATGGCATTTATTCTCGGCGCAGTACCTGCGCTGTACGCTCTTTATCTGCGTAGAGCTATTGATGATTCACCGCGTTACAAGCTGCAAAGCGTTAAACTTCCGCTGCGTGCACGATTGGCTTCGATTTGGTCGGGACCTAATCGCAAGTCTACGCTGATGCTGTGGATTTTATGGTTCACAGTTGTATTTTCATACTACGGCATGTTCCTGTGGCTACCGAGCATTATGTTTATGAAAGGTTTCGAACTGGTTAAAAGCTTTGAGTATGTGCTGATCATGACGCTTGCCCAACTCCCAGGTTACTTTACCGCCGCCTATCTAATTGAAAAGCTGGGCCGCAAATTCGTACTGATCATCTACTTGCTGCTCACAGCCGTGTCTGCCATTTGGTTTGGCACCTCGGAAACGGCGGGAATGCTGCTAGCTGCTGGTATCTGCTTGTCCTTTTTTAATCTCGGTGCATGGGGAGCCATGTACGCCTATACACCAGAATTGTACCCGACATCCGTACGTTCAACCGGTGTGGGTATGGCGGCTGCGTTTGGTCGTATTGGAGGCGTTATCGGGCCTTTTGCAGTCGGTATACTCGTAGGACAGGGCGTAGCGTTACCATCTATCTTTGTGATTTTCTTCGTAGCTATCTTGATCGGAGCAGCGGCTGTATGGTTGCTGGGTACGGAAACCAAAAATCAGGAGATTGACTAACCTTTACATTCACCTGTGTGAAGATTCATAATATAAGAGAGAGGAGTGACCTGAAATGGAGCATACCTTTCTGCTCAAGGCAGACTGGAACGGGGGGCGCAACAGTGACGGTCGTATTGAGGCTGGACAGTTGCGGACTGCAATTTCGATCCCGGCCGAGATGGGAGGGCCTGGTGTGGGCACCAATCCAGATGAAATGCTGCTCGGTGCCGCCGCTACCTGCTATTTGATTACTTTGGCGGCGATGATGGAGCGCGCGAGTCTCCCGGTGGCGTCACTGGCGCTGGAATCCGAAGGGATTGTCGATGTAACGAACAATATTTTTACATATCGCCGAATTGTGCATCGTCCGCAGGTTCAATTGGCCGCCGATGCGACAGAATCGCAGATCGAACAAGCATTGCGACTGGCAGAGCAGGCAGAAACCTCATGCATGATCTCGCGTGCTGTAGCGGGAAATGTGACGTTGTCCACAGAGCCCGTGGTGGAGCGCGTCTCTTAAAGCGATATCTGTAACAGGAGCAATCATTCTAATTGCCCATCATTTTTTTAATCCAAGGAGGACACAACCATGACAGCGCAACAAAAATTGCTCGTATTCGCAGGCTCTTACGCCGAATTGGAAGGTAACGGAGTTTATTCGTATACTTTTAATGAACAGACAGGAGCACTTACACTACAGGATGAGTTCTCCGGCTTGAAAAATCCTACATTCCTGAATGTGGACGTCAAAAATCGGAAGCTGTATTCCATTGGGGAGACGACTTCTGCTGCAGGAGCAAAAGTAGGCGAAGCTTCTGCTTTCGAAATTGATCCAGTTAAAGGAACATTTACATTGCTGAATCGTGCGGAAAACGTGGGTGCAACAACTTGCCACATTCAGCGTGATCCATCTGATCGTTACCTTATTGTAGTCAGCTACCACGGAGGTATGGTGGGACTGGTGTCTCTGACTGAGGACGGACGTATTGGTGAGTTGCTGGATGTTAAACAGCACGAGGGCAAAGGAGCGCACCCTGAACGTCAGGATCGTCCACATCCACATTCCAGTTTCTTTAGTCCAGATGGTCGCTTCCTGTTCGTACAAGATCTCGGTCTGGATCTGATCCGTGTTTATACCATTGATGACAGCAAAGGACAACTGGTGCTCCATGGTGAAACGAAAACCCATGCAGGTGCAGGTCCACGTCATTTGACGTTCCACCCAAATGGTAAATTTGCTTTTGTCATTAACGAAGTGGATTCTTCCATTACTTCTTTTGCATATGATGCAGAGGCTGGTAAGCTCACTGAGCTTGAGAGCGTACCGACATTGCCGTCTGACTTTACAGGTGAAAACACAACTGCTGAAGTTGCAATTTCGGAGGATGGAGCTTATCTGTACGGTTCCAACCGTGGGCATGACAGCATTGTGGTATACGCTGTAGACGGAGCAACTGGCAAGCTGAGCTTGGTGGAGCATGTATCTGCCGAAGGAGAGCATCCACGCCATTTTGCATTGACTCCAAATGGTAACCATATGCTCGTGGCCAACCGCGACACCAATAACATCGTTACGTTCAAAGTGGACAAGGCAAGTGGACGCTTGACCTACACCGGGCAACAAGTAACCGTGTCCAAGCCAGTATGCGTACAGCCTTTTTACTTTTCTGTATAAAAATTAGGAAATGCCCCCAGATTTCTTGTTTGTATGTTCAAGGGTAGAAATCCAGGGGCAAAGGCGAACGCTCCGCTGCTTTAATGCTTTGACAGCCATTGAATATGTATATGTTGATGGTACTAATAGATTAACCAAGCATAGAAAAATTGTTAGTGAAAACGGCTCGTAGGATAACCTACAGCCGTTTTTATTTTAGGGCTTAGTCATTTCTAAAGAAGTCACTAACTACGAAAATAAACTAAAATTTTAAGGTTACAAATAAGATACGAATAATATCGGTAGGAAAAGGGTACATATGTTATAAGCGGGACAAGAAGCCCTCAAGCACTCCGATAATGTAAATCTAGGACAAGCATTGTGAGTTCCATATAAGAGGTAGAGGCTTTAAATAAAAGTATTATATTTGACCTACCATCTGTTCGCGTAGTGGGCCACACAAATCGACAGCGTTGGATTGCATGTATTTCTACAGGAGGAGGAATTCTCATGAAAATTATCATTACACAAAAGGAAGCCGTCGACAAAGGAATATGGACAGAGATCATGGGGATGTTTGCTGTAACCAAAGAGGACGAAGTATGGCAAAATGAGGAGTTTATTCTCACCGAAGAACAGGCACGTCAGGTCGGGTTATTAAGATAGCAAAGATAAATAGGACATGTTATCAAGTTTTAAGACCAAGTCTTAAAAAATCGTAACTTCTTTTTTATGTATCTGATACACTTTTTAACCGTGCAACGTTTATGATAAGTACACAAGGGTAATGAAGCTTACAGACACCGTGTACATACCCAAACGGCAAGGAGAGATCAGACATGATGAAACTAGCTTCGAAATGGACCGTATTGGCTTTAATGATGATGCTGATTACGACGGCAGGAGCAACAGCGCAAGGCTACACGCCTGTCGCAGCTGCTGAAAATCAGGAGACCGTATATATAAACCAAATGGAGATTCGTGACGGACAAATTTATTTGTCGGCAGACCCGATTGAATGGTATGAAGGCGCGGCGGCAGACAAAGCATTTGTGGAGCATGAAGGAAATACAGGATTGGATGGAGCGCCGGATGGCTACTACATCGTAAACAATTCCGTGCAAAATGACGTGTATCAGGTTGCACCAGATGCTTCGGTAGAGGTGCAGATTTATGATCACACGGGTAACATAGAAGATACAGACGTACAATGGAACGAATCGATTCCGCTGACACAGTTTGAGAAGGATTTTGCAAAAAAGGACGTTCTGGACCTCAGTCAATTTCCATACCATGTTACGCTTCGTGACGGTAAAGTTGTAAAAATCGTGCAGCAATTCATTCCTTAAAATAGAAGTAATCGTAATCTCATATCACAAACACGTGCTTCACTTGATTACAGATCAGGGGAGCACGTGTTTTTATATTTTATAACAAAAAAGAGGATATCCAGCCCATATAGGGCGCGGATATCCTCTTCCCTTCATAATATATGATTAGAACGATTTTGCTGTGTCTACTGCACGTTGTACAGCAGAAGCAACGATTTCTTGTGCTTGATCTGGAGCTTGGTTATGTCCTTCCAGTACAACCTTCACGATGTCTTTCACGCCGAAGAAGGTTAAAATGTTACTCATGAAGTTCAAGGACATTTCAGCTGCAGCAGCTGGTCCTTCGGAATAAACGCCGCCTCTTGCATTCAACAGGGCTACTTTAGTTTCAGTTACAAGACCCACAGGACCCTCAGCAGTGTATTTGAATGTTTTACCAGCTTGGTTCAGGTAGTCAATGTACGTATGCAGTACAGCTGGAATCGTCATGTTCCAGAGCGGGAAAGCAAATACGACTTTGTCTGCTGCCAGGAATTGATCCAGGTAGCCATTAGCGATGTTTGCCAGGCGAGCTTCTTCTGCGTTCAGCTCCATGCCTCTAGCGGATTTGAACGTGCCGTTGATCATGTTAGCGTTCAAATAAGGAAGCTCGACGGAGAACAGGTCCAGCTCAGTGATTTCATCAGATGGGTGGGAAGATTTGTAGCTTTCCACGAATGCGTTATACAATTTAACTGTTGCAGATTCTTCAGCTGTACGATCATTAGCTTTGACAAATAATACTTTAGACATAATTTATTTCCCCCTAAGTAAGTTGAATAAGTAAGTTAAGTTAGTAAGTTACCATGTAATATTACAATATAAAGATAATATCTGTCAACGCTTTTATATTAAATTTACTTTGAAAAGCTACTTTATTTTTTACACTGTAAAATTCAAGTGTTTCTTTTGCAAAATATCAGTTTTGCGGTAAAATTTAAATGTAAAGTCTAATGAAGAGAATAGTTTAAGTAGGCGAAGAAGGAAATGAACATGGTGCCAGCAAGATTTGGCACCATAGTTGAATGAAAAAAGGTGAGTAGCTTGAAGATAGGTTTTTTTGATTCAGGATTGGGTGGAATTACAGTATTGTCCGAGGCACTAAGACGTTTGCCAAACGAAAATTTTGTATACATGGCGGATACCCTTCATGTGCCTTACGGGACGAAAACTCCCCAAGAGGTGCTTGGTTATGTCAAGGCTTCAGTGCAAACGATTCTAAACGAAGATGTTAAGGCACTGGTGATTGCCTGCAATACGGCTACAAGTATCGCGGTTGCGGAGCTAAGGAAGGAATATCCTATTCCGATTATTGGTATGGAGCCAGCTGTGAAGCCAGCGGTCGAGATGAACCGGGCTAATGGTAAAAGAGTTCTGGTGTTAGCCACACCATTGACGTTGAAACAATCTTGTTATGCAGCACTCGTATCCAGAGTTGACGATCATGGGAGCGTGGACTCACTACCTCTGCCGGAGCTAGTACATTATTGCGAACAGTTGAATTTTGACCGGGCAGAAATGTCCGCATATTTTAACCGTGAGTTGTCTTCGTTCAATCTCGACATATATGGTACGGTGGTATTGGGATGTACTCATTATCCTTTTTATAAGGAAATTCTAAGGGAACTACTGCCTTCTCATATTCAGTTAATTGACGGGAGCCAGGGAACAGTTAGACGGTTGAAACAGGTGTTGTCTGAGCGTAATTTGCTGGAACCTTCGCCAAAATCCAGTCCATCGCAGGCGGGACACATTACATTTCTATGTTCTAGTCAGGATGAGGCCTATGTGCGTAAGATGGAGCGGGCGCTTGAAATCTATACGGAGCATGAAAAGATTTATTTTTAAAAGAAGAGCGGCTGGCGAACGTGTGGGATTATCTTAATGAAATTATCCAAAAAATCGCCAGCCGCATTGTGGATCAGACGCACGGAGGGAGGCGTGAAATGGACGTTCAACTAATCCTGAATGAGCTTTATGCAGCAGGCGTGCTTGAAGGCCATATGCAAAATCTCAAACCGCTGACCGGCGGTACTTCGAGCGAAGTGGTTGTTGTCATGGATGGTACCAGGCCTCGATATGTGATTAAGCAAAATGATCATGCGATTGTAAAAGCCGAGGCGGAGTTTTTACATACCTATGTACAGATTGAGAAACTATCGCGTTTGGTTTATGTAGATCCGTTGCACCGTTATTTGGTATACACGTTCAGGTCAGGGCTCACACAGTATCATGGACGAAACAAAAGCAATTTGTTGCTTCATCTGGCGACGGAGGTGATCTCGCACTATAAGCCTTTTGGTGAGGAACGTCATTATGGTTATCCGGACCACCCGTTTGTGGAATGGAAAGATTTTCTGCTGCACAGAACGAAGGAATCTGGAAAGATCATACAAGACATTTTACCCCGTGAGGATCATCGTTTCGTTCATACCCTTGTGGCTGGATCGCCGCAACGGAATATTAAATATTTGCTTCATGGCGACTGTGGAGTACATAATTTTGTGTTTAACGAAAATGGCACATTGACGGGTATTATTGATCCTGATCCCGTGGTGGGAGAACCCCTATATGATCTGATATACGCCTTTTGTTCTTCACCGGATAGGCTGACCATCGATACCATTTTGCCTTCCTTAGAGAAGCTTGAGCCGGAGATGACAGGGGAATACGAGCTAAACAGGGAAGTGTTACTGGGACTATATTTTCGTATAGCCACCTGCATTCGTCATCATCCGGAAGATCTCGATCAATATACAGAAGCGTGGGCCTATTGGCTGAACAGGATTCGCTGTAAGGAAGAGGGATAAAAGCATACAAGGAAGGATCATATTTTCTTTTCGGTACATCAAAAAACTTGATTTTTAACCCAATGCAGATAGATGCAAGCACAGAAATAATACTCCACTCCAGGTAATCAGGTGTGTTCCCATCTGTGATAGAAACCATCCGCCTAAGGTGGTGCCAATCGTGACACCTAAATTTGCAAAGGAGACAAACAAGCTATTAGCAAATTCAGGTGCTTCTGAGGCCTCCGAAGTTAACCAAGTTTGACTTACAATCAGGCCGCCGGTAAAAAAAGCCCCCCATATAATTATTATTATAATCATGGGAATGTAGTAAGCTCTTTTGGGAAAAACTTTGCAAGAGAACGTTTCCATTATTCAGCGTCGGAGCTGACAAAATCCATCCTAGCCGGTGAAGCACTTCCAGCAACCGCGTAGGAACATGCAAAGATTAGGATACCCCATGTTTTACACTGCTGTCCCGAATTTCTAACTGATGCGATATGGACCAGTGGACAGCCGCCAATTCCTCTCCTTTAATAAGCTTAATGAGATTGCGGGCGGCGACCATGCCCAGTTCGGATGCTGAATATCGGACAGTTGACAATTTAGGCCGGATTATTGTAGCCATATCAATGTCGTCAAATCCCAAGAAAGAGACCTGTTCAGGTATTTTCACCCCATTCTCGGTCAGAAAGTTCATAGCGCCTATGGCAATTCGGTCCGTCGCGCAGAACACCGCACTGGGCAATGGGCCTGAATGATAAAGTTTTCTCATAGAGGTTACGCCGTCTTCAACTGAAAAGCCGCTTTCCAACACACGTTCAGGACGTACTGGCAGGTGAGCGGCCTTCAATGCCTGTTCATAGCCCAAAAAACGCTGACTGCCCACTGAAATATCTCCCGCAGCTCCCCGCAGCATCGCGATATCCTGATGTCCCTGCTGAATTAGATAAGTTACCGCTTCAAAAGCAGCCGTTATGTTGTCAACATGTACGGAAGGAATGGATTTGTCTCGAAAATCCCGTCCGACAAGGATGCAGGGAATTCCCGCCGCTTCAATGAGCGCGTATAGCGCATCCCGGATTCCGTCTACCGATATGATAATTCCGCTCGCCTGCATTTCACGGAACATATTGTAATAGTGTATTTCAGAGTCCGCGTCCCCCCCCTGACAAGGCGATTATGACATCGAAGCCGTATAGATGCGCTACTTGATTGATGCCTTCAACCATGTTATCAAAGACATTGTTTTTAATCTCGGGCAGAAGTACTCCAATCAGAGATGTATTATTCTTTACCAGTGTCCGCGCTATGGCATTTGGACGGAATTGAGTGGCTTCAAGGACATCTAGAACTCGTTTGCGTATTTCACTGTTCACCGTCTGGCTGTTATTGATCACTCTGGAAACCGTTGAAATGGAGACGTTGGCCATTCGAGCCACATCTTTTATAGTCATTTTCATTGTACACACCGACTTTCAAGCAAGTATTTATTTAGAAAAAGGTTCTCAAAGTCAATTGAATTTATTATATCAGTTTATTGAGTTTAACAAAGATTCCAGAGCAAAGAAAGCGCTTGACCTTGGTTTATAGGGGGAGTATAATCAACTCCGGAAAACGTTTTCTAGTATTTTCTGGAGATAAATGATTGTTTTTACCAAATAACTAGCTGAATTCAAGGTATTTCGGCTTGTTTTTTTGATTATCAAGAAAACGTTTTCCTTATGGCTTGGGATTGTAGAGAATAACAAGGGAAAAGGAGCATGAGCATGAGAAGTTCGAGCGATATTGTTGTAATGGGAAATGAGGCTTCAAAGCAAACCGATTCAAATATTACGCTGAAAGAAAAGATGGGTTATGGATTCGGTGATTTTGCCAGCCAGTTGCTGTTTGCCGCCGCAATGACTTTTCTGTCCTACTTTTACACAGATGTAATCGGGATCAGCGCCGGGGTCATTGGTACTTTAATGCTAGTTGCGCGTGTACTGGATGCGTTTATTGATGTCGCGATTGGGGCTTTGATCGATAAAACGAAGAGCAGACACGGGAAAGCCCGTCCTTGGTTACTGTGGATGTCCGGGCCATTTGCGTTGTCTGGAATTCTCTTGTTCACGGTTCCAAGTGGAAATATGACGATCACTATTCTATACATTTACGTTACCTATCTGCTGATGAACATTATCTATTCCAGCATTAATGTCCCTTATGGTGTGCTTAATTCCATGATAACGCAGGATTCTTACCAGCGCTCTCTTCTTAATATTTTTCGTATGTCTCTGGCGAATATTGGTGCCTTGTTAATTAATTATTTCACCCTTCCGTTAGTGAAGTCGTTCGGCGGCGGTCAAAAGGGGTGGATTTTCACCTTTATTCTGTTTGGTTTGCTCGGAACCTTCTTATTTCTCGTTACCTTCTTCAGTACCAAAGAAAGGGTTACTCCATCTGTTGTACAGAAGCCAATTCCGTTTGGACGTGCTTTTGGAGCGCTGATGCGTAATAAGTATTGGAAATTGATTCTTGGGTTTGCTGTGGTCTATTTCATAAATAACTCACTGGGCACAGGTATGAATATTTACTACGCACGTTATGTGTTAAAAGACGCCAATCTGATTGGGGTGCTCGGCATATCCTTACTCCTTCCTTCCCTGCTTGGTTATCTGTTATTGCCACCCGTCGTCAAGCGGATCGGGAAACGAAATTCATCCATTATCGGAAGTATCCTCCTGATTGTGGGATCGCTTGTTATTGCCGTCAGTCCCGCAAGTCTTATGGCGGTCTGCCTGGGACTCGTTATTAAAGCGCTTGGACATGCCGCTATTCTCGGAACCTTCTTTGCCATGTTGTCAGATACCATTGAGTATGGCGAATGGAAGACAGGGATGCGCACCGAAGGACTGGTGTACAGTGCGGGTAGTTTCGGCACAAAAGCGGGAGGCGGTTTCGGAGCGGCACTCATCGGTTGGGGACTGGCATTGGGAGGATATGCTGGTGGACAAGCTACAATCAGTGCCACAGCGCTAGCGTCTATTCATTTCATGTTTATCTACGTTCCAATTATCTTGGCTGCCCTGCAAATTGTATTGCTGGCATTTTACAACCTAGATAAATTATTTCCCGGTATTGTCAAAGAGCTTGAATTCTTAAAAAACGCTAAATAAGGAGAGGAAAGCAAATGGAGAAGAAATGGTGGAAAGAAGCCGTATTCAAACCATTATCCACTAAAATTTTTCCTGAATTCTTTGCTTCCTTTTCAGTTTCTATTCTTTGAATCTCATATTTATCAGAACTACAAGGTAGGTCAACTAAGTTTATGAAGCTCATTGTCTGAGAAGCCCATACTTTAGGCTTAGGAAACGTTAGCTGAATTAAAGAGCGGTAGTCTAGAATTTAACTATGAAAACCAAGATGTTTTTTTCTTGACCAGTTTTAAAAAAAGGACTATAACATCAATCTTGATGATGTTATAGTCTTTTTTTGATAAGAAATTATTATTTTAACGAGGTCTACCTGAACGAAAACCACAAGAAGGACGTTCTGCAATGGACAATCGAATCATGTTGAATACCACGCTTATCAAGCTGAGAACTTTTAATGTCATCATTTTGTCCGGACGAGAACGGAATGAACAGGACAAAAGGCCAGTCTATTTTACAGATCCAGACGGACATAAGTATGAATTCCACACAGGACAATTGCGGGACCGCCTGGAATATTATAAAATGAAAAAGCATATGACTTTTTTTGAATGAGTAATTGTTATCGATATAAATGATATAAGTAATAAGTAAGTAATGATTGGGTTCGCATTTAGGAGGAATACGAAAGGATGTCACTGTCTCAGGAAAACGCTTCCAAGCAAGCGCAAGTCGTTAAAACGATGACGGTTTTTGCAATCACTTGGCCGATCTTTATAGAGATGTTGTTTCACATTTTGATGGGTAGCGTGGATACGTTCATGCTAAGCCATGTTTCTGATGAGGTTGTATCGGCTGTGGGTGTGTCCAGACAGTTGATTGAATTTACGATTATACTTTTCAATCTGCTTGGTCTTGGTGTAGGTGTGATCATTGCTCAGCTATTGGGGGCGCAAAAGCATGTGGATGCAAGCCGTGTTACGGCTTCGGCACTAACCTTTAATCTGGTGTTTGGTCTGGCATTGAGCTTGATGTTTATTGTCAGTCGGGATTTTTTGCTATCCTTTTACCATATTACTCCGACGATTAAGGAAAATGCAGAGATTTATATGATGCTGGCAGGGGGTTCGCTGTTTCTGGAAGCGCTCATGCTAACCGCGGGTCCGGTTATTCGATCGCATGGTTTTACTAAAGATACGATGATCGTGGGCATTGGTATGAATATTTTACATATTACAGGAAATGCATTGCTCATTTATGGCTGGTTTGGTCTGCCGCAGATGGGAGTGGCGGGAGCAGCGATTTCAACGGTTATTAGCCGTGTTGTAGCATGTGTCTGGATTTTTCTACTGCTGTACAAGCGTGTAAGTGCGCCGATTCGCATCCGGTATTATGTACAGCTACAATGGAGTAAGCTGGTAGCCATTCTGAAGATTGGTATTCCTGCCGGGCTGGAATGGTTGTCTTATCAGCTTAGCCAAATGATGGTGACCCGGTTTGTCAGCTTTATGGGTACAACGGCAATCGCAACCCATTTTTATTCGAATACAATTGTGTACTTTTTTATGGTATTTGGAATGGCTGTAGGGGAGGGGACGGAAATTATTGTTGCCCGCCTGATTGGAGCAGGAGACAAGGAAAAGGCCTATCATCAACTTTTACGGAGCCTGAAATGGTCTTTGATCATTACGATTGCTGTAATCGTGGTAGTATCCTTTTTCCGATATGAAGTGATGGCGATCTTTACAGATGAGCCGGCGATCATTCAATTAGGGGCAGCGATTTTGCTTTTCTGTATATTGCTGGAGCCGGGCCGAGTGTTTAATCATGTTGTCATTAACTCCTTGCGAGCAGCGGGAGATGTTCAGTTCCCGTTAATGATGGCCATAATTTCAATGTGGGGGATTAAAATCCCGTTAGCATATGTGCTGGGCATTCATATGGGATATGGAGTGCTGGGTGTGTGGATTGCACATGCCTGCGATGAGTGGGTACGAGGCATTTTCCACTATTTACGCTGGAAGGGCCGGAAATGGCAGCACAAATCGCTGTTATCCAAGGCTGAACTTCAGGCGGAATCCGTCTAAGGCTGATAGAGAACCTACAACAGACATTCTCCAAGCGAATTGGGGGATGTCTGTTTTTTTTACAAAAATAAGCAAAATGGGGATGTTCAAAGTTTTCAAAAATTGCTAGAATATAGTAACCTCGAATATAGTAGAGGTTTTCAAAGTTTCATAGTTTCAAAGACGGGTGGTTTCCGATTGAATCCATGAAGGAGGGAATAGGATGGAACGTAAAGTGCATATCATTCCTTACCAAGTGATCAAGCAGGAGCAACAAGTGAATGAAATACCGCGAGGTGTAGAGCTGATTCAGGCTCCTGCGGTATGGAACCAGACTCGAGGCCAAGGCGTGAAGGTGGCGGTGCTGGACACGGGCTGTGATTCGGACCATCCTGATTTGAAGGCGCGCATTATTGGCGGACGGAATTTCACGGATGATGATCAAGGTGATCCGGAAATTTTCAAGGATTATAACGGTCATGGCACGCATGTGGCAGGAACCATTGCGGCAGCAGAAAATGCGGATGGTGTCGTGGGTGTTGCTCCAGAGGCAGACCTGCTCATCATCAAAGTGCTAAACAAGCAGGGCTCCGGTCAATATGACTGGATTATTCAAGGCATCTATTATGCGATTGAGCAAAAGGCAGATATCATATCGATGTCACTTGGCGGTCCTGAAGATGTGCCAGAGCTGCATGAAGCAGTAAAAAAGGCTGTAGCTAGCCAAATCTTGGTCATCTGTGCAGCTGGAAATGAGGGAGACGGTGACGACAGAACGGACGAGCTCGGCTACCCCGGCTGCTATAATGAAGTGATTAGCGTAGGCGCTATCAATTTTGACAGGCACGCCTCAGAATTCAGTAATTCTAATAATGAGGTGGATTTGGTTGCACCCGGAGAAGATATTTTGTCCACCGTTCCGGGCGGCAAATATGCGACTTTTAGCGGAACTTCGATGGCTACTCCGCACGTAGCAGGTGCATTGGCGTTGATTAAGCAGCTGGTAAGTGCGAGCTTTGAGCGTGATCTCACCGAACCGGAATTATATGCACAACTCATCAAACGCACGATTCCACTTGGCAATTCTCCTAAGCTGGAAGGCAACGGTCTATTGTACTTGACGGCAGTAGAGGAGCTCTCGCGTATTTTCGACGCACAGCGTGTAGCAGGAATACTAACTGCAGGATCATTGAAGGTTAAATAAACCGTAACTTCGGATATATAGCGGCTCTCCTGTAAGGAGAGTCGTTTTTTTGGATTTTAAATCTTAGGAAAAACTCCATTTACATTGCATTCAAATGTCGGGTAACATATATCTCAAAGATAGGCATGAGTCAGAAGTGGAGGATTAATATGAACGATATCATGGCGCAAGCTGGCGAGCTTAGACGAACAGGGCAAGCAGAGGAAGCACGAAAGCTTCTTTTGAAGGCATTAGAACAGCAGCAAAATGATGCAGAATTGTGGTATCAGACCGCTTGGACACAGGAATGGACGAATTTCCGGATTACAGACCGTTTCGGGTATTTTACGTGATGGTATTATATAATCTGGGGGAATTCGGGAAAGCCATGCAGGAGCTGCTAATGGAGGTGGCTGAGACGACCTCGGATTTATCTACACAAGAGTACTCACGTGCCATTCAATATTATGCAGATAAACTGGATCAGATCGAGACATAGGTGGACCGGAGTGAGAGCATAAGCAGTAACGTATATATACGCTCGTACATAAAAAGATCACAGTCAGAGAGCAGTAATTCTCTTTCCTGACTGTGATCTTTTGCTGTTTATTGTTTGGCTATAGGGTCTGTAAATTGATGAGTTAAATAGCTGCGATTACTGCGCACCTTCAGTAACGGCGATTTCCTTCTCCAGGTTTTCTCTGGACAGGTTGGCCTTCAAGTAATCCGGGGTATCGGGCAGGACCAGGTGCAGATTGGATTTTTGACAAATGCGGATGGTGCACTTTTCGACGATAAAATCAAAGACATGCCCACCCCCAGTGCGTTCATCGTTAATAAAATGCAGATGAAATCCGGCTACCCCAATACCTTGAGCATAGGCAGGTGTCCAAAAACCTGTAATCACCCCAGAAGCGTCGTTAAAAGAGAACGTAGGCTGAGATTTGGTCGCTTCGATAAAAGGTTTGTAAGGCTTCACCTGGTGAGGGACGGTACGTGTCTTTACTTCACGAAAAGTGCCATCCATACGGAAGGCATAGAACAGATTACGGCTTGGAAACAACTTTAACAGCAGAGCTTCCAGCTCTTCACGATGCATGGGGCGGTCAATAGTATATGTGAAATCTTCATGGAAAAAGGTGACGGTGGAAAAAGGTGTGGTTTCTTCCGGTTTTACGCGATGGGCCGTACCGTCTGGAAGCAAGTGATAGAATTCACCATCGAACGCGATCATCTCGCCATTCAGTTGATCAAAGGTACCAATCCCAAAATCCCCGTGCTTTTGCAACTCCTCAAAGGCAACAACTCCGTCATAAAGACCATCTAATAGAGCGAGCATAGTGGACGTTTGGTAAATATCATGGTCAGTTTCTTGCTTGGTTTCCAGTCCTGCAACGGTCATGGTAATACACTTCCTTTTGTAATTGTATGCATTTATTTTCTTTCTTTTTCAATAATAAACGTAAATTTTCAGTAAATAACGAGAATAACTCAAAAAAATCATAAAAAATAACGTTTTGCTCCATAATTGTCACGAAAACGTCACGAGTAAGTCTTGGTAAAGGTTAGTTTAATTGATTTGGCAGCAGTTTACGTCCCAACTGGATATTATCTTGATAATTAATCGGGATATCAACAACCACAGGACCATCCGTATGAAGTGCCTGCTGCAATACACTTTCCAGTTCTTCAGGAGAGTGCACGCGTAATCCGGTGGCCCCGAAGCTTTCAGCATATTTCACTACATCAACATCTCCAAATTTTACACCGGAAGTTCTGCCATATTTAATCTGTTGTTGAAATGCGACCATGTCATAGGTACCATCTCTCCATACGATATGCACTAGCGGAGAGTTAAGACGTACAGCGGTTTCGAGCTCCATGGATGAAAACAGAAATCCTCCGTCTCCAGAAATAGAAACGACTTTTTGACCGGGGTTGACGAGTGTGGCAGCAATCCCCCAAGGCAGTGCTACGCCCAACGTCTGCATTCCGTTGCTGAATAGAAGGCGCCGCGGTTCATACGAACGGAAATATCGTGCCATCCAAATGTAGTGTGAACCAACATCACAGGTGACAGTGACATTATCGTCGATCAGGCTGCGCAGTGTACGAATAAATTGTAATGGATGAATCAGATAATCGTGACTGTGTACAGGAACAGCTTCTTGCTCGTTTAGATCATGACGAAGACGATTTAATTGGTCGCAGGAGGCTTTAGGTAGCTTTAAGGTAGGCAATTCTTCTGCAAGGCCACTCACAATCAGGGCTATATTCCCGATAAGCTCGTGATCAGGTTGATAATCATGATCAATATCTGCTTGATGATCATCCAGATGAATAAGGGTTCGGTTCGCAGGAATATTCCAGTTTTTTGGATCATATTCAATAGGATCATAGCCAATCGTCAGTACCAGATCTGCCGCTCCAAGAAGCATGTCACCCGGCTGATTATGGAACAGACCGACTCTCCCAAAATAGTGGCTTTCCAGCTCCCGGGAAATGGCTCCAGCGGCCTGAAAGGTTTCAACCACAGGCAAATCCGTGTTTCGAATCAGTGCACGGATGGCTGCTGTAGCTTCGGGTGTGCTGGCTTTCATACCGAGAAGGAGTACGGGCAGCTTGGCTTTTTTGATTTGGCCTGCAACTTGTTTGATGAGCTCGGCGGGTGCGGTTCCAAGCTGGGGAAGGGAAACCTTCTCAATGGCGGTTACTTCGGATGACGAAGTCAACACGTCCTGCGGCAGACTGACAAATGTGGCTCCAGGCTGGGCTGAGGTCGCAATCCGAAATGCATTAGTAATTGCTTCCGGTACACTATCAGGATGTTCTACTTCTACACTGTACTTGGTGATGGGTTCGAAAAGTCCGGCGTTATCCATAGATTGATGCGTGCGTTTCAGGCGTTCTGATCTTGGGACTGCACCAGCAATGGCGACGACAGGATCACTCTCTGCATTAGCGGTGACAAGTCCTGTCGCCAAGTTAGACGCGCCTGGACCGGAAGTAACAATGCATACGCCCGGTTTACCTGTTAAACGACCGACCGCTGCTGCCATAAAGGCGGCATTTTGTTCATGACGGCATATGATCAATTCTGGACCCCGATCTTGAAGAACATCAAAAACAGAATCGATCTTGGCACCTGGAATGCCAAAAATATGCGTAACCCCTTGCTTGATCAAACAATCGACAACAAGGTCGGCTCCTTTTGTATCGGATTTGGTTTTAGTTTTAGTTTGAACAGCTTGAACTTTGGTACTCAATGCTACCACCTCTTCTTTTCATCTTTGAAATAAACCAATGAAATACTTTCAATGTAAAACAATGGATGTATATTACAATTATAATGCAATAACTGGTATTTTCAAGAAAGAAATTTTCTGAAAAAAAGAGAAAAACACATAAAACGTTTTCAAAGTTTGATTTATCGGGGAAAATTAAAAATTGTAGAATTTTCTTTTGGTATCAGCTATCGGGAAAATATAGAACAGATCTGCTCCAAATGGCAGTAGGCCATTTTTTTTATTCGCTCACATGATAAAAATCACTTTCGTCTACAAAGGATAGCGGTTACAATGTAATTGTTGTTAACGTAAACATTAAATTTAAAGTGAAGTAATCCGGCTTGAAATGATGTGCAGGTATCGTATTACAGCTATATCATCTTGCCTAATCACGAGATCTGCTATGTGGTGGAGAATGCTATTATTGAAAACGAGTACAGTACAAGCATTTTTGTTAACGTTAACAATTTGTTGAGAAACACGATTATAGAAGGGATGAGAAAGTAATGACTAAAGCGTTTTTAGACGAAAACTTTTTGTTGAGCAATCCAACGGCTGAAATCTTGTATCATCAGTACGCCAAGGATATGCCGATTATTGACTATCATTGTCATTTAAGTCCACAAGAAATTTATGAAAATAAAGCGTTCAAGAATATTACGGAAGCTTGGTTGTACGGAGACCATTACAAGTGGAGACTTATGCGGGCCAATGGGGTTGAGGAACGCCTGATTACGGGGGATGGCGAAGATTATGACAAGTTTATGGCTTGGGCCAAAACCGTACCTACACTAATCGGCAATCCGCTGTACCATTGGACGCATTTGGAGCTTCAACGCTTTTTTGGTGTCTTTGAGCTGCTGAATGAACAGAACGCACCAGTGATCTGGGAAAAGGTAAACCAAAAGCTGCAGGGAAAAGGCTTTGGCGCACGTGATCTGATTGTGAACTCGAAGGTAACTGTGGTGTGCACCACGGATGATCCGACAGACCATCTCGAATACCACAAACAAATCAGCAAGCTGACCGATTTCCCAGTCGCAGTGTTGCCAAGCTTTCGTCCCGACAAGGCTTTGGAGATAAATCGCGAAACTTTCCGGCCTTGGGTGGCTCGGTTGGGTGAAGTCAGCGGACTGGATGTTTCTGGCCTGGAAGGATTTTTGAATGCGCTGGCGAGCCGGGTGCGCCATTTCCATGCTGCCGGAGGCCGAGTATCTGATCATGCGCTGGATACTGTAGTCTATGAAGAAACGACACGGGAGGAAGCTGCAGCCATATTCAATAAGGCGCTGGAGGAAGGCCATGTGACTCCTTTAGAGGAGGCGAAATATAAATCGTACGTTCTGGTTTTCCTTGGCAAACAGTATGCAGAACATGGCTGGGCTATGCAATACCATATCCACGCACTGCGTAATAACAACACTACTATGTTCCGTCAATTGGGACCGGATACAGGCTACGATGCCGTAAATGATGGCTCTATCGCTCGTCCATTGGCGGCATTGCTGGACGCACAGGAGCTGGCAGGAGGATTACCGAGAACCATTTTGTATTCGCTTAATTCGGTTGATTATCCAGTACTGGCAAGTCTCGCGGGTTGTTTCCAATCCGGTGGAAATGTGGGGAAAATCCAGTTTGGCACGGCATGGTGGTATAACGACCATATCGAAGGTATGCAGGAGCAGATGAAGTTGCTGGCTAACTACGGGGTGCTGTCCCGCTTTATTGGTATGCTGACGGATTCCCGCAGCTTCCTCTCCTACACACGCCATGAATATTTCCGCCGTATACTCTGTGACTTAATTGGAACGTGGGTTCAGGAGGGTAAGGCGCCTGAGGATCTGGAGCTGCTCGGAGCCATGGTACAAAACATTTGCTACAACAACGCCGAGCAATATTTTAATTTCCCAACGGTTGTTCATAGTAAGTGAAACTACGCCCTAAGGCGAGGACTCACTAACTTCATAAGAAAGGGCTCTTACCGGGAGCTTGTTTCAAAACTCCCGGTAAGAGCAATTAAAAATAAAATAGTTATCAACTGAGGATTTTGCAAAATCCAGAACTAATTTTGTGAAATTAATTACAAACAAAGAGGAGTGTGTAGGTATGGGAGTGCCTATCGTGCAGGAGAACGTCCAAACTGACAACAAGACAGGCGAGCATATTAGCCTGAAAGAAAAGATTTCGTATGGTATGGGTGACTTTGGAAACGGATTCATGTTTGATTTGGGGCAGTTGTATTTGCTGAAATTTTTTACAGATGTAGCAGGGGTTTCTGCAGGAGCCGCCGCAGGCATTTTCTTGGTCAGCAAGCTATTTGCCGCCGTCTGTGATCCCATTGTCGGGTCCTTTGTTGATTATCGCAAACATATCGGTACACGTGGAAAATTTAGACCTTTTCTTATTGTTGGAAGCGTTATCCTTGCAATTCTTACGGTTCTAACCTTTATATCGCCGAATATTTCACCCACAGGAAAACTCATTTACGCCTATGCGTCCTATATGATCTGGGGGATCGGCTACTCTATTGTAAATATTCCATACGGCTCGCTAGGTGCCGCTATTACACAGGATACTCATCAGCGTGCTTCATTGTCATCTTTCCGTCAGGCGGGATCGCTGGGCGCATTATTCGTCACCAGTGTCGTTGTCATGCCGCTTATTTTACTATTTCCTAACCACCATGTTGGCTATCCGGTTGTGATGGGGATTATGTCACTCATTGGTGTGATCGCTTTCATCATATGTTACCGAGGAACGAAAGAACGTATTATTAGCCAGTCCGGGCCAAAAGAGAAGCTATCTATAGGCGTTATTGTGCATACTTTTACGAATAACAAGCCTTTGCTGGTGCTCGTTTTGATGACGATTTTCACTATATCCGCGTACAATATTAAGTCCGCTCTGCTGATCTATTTTGCCGAATATAACTTGGGGCATGTAGAGTTAATGGCTTATATGAATTTTATTATTATCGGTTCATCGCTACTGGGTGTATTGTTCCTGCCCAAGCTGGTACGGCGTTTCGGTAAACGAAAAACAGCCATACTGGGGATGCTGGTTAGTGTCATTGCCGACTCCATTAACTTTTTTATGCCTTCAAATGTATACATTTTCACAATCCTGGCCAGTATTTCGTTCATTGGTATTAGTATTCCTAATGGGGTGACCTGGGCATTCGTGTCCGATATTATTGATTATGGCGAATGGTCATCTGGAGAGCGTAAAGAAGGGATTACTTACTCGTTATTTAACTTTTCACGTAAGTTGGCTCAATCCTTGTCTGGCTTTCTATCGGGTATTGGACTAGCGCTCATCGGGTATGTTCCGAATGTGGTTCAGTCCTCTGGAACGCTGCTTGGGATCAAAGCATTACTTTGTCTCTATCCGGCTGTTGCCCTGGCTTTGGCCATGCTGGTCATCGGTAAAATGTACAAGCTGACGGACAGCAGACATGCAGAAATGGTTCAAGAATTACAGCGTCGACATGCGGACAACCGCGTATAATTTGTGAAAGTCTTCTTTTCCGGGCGGCTCCTGTGGTATGGTGGGTATATAATTTTTTTTAGAGCCTCACTAAGGAAAGGATACGTATATGGCAGCTACCATTAAAGACATTGCCAAATTGGCTAATGTTTCCCATACAACCGTCTCCCGGGCGCTCAATAACAGCCCGCTGATTAAAGAAGATACGAAACGCAAAATTATGGAGTTGGCAGAGCAACTCAATTACATTCCAAATTTTAATGCCAAAAGCCTAGTTCTCCAGCGCTCGCATACGATTGGCCTGTTTTTCACCAGTATTTCAGAAGGCACCAGCTCCAGTTTTTTTGCCGATACCATCCGGGGTGTTAATCATGTCATTGGGGTAGATTACAATCTGTTTGTGCGAGGAATTGACGATTACGCTGATTTTTCGGCCATACACCGCAAGCGTTTTGATGGTATCATTCTGATGAGCCAGAGCGAGGCGGACAACCCTTTTATTTATCATGTGCTCGGTCAAGGCATTCCGCTTGTTGTTCTGAATCGGCAGGTGTCCGGGGCGGGGATTGTAAACGTGATTTCTAATGATAAAGAAGGGTCCTATGAAGCGGTCTCCTTTCTCGTTGAAAGTGGGCATGAACGCATTGCGATCATCGAAGGGGTAGAAGGCTTCAAGTCTACCCAGCAACGCCGCGAGGGTTTTATGAATGCGTTGATTGATAGTGGTAAGCCCATTCGACATGAATATATCGTGCAAGGTCATTATGATACTGAAAGTGGTAGCCAGGCAATGAAGCAATTGCTTTCCTTGCAGGAGCCGCCGACAGCGGTATTTTGCTCTAACGATGATATGGCTATTGGGGCAATGAATGCGGTATTCGAAAACGGCTTGAAGGTACCAGAGGATATCTCTGTCATTGGTTTTGACGATATCGGGTTCTCAATGTATACGACTCCACCGTTAACAACAGTCAAAAGACCGATTGAGCAGATTAGCGAGCGCGGAGCCGCCTGCATTCTGGAACGAATTCAGTCACCGTCCAATGAGGGCGAGCTTATATTTATGGAGACCGCGCTCATGAAGCGGAAATCAACGGCAGGCAAACCACACTAAGTTTCGTTTGATTAACAGGCAGGCCAAAGGAGCAGAAACCATGCTAGATATATGGTTTCTGCCCCTTTTAGGCTGAAATGCGTTCTGCCTCGTTTATATTTAACGAAAGAGATTGGTTTTAGCCAGTTCTATAATCTCGTCACCACGTCCGTTCAGCATCGCTTTCATCATCCATAGTGTAAATCCTTCGGCTTGTTTAAGATTAATTTTGGGTGGCATGGATAGCTCCTGACGGTTCACCATCACGTCTACCACAACAGGGCCATCATGAGCCAATGCTTGCTGAATGGCATCTTCCAGCATGGTCGGATCTTCAACCCGGATGCCCTTGAGTCCCATGGCTTGCGCTACAGCACCAAAATCAGGATTCACCAGTTCAGTACCGTTTTCCAGAAATCCGGCCGCTTTCATTTCCAGCTCGACAAAACCGAGAGCGCCATTATTGAAAACAATGACTTTGATAGGCAGATGATGCTGCTTCAGGGTGAGCAGGTCGCCCATCAGCATCGTGAGTCCGCCATCGCCTGAGAGGGCAATCACTTGTCGGTCAGGCTCAGTGGCCTGTGCTCCAATCGCTTGTGGTAACGCATTTGCCATCGTACCATGGTTGAACGATCCGAGAAGCCGGCGCTGACCGTTCATCTGCAAATAACGCGCCGCCCATACAGTGGGAGTACCGACATCACAGGTGAAAATAGCATTTTCCTGCGCGGCGTCACTGATGACCTTGGCGAGATATTGCGGATGGATCGGCGTATGACCTGGTTTACCGACAGCAAGGTCATCCAACTCCTGGCGTACCTTGGTATAGTGGGAGACGGTTTTCTCTAGATGCTTGGAATCATGCTCTGATGTTAAATGCGGTAGCAGCATTTCCAACGTGGCTTTTACATCCCCACATAAACCATACGTTAACGGAGTACGTCTGCCAAGATGGGCTGGCTCTATATCTACCTGTAGGACAATCGCATCTTCAGGGTAAAATTGTCTGTAAGGGAAGTCTGTTCCGAGCATAAGTAGGACGTCACAATCCATCATCGCATGGTACCCGGAAGAATACCCGATCAGTCCCGTTAATCCAGCATAATAAGGGTTGTCATACTCCAGATATTCCTTGCCTCGCAGAGCGGATACCATGGGGGATTTTAACTTGTCACATAGCTGCATGAGCAATTCATGAGATTGTGAACAGCCGGCGCCGCATAGTAGCGTAATTCGTTTGCCTTGATTCAAATATTCGGCCAGTCGGGAAATTTCGGAAGCTGACGGATGCACTACAGGTGTAGTGGGATGGTAGACATGTTCAGGGACGGGTACCTTTTCCGCCCCCAATGCTGCTACATCACCGGGAAGAACAATGACGGAGACACCTGAACGTGAAACTGCCTGTTGAATGGCCATGGTCACCGTTCTGGGAATTTGACGCGGTGTCGTAATAACTTCACAGAAGTGACTGCATTCTCCGAAAAGATGTTCAGGATGCGTCGCTTGAAAATATTCACTTCCGATTTCGTCGCTTGGAATGTGAGCGGCAATAGCCAGTACAGGCACACGATTGCGGTGACAATCATATAAACCATTAATCAGATGCAAATTTCCGGGACCGCTGCTTCCGGCACATACAGCAATGCTGCCACTAAGGTCAGCATCCGCTCCGGCTGCAAAGGCAGCCACTTCTTCGTGCCTTACATGAATCCATTCGATTTGACCATTGCTGCGAATGGAATCCACCATATTATTTAGAGAATCTCCAACAATGCCATAAATCCGCTTGACCCCTGCATTGACCAAAACTTGTACAATAGTATCTGCAATTGTCTTCATAGATGTTCCTCCTGCCTAGTAAGTAGTGTTATCCTGCCCGTGCTTTCTTGCGTCTATTCTCCTGAAAAGTATATAAGGACAAGGTCTCGGATAGGGTGATAGTTAGCCTTAACCGTCTTGGCTCAGCAGCGAAACAACAGAAAGAGGTCCATATACTTGCCGGTTGTTATGCAAAACTCTTATGTTAACGTGTTCATATTATTGTCATTATTATTTTTATAAAGTAAAAATGTTGAGAAAACTATTTTGTTAACGTGTGCATTATGCTAAAATAACGTTGAAATCATTATGGTAATAGTGGGAGGATACTCCGGATGAAAAAAGTAGATGCATTAGATCAATTAAACAGAAAAAGCTTTATCGTTACAGACCCGCATCCTGTGAGGGTGATGCAATTCGGGGAAGGGAACTTTCTGCGTGCTTTTGTAGACTGGCAATTTGACAAAATGAATAAGCTGGCAGAATGGAATACGGGAGTTGTGATTGTACAACCGCAGCCAGGAGGCCTCGTGGAGAAGCTTAACGAGCAGGATGACCTGTATACGGTTATTCTTGAAGGGATTAAGGATGGGAAGGCCATGAAGGAGCATACCGTTGTGGAGTGCGTCTCTCGTGGGATTAATCCGTACGGCTCGGACTTTTTGGAGTATGAAGCACTATCCCAAAAGCCGGAGCTGCGTTTTGTTGTGTCGAATACGACGGAAGCGGGGATCGCTTATGCCCCAGACGATCAGCTAGAAGATCGTCCGCAAAAGAGCTTCCCGGGCAAACTGGCTGCCTTTCTGTATAAGCGCTTTCAATTTTTTGGGGGCGATCAGAGCAAGGGATTGGTCATCATTCCATGCGAGCTCATCGACCGTAATGGAGACGCTCTCAAGGAAATCGTACTGAAATATGCGGACCAATGGAAGCTTGGAGCTGAGTTTATTGCATGGATAGAGGAAGCAAATACGTTCTGCAACAGTTTGGTGGATCGAATTGTACCTGGTTATCCCAAAGACCGAATTCATGAAATCCAAGCGGAATTGGGTTACAAGGACGATTTGGTTGTTGTGGGCGAACAGTATCATTTATGGGTTATTGAAGGGCCACAGTGGCTTAAAGAGGAATTACCTGCTCATTTGGCCGGATTGAATGTCCTGATTGTCGACGATATGGCGCCATATCGTACACGGAAAGTGCGTATTTTGAATGGAGCACATACGGCGCTTACACCTGTAGCTTATTTATATGACCTGGACACAGTGGGGCAGGCGGTTGAGCATGATATTATGGGCAGTTTTATCCAGTCGCTGATTCGAGAAGAAATTATTCCGACGCTGGACTCACCAGAAGCGGAATTGAATGTATATGCCGACGATGTTATTGAGCGGTTCCGTAATCCATATGTAAGTCATTATGTTATGAGTATTGCGTTGAATTCGGTGTCAAAGTTCAAGACACGGAACTTGCCATCCTTGCTCCAGTATGTAGAACAACGTAAGGAGCTGCCTGCCAAAATCGTGTTTTCACTGGCGTCCTTACTCGTATTTTACCGGGGTGATAGAAATGGCGAGTCGATTGCGTTGGCAGACGAAGCTGAAGTGTTGAGCACGTTTGGTGAACTGTGGAGTAAATATGACGGTACTCTCGCCGGGGCGAAGCAATTGACTGAGCGGGTACTCGGCAAGCAAACATGGTGGGGTCAAGATTTGAACCAGATCGAAGGGCTGGCTGAACAAACGGCACAGCACGTGTATGAAATTACAAGCAGAGGAATGAAGGAGACGCTCGATTCTCTAACCGGGAACAGCGTGCCCAGAGCATAAGCAAGGAGGAGACCGGAATGCTGGAATTCATTCAAATTCATAATCAAGATAACGTGGCTGTCGCCTTGCGTGATTACAAGCAGGGAGAAACACTGGCATGGGGAGCACAAGAAGAACAACGGGTGGAGCTAGCCGAGGATGTAGCACGTGGGCATAAAATCGCCTTGCAGGATGTACCTGTAGGTGGGCATGTTCTGAAATACGGATATCCCATCGGTCATGCCATTCAGCCCATTCAGGCAGGTCAGCATGTGCATACGCATAATACGAAGACGAACCTGACAGGCGTAGAAGAGTACACTTATAAGCCTAAGCCAGCTCCTCATTTATATGAACAGGAGAGTCGTACGTTTCAAGGTTTTCGGCGAAAGGACGGTCGTGTGGGGATTCGCAATGAGTTGTGGATTGTGCCGACGGTCGGCTGTGTGAACGGGATCGCTGAACTTATTTTAAACCGTTTCAAGCAGGAAGTGGGAGATATTTCACCTTTTGAAAATGCACTTGTGCTCAAGCATAACTATGGTTGTTCTCAGTTGGGTGACGATCATGCACATACGCGCACGATTTTGATCGATGCCGTGAAACATGCGAACGCAGGTGGCGTACTTGTACTGGGTTTGGGCTGTGAAAACAATGAAATGAAAGAATTTAAGGAAGCCATCGGGGAATATGATTCGGAGCGGGTAAAGTTTTTGCTTTCCCAAGATGTGTCGGATGAAGTAGAGGAAGGGGTAAGGTTGCTTCATGAAATTTTTGCGGCCGTGCAAGAAGATCGGCGGGAACCTGTACCATTGTCTGAGCTGAACATCGGCTTGAAATGCGGTGGATCTGATGGCTTATCGGGTATTACTGCCAACCCACTACTCGGACGATTGTCGGATTATATGGCAGCGCAAGGTGGAACAACGGTATTGACAGAAGTACCTGAAATGTTCGGCGCGGAAACGATTTTAATGGAGCGCGCTGCCGATGAGCAAGTATTTGGTAAGATCGTACATCTGATTAACGATTTCAAACAATATTTTCTGGATTACAAGCAGCCAGTATACGAAAATCCGTCACCGGGCAATAAAGCAGGGGGCATTACGACGCTGGAGGATAAATCACTGGGCTGTACGCAAAAATCCGGGTCTTCCACGGTCACTGATGTCATTCAGTACGGGGAACGTCTCAAGACCAAGGGACTCAACCTGCTCAGCGCGCCGGGCAACGATCTAGTGGCATCTTCAGCTCTCGCCGCAGCGGGCTGCCAACTCGTCATTTTCACAACTGGACGCGGTACGCCGTTTGGCTCCTTTGTTCCGACGATGAAGGTATCAACCAACTCGCCGTTATATAAGGCTAAACCTCATTGGATCGACTATAACGCCGGTTCATTGGTGGAGGATGTCAGTATGGAAGATGCGCTCCGCAACTTTGTCGATTACATCGTCGATGTAGCCAGCGGAACATGGGTGAACAATGAGAAAAACAATTTCAGGGAGCTCGCTATTTTTAAAAACGGTGTTACGTTGTAAAAGGCTGTAGTCTAAGGGAGGCGGAATTACTCCGCTTCCTTTTTTGTGTTTGTATGCTTCTAAATAGGCATGTTAGACTTACTGCAAAACATGCAATATCGATATTTAAATAAGGGGGAAGTACCGTGCAAAATGAAATTGTTGCTTATCGGGAAGAAAATCATGATCAACTCGTTGATATTTGGCAGCGGGCTGTACGCCGGACGCACACATTTTTGGCGGAAGAGGACATTCAATTTTATCATCATATCGTACGCAATGGTGTTTTAAGAGAACTTGAAGTTTGGATGGAATGGAATACAAGTCAAGAACCAACAGGTTTTATCGGGCTGGACGGATTAAAAATAGAGATGCTGTTTGTGGACCCTGAACACCATGAGCAGGGCATAGGCAGCCGACTCATCCAGCATGCTGAAAAAATAAAAGGGAAACACCTCAAAGTGGACGTGAATGAGCAGAACGAGAAAGCGTATGCTTTCTACAGACATTACGGCTTTGTACAAACGGCGCGTTCTGCACTGGATGGATCAGGTAGGGCATTTCCTTTGCTTCACATGGAATTGAACAAGTGAACGATCTACTTTCGTTGGTATTTTAAAAATGGAATATATTATCATAATGCACTTGTCATATGTTTGAATTCATGGTATAACTTAATTACGTAATAAATACGTAATTAAGTTATTTTTAGTTAGGGTTTAGAGCTTGCTTTTGTTTGGTGAATATAAAAAGTCAGACAAGGAGGCGGGAATAGTGGATGATCTTGTTCACTCCGACATCACAGATCTAGACACACTTGTCAACATGATTAAGCTTTCTTTTTCATTTGCGGACGGTGCCAATATGATTGCTTTATGCGACCGGCTGTATAGCCATGTCAACCAAAAGTATCAGGAATTGCAGCTCTACAAAGCGCGCAAGAAACCTATACAACCCATACATACTAAACGGCCGCTAGTCTACTACTACGGCTACAGTCATCTCATGAAAGGCATGGCTTTCCAAAAACAGGGCAAGTATGAGGCCGCTCGCGATTGCATCGAAAAATATGCAGAATTGGGCTGGTTTAATGGTCTTGATCAATATGGGGAAGCAGAGGTGGAATATTACCGCTATGCTGCCAGAGCTAATTTGTATGCCCTTGATATTTTGTCAGGCCATGCCGAAGTGTTGCAGGAATATATCCAATTTCTTCGTAACAATCCGGAAGAGCTGTTACCGGGGCTTCTTTCCATCGTTGAGGGAGCGTCGAGATACGACTATTCTTTAGAGGCTGTGCTGGAATCATTTGCCGAACAAATTGAAGGTTTTAAATATTTTGAAGAGCCTGTGAATGTATCTTATTATTTTCGCTTCTGCTATCAACTGGCTCTTTACTATATCAAGCAACAACAGTTTACGGTTGCGTTGGGCTATATCCTGCAATCTCTCATGCTGTCCGATACCCTGGGTATGGAACATGAACATGAGTTTAGGAAATGTACCGCTGTATTTGAAATTTTCAGATCCCAAGCTACAGCAACACAGCAAGACCAATATATAACTATTTTAAAAGGAGTGTTAAAGGATGAAAAAATTGATTTCACGCTCTCTGTCGCTCAGTCTGTTTAGTTTGCTAGTGTTTGTTACAAGTCATGATCTCATCACGGTGTTTTATCATGGAGCCAATCATTAAGAAGGCAGAAGTACAGTAGAAAATTAGTTGTTTTAGCAGGTAGGCAGTTGATTGGAAAATATGATGTGGAAGTACACCCAATAGCAAGTAAGCTCATTTAGGTCAGGGCTTACTTGCTATTTGGCGTATGATGAAGACCGATCATACCGTATATATAACGCGGTACATGTCCCAACAATATTTAAGCTGTCGTAGGTTTATGCAGCAAACCCTGTTCTGACGGATGCAATGAAATCCTTGTCTGTTGGTAAACCGGGAATGGTTCTTCCGTACTGTATGATCTGCTTTTTAACGCTGCATCCAGTGCCCGTAGCAAGGAACCTATAAATTGCTCTGGAGAAAAGAAAATGCTTTTTCCGACCATATGAATGTGAAGCTCGTTATGGTCACGGTTGCTTACGGACAGCAATATACCTTGACCTTGAAAACCCGTACCGATGGCGCGTATTTTGTTTATACCCGAGAGTAACATTTCCGTCTTCACCGCACGCCCCTGTTCCTCCACAAATACAGAAATCAGGCGTTTGTCTGTAACGATAACAATTTGGTTACCCCGAAATGTATGACTCAGGTGTAGAAAATCTTTATATACACCAATAGTCTGCTCATGCGGAGAAACAATCCCCATCCGTACAAACTCTTCCAGCTCAGTGACATCGGGTTCCTGATGATTTTTAATTCGTTTTTTGATACTGAACTGAATAGTCAGGATACCCAAGATAGCAATGAGAAAAGCACTAAGTCGGACGTTAAATATAAAGAACATCAGGACAATAAGGCCGCCTACTAACCACTGTCCCCAAGTTAGATAGCGCAGCTTTTGTTGTACCGTACGGCGATAATAACCGTAGCCCTTTCCCGGTTGATACTCTTTAGTAAACTTCGTCATACCACGCATCATGGTTAACCCATAGATTGATAAGACTGTCATCCCGAGTGACAGGAGCGTCATAAGCCATTCCTGAGCTGCAATGCCAACTAAAGTACACAGACCAAACATGATGAGCCCCGCCCAGCAAGCAAACTTTTTAATTCGAACCTGTTTCTGAATCGAACGAACCAATTCTTCCATTCTTAATCCTCCTGATCTAGGTATATAGGTAATGATTGGAATCACATATAGTCTTATCGTACCATCTGATAGTCTTTTTCGTAAATTAATAGATATGAAAATCCAAAGTATGGAAGAAAATTCTCGCCTATAGTCAGATCCCCACCTGAACTTTAGATACCAAAATCAAAAAATCCAGTACTACTCATACGAAGCAGAAGCCTTTAAAATAATAAATGTAAGTGCTTACATTACAAAGAAAGGAGGTCTTCGTATGAGTACAGGAGGGAAAAATCCGCAGCCACAGCCGCCGGTTCGATCGGGAAGAGGAGCATCACTAGCGCGCAAATGGGTTCAACAAAGACATTTGCAGACTATGGCGCTGCTTGGGGTGGTATGGATGATTATTTTCCATTACATTCCGATGTACGGTATTTTAATTGCGTTCAAACATTTTGACATCATTGGAACCATATCAAGCGCACCTTGGGCAGGGTTAGAGCATTTTCGGGCCTTTTTGGAGGATGATAACTTTTGGTACATTGTCAAAAACACACTGGGCATTAGCCTGCTCAAGCTGGCGATCGGGTTTCCGTTACCTATTGTATTTGCTCTGTTTCTGAATGAGATTCGGTCTACACGGTTCAAAAAATCTATTCAGACCATTTCGTACCTTCCGCACTTTTTATCTTGGGTCATTCTTGGCGGGATCTTAACGACGTGGCTGGCAGATACCGGGATGATCAATCAACTGTTGCTAGCCTGGGGGTGGATTGACCAGCCGATCAGTTATTTGGCAGAGCCGAGCTATTTTTGGGCTATCGTCGTTAGCTCGGATATCTGGAAAGAGCTTGGATGGTCAGCTATTATCTATTTGGCAGCCATGGCGGGGGTATCTACGGACATGTACGAAGCGGCCACCATTGACGGGGCCGGACGGTTTCAGAAAATGTGGTACGTCACACTTCCCGCTATCAAGGGGACCATATCCATTTTGTTTATTTTGGCGGTCAGCGGCATATTGAACTCCAACTTCGATCAAATTCTCGTCCTGCGTAACTCGCTGAATGAAAGTGCAAGTAATGTAGTTGATATTTATGTATATCAGGTGGGCATTCAGCAGGGCCGTTTCTCGTATTCTACCGCGGTGGGTTTGCTGAAATCGGTTCTTGCTCTCATTTTGCTGCTAATTGCCAATTCGGTGACCAAACGGGTGAATAATACATCCCTATTTTGAAGGAGGACGGGTGCATGCAGCTATTGCAACGTAGAACAGCAGGCGAAGCGATATTCGATTTCATGAACAACGTCTTCATGCTGATCATTTGTTTTGTGACATTGTATCCCGTGTGGTATGTGCTGGTGAACTCCTTTAACGAAGGAGCAGACGCTATGCGGGGTGGCATTTACTGGTGGCCGAGAGTATTCAGTCTGGGCAGCTATCAGGCCGTATTTGCTAACAACGGTATTATGACTGCGATGGGAGTGACTATTGCCAAGACGCTTATCGGCACGATTGTTCATGTGTTTTTTACCGCTATGATTGCATATGCATATTCCCGTAAGGAGCTGATCGGGCGCAAGCTGTATATGCTGATTGGTACCATTACCCTGTTTTTCGGTGGGGGATTGATTCCAACGTATTTGCTGATTCGTGATCTCGGACTGCTGGACAGCTTTTGGGTGTACATCATTCCTGCGATGTTCAGCTTTTTTGATCTTATTATTTTTATGGCTTTTTTCCGAGAACTGCCGGATGCACTGGAAGAGGCGGCGAAAATAGACGGTGCGAATGATTTCGGTATCTTCTGCCGAATCGTGCTCCCTGTATCCATGCCGGTAGTAGCGACGATTGCGTTGTTTCATGGGGTATACCAGTGGAACGATTATTTTACTGGAATGATCTATATTAATAATACGGATCTTCAGCCGATTCAGACGTATTTGTACCGGGTTGTTGCCCAATCCAGCTCTAATCAAATGATGGCTGCTGCACCGGGGGGCGTTGCCCAGTCCGTCACTTCGCAATCGATCAAGCTGGCGACGATGGTCGTGACGACACTGCCCATTGTACTGGTATATCCTTTTCTGCAGAAGTATTTTGTCAAGGGTCTGATGATCGGATCGATCAAGGGTTAGCACATCATCCAAGGGGGAGATTTATGATGAACATTCGCAAATGGCAGAAAGGGCTGTTGGCCGTCGTGCTGCTGATAGGACCGCTCGCGGGGTGTACGTCCGGTGGAAGTGGCGCTGTCACGGAATTGAAGGACGAGAAAACTAAGGCTTCGGCAGATACGCCAGGCTGGAAGGCGGATACAGAGCCGATTACGTTTGACTGGTATTTGAATTTTTCCTGGTTCCCGAACAAGTGGGGAACGGATATGACCTCGAAGTATGTGACGCAAAAGACTGGGGTCAGCGTTAATTTTATCGTACCCGCAGGGAATGAAAATGAAAAACTGAATACCATGCTCGCCTCGGGCAAACTGCCTGATTTTGTCACGCTCAGTTGGGGGGAAGATGCGATCAAAAAAATGATCGAGGGCAAGATGGTGCTCCCACTTAACAAGTTGGCTGAGAAATATGATCCATATCTGATTAAAGTGGCAGACCCAGCTAAAATGTCATGGTATCGTCAAACGGACGGGAATGTATATGGGTATCCTAACGCGTCCTCTTCACCACAGGATTACCAAAAATACGGCCAAAATTTTGTCTCCAATCAAACGTTTATGGTTCGGAAGGATATGTACGAGGCGATTGGCAAGCCGGATATGAGAACACCAGAGGGATTCCTGAAAGCGCTTCAAAAAGCAAAGGAGAAATTCCCGGAGATAAACGGTCAACCGCTGATCCCGATAGGGTTCCACGAATTTACGGATAACGGAAATTATTCTTTTGAAGACTATTTACTTAATTTTTTAGCCGTTCCACATGAGAAGGACGGAAAGCTGTACGACCGTCGATCGGACGAAGAGTACATTCGCTGGCTCAAAACATTCCGTCAAGCCAATGAGCAGGGTCTGATCGCCAAGGACGTATTTATCGACAAACGTCCGCAATGGAGGAGAAGGTGGCACAGGGACGGTATTTTGCCATGCTATATCAGCGCTCTGATTTTGCTACACAACAGGTGACGTTGCATGCGAAAGATCCCAACTCCGTCTACATTGCGGTGGATGGACCTTCCAACAGTAAGCTGGACCCGCCGACGCTGGCCGGGCCGGGCATTTCCGGGTGGACGGTGACGCTTATTTCGAAGGATGTCAAAGACAAGGAGCGGGCTATTGAATTTCTGACTTATCTGATTAGCGAGGAAGGGAATCGTGATCTGTATCTAGGGGAGCAGGGAAAGCTGTGGGACACAGTTAACGGTAAGCCAGCCTTCAAGCCGGAGGTACTGGAGCTGCTGAACAAGGATCGGTCTGCATTTGACAAAAAGTATGGCGCCTCCTTCACTTTCTGGATGCTGATGGATACAAATATGAATTTGCAGTGGGCGCCGCCCAGTGTCGAGCCGTATAAGCAGCCTGAAGATTGGACGAAAGGCAAGACCCACAGCTTCTCTCAATATGAGAATATCAAACCGACCGGAACCTCGGCAGAAGGCATTGCGTCAGGCCAGATAGACAAAATTTGGGGCAAGGCATTACCGAAACTGTTGCTGGCTTCCTCGGATGAGGAGTTCGATCGGCTGTTTGCCCGCTTTTTGGAAGACCGCAGAAAAGCAGGCTATGACAAGGTATTGGCTTATCAGCAAAAAGCCTATGAGGAAAACCTTAAGAAAATTGAACAGTTCACCAAATGATTTAATTCAATAACTTAATCTATTGAACCCCTAAGGATGTGATTACATGCCAGGCCGTGCACGTTCACAGATGAAGAGCCTGCTGCGCCGCACGATATGGCAGTGGATGACGGGAACGACCGATCGGCTTGGCGGTTGTTCCCTTCAAGTTAAGCTCATTGTCGCGTATATCGGCGTCATTTTAATCCCGGTGGTATTGTTCTCGCTATATACCTTTCACCAACTGTACGAGAATACAATGAAAGACATTACCGTACAAAATCAGTATGTGTTGGATACAGAGCTGGCCCATATTCATAGCAATATGGAAATTATGGAGCGAACCGCACAGCTTGCGATCTCAGATCGCAACGTGCTTCATTATCTAACCGAGGAACGTGAAATAAGCAGCGATGAGCTAGTCCAATTCAACTTGAATGTGTTTCCAAATTTACAGCACTTGCTGTACAGTAATCCCAATGTAGAGAACATTCGACTGTATACCAATAATCCCCAGACGCATGAAATATGGCCGATGATTTTCAAAGAATCACGATTGCCTAAGGCTTCCTGGCTGAAAGCGGCTCAACTCCGACAAGGGAAAATATGGTGGGATATGTACAAGGGGCCGAAAAGCTTACTTGGGGGACAATCCCGCCAGGAAAGTGAGACAGTGCAGTATATGGCACTGCTACGTGAAATTCAGTCTACTGGAGGAAGACACGCGGGGTTGGTAGAAACAAATATGAGGCTGGAGCTATTTTCACCTAGGGTATTTGGAATCCCGCAACGTAATCGCGCATGGCAAATGTTCATTCTGGACGGCGACGATTACAGCTCAAGGAACGCTGACAAACCAATGTATTCTACCGAAATAGCTACAGCTTCCTCTCTATCAGATTCAATTTCGATCCCTCTGTCCCATGTGCACCATCTGTTACAGTCCCGCGTTCAGGGACAGGGTGGTGTTTTTGACTTTACCTATGGGAATAAGCCTTATCTTGGTTTGTACCGTTATATAGAAGGGTTGGACGCCTACCTGCTAAATGTGGTGGCGCTGGACGGTCCGCTAGGTGATCTCCGTCAGAAACGCAATGCCATGCTGCTCATTATTAGTATGCTGATTTTGTTTATGTCCGTCATTTCCTATACCTTGCATGCCTTCATTCTCAAGCAGCTACATACCCTGCGTGAATCCATGAAAAAAGTAGAGCAGGAGGGTGACTTTCAGCTTAAGATTCCAGTATATGGACGGGGAGAAGTGGCTGAGCTGGCTTTATATTTTCGCAGTCTGCTGAGTCGAATTAACGGGCTCATTGCCGAGGCAGTACACAAGCAGGCCACTGCTCAAGAAGCTGAACTGCTAGCGCTCAAGCATCAGATTGATTCCCACTTTCTCTATAATACATTGGAAAATTTAAAAATGATGGCGGAGATAGAACGGCAGTATCCGCTGTCGGATGCCCTTACCTCCCTTGGCTCGATGATGCGTTATAATCTCCAATGGTCCGGGTCGTGTGTTGCGTTGCGGGATGAAATCCGACATATCCAGCATTACGTGGCCATCATGAACATTCGCCACGATAACCAAATTGGATTGGAAATTCATCTATCGTCGGCGTTTATGGAACTGGAGATGCTGAAAATGTCGCTGCAGCCTGTAGTCGAAAATGCTATCAAGCACGGGTGGAGTACATTGCAAAGCCCATTCAGCATCACGATTGAGGCCTGCTCTAAGCAGGATATCATAGAATTGCGTATACAGGATAACGGAGTGGGGATATCTGAAGAAAGAAGAAACGCCATCATGGCTGGTCTAGCGCGAACGAATATGGATTTCCACGAGCCCGGGATGAATGGGGGAATCGGTTTGTATAATGTGCATCGCCGTTTAAGTATGCAGTATGGCGAAGAGTATGGCATAAGACTGGACAGCATCCACGGACAATCGACGACAGTGACCCTGATTTTGCCTAGACGTTACATGATGAGGGGGACGGACCATGACGACCAAGCTGTTGATTGCGGATGACGAGAAAAATATTCGAATGGGACTTCAAGCTATGATCGAACGGGAATTTTCCGGTCTCTATGAATGTGTACTGGTCAAGGACGGAAGGGAAGCCTGGCAGCATGTGAAGCAGTTTTTGCCCGAGTTGGTGATAACGGATATCCGTATGCCTATTATGGATGGCATTATGCTGATGCAGCATATTCGTGAGCTGGAGCCGGAACGCAGGCCTTCGGTGATCATTCTCAGTGGATATGACGAGTTCCAGTATGCGCGCGAAGCGATTCGCTGTGGGGCACGGGAGTATTTACTCAAGCCGATTGTAAGGGAGGAACTGTTCGGTGCACTGGCAGTTTTGAATGAGGAATTGAAGCAGAGGAACCCCCTCACATACGATAGTGTTGTCGGCGTAGAGAAAGATAGACTAGCTGGCGCGAGTGCCAACGTCGATAGAAGTGGTAGTATGACACGTGCTATCCAATATATCCACGCTCATTACAGCGAGGATTTGAATATGGCAGTAGTATCCAACTCAGTATCCTTGAATTATACGTATTTTAGTCAGGCGTTCAAAGCCTATACAGGCCTCAGCTTTGTTCAATATGTAAAAAGGCTGCGCATTACAGAAGCCAAAAAGCTGCTGGAGTGTCAAGGGGGCAGGATCTATGAAATTGCGGCTAACGTGGGCTTTGACAATGCAAAGCACTTTAACAAAGTGTTTCGTGAGCTGGAGGGGATGAGCCCGCAGCAGTTTCGAGTGCAGAATCAAAGGGGTAATTAGATATAAAGAGGGGGAAAACTCCACTGCCTTTTTACCCTTATCCTGATATAATAAACGTATGCATAACCATGACCTTCAATCAGAGAGTTTGTACACAATCACACGAATCGCCGAACGGAAGGGGAGAGCATATGGTTATTTATGAAACGGACCAAGCTTATATCATGACGACGCAGCATGACCATGCCCATATTTCAGGTGAGTTGGCTTTACAATGGGAAGAGAGTGCCTTCAAGAATAGACGTCATAAGCAGGATTTTGTATATGCAGCAAGGGAGCATGATCGGGGTTGGATACAGTTAGACGCTGCTCCTTTCTGGAATGATCATATGTCAGCACCTTATACATTTATTGATTTTCCACTCAGTCCACGTTTTGTTTTCTATCGTCTTGGGATTGATGAAGTCGAACAAGGAAACACGTATGCTGCGTTGCTGTGTAGCTTGATGTACAAGGAGCTAGTCGGGCGGACCGAGCATCAAAATGCTCAGGACAAGCAGATTACGCATGCTTATCAGGAAGCGGAGGAACAGCGTCGTCTGAGGCTCAAACAGGAGCTGGCATGTGGCGTAACCTTCGACCATCAAGTGCGGACGGATGTACGGAGAATGTTGTTTTGCGACGAATTGAGTCTGTTTTTGTGCAGTCGAGAGCCGGGTACGCCTACAGTAGAATATGAATGGTTTGCTGAAGGTTTGAGCTTCCCGGCTGTTCGTCATGAAAGCGGGCGAGTTTGGGCCGAGTGGCTATCGGATCAGACTGTAGGTCTCTCCTTTTTTCCTTTCAAGGGCAAGGTAGGGATTACTCATACCTTTAAAAAGGTGGACAAGGAGAAAATTCGTACCTTCGGTCTCCTAGAGGCTTACCGTTCTTCCGAATGGACGCATCGAACCTTTACCGTTGAACATATCATGGAAGTAGAAGAACATAAGGAGAATGCCTGACCGTCTACGGATACAGCCTCGAACAATAATTTGTTTGTAGACGCAGAGAAAAGCCTCCCTGAACCATGATTCAGAGAGGCTCGCTTTTTTCTAGCTTTAACATTTTACGATTTTGCAGAGGTTTTCGCACGATTGACAATAGTCTGTACCTTATTCAATACCTTATCGCGTGCCCCTTTATTTTTCATCAGATACGTCACACCCATTCCCAATGCTGCTACCACCCATTTCTTATTCTTCATAAAGTACGCCTCCTTATGATCATGTTGTCATACCCAAATGCTTAAAAGCATCCAAAATGTGAAAAGATGAACGGGATTTTACGATTTAGTGATTCCTTGCACTCGTTCCGCATAACTATGATTTACCCTTCTCCATCACATCTTACCCGTTCCTTCGCCAATGAAACGATTACGACTGTCTTTTCATGTTTAATGGATATTATCAAATATCCCGCCACAATGGCTTCAGACGCACATGACAGGGAGGTCTTTGTTATGAGAAAGAAGGAAGTGGTTGCCATGCTGCTCGCCGGCGGACAAGGCAAAAGACTCAAAGGACTTACTCGTACACTAGCCAAACCGGCAGTATTTTTTGGGGGAACTTACCGCATTATTGATTTCCCTCTCAGCAATTGCACTCATTCTGGTATAGACACCGTAGGCGTATTGACCCAATACGAGCCGTTGGTGCTTCATTCCTATATCGGCGTAGGCAGCGACTGGGATTTGGATCGTCTGGATGGAGGAGTGTTCGTTTTACCTCCGCACGAGAAAGAAGATGGAAACAACTGGTACAGGGGCACGGCGGATGCAATTTATCGAAACCTGCATTTCTTGGATCAGTATGACCCGGAGCATGTACTCATTCTGTCAGGGGATCACATTTATAAAATGGACTACAGTCGAATGCTCCACTATCACAAGGAGAAGGAAGCAGACTGCACCATTTCTGTTATCAATGTCACGATTCAGGAAGCTAAACGATTTGGAATCCTGAACGCTGACGATGATCTGAAAATATATGACTTTGAGGAGAAGCCTGAACAGCCGAAAAGTACATTGGCCTCCATGGGTATTTATTTGTTCAAATGGGAGGTGTTGCGTCGCTATTTACTGGAAAGCGCAAGCGATTCTGAATCCTCACATGATTTTGGCAAGGATATCATTCCATTGTTGCTTCAGCATGGCCGGTCGCTGTATGCGTACCCGTTTGCTGGGTACTGGAAGGATGTAGGTACCATTCAGAGCTTGTGGGAGTCCAACATGGATCTTCTGGTTCAGGATCCGCCTTTGGATCTGAACGATCCTTTCTGGCGCATCTATACTCGCAGCCCCAATCAACCGGCCCAGTATATAACCCAACGGGCGATCCTCAAAAACAGCATTGTAAATGAAGGTTGCATGGTGGATGGAGAAGTAAGGCATTCTGTACTATTTTATGGGGTCGAAGTAGGTGAAGGGAGCGTCATTACCGATTCTGTCATCATGCCGAACGTAAAAATTGGGCGCAATGTACGTATTCACCGGGCTATCGTGAATGAGAACATCGTTATTGAAGACAACGCGTTTATTGGACCTGAAGATAGTTCTGATGAGATTATTTTGTTCGATCAGGAAAGCCAGCTTCATGCACGAATTTAACCCGGATAAGGACGGTGTCTGCTATGAGTCGACTCATTGGAGTTATCAACCTGGATCACGAACTGGATCAGTTGAAGGAGTTGACCTATTTCCGGTGCGGGGCCGCAGTCCCCTTTGCTAGTCGATATCGGCTCATTGATTTTACCTTATCCAATATGATGCATGCAGGGGTGCATGATATTGCACTGTTTATCCGCCGCAAATACCGTTCGCTGCTGGATCATCTGGGCGAAGGTCGGCCTTGGGATTTAGACCGCAGACGGGGCGGGTTGTTTATTTTGCCACCTGACTGGAATGATCCGACGGATGCATCGCGTGGAGATTTGCAGCATGTGCACAACAATCTGGATTTTTTTCATCGCTCATCGGGGCAAACCATTATTCACGCAGGAACTCAGCATGTCAATAAGGTGGATATCGAGGATGTATACCGTTATCATCAGGAGAAAAATGCAGATGTTACCCTTGTATATAAACCCATAGACCAGCTAGAATCTGAGCATGATCCTTGTGCACGACTGGAGATTGATGAGAACGGACGAGTGACGGGTATTCATCAGGAGCAGGATCATCATAACATTTATTTGGAAATGTTTGTGATGGACAAAGACTTGTATCTGGATCAGGTGAAGCATTGCATTGCCCATCAGGATAATCATTTCTTTCGTGATGCCATCCAGAAAAACCCAAGTGGACTGCGTATTTATGCGTATCGTTATGAAGGTTATCATGCGGTTATTAATTCTATTGAGAGCTACTATAAAAATAGCATGAAGCTGTTGGATCAGCAGCAGTATCAAGCCCTGTTTCAGAATCAGCCGGTACACACCAAAATCAAGTATGAAGCCCCGACCCGCTATACGCACAGCGCCGAGGTGGATCATTCACTTGTTGCCAATGGCTGCACCATTGGAGGCAAGGTCGAGAATAGTATTCTTTTCCGTGGAGTGCGGGTGGAGGAGGGCGCGCGGGTAAGCAACTCGATTATTATGCAAAAATGTGTCATCCGTAAAGGGGCAGTTGTGGAGAATGTGGTTTTAGATAAAGATGTACAGCTTTCACCAGATCGAACTCTGATTGGAGACATTAGAGTTCCCTATGTCATTGCCAAGAATAGCGTAATTTAAAGGATATACTTAGCCATTAAAACGGAAATAACAGGAGGTACAACTTTGTTCAGCAATAAAGAAGCATTTAAGCAGGCTTTTCGAGAGCAACTGGTCGGAAGGCTGGGCAAACCGATGCAGGAGGCTCAGTCGGAAGACGTATATAAGGTTTTGGGTGGCATGATTCGTGAACAAGTCGGCAAGAATTGGGCAGAAACGAACCAAGCCTATAAAGAAGGACAAGAGAAGCAGATTTATTATTTTTCCCTGGAATTTTTGATAGGTCGTCTACTGGGCAGTAATCTGCTGAATTTGGGCGTACTGGATATGGTTCGGCAGGCATTGGGTGAACTGGGCTGGGATCTGGAGGAAATTGAAGAACAGGAGGCGGACGCGGGGCTAGGCAATGGGGGTCTCGGCCGTCTGGCGGCTTGCTTCATGGACTCGCTGGCATCCCTTGGCTATGCAGGACATGGCTGCGGCATCCGGTATAAATATGGTCTGTTTGAACAGCGTATTGTGGACGGCAATCAGGTTGAACTGCCGGATTACTGGCTACAGAAAGGGAATGTCTGGGAGGAACGTCGTCCTGATAAAAAGGTCGAGGTTCATTTTTGGGGAAGAGTGGAAACCCACGAACAGGAGGGACGTCTTGTATTCGAGACAAAGGATGCTGAAACGGTCTGGGCTGTCCCTTACGATATTCCGCTGGTAGGCTATGGTCATACACAGGTGAATACGCTGCGGATTTGGAGTGCGGAATCAGCGCTTGATCCCGTTCGAGGACCGATTCGAGGCGAGGGCGGTTATTACCGCTTTCTCGACTACAATCGATCGGTGGAATCTATCTCCGCATTTCTATATCCGGACGACTCCAATTATGAGGGAAAGCTGCTTCGCTTGAAGCAGCAGTATTTCCTGTGCTCGGCCGGATTACAAAGTATTTTGCGTACGTTTGAGAAGCTTCGTTTACCTTATAGCCATTTGCCCGATAAAATAGCACTGCACATTAACGATACACATCCGACCCTAGTTATTCCGGAACTGATGCGTATTCTGATGGACGTGAAGGGCTTGGGCTGGGACGAAGCATGGGATATTACGACGCGAACCGTTTCATATACGAATCATACGATATTAAGTGAGGCGTTGGAACAATGGCCTGTTAATATGGTACGGGAGCTGCTTCCTCGTATTTCTTTAATCATTGAAGAAATTAACAAACGTTATTGCGCTATGCTACTGGAGCGTTACCCAGGCCAGGACATCAAAATTGGTGAAATGGCGATTATTCACGGTGAACAAATCCGTATGGCCCACTTGGCAATCGTCGGCAGCTACAGCGTTAATGGGGTGGCTGCGCTGCATACGCAAATATTAAAGGAACGAGAGATGAAGTCGTTTCACGAGCTGTACCCTGACCGTTTTAACAATAAAACAAACGGGATTGCCCATCGCCGCTGGCTGATGCACGCCAACCCGGAGCTGGCAAGCTTGTACGATGAGACGATCGGCACACGCTGGAGGACCCGTCCAAGGGAGCTCATCGACCTGCTTCGTTACAGTGGGGACGAGACGTTCAAAGAACGGATACAGGCGATTAAGCGAAATAATAAAGTCAGGCTTGCTGAGCATGTTTTTGCAAAACAGGGCGTGCGATTGGATACGTCCTCCATTTTTGATGTACAGGTCAAACGGTTGCATGGTTATAAGCGACAGCTGCTCAATATTTTGCATGTGATGCATCTATACAGCCAGCTTAAAAGTAATCCGGGCCTGGATGTGACGCCACGCACATTTATTTTTGGAGCCAAAGCCGCCCCCGGTTATTTTCTCGCCAAACAGACGATCAAGCTCATTAATAACGTGGCGGACACGATCAATCGAGATGTGGAAGTCAAGGACAAGCTGAAAGTCGTTTTCCTTGAAAATTATTCGGTCTCACTGGCGGAGCTGATTATTCCTGCGGCGGATGTCAGTGAGCAGATTTCCACGGCAGGCAAAGAAGCTTCAGGCACAGGCAATATGAAATTTATGATGAACGGTGCGCTCACAATAGGTACATTGGACGGAGCCAATGTTGAAATGCATGAAATGGTAGGCGATGCCAACATGTTCATTTTTGGATTGAAGGTGGATCAGATCGAGGCATATTACCGGAACGGCCAGTATTCGGCGCGCAAAACAGCCAACAGTGACGAAAGACTGCGTGAAGTGCTGGATCAACTCGTGAACGATGCTCCTTTTACGCGGCATGAACGGGAATTTGAGGCCATTTATCAATCCCTGATTGATCATAATGATGAATACTTTGTGCTCAAGGACTTCGCAGCCTATGTGGATACGCAGGTTCATATTGAACAGGTGTATCGGAATCCCTCGGAGTGGGCTCGGCGTGCTATTGTCAATATGGCACACTCCGGTAAATTTTCTAGTGATTGTACGATTCAGCAATACGCGGCTGAGATTTGGGACATTGTACCTCTCCAGAACGATGTCTACAAGCGAATTCTGTCCTAAAACGGCGAAACAGGCGGAATAGCATTGCTTTTCGAACGCTGAGGGTTATAATGACAGTATAGACATAAGTAAGGATGGGAGTGTAAATACTCATTCCTGAACTTGAATTGTACTGTTGAAGGAGTCCTCCTATTGATAAAGCTCAATCCGAAAAGGCTCAAACCTCATAAATCGAAGAAGAACTATAATATGTTTCAAAATATAGGGCGTGCGATTCGGCTGAATTTCATCAAGCTGTTGCGCGCCCCTGGAGGAGTTAAAAAGATCTCCTTGGGCTTCGCCATTGGCTTTGCGCTGGAGATGATTGTGATTTCCACGGCTTCTCTGGTATACCTTGTTTTTTATCCGATTGTTCGTCTGTCTGGCGGCTCGCTGCCTGCGGCCATCGTGGGTAACGTTGTAGGTAAGCTGACCTTTTTACCAATTGTACTGATGCCATTCGCCAAGCAAGTGGGGGCTTGGATTTATCCATCTCATTATCCGGTACATGTCAGGGGCGGACGACTTCACGAGCATTCTTTTATGGAGCTGTTTCACGGCAACTGGTCTGTATTCAGAGACTTGTTGCACGGAGGCTTGCACATCCTGATCGGTATGTCGATTTTCGGTGTGGTGCTGGGCATTATCTCGTATTTTGTCATTCAGGTTCTGTATAATCGTTCGCTGCACAAACGGTTGGAGAAGCGGAAGTTGCGTCATGGCGCAGCATTTTCGGCGGCCAGACTGCTGAAGAATGGATAACTATGTATAAGAAGGAAGCTCTTCGAGCCTATTTATTAGGTCTGAAGGGCTTCTTTGAGTTGGGGCAAGAAAAAGCCTATGATCTCTATAAGACCCATACGCTTTTGGCATATATTGTAACAGGATTGGCTTCATTCGCTCGAATCGTTTACAATACGTGTGCATACAACAATGGACGACAGGTTAATGTACATACAAGGAGTGATGAAGTTGCGGAAGATATGGCAAATCTACTTAACAGACTGGAGAAATGTATTCAAAGTATCGACCGGGACTTTATTAGTCATTGGCATCATTCTTTTGCCTTCCGTCTATGCATGGGTGAATTTGAAAGCGATGTGGGATCCATATGCGAATACATCTGGAATTAAAATTGCAGTAACCAGCCAAGATCAGGGTGCAGAAGTAAATGGTAAGAAGATTAATATCGGCGATGAGGTTTTGCATAACCTTCAAAATAACAAGAAGCTGGGTTGGACTTTTGTCAATGAAGCGGAAGCACGGAAAGGTGTGTTGGATGGTGATTATTATGCCAGCCTGCTGATCCCGAAAGACTTTTCAGAGAAAATTACGAGTGTGCTGACGGAAAATCCGCAAAAGCCGGAAATTGATTACGCTGTAAATGAAAAAATTAATGCAGTAGCTCCAAAAATTACATCTTCGGGGGCAACCTCTCTGACGAACCAGATTAGCCAAAACTTTATTGAAACTGCCAGCCAGGCGGTATTGACGAAGTTGAAGGAAGCTGGAGTAAAGTTGGAGGAGGAACTCCCGACAATTCGTAACATTGAAAACCGGGTGTTGGAGCTAAATAATCGACTACCGGATATCGATAGGTTGGGCAAACAGGCCTTGGAGCTGGAGCAAAATTTGCCGAAAATTAAGGCGCAGGGACAAAAGATTATCGCATTGAAGGAGAAAATTCCTGAAATTAACCGCGCCGGTGACCTGGTGCTCAAAATTGACAAAAACATGCCTGAGCTGGACAAGGTAGCCGCTGTTATTTTAGATATCCAAAAAAGACTACCTGATATTCAAAAGGCTGGTGATCGAATTGTTGAACTGGATCAAAATTTTAGCAAGGTAGAAAGCGCACTGACCACCGCCCTGGAGGATACGCAAACGGCTCTTAAAGTTATTAATGCTGCCCAGAGGGCACTGCCAGAAGTACAGCAGATAGCGGACACAGGCAAGGACTTTACAACCGGTTTACTTGAATTTCTGGACAAAAATGAGGGTGCGCTTGATTCGATAGGTACAGTAGTTAAAGAAGATTTACAACTGGTACAACAAATTGCGAATGAGGTTTCTCAGATTACAGACATCATTCGTGGTGTGGATTTTGATCCTAAAGCAGCACAAGCTGCGGTGAATCGTGTCAGCGGTAGGCTGACAACTGCCGTGGGGGTGCTGGATCATATTTCTCAATTGCTGAACCGTGTGAACGGATACTTGCCAAGTCAACCTCTGGATTCACTTATTTCCCGTGTGGGCGGGGTGGAGGATCGTTTCCGCCGTCTGAATAGCACAGTAACTAGTATCGGGAATGCCATCCAGCGCGGTGAAAAGCCCGCGCAAAATCTGCTGGATGACACTGATCGCCTTGCTGGAGAAATCAGTAGCGGAATTGACAGCATTTTGGGCAATTATGATACGGAGTATGCACCCGCCATTCAAAAGGCGCTAGATCAGATCAAATCCGTTGCCCGCAATTCTGCCAATGTGCTGACTACAGCTCAAGAGCAGCTACCGAATATTGAAAAGCTATTAAATGACGCACAGGCTGCAGCAGAATTCGGCCAGCAAGAGCTAACACGTCTCCAGCAGGATCTGCCACAATACCGTCAGAAACTGCATGAAGCGGCGACAACGATTCAGGGACGTATGGGCGAGTTTACGAATGCTGTGAACAAAGCAGCAGACTTCGTAAATAACGATTTGCCGACGGTTAAAAGTAAAATTCATCAGGCGGCAGATTTTGTGCGTAATGATTTGCCCAAAGCGGAACAACAGTTTGTCAAAATGGCTGGCTTAATTGAAAATAAATTTCCTGAAGCGGAAAAAGCGGTGCACCAAGTAGCCAATTTTGTAAGGAGCGATCTTCCAGCTGCCGAGGATTCCATACGTCAGGCTGCAGATACCATTCGCAAGCTTAAGGGCGAAAATGCACTCGGACGCGCTATTGCATTGCTCAAGGGGGATGTGAAAAAGGAAAGTGAGTTTCTCGGCAGTCCGGTATCGTTGAAGCAGGAACGGATATATCCAATCCCTAACTATGGTTCTGCGATGTCCCCTTTTTACACTACATTGTCGATTTGGGTAGGTGCGATGCTACTGGTATCAATGTTCAGGGTAGATGTGGATGACCCGGAAGGACAATTTAAAAGCTACCAAGTGTATTTCGGACGGCTGATGACATTCTCCACAATTGGTATTTTTCAGGCGCTGAGCGTATCTCTCGGTGACTTGTTCCTGCTCGGGGCGTATGTGGATGCCAAAGTAGCCTTTGTACTGTCCTCTATGCTGATCAGTCTGGTGTTTACGGCGATGACCTATACACTAGTTTCTGTGTTCGGCAATATCGGCAAGGGACTGGCGGTGATCCTGCTGGTGCTTCAATTCTCCAGTTCAGGAGGGACGTTCCCGATTGCGACGAGTACACCATTCTTTCAGGCGCTGAATCCATTTGTACCATTTACCTATGCGGTTAGTCTGTTACGAGAGACAGTAGGAGGGATGTTGGCTTCAACGGTGATACGGGATGTGGTGATGCTGTTTGTATTTATCGGTGTTTGCTTCCTGTTTGGATTGGTGTTGAAGAAGCCGCTCAGCAAGCATACGAAAAAAATGGCTGAGCGAGCGAAAGAAACGAAATTAATTCCTTGATTGTTAAAAAAAGAATGAGTTACGGGGGCTGAAGTGAGCCGCTCTGCTGGCATCCGCCGTAAAGTCACCTTCTTTTAATATTCGGCGGGTAGTACGGGGAGGTGGCCTCCGCATGTTATGCTTCGGCATGGTGCGGAGGCCTTTTTGCATGCGCTCTCCAAACTTTAAATTGCATTTGGGGGTGTTTCAATGCGGTTTGTTCTGGTGAATAAACGGAGTATGGTCTTTTTTGGCATGTAATTTTGCGGAATTTTAAAATCCTTAAGCAAAGGCGGGAGGTAGTATGGAGTATTCATACTTAGGAAAGTCAGGCTTAAAGGTGAGTCGGTTATGTCTGGGGACGATGAATTTCGGACCAGAAACCGAAGAAAAGGATGCGTTTAAAATTATGGATGCCGCACTGGATGCGGGCATTAACTTTTTTGATACGGCTAATGTATATGGCCATGACCGTAAAGGTTGGACAGAGGAAATTATCGGACGTTGGTTCCAGCAGGGCGGCGGAAGACGCGAGAAGGTCGTGTTGGCAACGAAGGTATACGGAGATATGAAAAATGAACATGACGGACCCAATGCAGGATCAGGCTTGTCTGCTTACAAAATTCGCCGCCATTTGGATGCGTCTCTGAAACGTCTGCAGACCGACCATGTAGAGCTATACCAAATGCATCACATTGACCGAAACGTGTCATGGGATGAGCTGTGGGGCGTATTCGAGTCCGTGGTGGATCGGGGACAAGTTGGTTATATCGGTTCCAGTAATTTTGCGGGCTGGCATATTGCGGTGGCGCAGGCCGAAGCGAAGGCACGGCGTTTTCTGGGGCTTGTATCCGAGCAGCATTTGTACAACTTGAACGAACGTTCCGCCGAGCTTGAAGTATTACCGGCAGCTCAAGAGCTGGGGCTGGGTGTGATCCCATGGAGCCCGTTGGCGGGCGGACTGCTGGGACGGAATGCGTTAGCTGGTACAGGTTCCCGCAGCGCACGCGCCAAGGAAAAGGTGGAGCAGAATCGTATGAAGCTGGAGCAATTTGCAGCATTGTCCCGCGAGCTGGGTGAAAAGGAAGACGTGATTGCACTGGCTTGGGTACTTTCCCATCCGGCTGTAACGGCTCCAATTATCGGACCACGGACCTTAGAACAGTTAGAGGATGCTCTACGGGTACCTGAGGTCAAATTGAGCGAGGAAGTGCTTGCCAAGCTGAATGAGATTTTTCCAGGTCCAGGAAAACCTGCGCCAGAAGCCTACGCTTGGTAATAATACTTTGTACTCGTCATAAAGCATCATTCTTTGTTAGAAATCATCGGCAAAAAGCAGCAGATCAGGAGCCTCTCTTTGATCTGCTGCTTTTTTCTGGTGCCTGATCCACATTTGAACGACCATGGAAAAAATATATATGCGCTAAAACAAAAAGATTAATTCTCCCATTAATGCAAAAAGAACTTCCAGAGATTGTGTTGCTTCTACGGTCGCCAGTTTTTGCATATTTCCACGAACCTGATCTATAGCTTTAAAAAATAAAACTCTTTAAATATCGTTATTTCTCATATTAATAATAACTTAGGTCATTCATTTCAAGAGTTTTTTTACGGTTGACAAGGCAAAAGGGATGCTGTATATTACTGAAAGTTGGTGTTAATAGTAATTATTACGATTTAAAAAATGAAAATGAAAATGAAAAGCCGATATTCAAGGGAGCGTACCAGCGATGAATAAGAAAGCAATACCAGTAACAGTGTTGAGCGGATATTTGGGTGCAGGAAAAACAACGATTTTGAATCATGTATTAAACAATCGGGACGGAATGAAAGTGGCAGTCATCGTCAATGACATGAGTGAAGTGAATATAGATGCTGAGCTGGTTAAAAAAGAGGGCGGCTTGTCCAGAACAGAAGAAAAACTGGTCCAGTTGTCTAATGGTTGTATTTGCTGTACATTGCGTGAAGATTTATTGGTGGAGGTCAAGAAACTGACGGAACAAGGCGAGTTTGATTATATTTTAATCGAATCTACAGGCATCAGTGAACCTGTGCCAATCGCTCAAACCTTTACGTACGCCGATGAAGGAACTGGCATTGATTTGGCATCGCTGGCAAAACTGGATTGCATGGTGACCGTAGTCGATGCGAACCGTTTCTGGCATGATTTTGAATCAGGAGAAACGTTACTGGATCGCAGGCAGGCTACTGGTGAAGACGACACGCGTGATATCTCGGACTTGCTCATAGACCAGATTGAAACCTGTGATGTATTGATTCTGAATAAGTGCGATCTGGTTCAGTCTGCTGAGCTGGATAAGCTGGAGGGTGTGCTGCGGAGATTACAGCCTGAAGCCCGAATCATTCGTACTTCCAAGGGAAAGGTCGCTCCTTCGGACATTTTGAATACAGGGCTGTTCAATTTTGACAAGGCTAGTCAATCCGCTGGATGGATTCGGGAGCTGGAGCTTGAAAGCCATACACCGGAAACGGACGAATATGGGATAAATTCCTTTGTATATCGTCGTAGAAGACCATTTCATCCTGCAAGATTGGCTGAATTTATGAACTATTGGCCGGAGGAGATCGTTCGCGCCAAAGGTTTGGCCTGGATTGCAACCCCGCAGGATTGGGCAGCGAGTATTAGTCAGGCAGGACCATCTATTCAATTTGGCCCTGCGGGAAGCTGGCTTGTTGCATTATCCGAAGAAGAACGGCAGGAGATCGTTGCAGCTGACCCTGAGGCTCTGGACCAATGGGATGAACAATGGGGCGATCGCATGAACGAAATCGTCATGATCGGTATCGGAATGAATCGACCGGACTTGGAAGAAGAGCTAGATGAATGTCTGCTGAACGATAATGAAATGGATATGGACTGGTCCAGTTTTGAAAATCCGCTTCCTTGGCCGACATGATGAAGCTAGTTGATCCATTCATTAATAAAGTCCATACATTTTTTAGCTGCTGGAGAAACATTTTTTAAGGAAGCGGTAGCGATACCGATAGTACGGGAATGCCTCTCATCCAATGGACGAATAGAGATGTCGTAAGGAATGTGAGACAGGATCATTTCAGGAAGAATACTCACGCCTAGTCCATTCTGCACCATAGCCATAATCGCATGGTCATCTTCTAATTCATATTTGATTTTAGGTGACATATTATGCTGTGAAAAAATATTCCTTACATCGGTGTCACAGCCTGCAACAGGCATAATAAAAGGCTCATCTCTGAGCTGTTCTACTCGAATGGAGGCTTGCTTTCCCAGAATATGATCGGAAGGAAGTAGACAAAGCATGCTTTCTTCTTTTAAGGGCAACGCCTCTAATGTGTCTAGCGTGGGGAGGTTCACAAAGCCGAAATCAGCCTCCCCACTGATTATCCAGCTCTCAATTTCATGGTAGTTCCCATCGAGCAGTTTTATTTCAATAAGAGGAAACTGCTCATTGAATTTTTTTAGAATACGGGGCAGCCAATGAATAGAGACGCTTGAAAATGTGCCGATCTTTACGGTTCCGATTTCCAATCCTTTAATTAGAGCTACCTCTTGGTAGAGCTTTTCGTCCATTTGTACGATCTCTCTAAATTGCTTCATCAATCTTTCTCCGTTATTGGTCAATCTGATGCCTGAACGACCTCGGATCAGAAGAGTCAACCCTAATTCATGTTCCAATCCAGAGATCGCATGGCTGATTGCCGATTGTGTAAGATTTAAAACTTCCCCGGCCTTTGTGAAACTTCCCATTTCAACTACGCAAAGAAAAATCTTATATTTAAACAAATTCCTGTTCACTCCTATTTTTTTAATGAAATATATTCATGTATCATATCAGATATATTCATTTTTTTTATTTAATATTTATGATTATAATCAAATGAAAGAAAGGTTATATATTTTTGTTTTAGGAGGAACATATGAACTCAATTGCTAAAACTCCTCGGCCACCCTATTATGCGGCTATCTTTACTTCTGAACGTACGGAAGGAGATGGCGGATACGGAGTGATGGGAGACAAAATGGTGGAACTGGCTGCCGAGCAGCCTGGTTTTCTAGGTGTGGAAAGTGTTCGTGATCACAATGGAGTAGGCATCACAGTTTCCTATTGGGAGTCTCTAGACGCTATAAAAAATTGGAAACATAACGAGCTGCACAAGGTAGCGCAGGAAAAAGGGAAATCCGAGTGGTATAAAACATTTGGTTTAAGAGTGAGCAAGGTAGAACGAGATTATTTTTTTACAGTGTAAATAGGTTCAATATCTTTCTATTCATATTCAGTTCATAAACGTGGGTTATCCTCGCTATAGAAACCGTATAGGGAGGATATGAATGTGGATTATACAGACAAAAAAGAGACCTTGGCCATTGAAGCAAGGGGACTCGTTAAAACTTTTGGTGATAAGCATGCGGTTGACGGTGTCGATTTGAATGTCCATGCTGGCACGATCTACGGTGTGCTCGGCCCTAATGGAGCAGGTAAGACGACTACCATCCGAATGCTGTCAACGTTATTGCGACCTGATGGTGGATCAGCGCGTATCTTCGGGCACGATGTAGTAAAGGAGCCGCAGGTTGTGCGTCAATTGATCGGGGTAACAGGCCAATACGCATCGGTCGATGAGTCGCTTAGCGCTACTGAGAACTTGATCATCTTCTCTAGACTGCTTGGACTGGGACGTGCCGAGGCGCGTCATAAGGCAGCGGAGCTGTTGGAGGAATTTGGCTTGGCCGAAGCAGCCAAGCGACCGTTAAAAAATTTTTCGGGAGGCATGCGCCGCCGACTGGACTTGGCCGCCAGTCTCATCGCTAAGCCGCCGCTGATCTTCCTGGATGAGCCGACTACCGGACTAGACCCGCGCACGCGTGTCAAGATGTGGGACACGATCCGGCGTCTGGTCAAGACCGGTTCCACCGTACTGCTCACTACCCAGTACCTCGACGAGGCGGATCAACTTGCTGACCGAATCGCGGTGATCGATCATGGCCGGGTAGTCGCTGAGGGTACGGTGGATGAACTGAAAGCGGCAGTGGGGGCGTCGACTCTGCAACTCAAAGTGCAAAATCAACAGGACATTGAGAGAGCTGTTCAGATCGTTGAACAGGTGCTTTCAGTCAAGTCCAGCGTGTCAGTGGAAGTTGGAAAGATTATTTCTCCGATGGCCAATGCAGATCGGGTAACGGACCTGCTGATTGCCCTCCGTACTGGAGAGATTCGTCTAGCAGAAATGAGTGTGCAAAAGCCGACGCTTGACGAGGTGTTTTTGTCCATCACTGGTCATGGGGCACAAGTAAACGAGCAGCAGACGTCCCAAGGAGCGCATGCTGGGGAGGGGGCGAGAGCATGAAGAGCACTACGGTTATGACAGGTTTTGATCGCACTTTGAAGAAGTCTGTGAGTTTCAGACAGGCGTTCTTCAATTCCATGACGATGGCCTACCGGGGCATTCTGAAGATCCGGCATACTCCCGAGCAATTGTTTGATGTCACGCTCCAGCCGATCATTTTCACACTTATGTTTACCTATATCTTTGGTGGCGCCATCTCAGGAGACGTGCAGCATTATTTGCCGGTTATTATTCCAGGCATCCTCGTGCAGACTGTGATCTCGACCTCCGTCGTTACCGGCGTCCAACTACGTGAGGATATGGACAAAGGAGTGTTCGACAGGTTCAAGTCACTCCCAATCGCACGTATTGCGCCTTTGGCTGGAGCTCTGCTGGCTGACAGTATCCGGTATACTATTGCGACTGTACTTACCTTCGCCATGGGGTATATTTTGGGGTATCGGCCAGAGGGAGGGCTGCTGAGTGTTGCTATCGCCGCGCTTTTGGTCATCGTGTGTTCCTGGGCAGTCAGCTGGATTTTCGCCTTCTTTGGCGTGATTGCCCGCACTGCTTCCAGTGTACAGGGCATCTCCATGATTGTTCTGTTTCCGCTCACTTTTGTTTCCAACGCATTTGTGCCTGTGGACACAATGCCTGGTTGGCTACAGTGGTTTGTGAACGTCAACCCGATTTCACATCTTGTGAACGCAGTCAGGGAGCTTGCGAATACGGGAACGATTGGCGGGGAACTGGCGATCTCCCTGCTTGGCGCTACAGTCATTGTGGCGATTTTCGCGCCGCTTACGGTGCGTGCATATATGCGTAAAGCATAAGATGGCAGTCTTCTTGACGAGGATGAGAGATTTAAGGCAGAACTAGTTAGGGGGATTGAAATGGCGCGTGTATTGGTCGTTGATGATGATCCGCATATTCGCGAACTGGTCGGACACTTTTTGAGGATGGAAGGTCTGGAGGTAGTCGAGGCGGTGGATGGATTGGACGCGATGCGCATTTTTGATCAAATCAAGGTCGATTTACTTGTTCTTGATATCATGATGCCGGGAATGGATGGTTGGGGGTTGTGTCGTAAGCTGAGAGAGCAAACCGACCTGCCGCTGCTTATGCTTACAGCTAAAGGCGAGACGACACAGATCGTGAAAGGTTTCGCGCTCGGAACGGACGACTATCTTGTCAAGCCATTCGACCCCATGGTGCTTGTTGCACGCGTGAAGGCTTTATTAAAACGTTATCGTATCATGGCTTCCAAATCAGTGACTGTCGGAGATCTTGTCCTGCGGAGTGATACATTTGAATGCCGGGCTGAAAAGAAGGAGTTTACCCTGCCGCGCAAAGAATTTGAGCTGCTCTTCAAGCTGGCCAGCTATCCTGGCAAAACCTTTACCCGCGACCAGTTGATCGAACAGATCTGGGGTTATGATTATGAGGGAGACGAAAGAACGGTTGATGTCCATATCAAACGCCTTCGGGAACGGTTTCCGGAGGCAAGCCACTCCTTCCGGATCAGTACGATCCGAGGATTGGGTTATCGGCTGGAGGTAAGGCAATGAAACGAGAACCGGGATTCCTCCATATCCTTGCGAGACTCATGCTGGTGTTATTGGTGCTGTATCTCAGCTGGACTGCCGCGTTCTTTATTATGGAGGCGATCTATTCGCACATGTCATGGGCTCCCCATGGTTTGTTCGTCTTTCTTATGAATACGACGCTAGGCTTTTTCTTCTTCGGTATTATCAGTATGACGGTAAGGCGCTTCTTCCAGCCTAGAGAACAGCACGCTTTTACCGAAATGATCGATGCTTTAAAACGTATTTCGCAAGGAGACTTTCACATTAATCTGGATTGGGATCTCGGCGGGAGGAACGGAAAACATCGGAGGCCGCATCCTTATGTACAGTTGGTGGACAGTATCAATGATATGGCTGCAAATCTGAAGGCTATGGAAAAGCTGCGGGAGGAGTTTATTTCAAACGTATCCCATGAAATCGGCTCACCGCTGACCTCGATAATCGGATTCGCCAAGGCGCTCAAGGACGAGAATCTGGATCGTGAACAGCGAGACCGGTATTTGACGATCATCGAGACGGAGTGTATTCGTCTATCCAAGCTAAGCGATAATCTCATGAAGCTGGCGATTCTGGATTCGGAGCGGCATCTGTTTCGTCCGTCCCTTTATCGGCTGGACAAGCAGCTAATTTCGCTTATTCTCGCCTGCGAACCGCAATGGGAGGCTAAAAAAATCGAGATGACTGTTGAGGTGGATATCGTTGAGATCAACGCGGACGAGGATCTGATGGGCCAGGTTTGGGTAAATCTCCTTCACAACGCCATTAAATTTACACCACAGGGTGGAAGCATATCTGTTTCTCTTTCAAGTAACGGTGAACAGGCGGTTATCCGCATTGCGGACACGGGACAGGGCATCAACGAACAGGATCAGCAACGCATTTTTGAACGGTTTTATAAAGCAGACCAGTCACGGGCCCGAACTGCAGGAGGCAGCGGCTTGGGACTGTCCATTGCTTATAAAATAACAGAGATGCATACCGGCTCTATCTCTGTATCCAGCAAGGTGGGAGAAGGAACGGTATTTACGGTTATGCTGCCGCTGCGCCGGCAAGGAATGAAAGGCAGCAACAACTGTGAAATGTACACCGGCACAGTAATATAAAAAGGAGCGTCTTCAAAGCCATAAGCGGCTGAAGGACGCTCCTTTTTAACTCCCATGCTTATACTCTTATGGCATATGCGTATGTGCTCAGGACTTAGATGAATTTACCGGCTGCATTTCCTGGATAGCTTCCTTCAAGTTGTGTGAGCATAGCTCATACAACTGTTTCCTTTGCTGTTCGCTGGAATTCGTAGCCAGTTTTTGCAGCTCGGTTGTACATTGCTGCAGCAGCGTCAGCACAGCTTGATTCGAATCCTGTGCCTTGGACATCTGTACATTATCACTGTATGGGTCAATATATAGCTCCCCTTGCGTGTCCACCTGCGCGAAAAACACATCTTTGACCGTCAGGCTCTTTTCCTTTAGCTTGGCATCCAGCCATTGTTGAGTAATCCCCATATATGCCATTTGTTGCTCCATAAGTTGTCCATCCATAATGACTGCTGTGGGTTCCTTCTCCGGTAGCTGAAACATATTCAAATCTTTAAGCGTCACAGGCTGCTTGTCTTTGGTTAACAGCACATTGACTTCGCCACTGGTTTCCATGAGAGCAAATTCTACATCAGATACTTTGAATACATTCTTGCTTCGTAGCTGCTCCATGAGTTCATCCAGGGTGAGCCGTTCCTTTCTCAGATTATCCTCTAAAATTTTGCCGTCTTTGATCAGGATTGTTGTCCTTCCATCTGTTATATCTCTGATTTTCTTGCTTTTAATTTGCAAATATTCAATGCCAAGTGTTGTCAGTACCCATACTGACAAGGCTATGAGGCCTAGATACCAGGTGGATTCACGCTCCATAGGAATGGTAGCAGCCAGGTTACCTATCGTGATTCCTGTTATATATTCGAACAAGGAAAGCTGGGATACCTGACGTTTTCCAAGAATTTTGGTGATTAAAAATAATATAGCGACAGCCATTAATGTGCGTATAGCAACCTCGGCCCAATCCTGCATTTACTCAACCCCATTTCATTTCGCCACAAGGGCGCTACTATTCCAAGGATATCCGCGTCAAGGCACATTTAAACTCCAATTCCCCTAAATTTAAATAACTGAGCTACCAATAAACCGATTAAATACGATATAAGATTAAAATTTTCTATCGTTGAATTAGCAATGTCTATTACACAAGCGATTGACGGAAAAGGGTCGGCAGGATACATTATAAATATAATCCTTATTTAATTCATCGGAATTATAAACATTAAGCTCACGGAGGTATGTATATGTCGTCCAAACCTAAAGTTGTATTGTGGAGCAAAACCGGCTGTCATTTTTGTGGAGAGATCAAATCGTACCTGGAATCCCAAAATCAGCCGTATGAAAATATCCAAGTGGACGGAAATGATGCGCTGCGTGACGTGCTGGAAACCAAATATGGTGTTCGTTATGTTCCTGTCGTCGAAGTAGGCGGGGATAACAAATATGAAGCCCTGCTCAACCCGGATCTGGAAGAGTTGGGTAAAGTGCTGGAAAGTTACAATCAAGTGGTATAACAATCATGTTCAAGAGAGGTGGAAGAGTTATGGCTAAGAATAAACAAATTAAATTTGGTGCGATTATTCACGGCGTTGGGGGAAGCATGACGACTTGGCGTCACCCTGAAGTACCTGCGGACGCGAGTGTTAACTTTGAATTTTATAAAACGCAGGCACAAAAGGCAGAGGAAGGAAAGTTTGACCTCGTATTTATCGCAGATGGCCTGTTCATTAACGAAAAATCCATTCCCCACTTTCTAAACCGTTTTGAACCAATTACGATTTTGTCCGCTTTGGCTGGGGTGACGAAGCATATCGGACTGGTCGGCACATTGTCGACTTCCTATAGCGAACCGTTCACGGTAGCACGCCAGTTTTCTTCCATTGATCATATTAGCGGAGGTCGTGCAGGCTGGAATGTGGTGACTTCCCCGCTGGAAGGCTCTGCCCTTAACTTTAGCAAAGGCGAGCACCCGTCGCATCCGCAGCGCTATAAAATTGCAGAGGAATATTTACAGGTTACCAAAGGACTGTGGGACTCGTGGGAAGCGGATGCGTTCGTTCGTGATAAGGAAGCTGGAGTATTTTTTGATCCTGAAAAGCTGCATACATTGAACCATAAAGGTGAGTTTTTCTCTGTGCAGGGTCCGCTGAACATTGGACGATCCAAGCAGGGACAGCCGGTTATTTTCCAGGCAGGTTCCTCCGAGGATGGCAAAAACCTGGCCGCTAAGGAAGCGGATGCTGTATTTACAGGACATGAAACGTTAGAGGAAGCGCAGCAGTTTTATCGTGATGTGAAAGAACGTGCGGTACGCTATGGTAGATCCGAAGAGGATATTGTCATTTTGCCGGGCATATCGCCGATTATTGGCAATACAACGGAGGAAGCGGAACGTAAGTATGAAGAGATCACTAATCTGGTGACGATTGAGGCTGCGCTAAAATATTTGGGACGTTTCTTCGATCATCATGATTTCTCACAATATCCGCTGGATGAGCCATTCCCTGAGCTTGATGGTATTGGCAGCAATGCGTTCCGCAGCGGTACAGATAAAATCAAACGAGTAGCCAAGGAACAAAACTTGACCTTACGCGAGGTTGCGTTGCGTTCAGCTACACCGAGAACCTCTTTTATCGGAACCGCTGAGCAGGTGGCGGATCGAGTGCAGGAGTGGTTTGATAGAAAAGGAGCAGACGGATTCATTATTGGTTCTGATGTACCATCGGGTCTGCATGACTTTGTAAATTTGGTTGTGCCTATTTTGCAGGAACGCGGTATTTACCGTCAGGAATATGAATTTAGTACACTGCGCGAAAATCTGGGAGTGCCTATTCCTGAGAACCGCTATACAGCAGCCAGATCCAAAGTGAAGGTTGACGCATAACAGAAGGAGGAAAAAATATGTCCAAGGTTGTCATCCTATCAGGCAGTCCGTCTACACAATCCCGTTTATACGGCTTGATTAACTATACAACGGAGCAGTTGCAGCAGGCTGGAGCGGAGGTCACATTACTGAATGTGGTCGACTTGCCAGCGGAGGATCTGGTCACAGCTAACTTTAACAGCCCCGACGTCACAGCATCACTTGCATTGATTGCAGCAGCGGATGCCGTTATTGTGGCTTCTCCAGTCTATAAGGCGTCCTATTCAGGACTATTGAAAATATTCCTGGATTTGGTTCCGCAGGAGGGGCTAAGAGGGAAACCTGTCTTGCCTTTATTTATCGGAGGTACACTGGCTCACCTGCTGGTCATTGACTATGCGTTGAAGCCGGTTATTAATGCACTGGGCGGAAGACATATTCTTGGCGGGGTATATGCAGTGGATCAGTGGGTCGAGCGTCTGCCAGATGGAGCATACGGGTTGTCCGAAGAATTGGTTGCACGGTTGGAACGTTCTGTTAAAGAACTAAATGAGCTATTAAAATTATAGATATTTTCAATATTTCCATTGACAGGTCGTTCAGTGAGTTTTATGATACAAAAAACCAAGTTAACTTATTGGATAAATGTATATAAAACTTACTGGGGGACTTGCGTATGAATATCGAGAATATGGAAGCCTTTGTATACGTGAATCATTATGGGAGCTTTAATAAGGCGGCAGAAGCCTTGTTCTTGTCCCAGCCCTCTGTTACAGCCCGGATTCAGACGCTAGAGCGCGAGCTAGAATGTAAGCTGTTCGACCGTCAAAGCAAGCAAACGGTTCTGACGGAGTATGGACGAAAGTTTCTTCCTTATGCGGAGCAGATGCTTCAGGTGCTGCAAAAAGGGAAGCAAAAGCTCCAACAGCGTAAGAAAGCCCCTCAACAAATTCGAATTGGCTGCACGATATCGGTGTCGAACTACATTATTCCAGAGATATTAAAGCAGCTTCGTGCCCGTTATCCAGAGGTTAACTACAAAATTGTGACGGCAACGACGGATCAACTGGTACATAAACTGTTGAACCGTGAGGTAGACATTAGTTTTGTCCGTAAAGTGATGCATCCGGCTATCCGTACGCTTGCTTTTTATGAAGATCCGATTTCCCTGTATGTATACGACGGCCATCCGTTTATGAAGACAGGAAAGGCCAGCATACAGGATATTCAACGTGAAACACTGGTGTTTTTTGAATGCGGATCACTAGATTGGATGAGAATTCATCGCGCTTTTGAATCACTGGAGCAGCCACCAGACATTGCTTTTCAGGTAGACAATGTGGTCACGGCCAAAAAGCTGGTATTGGAAGAAGCGGGTATTGCCTTCTTGCCAGATGTCTGTGTGAACCGTGAAGTAAAAGATCAGAAACTGTTCCGTATCCATGTTCCAGAGATAGCTAGGGTGTCGATGCAGATTAGCATAATTGCGACCAAAGAAGACTGTGCAGTAACCTCAGATTTTGCAGATGCACTGACAGAAGGTTTCCGGAGTGCTGTTTTGTTATAGAAAAGTTCTATAGCTTGGTGGATTGACGTATAGGTATCCAGGTGTTAAATTAATCACATCCTAAAACCGATTAAACTTATAGGAATTATGCATAATAGAATGTTATAGCTACCATGTATGTCGCAAACTGCTGATATACAAAGAGATGAGGGGGATTCATATGAAAAAGTGGTTTGCAATATTGTCTGTTATGGCAATCATCCTGGTGTTGGCAGGCTGCGGTTCCTCAGATAACGCGTCCAGTGCGTCAGGTTCAAGCGGAGACGTGAAAAAAATTATCGTAGGCACAGGTACTCAATTCAAAAATGTATGCTTTATTGACGAAAACGGAAATTTAACAGGTTTTGATGTGGAACTGATCAAGGAGCTGGACAAGCGCCTACCTCAATACGAATTTGAATTCAAAACGATGGACTTTGGAAATTTGCTGCTAAGTCTCGATGCCGGCAAGATTGATCTGGTATCGCATCAAATGGAAAAAAACCCGGAGCGTGAAGCCAAGTATCTGTTCAACAAAAATCCATATAGCATTTTTCTGAACAGAGTCGCTGTAGCGAAGGATAACAATACCATTCATTCCATTGATGATTTGAAAGGGAAAAAGGTACTTACCAGCCCAACCAGTAATGCGGCGTATGTGCTAAAAGAATATAACAAAAACCATGGAGATGCCCTGAATATCGTTTATACGAGTGGTGCGGCCAATGATACGGTGCAACAAATTACGAGTGGCCGTATAGATGCTACCGTTACGACAGACTTTGCGAACCGTTTTAACACCGATGAAAAAGGAGAAGTAGCTCTGAAAACCGTTGGTGATCCTTTGACTCAATCGGATGTACTGTATGTACTGAATAAAAATGAGCAAGGATTGGCGGATGACCTGGACAAAGCCATTCAGGAAGTGAAGGACGACGGTACGCTGTCGAAGCTGAGCATTAAATGGCTTGGAGAGGATTTCACGAAGTCTCTGGAAGATGTGAAAAAGGAAGGTAACAGCAGTAAAAAGTAAGGATAGACTTGGACATTTCAGCGGTCAGGGTACTCTATGTATTCTGACCGCTGATGTATAGAAAGGAGGCAGGCATATGAGCAGAGAGTTCAATATTGACTATGTTTTTAGCTTTATCCCGAAAATGCTGTCTTACTTACACATCACCTTGTTTATTGTAGCAAGCTCGCTTGTATTGGGGCTTATCATTGGTCTGTTGGTTGCGCTGCCTCGCATGTATAACATTCCATTTCTCAAACGTGTTTCTCAGGTGTATGTTTCCTTTTTTCGCGGAACACCTATTCTAATCCAATTGTTTCTGGTGTATTACGGCCTGCCAGAGCTACTAAAGCTGGTAGATATCAATTCCTCCAGATGGGATGTGCTGTGGTTTGCTGTAGCGACCTACGCACTCAATAGTGGAGCCTTTATTTCCGAAATTATCAGGTCAGGAGTAGAGGCAGTAGACCGAGGACAAATCGAGGCTGCACAGTCCGTCGGCATGTCAGGCTATCAGACCTTTACACGTATCATAATGCCGCAAGCGCTGGCTGTGGTGATTCCGATATTTTCCAATCTGGTGATTGGCAATCTGAAGGATACCTCGCTGGCATTTACAATCGGAGCGATGGAGATGACAGGGAAATCACAGACATTAGGGTCGGCTACCCAGCATTTTGTTGAAACCTACATCGCGTTATCCCTTATTTATCTGGTCATCAGTCTGATTTTACAAAAATTGTTCAGGGTGCTGGAAAATACGCTTCTCCGGCATGAGCATCGGGATGAAGTGCAGAAAGAACCCGAAAAACGAAAAAGTTTTGTGGTGCGCTACCTGAGAAGTCCTCGTCTGAGTAAAGGAGGTAAAGGCATATGAGTCTGGATTTTGGATTTATATATACTGCCTTTTTAGGGTTGTTCTCCGCGTTGCCCAACACCTTAATGATTACGGTGGTTTCTGTACTGGCAGGGTTGGTCATCGGTATGATAACGGCGCTGGCGCGAATCTATAAGGTTCCTGTGTTGTCCCAGGTTTCCCACGGTTACGTTACCTTTATCCGTGGCACACCGATGCTGATGCATTTGCTGCTTATTTATTTCAGTTTGCCTTTGTTAATTGATGCGGGAGCGAAGCATTTCGGCTGGCCGCTGCAATCCAAAGATGTTCCTTATATGGTATTTGCACTCATTTCGTTTTCCATTACCAGTGGCGCGTATATGTCTGAGGTCGTCCGTTCTGGAATTCAATCGGTCAACAAGGGGCAGATCGAGGCGGCTTATGCTGTCGGGATGACGACGTGGCAAGTGCTGAGACGGATTGTATTTCCGCAGGCATTCGTGGTGAGTTTGCCAAATCTGACGAATTCCGTTATTGGGATGCTTCATGGCTCTACCTTGGCTTTCACGGTTTCTGTCACAGAAATCCAGGCACAGGCTGAAATTCTGGCATCTACCAACTGGAAATATTTGGAGGTATATATCGCAGCTGCACTGCTATTTTGGGGCTTGACGGTATTGATCGAGCGAATATCTGGGTTGGTGGAGAAAAAAATCAATGTGTTTAATGGAGGTCGAGCATCATGATCCGTCTGCAAAATATTACGAAGTCGTTCGGCAAACATGAAGTGCTTAAAGGCATTGATTTGACCGTGAACAAAGGCGAGGTCGTCGTTATTTTAGGCCCGAGCGGTTCAGGAAAAACGACTCTGCTACGCTGCATTAATTATCTGGAAAAGCCGAATGATGGGGAAGTCAGCATTGGAGATTTTACAGTGAACTGCAAGCGACCTGCGAAGAAGGATGTTTTGGCTCTACGCCAAAAGACGGCTATGGTTTTCCAGCAATACAATTTGTTCAAGCATAAAACAGCACTGGAAAATGTCATGGAAGGACTTGTCGTTGTCCGCAAGGTCAAGCAGGAGGAAGCGAAAAAAATTAGCATTGAAGTGCTGGAAAAGGTCGGTCTGGGTGAAAAGCTAAATCATTATCCAAGCCAGCTATCCGGCGGGCAGCAGCAGCGTGTCGGCATAGCGCGTGCTTTGGCGCTGAACCCGGAAGTGATTTTGTTCGATGAGCCGACTTCGGCGCTGGACCCTGAACTGGTGGGTGAGGTGTTGTCGGTGATCCGCAAGATTGCGAAGGAAGGCATTACGATGATTGTCGTTACACATGAAATGGGCTTTGCGCGCGATGTTTCAAATCATGTGGTATTTATGGATGGCGGTCATATTATCGAGGAAGGCACACCGGACGACATTTTTAACCACCCCAAAGAGGAACGTACCCAACAATTCCTGAAACGGATTACACCGGAATATAACTATTCAATTTAGACGGGAGAGGGAGACATGAGTATTAAAATCGGAGTATTGGATCAAAGCCCTATACACGAGGGGGAAACGGCAGCGCAGGCCCTTCGTAATACGATTAAGCTAGCACAGCGTGTAGAGGAATTGGGTTTTACGCGCTTCTGGGTATCAGAGCATCACGATTCCGAGCAGGTTGCGGGCTCTTCGCCAGAGGTACTCATTTCCCACTTGCTGGCACGCACTGAGCGTATTAAAGTCGGTTCTGGTGGAGTGATGCTTCAGCATTACAGCCCTTATAAAGTAGCCGAAAACTTTAATGTGCTGTCCTCTCTTGCACCGGGTCGCGTAGATTTGGGAATCGGACGCGCACCGGGCGGGTTGCCGAAATCCACACAGGCGTTACAACGAAACGTTCATGATGCGCCTTCTCTCGAAGAAAAAATTGATGAAGTAAGTCGCTATATTCATAATATTCCGTCTGAAGAAGGACCGTTAGCCGGGTTACAGGCGAATCCGATTCCAGAAACACCGGCAGATATTTACGTTTTGGGTACAAGTACAGACAGTGCTGGAATTGCTGCGCGTTTGGGGTTGCCCTACGTTTTCTCGCAATTTATCAATAGTAATGAGCAGGTTGCATTGGACTCATTCCGTACGTATCGGGCGTCTTTCGATTATAGTTATGGACGTGAGCCGAAAGCTCTTTTTGCGCTTTCAGTCATCGTAGCGGACACTTCCGAGGAAGCTGCAGAGTTAGCAGGGGAGCACAAGCTGTACAAAATTCATCTGGCCAGTGGCAAGACGGCTACGGTGGGCACGTTGGAAAGTGCAGAAAAGTTTGGCAAGCAATCGGGTGAAGAATATACAATTGAAGCTACACAAGCGCAAATTAACAAAGGGAATAAAGACGAAATTTATGCTGTCCTGACGGAAATTCAAGCGAAGTATCAGGTCGATGAGCTGATCGTTACGACAGGAATAAGAGATATACACAAGCGCGTGCGCTCGTTCGAGTTGTTGCATAAAGCTTTTGCCGGATTGCCTGTGCAGTCCTAGAAATTGTTGGTCTGAGAGAATTGTAACTATTTTGGGTTCACGAAGGAGGAATAGGGATGAGTGGATCAACCGGGACGAAGGAGCAGGTTTTGGAGCAGAAGCTGGTGGACATTCGCCGCCATCTTCATCGAAATCCCGAGCTATCTAACGAGGAGGTTGAAACTACCGCCTTTATCCGTGGTCTGCTGGAAGAACAGAACATAACGATTCTGGATGTGCCGCTGCGTACCGGATTAGTAGCGGAAATTGGCGGACGGCAGGAGGGACCAACTGTCGCGCTTCGTGCAGACATTGATGCGTTACCTATTCAGGAGGAAACGGGATTGCCTTATGCTTCGATGCATCCCGGCAAGATGCATGCCTGTGGGCATGATTTTCATACCGCGTCCTTGTTAGGAGCAGCCATACTCCTGAAGCAGCGGGAGCAGGAGCTGAAAGGCACGGTTCGACTGGTGTTCCAGCCAGCTGAGGAAAAGGCCAAAGGCGCTGCCCAAGTGCTGGATAGCGGTGCGTTGGCAGGGGTGCACGCCATATTTGGCCTGCATAACAAGCCAGACCTGCCCGTAGGCACGGTCGGCATCAAAGAAGGTCCGCTAATGGCAGCGGCGGATGGTTTTTACATCGAGGTGGAGGGTCTGAGCACACATGCGGCAGTGCCGCATGCAGGGATTGACCCCATCGTGGTATCGTCACATATCATTACGGCGCTGCAATCTATTGTGAGTCGGAGCGTTAATCCGCTGGATAGCGCGGTCATTAGCGTCACGAAGCTGCACAGTGGCAACGCCTGGAACATCATTCCTGACCGCGCCCATTTGGACGGAACAATCCGCACATTTGACGAGAATGTTCGCGCTCAGGTGACTGAACGCTTCGAGCAGGTCGTAAAAGGTGTTGCCGATGCTTTCAGCACGAAAGCAACCATCCGCTGGATCGAGGGTCCGCCACCTGTTCTGAATGACGGTAAGTTGGCCGCTATCGCGGAAGAGGTGGCCGAAGCGGTCGGTCTGGATGTCGTTCGTCCCATGCCATCCTCGGCGAGCGAAGATTTTGGGTTTTATCAGAAGAACATCCCAGGTGTATTTGTCTTTGTCGGCACTGAGGGAAGCCAGGAATGGCATCATCCTGCCTTTGATTTGGACGAACGTGCGTTGCCCGGAACAGCGAAGCTACTGGCTTCACTGGCCGAGTCGGCATTGATATCCATAGACTAGGAGCGTGAGCCTAGCGGTGGTTTTCCTGTGCCAACTATTATGTGGGCCGGCAATTCTCCCAAAATAACAGAGTGGGATACCTGGATGTTGCGGTATACCTGGAGCCAAGTCAAGAAGGATACTACTCGTTTTCCTACCCGCTAAAAAATGCTAGAGTAGTGTGAAAAAGCTTATAAATAGAGCCGTTTATTCCAAAATCAAATTCTGCGATGGAATTGATTCAGTGAATAAACGGTTTTTTCATTTTATAAAATACCAGTTTTGTGCATGCAAAGAGTAAGTATATGTCCCAAAATACGATTAAAAATCCTAATTTAAATCATTAAGGAAAATATTGATGATGTAATAATCCAGTGATAATATGATTTGTGATTATTTACAAAAAACGACAAGGAGAATTGATAGTGTACTCTTGATCTCCTAGATTAGTTCGCAAACACGAAAAGAGAGCTGATAGAGATCATCGTTTCAGGAAAACTACTGCAATAATACAAATGGATATGGAGGTACATACATGTTGAACAGAAAAGGAATGATGATGGCTTCTTTTTCAGTAGTCATTGCTAGTTCATTACTGATGGGAAATGCTAGTTTTATATCAGCGGATTCTCATCTAAACCGGAATTCTGTGGTTGCAGCAACGAGTGATTCGACATTGGCTGATATGCCACCTTATCTCAAATCATCGGTGGAATGGGTTTGGAAGAATAGAATGTTGACCGAAGGCTCAACGGCTCGTAAAAATACGATTTTTGATCAAATTTTTGCGGGTAAAGGGACTCTTAATTATGTTATACGCTGGCAATCCTCTAAGCCTGTTACACTGAAGCAACGCCAGGATATTGCTAAAATGATAGATCGGCAGATGAACCATTGGACAGATCATCTTCAAGGATATGACGGCTGGCCCTATAAGAATATTAAAGTAAAAGTGGTAGGCTGGGCTGTTGCCGATCCTTCACTGCTCCTAGACAAGCAGCCTGACGAGGTCATTTATACGGATACCATTCTAGATACACTAGCTTCTGAAAAACCGGAAATTCCTGCTGCACTTCCAGTTGCGCCTAATGAAATATCCCGATTTGAGCATTTTTCGGACCCGAACTATTCATATCCGGGTGGATTGGATAAACGCTTTGATATGTATCTCTGGGCCACAGAAAATTTTGGCGGGGGAGCCGGCGGCGACTGGGGACAGCGCATGAATGATGAATACGTTCTGAGTACGGTGAATTCTGATGAGATTGAGATTACTGAACATGAAATTGGGCATGGATTTGGATTAAACGATTTTTATGAAGAACATGAGCGTCCACCAGGTGGATTTCCAACGAACACGATTATGTGGGCTGGCAACTCCGATCATATCACCGACTGGGATGTTTGGATGCTGCGGTATACCTGGAGTCAAATCAAAAAGGATACGGCTCGTTTCCCAATCACGACTAAAGACGACGATGGCCCAATTGAAATAGATCCTGATGAAAGCGTAAACATTGCGCCTGCGGCAACGGCTAGCAGTTCCTATACTTCAACTTGGGAAAATGTAAGCGCGCTAAACGATGGATTTGAACCTGCTAATTCTAATGATCGAAGTCATGCCGTGTACGGCAATTGGCCTGAGACAGGTACACAATGGGTCCAATATGATTTTGATCAAGAATATACGGTATCCCAAACGGATGTCTATTGGTTTAAAGATGGCGGTGGCATTGATGTTCCTAAGTCTTACAAGATTAAGTATTGGAATGGTCGCAGCTGGTCCAATGTCAAGCAGGCTAATGGATTGGGTGCTTCGGCAGACCAGTATAATACAACTACTTTTACGCCTGTAAAAACAACGAAATTAAGAATTGAAATGGTATCCAAAGGTTCAGCATCCACAGGAATTTTAGAGTGGAAAGTAGCAGCTAACAAACTTTAAACATTATACTATTTGACCCAAGGTTGTCTCCTGCGATATTTGTGGGAGACAACCTTTTTGAATTCATAGCTGAACAGTTAAAGTCTGGTGAGATCAGGCTTTTTTTGCGCTTTGATTATAGCGCTTGTTTCCTTCATATTTGTGTCTGTGTTTTGCTAAATTCTCGTACGAATGGCTCACTAAGAATGAATGGGTGTACGATAGTATGTATAATGGACATCAGATATGATAGAAAAGAGGACAGAAAGCGATGAGTCACGACGTGAATGCTCCTTACGATGTACATGTAGCATATGGACCGGTGTTTGAGCTGCTCAGCAGCTTACACACCTTTATTTGCCGCAAGGCTTACAAGAAGACCGACTTATCAGCCGGATGGGCGGAGCAAGTGAGTGGAACGCTGTCTCCAGGTTTGTCCGAATTGCTGGAGTCCATGGAAATCAATGCAGATTGGAAGGTTATTTATGGACTTGTCTATATGCTTTCTGATCAGGGGGGCGTTGAAGAGGTCGTAGACCGTTTGGAAAGCCAGACTTTACAGGAATTAAAACAACAGGCATCAGCCTATGGGATTCCGCTGCCTGACGACATGGAGAAGCTTCGCAAACTTGCTTTGCAACTGCTATCTGGCTGGGACGAAGAGTATTTTCGCCATGTGGATATAAGTATTCTAAGCGGTCTGGAACAGGAAGCTGAACGAAGAAATAAGGAGAAGGGCGTTTATAGCTCTATGGAGTGGGTGGATCGTACCACTAATGGCTTCCGGTTCGAGCCTTCCGAGGGACTGACGCGCGTGTTGCTGGTGCCTCAATACCATTTTCAGCCGATAAATATTATTTATCGATTTGGGTCGCTCCTGTTATGCCATTACTCGGCAGGAATTTATGTTCAGGAGGAAGATTTTTTATCCCCACAGGAATATCGAATGATCCGAAGCTTGGGGGAGAAGAGCAGGCTTAGGATTTTAAAATATTTGTATCAAAGCCAGTCTCCACGAACCTTTATTGAGATTGTCCGTCATCTCAAGCTGTCCAAGGGAATCACGCACGACCATATTTTTAAGCTCCGGGCCTCCGGCTTCATTCATGCACATTTTGATGGAGAAACATTACTCGGATATAGCGCACGGCTTTCGGCTGTGGATGAAATGCATCGGAGCATTTTTGGCTATATGGAGCGAAATTAGGCTGCACGCACCCGTCAGACTTTAACACTTTAAACAAATAGACGTCGATCATTTGGAATCCAGATGAGTTGACGTCTTTTTTTTACATAAAAAATGTAGTTCTCCCTTTACAGAACCCCAATAAATTCCTATAATGAGGTTTATCTTCTTAATCACAACTTGTTCTATCGGAATTTAATAATTTAACTCGGGGGGATTATGTTGAAAAAGAGTATTATTTTACTTAGCAGTCTACTTCTGGCGAGCTCTATTTTGCTGGCGGCTTGCTCTAACGGTGGACCGGACAGCTCCAACAATGCTACTGCCCAAAATAATGGGGACACACAGACAGCTACTACAACGCAGCCATTAACAAGTTTGGTAAAGGCTTCTGATATGTCCAAATTGCCGGAAGTGTCCAAAAAGAGAAGCGACACGATTATTGTGGGTCTGACTGACCCAGCCGGGGTGTTTACTCCGTATTTTAACCAAAGCGGCTATGACGGCAACGTGATTTCGCAATTGTGGACTCCGCTGGTCACAGTAGACGAGAAGGGGCTTCCGCTGCCCAATCTGGCTAAGAGCTGGGATATTTCTAAAGATAATCTAACGTATACATTTCATCTGGTTCCCGGTACTAAATTCAGTGATGGCTCCCCTTTGACAGCAGAAGATGTCGCTTTTACTTGGACGTTGATCTATGACAAAGCCTATCCTGGCGACAGTCAAATCCGAAAGCTGAACATTAAAGGCGGCAACGCCTATACGGAAGGCAAGGCAAAACAAATTGCAGGAATCAAGGTAATTGATGCGCAGACCATTTCTGCGACGTTGGAAAAACCTAACGCGTTGGCTCTGCCGATTCTGGGTGAATATGTACTGTCCAAAGCCTACTACGGCAAGGATTATAAGTTTGGACAGCTGGATTATTTTAAGAATCTACATAGTAGTCCTCTGGGGAATGGGGCTTATAAGCTGGAAAAATTTATTCCGGGGCAAGAAGTTCGTCTGGAGGCGAATGATCACTTTTTCAAAGGCAAGCCGAAAACACAGCATTTCATTTACAAAACAGCAGAAGGCGATGCTTGGCAGTTTATTGAAACGGGCGATACCGACTTTGCATCCTTCACCGCAACTCAGGAAAATATTGACAAACTGAAAGGGCTTGGCTTTTTAAACATTTTGCCGTATACCCCTAGCACTTACGGATATTTGCAAGTAAATCTAGAAAATGAAAAGCTTAAGGATAAAAAGGTTCGTCAAGCATTGACCTATGGACTAGATCGGAAAAGTATTTATGTCGACGCAGCTCAGGGAGCAGGGGCGGTCGCAAACATTCCAGCTTCCCCAATATTCTGGTCTTACACGACCGATGGGATCAATCCATACAACTACGACCCGGAGCAAGCGAAAAAGCTGCTGGATGAAGCGGGTTGGGTGGAAGGTAGTGACGGTATCCGTGAGAAAAACGGTCAGAAGCTGACCATTCACCTGCTGACCTCTAAACGTCCAGAAACAGACACCTTTATTGCGCTTGCGGCTGAAAATTACAAAGCGATTGGTGTTGACCTTCAGCCGGAAATCTTTGCAGACTTTAATGCAATGGTAGCCAAAGTAGAAGGTAAAGATTATGATCTCGCCGCCTTCTCGACAGGCATGCTGACAGATCCATCGGATGGAATCGAGCAATTCGTCAATGGAGAAGTCAAGGGATATAACAATCCAAAGGTAAAAGAGCTATATGAAAAAGGCTTGTCTACGACGAATATGGAAGAACGCAAGAAAATATATAAAGAATTATATGTGCTGCTAAACGATGAACTGCCCGTTATTTTTACCAACTATAAGAAGACGGTGTATGCCTACAATGGTCGGATGGAACATGTAAAGGTCAGTCCGTTCATTGGCTTGTCTGGTAATCTGTTCGAATGGTCCCTTAAATAAGCCACATTTGCGGGCCCCTTGTGAAGAACATCAGGTTCGGATCAAGGGGCCTCCCAAATGGGGGAAACGTAATGAGTAGCCTGACCTTGAATTGAAAGGAGTCTGTCATGAGCTCGTTTTTAACGAAAAGACTGACGTATATGGTTATTATTTTGTTGGCCGCATCGATGATGATTTTTTTCCTGTATGCCATGACACCGGGAGATTTCATTAGCGGCAATCTGAAGCTGTCGCCAGAGAGAAAGGCGGAGCTGAGGGAGATTTACGGCCTCAATAAGCCTATTCTTGAACGCTATGGAAATTGGCTAGGCAATGCGCTGCATGGCAATTTTGGCTATTCGCTTGCCCAGCAGAAGCCGGTGCTGACCTTATTTAATGAATATATCTGGAACTCGTTTTTGCTGGCCGTTATATCGACCTTCCTGACCTGGTTTATCGCGGTCATTATTGGTGTGGTTGCTGCTTATAAGCAGTATTCATGGTTTGATACGTTGGTAATGGTAGTGATTTTCGCTGCCATGTCTGTGCCCTCTTTTTTTATCGGGCTGTATCTGATTAAAATCGCAGCGGTTGACCTGAAGTGGTTGCCACCCGGTGGCATGCTCAATACGGGCAGTAACGCTACAGGTATGGAGTATGTGAAGGAGGTTCTCCAGCATATGACCTTGCCAGTGATCGTTATGACGCTGCTGGGACTGGGTTCGCTGACCCGCTACTTCCGTAGCAATATGATCGACGTGATCCAGCAGGATTATATACGCACAGCGCGTGCAAAGGGCTTAAAGGAAAGAAAGGTACTTTTTACGCACGCATTGAGAAATGCATTACTGCCTGCCATTACGCTCGTTGGCTTCGAATTACCTGCACTGTTTGGCGGGTCCCTGATTATTGAAAAGATTTTTAATTGGCCGGGAATCGGTCAGTTGTACATGCAATCCTTTTCGCTCCGGGATTATCCGCTACTTATGGGCTTTACGATGCTAATTGCCATATTGAGCGTGATCGGGACACTGTTGTCCGATATTTTGTATCGCATCGCGGACCCGCGTGTGAAAGTGTAAGAAGGGGGCTAAGGAATGTCATCCGTGAGCAGTAATTTGAGCAAGAGCAACGGCAGACTGCAAGCAACTGTTAAATCTTCAATGTGGCAGCAAGCGCTCCGGCAGCTGTTCAGAAACAAGCTTGCTATGGCTGGTCTGCTCGTCGTGGTATTTATGTTTTTGCTCTGTTTTATCGGCCCGCTATTTTCTCCTTATTCCGATAATAAAACAAATATATTAATGATGAACAAGGCGCCAAATATCCATCACTGGTTAGGAACAGACAAGCTGGGACGGGATGTGCTGACACGTGTGATGCAGGCAGGTCAAATTTCTCTTACCGTGGGTTTGGCTTCCATGGTATTGTCAGTCTTTTTGGGGGCTACGCTGGGGGTCATATCCGCATATTTTCGCGGGATTGCAGATCAGATTATTATGCGCGTTGCTGATTTGCTGCTGACAATTCCCAGTTTGCCCCTGCTATTTATTATGGGCGCGCTGCTATCTGATTGGAAGGTTCCACCCGATCAACGGATGTATATTGTCATGCTGATGCTTAGTCTGGTCAACTGGCCGGGGATTGCACGGATGGTGAGGGGCCAGATGCTTAGTTTGCGGGAACGTGAATTTATGCAAGCCGCGACGGTACTGGGACTCTCGAATCGTCGAAAGCTGTTCAAGCATCTGCTGCCGAATATTTTACCGTTGTTGATCGTTATCGCTACATTGAATATTGGCGGAGCTATCTTGAGTGAATCTGTACTCAGCTTCTTTGGCCTTGGCGTGCTACCCACGACACCAACTTGGGGCAATATGATTGATGCCGCTAACAATGTGCTGGATTTTCAGCAACGACCGTGGTTGTGGATACCGCCAGGACTGTCTATTTTTGCTACAGTCATCGCTATTAATATTTTTGGTGACGGGCTGCGGGATGTACTTGACCCGAAACATAAGAGGTAGGTGATCATACACCATGGACAATTTACTTTCCATTGAACATTTAAGCACTCATTTTTATACAGAAGAAGGAACGGTTAAAGCGGTGGATGATATCAGCTTCCGTGTGAAGCCGGGGGAAACGGTATGCATTGTCGGTGAATCGGGCTGCGGCAAAAGTATTACCGCGATGTCGATCATGGGTCTCATCCAGAGTCCTGGTGGTAAAGTGGCAGGCGGAAGCATCCGTTTTGAGGAAACCGATCTGCTAGAGCTTAGCAGAAATGAGATGCGCACGATTCGCGGGCATGAAATATCCATGATCTTTCAGGAGCCGATGTCTTCATTGAATCCAGTCATGACCATTGGTGAACAGCTATCCGAACCACTGATTGAGCATTTGAAAATAGGCCGTAAGGAAGCTCGTAAGCGAGCACTGGAGCTGATCGAACAGGTCGGTATATCCCGGCCGGAGCAGATTTTAAAAAGCTATCCGCATGAACTGAGCGGAGGAATGCTGCAGCGCATTATGATTGCCATTGCTGTTTCTTGCAGTCCCAAGCTGCTTATCGCGGATGAGCCAACCACGGCGCTGGATGTAACGATTCAGGCGCAGATTCTCGATATGCTGCGTGAATTTAAAGCCCAATCCAATATGTCGCTCATGCTAATCACTCATGATCTGGGTGTTGTCGCCGAAATGGCTGATTACGTCATAGTGATGTATGCAGGCAAGATCGTCGAGGAAGGCGAGGTGGTACAGCTGTTCAATCATCCCAAGCATCCTTATACACAGGGGTTACTAAAGTCCAAACCGGTGCTTAATCAGCGCCAAGAGGAACTGTATTCCATCCCCGGGCAGGTACCTAATCCGCTGGAGCTGACGACTTCCTGTTATTTTCACGACCGCTGTGGGTATTGCATGGACATTTGCCGTATAAAAGAGCCTACATTAAAAGAAGTTTCAGCTCAGCAGAAAGCATCCTGCTGGCTATATGAGGAGGCGGTTGTTCATGGCTGAGCCATTGTTGGAAATAGACCGCTTAAAAACATACTTTCCCGTGAAGTCCGGGTTTATGAACCGTACTTCAGGACATGTGCGGGCGGTAGACGATATCAGCTTTACAATCCGTCAGGGTGAAACCTTCGGGTTGGTAGGGGAATCGGGGAGCGGTAAAAGCACGGTGGGCCGCACGATTGTTAGATTGACGGATAAAACGGACGGTACCGTAAAATACAAAGGGGTGGATCTGCACAGCTTGTCTGCCAAAGCGATGCAGGAGCTTCGTCCTAAAATTCAGCTGATCTTTCAAGACCCGTATAGCTCGCTGAATCCCCGTGTACGGATTGGTGATGCCATTGGTGAGGCGCTACTGGATCACGGTATAGCTACCAAAGAGGAGGTCCGGCAGATTGTGCTGGACGTGCTCAAGCTATGTGGATTGTCCGAATATCATATCGACCGTTTCCCCCATGAATTTTCGGGAGGTCAACGTCAACGGATCGGCATTGCCCGAGCGTTGGCGCTTCAGCCGGATCTAATTATCGCTGATGAGCCGGTATCAGCGCTGGATGTGTCCATACAGGCGCAGATTATTAACCTATTCGCCAAATTGCAGGCCGAACGGGGTTTGACATATTTGTTCATCTCGCATGATTTGAGCGTGGTGGAACATTTGTGTTCCCGTATTGGCGTGATGTATCTAGGCTCTATGGTCGAAACAGCTTCGCGTGACGAGTTATTCGGCAATCCGCTGCATCCGTATACGAAGGCGTTGCTGTCGGCTGTGCCTATTCCGGTGCCGAAGTTGAAAAGAGAACGAATTTTGCTCAAGGGGGATATTCCTAGTCCGGTTAATCCGCCTTCGGGCTGCAAATTCCATACTCGCTGCCCCTTTGCCATCGGGCGTTGTTCTAAAGAGATTCCACTCTATCGTGAGGCACGTCCAGATCACTGGGTAGCTTGCCATTTGGCTGAATGAACAGAGCTAGTCAACAAATTTTAAAGCCGTTGAAACGGCAGACCGATCACAAGAGTGAAAGGGGTCTACTGTTTCAACGGCTTTTTAATGTTGTTGTGATTCAAACCGCTTGGGTTGACAACACGCTTGGAGCAGCGTTATATTAAATAGTAATCGTAATTATTACTATTTATGGTGTGAAATCATGTTCATATCCGTGTTCATCAATCTCGTGGTAGTGATGGTGAACCTTCATGATTGGCATATAACACAAGGAGGAGCTTTACATGGCCAAGAAGTCAAAAGTCGTAAAAGAGAAGAAACGCCAGGAAATTGTAGCTAAATATGCGGACCTGAGACGTGAATTGAAAGCAAAAGGGGACTACGAAGCTTTGCAAAAGCTTCCGCGTGACTCATCTCCAACACGCCTGAAAAGCCGTTGTGAGCTGACAGGAAGACCCAGAGGATACTTGCGCAAATTCAAGCTGTCTCGTATAGCGTTCCGCGAGTTGGCACATCAAGGCCAAATTCCAGGCATTACGAAATCAAGCTGGTAAACAGGCACTTATGTTGATCGCCAGCGCATGTAGATTATCTGTGTTGTTAACTTGAGGGTATGTCTGATAGAAGGCTGTAACGGGAATGCTTCATGTCGTAGGGTGACATGGGGCATTCCTTTTCCATGGAAAATATTATCGTTTGTATTGATTCTCCTCAGCTGGTTAGGTAGAATATGGACGGGTTAAAAATAATACATAACAAACGATGATATAACAGATTATGTATACCTCAGGAGGAGCTACAAGATGGAAGTGAAACAGAAAGAGGACTCCTTTTGGAGTATGGTCAAAAAAGGAAACAAATCTTCGGGCTCGGCGGCGTTAGGTAATACTGGCATTGCCTTGATTAAGGGGATTGCTTTTGCCTTGACAGGTAGTGGTTCTATGTTTGCTACGATGATGCATTCCATTGCGGATGCAGTGAATCAAATGTTTGTGTTCGCGGGCAGTGTACTAGCAGAGAAAAAACCGACAAAACGCTTTCCTACCGGCTTTGGACGGGTGATTAACCTGTTCTGTATGGTTGCTGTTATTGTCGTAACGATCATGGCCTATGAAACCGCATTGGAAGGCATTCATTTGCTTCAGCATCCGGCTGAATCTACACATGGATTTTGGATTAATGTAGTAGTGCTGATTTTGTCACTAGTGGTGGACGGATTTGTATGGAGCAAAGCGATGAAAGAAGTGCTGCATGAATCCAGAGTAGAAGCGAAGGGGCTAAGCATTTTCACCACTGCGTTCCGCCACGTGGGGCGTGCTGCACCGCCAACCCGTCTGGTATTTTATGAAGATTTGGTAGCAACAACGGGGGGAGTACTCGCCCTGCTAGCAGTGGTGGTCACATCGCTGACCGATTTTAAACTGTTGGACGGTATTTCAAGTATTCTCATCGGTTGTCTGATGGTCGGTGTTGCTTTCCGGGTCGGTTACGACAACATGGTAGGTTTGATCGGTGTATCTGCTCCTCCTGATATCGAAGAACGTGTGGCTTCCATTATTCTAGCAGACACACATGTTACGGATATTTATCAAATGCGTATTTTGCAGGAAGGACGCTACTATCACGTGGAAGGGTTGATTGAGCTTACACCGGGCATGACGCTGGCAGATGCTGACGATATTAAATTTAGAGTCGAGGACGCTTTGCTACGTGATCCTAATATCTCAGATGCAGCACTGGGTATTCTGGAGGATGACGGAATTAAAAACTGGAAACCAGAAAAGCCAAAGGTCTAGAAACGATAAATCCAGGCCAATCTGGACTCAGTCTGGCAAAAGAGTAGAACAAGAACTTCCATGACTACAGCAACGTGGCGTGGAGGTTCTTTTGTGTTTTGCGGTATTGTTTTTCTACCCCTTTGAATTTAGGATGATTGTTAGATACAATGAAAGCGTTAACAAAAAAGAGGGTGAAACGAATGCTTCTCATGGGGAGGAAAGGCAAATGAGTCTTCTGAGGGAGGCTTGGCCTGCTTCGCGGCTCGTTAAGGCGCTGGCTGGTAGTATGCAGGATTCAGCAAGGCAACGGTTAAGGAGTAATTGGACAAAAAGGCTGCGGACGACTGTCTCTGAGCCGATATACGCCGAGTTTTGGAAGGATATTGAGCGTGCCTGTAAAGATAATCGGGAAACATCATGGCCTGAACTGCCGTTGTCTCTGTTTCGGGAATTTGCTAATACAGGGGAGCGCAAACCGTATGAGGATGTGTACTTTGGACGGCGTGGACGACTGGTTGCTATAGTGCTGGAAGCGGTTGTCAAGCCGGAGCCTCGAAAGATAAAAGCGGTGGAAAGCGGTCTGCTGGACATATGCAGCGAGTACACCTGGGCGCTTCCTGCACATGTCAATGAAGAGGACACAGTAACACCGCCTTGGCAGCAGGTGGATTTATTCACGTCCGAAACAGCACAAATGCTGGTTGAAATTTTATTGCTGCTAGGAGAACAACTGGCTAGCCATGTGGTCGCTCAGGTGCACGAAGAGATCGAACGTCGTGTACTGGAACCCGTTTTTTGGCAGCCTCGTCATTTTGGATGGGAAACCGCAGATCATAACTGGTCGGCAGTATGTGCTTCGGGTTGTGGAATTGCAGCATTGCTGCTGGTAGAAGATGACTTTTCCAGAGCGGTAGCCATCGAGAGCATGCTGGGCGCACTGGATTGTTTTTTGGCAGGCTACAGTGAGGACGGGGGATGCCCCGAAGGCGTAGGATACTGGGTGTACGGCTTTGGTTATTTCATTTATTTTGCCGATATGCTGCGTGAGTTTACCGAAGGAGCAGTGGATATTCTGAACTCGGAAAAGATTAGGCAAATCGCAGCCTTTGCAGAGCGGGTTCATCTGTCGGATGGCATTTTTGCTAATTATTCGGACAGTAGTGAAACGGAACGTTTGCCTTCCGGACTCATCTCTCATTTGAATTCATTGCAAGAACGACCATCTACACTCCCTTTCTGCGTACCTGGTCTGTTGGAAGACCCCTGTCGCCGCTGGGCTCATGTATTGCGTAATCTGGTCTGGACGAATCCTTTGGCATTTGGGAGCGGTGAGACCGTTGCCAATTATTTGCCGCAACTTGGTTGGCTGATGTGCCGCAGCCGCAGTTCCAGCCATAGTGGATATGGAAGCCAAAAGGGTGAATCAGGTATCATGCTTGCATTTTCAGCGAAGGCTGGGCATAACAATGAACCGCACAATCATAACGATCTTGGACACTTCATCCTTCATGGTGGTGGCGAAAATCTATTGTGTGATCTGGGAGCAGGCTTATACACGAAGGCCTATTTTTCACCGGGAAGAGAGTCGATTATCAATATCTCCTCCGGAGGTCACTCCGTGCCTGTCATCAATGGGACTATGCAGCAATCGGGCGCAAAGGCAAAGGCGGTTGTACTGGATATTGCTTTGGATGAGCAGGAGGAGGTACAGCCAGGCACAAGACTTAAGCTTGATTTGACATCTGCTTATCCCGTAGAAGAATTGGCAGTCTTCACCCGCTCCTTCACATGGACTGTGCTGGAGGGAAGCAAGGGAGCAAGGCTTACCGTCACAGATCATTTTGAGTTTGAAACGTCTGGCGTTAGCATGAAGTCATGGGATGTGGAGGAGCTTTTCATCAGCCGCATTCAGCCTAATCTGGGAGCAAACTTCGTGGAATGGAAGGGAACGAGCGCGGTCGTCAGGCTAGATTATGATGCCAGCGTGCTGCGGGCGGGGGTGGAGGCTGTGAAGCACATAGATCATGACGGAGTTCCCTTTGTGTTTTATAAAACATCGCTGCAGCTGGGCTCCAATCACTGGAACGGTTCTGCAAGCGTAGATTGCAATCTGTTTTTTACCATACATTAATTTTCATTTTGAATGGGAGGCAGACAGGATGAATAAGCTGCAGACAGGCAGCGCGTACCCTTGGCAGACGGAACTGGAGAGATTTATAGAACAGGTGGAAAGCGCACCGAACCAAGTGAATGACGGATGGACTCACCAACATAAGCTGGCCGTGCTGGAAAAGCTGGTTCGCGCATATGCCCTGCATCAGGATGAATCTGGAGCTATCATTGACCTCCATTCTGAAAGTGAACGGTACTACTCCACCCCGTCCTATGCGTTCGCTGCGGCGGTATTGGTCAAAGAAGGCCGGCATGATTTACTGGAATCTGCTGCTGCGGCCTTGACGCATAGCATAGCTTGTGTAGTGGAGGAAAAAGCGCCCGATCACCACCCAGACTTTTTTCCAATTATGATGATGGGAGCGTATCGGCTCCTTAAAAATTTGCTGCCAGAACAAGCCACGGCATGGAAGCAACAACTGAGCAGAATTCAGCCGGAGCAGACCTACATTTTTACGATGAGCAAAATGAAAAACCCGAACCGGATGATCAACTGGAATGCAATTATGATTTCCGGCGAGTTTTTGCGTGCAGCGGAAGGAATTGCAGCCGATTCGGAATGGATGGAGAAGTATATCCGAAGCTACCATTTGCCTCGTTTTACCGGTTTGGGCCTGTATCAGGATGGACCGCTGGATCGGCCCAATAGCCCATTTGCCTACGATATCGTTACACGCTTCCATCTGGGCGTGATGCTGGAGAATGGATATGATGGCAGCTGCGCACTCGAACTGCGTGACCACCTTCGCAGGGGGGCGCTCAGCACATTACTGGCGCTATCCCCGCACGGGGAAATTCCGCCGCGTGGAAGAAGCGCGCAGCATCAGTGGAACGAAGCGGCTGCTGCCTTTGTCTTTACAACACATGCTCAGCAGGCTATTACGGCAGGAGAGCATGGGCTTGCAGGTGCGTTCCGACGGGCAGCAGATCTATGCTGGCAAGCAATTAGCCGTTGGCAGACCGATGACGGCAAGCTGCATATCGTCCGCAACCATTATTCGTCCGAGGCACGGCATGGCTTTGAGGTGTATTCAAATCATACCTGCTACAGTCTGTGGACGGCGGCTGTGCTGGCCCACACCCTTCTATATGGGGAGGAGATGGATCGCATTTCTCCAACCTTCATCCCGGCGGAAATCGGCAGCCGGGTGTTGGCAACGGATGGCTGGTTCCAGACTGTCATTGCAGCCGTAGAGGGGCAGCAAATGCTTGTGCAAACATCGGTCAACGACCCGTATAATGTTCCGGGCATCGTGCGTATTCAGCAGTCTGCGCTGCCGTCGCTGATCGGTCCGTCCTCAGCAGGTCATGCAGACCGCGGCTTTACAGGCTTCGCGGAGGGAGATATTTTCCCGCTGAGCTATACCCCGGCCTGGCAAACGGAGGACGGAAAGTGGCACAGCTTGTCGGAAGGTATTCCCGGTACGTTGGAGTTCGATCGGGATGGAGGGATTGACCCGCAGGATGGCGGAGGAACCGTACAGCTGGAACAAAGCTCAGCGTCTAACGGAGCAACGGATTTTACTCTCCTGTGGGAAGGTCCCTTCCCGGGAGTGAGGGAAATCCGAACGCATTATCGTCAGGTACCTGGCAAAATTGAAGTGGCGTATGAGATTCAAGGCAATATTCAGAATGTAGGGGCACTTATTCCCTTAATGGCGTATGACGGTCGGGAGCGCAGCGTAATTCATCATGTCATGTCAGCCGGGAAAGAAACGGAAAGCATTCGAGTAGAATACGCAGGCGCAAGCCTCGAAGTTATCCCGACGACGGAAGGAACGAACGTGGTATGGCCGGAAGAATTAGCTTCAGTAGCCTGTCGGAATGGTTTACTTAAGGGAGCGCGTCTGGAATATGAAGGCAACCGCATTTCCTTTATCATTCGGTTACCTGAATAGTTAGAGCTGGAGCCATGAATATGGTTTAACATGTGGAAAAAGGAGAGGGAAAAGAAATGACGAAAGCAGAAGCGTGGCTGGAGCAATCGTGGGAGCTGGCTTTGGATAAGACCCTTGCCTTAGCGGCAAGACTGGGGGACGCTTTTCCACATGTTGCTGAGGGTGGACGTTATGATAATCGTGAAGAAGCGTGGTGGACAGCAGGCTTTTATCCGGGGCTACTGTGGCTGACCAATCGGGCGCGTCCTGACAGTGTGGCTGCCGGGATTGCACAGCGGTGCGAGGGTCGTTTGGAAAAAATACTCTATAATAGCGAAGCTGTAGACCATGATCTTGGCTTTATTTGGCTGCTCAGCGGTGTAGCCGCCCATCGGCTGACCGGAGATTCAGAGTCCAGAAGACGCGGGGTGTTGGCTGCCAATCTGCTGGCTGCCCGTTTTAACGTGAATGGCCGTTTTATTCGCGCATGGAACTTCCCCTCGAAGGACATGGATACACGGGGCGTTGCGATTATAGATAGTATGATGAATCTACCCTTGCTTTATTGGGCTTCGGAGGAAAGCGGAGATCCGCGTTTTGCCGCTCTCGCTGTGCAGCATGCAGATACCATAGCACGTGAATTTGTCCGCTCGGACGGTTCTATCGCACATGTGGTCGAATTCGATCCGGAGATTGGAAAAAAGGTCGCCGAGCATGGTGGACAGGGATTTGCTCCCGGTTCTGCTTGGGCACGTGGCACGGCTTGGGCATTGTATGGTTTTACGCTTTCGTATGGGTACACGCGCGATTCGCGTTATTTGAAGGTGGCCGAGAACACGGCTGATTTTTTCCTGTCCCAACTGGGCGATGCTTGCCTGCCTGTGTGGGATTTTAGAGCAGAAGAAGAGCACCGAGGGGCATGGGATTCATCGGCTGCGGCGATTGCAGCCAGTGGTTTGCTAGAGCTGGCAAAATATTCGACACGTGCGGAGCATTTTACAGAAGCTGCAGAATCTATACTCAAGGGCTTGCATCATACGTGTACGGCGTGGGGCGAGGAGCATGAGGGATTGCTGATGAATGGGACTGTACATTATCCTGAGCAAAAATACATCAACGTTCCCATTATCTATGGCGATTATTTCTTTGTCGAGGCATTGGCAAAGCTGCGCGGTGAAGAAGGTTTGTTTAGTGTTGAATGCAAAAAAATATAGTGAGTAAGATGGTCGGGAACAAGCTCATTCGAGCTGAGCTGTTGCTTGTCAAATCCACAGAGTAATAGTGAGGCAGCGTGTATGTAATCTCATTTACATATGCGCTGTTTTTTTATGCACAAAAAAAGACTTTATTTAATTCGATGCCAAAGTACTACTTATAGAGGGGGAAGAGATTGTAGCTGCGCTTATTTTGTACCCAATCAAAGAAAAATCATTGTATATAAAGCTCTTAATTCCTATAAAATTTTCATTTTGATGCATGGAAATAGGTCCTTTTACTTGTTTAAGAGTATTTATTCGTAAATTGACAATATAGGTAGGTAACCGTATGATATCATCTTGTGTAAAGGAATAAACTGGATTTTAAATATCATTTCAAAAGGAGTTATACATATCATGACAGGAACAAGTGATACTGAAAGACGGATGTACGGAGGATTCTGGATAAGAACAGCCGCGTTTTTGATTGATTTGATCATCCTTACTGGCATAGTCCTTTTAGTAGGGGGAGCAATTAACATTATCCCAGATCTTCTGGGTATAAAGGAGACGGGTTTCATACAAGTGCTGCTTATGGTTTGGCCGCTGATCTTATGGCTCGTAGTACCATGGCTTTACTGTGTGTTATGGGAATCATCGAAGGTAAGAGCAACACCGGGTAAGCTTGTGTTCTCTTTAATTGTTGTAGACAAGGAAGGAAAGCGTCTTGGATTCTTGCATGCCTCAGGACGTTATTGGATTAAAGCCGTTTCTTTTGTGATTTTACGTCTTATATATATTGTGGTCGCTTTTACTGCGAAGAAACAGGGAGCCCACGATCTTTGTACCAACACCTTTGTTGTACATAAAAAAGAGTTGCAGCGATACAATCAGCAATCGTCTTTTCTGTAAGTACGGAGGAGATCACCGATTATTAAGGAAAGCTTAGTAGTCTTTGATTTTCAAAATAATGGGGGAACATGAATTCATGCGACAACGAAAATGGATATTTTGTTCAGTTGTAGTCCTGCTGCTGTTCGTAGTGGTTGCGGGTTGTACGAATAAAGGACATTCTGGAGAGATCAGCTCTGAAGATGCTAGAAAAGAGCAGCCTGGAAGCACTTATTTGGAGAACTTGCAGGCAGATCTGCCACAACCCACTGAGGCGCAATTTTCCACGCCCGAATTGGTGGTAGAAGCCTTTTTTGAAGCTGTAAATGATCATAACTTCGACAGTGCGTTAAAATGTTTCCCTATTGTGGAAAAGTATCGTGCGAATACAGTAGATAATCATTTCAATTTGCTCCATACCTATGAGCTTCAAGCAGGTGCTCCCATTCCTTCCTTTGAAAGCCATAACTTTTTAAAAAGCTTTATCGAATATGAACAGTATTGGGAGAAATTTTATATGTTACTGTTCCTAAACTCAAATCCGGATATGGTGGGCAAACGTATCGTTATGGGAGAAGCGAATGCTGCTATGGACCTAAAGAAAATCAAGGAAATGAAGGTGAGTAGCACGTACTCTAAGCCTCAAATAATATCGAGTCATAGTGAAAAGAACAAAAATGTTATAGAGCAGACTATGAATATACAAGAAATAAGGGTGCTTGAAGTTAAGCTTTATATAGATGGAGAAGAACAAAACCATGTATTAATAAGCGTGGGGAAAATTGGATCTAATTGGCGAATCTTAAACATGAGTTAAGGAGAACGAGCTTCTGCTTAATGCATATTCATCAATCAACAAGAAACCAGCTAATGCTTGTAATACATTAGCTGGTTTCTTTTATTTTGTCATGATAATTTTCTTCATTTACTATTACGGAAAAAACAGACATTTCTCAAAAAATTTCCATCGTAGATGTCTATGTAGCTTTCTTTATGAAATATTAATATAACGTAGCATCTCACCGAGACGAAAGTATGCCCCTTTATTTTAAAGGGAATCTTATACCGACATAAAAAAAATATAAGCTGCTCTTACAGTTTTCATGTTCTTTTTAGCTTGTTTTGCGTTATAATGAAAGGATGCACATTATGAACGAATTGGAGGCACAGCCCGATTGACTACTTACCCTTTTGCCTTTGATCCGTCCAAGCCGTTTATTGAGCAGGCAAGTGACTGGATTGCGGATGTATTTTATGAAGTTTTGCCTGAAGTCGGCTTTGAGGTTCGGGATGAACAAATTTATATGGCATTCCAGCTAGAACGTGCCTATAAGGAAAAAAAGACCATTTTTGCAGAAGCAGGTGTGGGTACTGGTAAAACGCTGGTATACCTGCTGTACGCTATTGCATATGCCCGATACATGAGAAAACCGGCGATTATCGCCTGTGCAGATGAATCGTTAATTGAACAATTGGTAAAGCCGGAAGGGGATATCGCCAAGCTGGCACAGCATTTGAGTCTGACGATTGATGCCAGATTGGGGAAGTCGCCAGATCAGTATATTTGCCTGAATAAGCTGGATGAGGTGCGAAGCGGACTGGATGAGGACGCAGATGTTTTCCGTGATATCTATCAGGATCTACCGGATTTTGTTCATTTTCCAGATACGTTACAGTCCTTCACTCCTTACGGGAACCGAAAGGAATATCCTGAGCTAACAGATGGACAATGGAGCAGACTCGGATGGGATGTATTTCAAGACTGTCTCGTTTGCCATCAGCGGCATCGTTGTGGTCAGACGTTGTCTCGTGATCATTACCGCAAAGCGGCAGATTTGGTCATCTGCTCTCATGATTTTTATATGGAGCATGTATGGACCTACGAAGCGAGAAAGCGCGAGGGGCAGCTGCCGTTGCTGCCGGAGCACAGCTCTGTTGTTTTTGACGAAGGGCATTTGCTGGAGACAGCGGCACAAAATGCGCTTACCTACAAGCTTAAGCACGCTCAGTTTGAGTCTATAATTACCCGACTGCTGGAGGGAGAAGTGCGAGAATCTCTGGCAATGACGATTGAAGATGCAATCTCCCAAAGTGAGGCTATGTTCGCTGCACTAGATAAGAACAGTCAGCCTGTCCAGGGTTCAAATCGCAAGGAGTTCATCCTGAATGAGTCACTGACTCGAGAGGTAAACCGCTTTGGAGAACTGATCGGCATGATCGAGGAAGAGCTTGTATTTGAAAGCGGACTATTCTCTTTGGATGAGTATCAAGTCAAAATTGTGGAAGAACATTTGGAAATGATTCAAACCGCGTTGGCTTTGTTTAAGCGTCCTGAACTTCTCATTTCGTGGGTGATGGAGGATCAGGATGGATTAACACTTGTGGTTATGCCGAAGATGGTAAAAGAGATTCTCAAAGAGCGAGTATTTGCGCAGCATATACCGATCGTATTCTCTTCAGCTACGCTTTCCGTAGAAAGCTCTTTTGACTATATGGCGCAGAGTCTCGGTATTGAAAATCCGCTAACGTTCTCTGTTGCTTCACCTTATGACTACAGCGATCAGATGCAAGCTGCACTGTACCCGTTGCAAGCGGGGGATGATCCAATCCAGAGAGCGCTGGCACTGCTGGAGAAATCGCAGGGAAGAGCGCTTATCCTGTTTCCTTCACAGGAGGAATTGGCTGCATTCCAGACGGGTCTCGTTGCTTACCCGGAGGCGTCTGCCTATCGTTTTCTGTACGAAGGTTCGGCTGAAATCAGCCATCTGATCTCAGCTTTTCAGAATGATGAGGAAAGTGTGTTGTGCGCTGTCACATTATGGGAAGGATTGGATATTCCTGGACCTTCTCTGTCGCACGTTATTATCTGGTCACTGCCATTTCCTCCGAATGATCCGGTTTTTACGGCTCTGCGCAAGGATGCAGCAGATCCGTTTATTCAGATAGATATGCCTCACATGGCACTTAGACTCAGACAAGGCATAGGGCGTTTAATTCGTTCACGCAATGATCGGGGCTGGATATCCATCATGGGCCAGGATTTGAGTCGCCAAGAAGTACGTATACAAGTTGAACAACTACTGCCTGCAGGCGTAGAATGCACCGTAATTGAAGGAAACCCGGAGGGAATAAAAACATGTTGAACTTTACAGCGTACACCGTAGATCAGATTAAAGATGCTTTTGGTATTTTGACTGGACAGCGTTATGAATTTATCATTGATGTAGAGGTAGAGGAGGACGACGAGCTATACACTGAAAACGGACTGTATATCCGTTGTCTTTATTTAGTAGACGAAGAAAAGACAGGACTGCTGAAGTATGAATTAATTGAAAAAGTAACGAATCGTTACATTGATCTTGAACTTGAAGAGGATGAGCTGCAAGCTGTTGAGAACTTCTGTAAAGAACATGTACAGGATGAAATAGTGAAGTAACAGTAAGACACTTAGCTAGTACAGCTGGTATATGGCTAACATATGATGAAGATATCAAGGAGTCCTGACATGATCAGGCTCCTTTTTTTTATGGTCAAATGAAGAGAACTTATCTGCTCTAGCGCAGTCTGTCCCACACATTCACCATAAACAGCATAATCCCCCCTGCGAGTAACACCCACCCTATGACGATCCAAACTTCAGTCTCTGGAACCTTGTAATTTTGACCTATAAGCGCCAATATCAACACGGGCAGACCGATATTATGCATCCAAAAATGGATATGTGCCAGAATAGTAACTGAAAGTGCGGGAAAGGCCACATAGATCAGACCTATGATTCCAAGCGTTGTCCAACCTAATAAATAGATATTAGACTGAATATTGGACAGACTGTAATCACCCGACACGCCAATAATGGCACTAAGCAGCACACTGAGGGCAAAATATACGGCAGCTATCTTTAGAAATTGCTTTCCCATATATGAACTCCTCCTTATGTTGCACGGGAAATATTTTGTGACATCTTCTCTATCCTATCGAGCAAGCAGGCAGGGGGTGTGGGTATTGTGACTGGTCCATTTGACAAAAGCTTCAAATACACATAAAATCTTATTGCATCAATACTTACCGCATTACTATGTTTTCTTGGAGATGATAGCGAACTTCTCCGACAGTAGGCGTTAATTTTTGACCATTGGTTTATTTTGGATTCGCCATTAAAAGGAGCTTGAAATTATGAATGTATATCAAAATACCCTTGAACTCATCGGACGTACGCCATTAGTGGAGCTGAACAGCTATTCTCTACCGAGAGGAATTCGCCTGTTTGCGAAGCTGGAGTTTATGAATCCCGGCGGCAGCGTAAAGGATCGGGTGGGTAAGGCTCTTATTGAAAAAGCATTAAAAACAGGTCAGCTGAAGCCAGGTGGGACATTAATTGAAGCAACAGCAGGCAACGCAGGTATTGGTCTTGCGATGGCAGCACTTCATTATAATATCTCGGTTATTTTTGCTGTGCCTGAGAAGTTCAGCCAAGAGAAACAGGACCTGATGAAGGCATTGGGAGCACGCATCGTTCATACCCCGACGAGTAAGGGGATGAAAGGAGCTATCGAAAAAACAAAAGAATTGGCTGCTGAAATAAAAGATGCATACTTGCCGCGGCAATTCAGTAATCCGGATAATCCCGAGGCATACTATACGACAATGGGACCTGAAATATGGAACGATCTGGACGGCAAAGTGGACGTATTTGTGGCAGGTGCAGGCTCGGGGGGAACGTTTATGGGAACCTCGCGTTATCTTAAGGAACAAAATGCAGCCCTTAAAACAGTCATCGTGGAGCCGGAAGGATCCATTTTGAATGGCGGCGAGTCAGGTCCACATAAAACGGAAGGAATTGGCATGGAATTAATTCCTGAATTTGTGGATAAAGGATATTTTAATGCCATCCACACCATTAGTGATGTCGATGCTTTTGGCCGTGTCAAGGAACTGGCTGCACGTGAGGGTCTTCTCGTTGGCAGTTCTTCAGGGTCTGCTTTACATGCCGCTTTACTGGAAGCAGAAAATGCACCGGATGGTGCACATATTGTTACCATTTTCCCGGATAGCAGCGAACGTTATCTGAGTAAAAAAATATATGAAGGCGGGATATAAAATGAAACGCAAAACAAAACTGATTCACGGCGGGCTTCCTACCGATCCCCATACAGGCGCGGTTAACGTTCCTATTTATCAGGTAAGCACTTATGAGCAAGAGGAAATTGGCGTCCATAAGGGATACGAGTATTCGCGTACAGGCAATCCGACCCGGTTTGCTTTGGAGGAGCTGATCAAGGATCTGGAGGAAGGAAAGCGTGGTTTTGCTTTCGGTTCGGGTATGGCTGCAATTCATGCGGTATTTTCACTGTTTAATGCAGGGGATCACATTTTGCTGACCGATGATGTATACGGAGGCACCTATCGCATTGTAAGCAAAGTGCTCAGCCGTATCGGAATTGAGTACACATTTGTGGATACGACTGACCTGGAAGCTATCTCCAAAGCAATTCGTCCGAATACGAAGGCATTGTATGTCGAAACGCCAACGAACCCGCTTTTGAAGGTTACTGATATCCGCGCTGTTTCGGAGCTTGTAAAAAAACATGATCTTTTACTGATCGTCGACAACACATTTGCTACCCCTTATTGGCAGACGCCAATTACACTCGGGGCAGATATTGTCATTCACTCTGCTACCAAATATTTGGGCGGCCACAGCGATGTTGTAGCTGGTCTGGCTGTTGTGAACAGCGACGAGCTGGGAGAACAACTCCATTTTCTGCAAAACGCCATTGGTGCTATTCTCGGTCCGCAGGATTCTTGGTTATTGATCCGCGGTATTAAAACATTGGGTCTGCGTATGGAAGCGATTGAGCAAAATGCGAAGGAAATTGCAGCCTTTTTGGAAAAACATCCGAAGGTTAGCAAAGTGTACTATCCTGGACTGGAAAGCCATGCGCAGCACGAACTGTCCAAAATCCAGGCTCAAGGCTTTGGCGGCATCATTTCCTTTGATGTAGGTAGCGACGCTAACGCGGTTGCACTTCTGAAAAAGGTGAAATATTTTACACTGGCTGAAAGCTTGGGAGCGGTTGAAAGTCTGATTAGCGTTCCTGCACGTATGACGCACGCCTCTATTCCGGTAGAACGTCGTGCAGAGTTAGGCATTACCGAAGGTTTGGTGCGGATTTCGGTTGGGATTGAAGATCTGGAAGATTTGATTGAAGACTTGCAGGCAGCATTGTAAGAAAATAAGTGTAATGTTCAAGAGAGGTGGCAGAAGCTGCCTCTTTTTTTGTTGTGAGAATAGCTTCTTTTTTGAAAAGCACAGAGGAGTACGTAGAGGTAATAACGAATAGTTTTATATAGTTCAATTGAATGTTAAACGGAATATAACCGCGACTACGTCTCTGAGGAAACAAAAACCTGGAGGGGGAATGTTATGAGGTTCACACATCTGGAAAAAGCAACTACTGTGCTGTCGGATCATCCGGTACGTCTGGCGTCTGCTTATGCAGTCGGTCCAGTCGAGCTTCCGGAAAATTGCGGTGTGGGCAGGGAATGGTCAAGTTATTTTGCCCATGAGGATTGGAATTTGGAAAAGGCTTGTGGTGAAGAAGGAGTAGAGCTTTCAGCCGGAGGAAAGGCAGCGTGCCGATTATTGACCGAGCTGGACCCTCGGACTGCGGAACTGAATCTAGGTGTTTTTCCGCCTTTGGCCGAACAAGAAAGGCTTTTGCTGGTTTCAAATCTTCGTTGTATGGCTGCACAGGAAGTGATTTTCAGACCCTTTGAAGGAACGGGACAAATATGGATAGATGGCACACTGGTATATGCGGAATCCGGTCCTTTTCGCTTGTATCTGGAGGAAGGCGATCACACGGTAGTTATCATTGCTGCGTTTATTCCCGAGGAGGCCCGCTCTATTCGTATCAGTGGAAATCAGGTATGCGACGAATCAGATGTGACAGAACTGCATCGAGAATTTGTAGAGCGTAATATACGTTTTCATATGGCATGGCTAGAGGTTGAAGAAAGTGCTGGCAGGGAGGGCGAAGACAGCCCGATCTTATTTTATTTACTGCGTAAGGATCGGATAGATCTTCCCTTAGATCAAACGTTATGGGTCGAGGTAACGGATGATGAGGGCATGAAGCTGGATCGCTTTCCAGCACATTGGGAGCAGGAGCAAAGCTATGACTGGGATGAGGAAAAGGCCAGGAATACGGGAATGCTGCACTTCACTGTTACATATCAGGATCATGAGGCTGTGGAGCATCATTTTGTGTATTCGGTACTTGTGCGGCCTTTGTCAGTCGTCGTGGAGGGCTTGCAGAAAGAGTATGACCAATACATTCAAGCCCGCGCTATAGATATTCTTCATTCTGCGCAGAAAATACAAATAGAGGGCCTGCTTGAAGAATTAAAAAGGTTAACGGATTTGCCGGAAGATCCTTTTGAAATCTGGGATTACCGGATTGTGCGTGAATATATCAAGCTATTAAAACAGATCTTCACAAATGGACATACCGAGCAGTCACATTCCCCATCCTTACTTCAAGAAGAACACATCTTTTTGTGTAATGACGGAATTGGGGAGGGATTTTTTGTCTCCCGTTTGGACAATAGTTTGCAACGCTATACCATTCAGCTTCCCAGAAGCTATTCGGCTGACCGACAGTATCCTCTGATCGTTCTGATGCCAGGCAAGCGATATGAGCTGGGTTTGCCGGATTTTCAGAATCGAGGTTTTGGGCGAGGCTGGGAAGAGGAAGCTATATTCGTTACTTTTTCGTGCCGTGGTGTAACGTTGGGTAGTTATATTGGAGAAGCTGCTTTTTTGGAGGGGCTGGATGTCATACTGCAAGCGTATCGAGTGGACGAAGATCGGGTCTATCTGACGGGTTATTCGAACGGAGCATATGCTGCTTGGGCGATGGCACAGGCTTATCCTTCTCGTTTTGCGGCTATTGCGGTTATCTCTGGAGCGCCACATCCCAAGCATCTGATAAATCTGTTGAATATGCCAATATTAAATGTATGTGGAGATCAGGATTACTTATTTGCACAAGCATTTACAGCCCCTGTAACAGCGCTTCCATCTGATCATTTTAAAGGTGTCGTAGAACGTCATTCTAATCACTGGGACACGCATGAGCTGAGACTTCTGGACGGTGTACTAGGCTGGCTTATGCAATGGAAAAGAGATGTCGTACCTCAGCGTATCGCCTACCGGACGGAACGGGGCAGACATAACCGGGCTTACTGGCTGGAACTGACGCGAATGGATGTAAATGAGGAATATGCCGAGTTGTACGGTGAAATGAGTGCCACAGGTGAGTTAGATATCGAGGCAGTTCACGCCGAAGAATTTATCATTCATCTTTCTCAAGAGGTCATGCCCTTGGAATTGGCCCAAGTTCGTATCGGAGCCCGTATTTTCGTGTTGGATTTGCGGGAATACAGTCGCTTTCGCTTTGTTAAGACACAGTCACATAAACGTCCCTCCCCTGAATACCGTTTGATTGCCGAACGGGAGGAAGAAAGCAGTGGATGCTTTACAAAAGAATCGGATGCCAAAAAGAAAATGGTGGATTCGAAAAGCGTGGGAAGAAACGTTTTGAGCCATGGTATGGGTGTGCTTGACGTTTATATGGATCGTCTTCACATTGTCCTTCCGTCCAGCTACGCTACACCGGAGGAAGAGCAGGCGGTGAGACGGACGGCGAACGCTTTAGCTAGCCCACGAACAGCGACTTGGAATCCGTATATCGGTGTTCATTATCCGGTGGTGTCTTCCAATGATATTACGGAGGAAGCACTGGCTGATAGCAACGTGATTTGTGTCACTTCGGGCCTGTCCAGACATGAGCTGCTTCAGAAGCACCAAGCCGATCTGCAAATTACATGTACGGAGGAAGGGTATACATTGGGCGGCGATTTTATGGCTGGCGAGTATTGCCTGTCATATATTCAACCTAGCCCATGGTCTGCAACCCAGCAAATGCTTGTCGTAGCGACCAATTCTCCCCGTATGCTGGGTAAAAACCTATTTATGCGCAGACTGATTATGCCCGGATACTTTAATGGTCTACACCCGTATTTGAATAAAGAGATTATTGTGTATGATAGCCAGGGAGTGCGTGCTTTTAACTTTACTTCTATTAGACATACGCAGCAAAAACTGCAAGGCCAATAGCCAATAAAAAAGTAACAATGTTATAATAATCCATAATTTAAAAAACCGTCTGGAGGCACATTGGCGATCCTGACGGTTTTTTGCTGGTTCATTGCAGTGATTTGTGATCGGGATGACGTCATATAAAGAAGGGCATTATGGCAGCTTAGCTTTTATATTGCTCCATCAGGTACATGATCTTTACTTCATCGGCCAAATCTCCAAAGGGTTCTAACGGATTCTCTTGAATGATATGATATAAACGCTGGACTCGTTCCTTTGGCAGTTTGCGCACATATCTGGAAATGAAAGCGGCATGGGTGACTACGTAGCGCTTTTTACGGACAGCTGCACTGGCTACGCGGACGAGAATATCTTCGCCCCCTGCCAATTCCAGAATACGGCGCTCATAAAAGACTACGTATCGGAATGTCCGGTCCTTGATCAGCTCACGATTGAGTCTGGCAATCTCTCCGATATATCTGACCATAAGCGGCTCAAAGCTCTTGATCAGGAGAGGATCGAGCGTTAATTCCATGTCTTTGCGGAGAACAAAAGATTGCAGCAGAGCGACCTGCTGGAGCCTTATCCGATCATTGTGAAGGAGTACAGCCATCTCACGCAGCATTTCATAGGAGACACGCTCACTAAGCTGCCGCAGGGCAACTGCGTTTTTATGATTAACGTTTAGTCCTTCCTGGATCTGCCCTATACGGCCTCTGAACAGACGTATAAGCTGCCTACGCCGTTCATAAGGATAAATACCCTGCTGTAGAAGCACCAAGGGCAGCAGAAGAAGCGCACCGACGATACCGCACAGAAGCATTTGTTGCGGCGAGTGGCCGAAAAAGACAGTAGCGGCCAGCAATATGACACTAACGACAAGGTCTTTACGAAAATAACGTTTGGCTCTGAGTCTGGCATATTGCTCTACAGGGACTAGTGTATCCCGACCACATGATGTGCACTCTTCTTCCCAAAGGGCGGTAAATTGTCCACAACGCTTGCAGACTCTTAGCTTTTGGAAGGCGTACTCTGTGCGGGTAAATGGGCGAAATTGTACAGCTTGTTTGGAACTATTCATTGTGCTCACTTCTCCGGTTCAGCAGCGCTAGAAGCTCGGTGTCGATTTGTGTAATCGACGGGGCGCGTTTTTTATGTATATAGTAAATTAGTGATTTGATGGCGACAAAAAGAAACATAATCGCCAGACATCCGTATGAGATCATAGTGTATTTCCTCTTTCTACTTGGATTTTTACTTCAATATTTTACATGGGCGGGTTTCGCTATTGTTATTTTTGTCGTATAAAGGAGAAGGCTGGTGCCCGATTGCCCTTGTTGGGGTATAATTATATCATTACTGCAGGATATTGGTAAAATCTCGCGGTATAACAGGCTTTTGGGTTGGATTCAGACCATTCGGGCAGTATTTTCAGCTGGCGCTCATGTAAAACTCATTATAATTTAATAGTAGGGGAGTACAACTGTAATTTAGAATGAGAATTAACCGGCAAAGGGGTACAAGCGATGTTTAGTAGAGACAGAAAATGGTTTTTGGTCATCGGAATCATATGTACAATGATCATGACCTCGATTTTGGCATGGCAGCCAAAGATGGCGAATGCAGCTTCACCCTCTGCTTCTAAGGTGGATGCGGTGCTGGTCGTCGATGTAAGTAATTCAATGAACACCAGTGATCCTGGGAAAATTGGCAATGAAGCCATGAAAATGTTCATTGATATGCTGTCGACGCAAAATGACAAGGTCGGGATTGTAGCGTATACGGATGTCGTACAGCGTGAGAAAGCCTTGCTTAATATTACATCCGAAGCGGATAAGCAGGAACTGAAGACGTTTATTGACGGACTGAACCGGGGGGCGTATACTGACACCTCCGTGGGTGTCAAGGAAGCAATCCGCATTTTGCAAGATGGTAAAACAGCTGGACATGCGCCTATGATCGTCATGCTGGCCGACGGTAACAACGATTTTAATAAGACGACAGGTAGAACCGAAAGCCAATCCGATCAGGATATGGCACAGGCTGTAGCCGAGGCTAAAAATAGCGGCGTTCCGATCTACACCATCGGCTTGAATGCAGATGGGAAGCTGAATAAAAACAAGCTCGCCGACATAGCGCAGCAAACGGGCGGCAAGTCCTTTATTACAAGCTCAGCGGATGACCTGCCGAACATTTTGAGTGAAATTTTCGCCAGCAATTTGAAGTTGAAAGTGGTGCCTTTGCAGTCCATTACGGCAAACGGCGACTATCAGGACGTAACGGTAACCGTACCGAACGATAGTGTGCTGGAGGCTAACATTTCGATCATGTCCTCGAAACCGGTGGATGCGAGACTGTTAGACCCGTCGGGCAACACCAAGCCGATTCCTTCGAGCGATGTGCTGCTGTCCAAGTCCAAAAGCTACTCACTGATTAAACTGCTCAAGCCTGCGGCTGGTGACTGGAAGCTCCAAGTCAAGGGAGTCCAGCAGGATCAGATTGATATTAATCTGGTATTTAACTATGATCTGGAGCTGAAAATGGACGCACCGCCCGCCAAATCATACAAAAAAGGCGATGCAGTTCAAATTCGTTCCTACCTGACGAGCAATAGCCAGCATCTTCAGGATCAGGAATTGTATGCGAATATGAATGCTGTTCTGAAGGTCAAGGATCTGGATTCCGGTACAACGAATGAGGTGCCGTTAACCAACGCAGGGGATTCTTTTACCGGTTCCTATACGATTCCAGATGAGCATGACTACGAACTAACCGTTAGAGCAGAGGAGAAGAGCTTCTACCGTGAAACACAGCCTGTAACCATTAGTGCTAAAGCAGGGGCGACGAGCGGTACAAATACGGGCACGACTCAGCCAACAACACCTGCTGAAAAGTCCAAGCTAATGCCACTCATTCTTTTAGGGCTGGGACTGCTCGTTCTGCTGGTTGCCGCATATTTCATCTGGAAGGCTATGAAAAAGGCCAACCGTGGCTTTGTCGGTCAAATCGTACTGGAAATCCGGGATGAGAACACTGGCGAAAAAACGTATCCGCAGTACAAGAAGCTGAACACCTTCCGGGGCAAATTTAATCTGCACCAGTTGCTGCAACTGGCACCGGAATTTGCTGGAACCGACAAGGTTGTGTTCACACCAGCCAATCAGGATCGTATCATTGTGCGCAGTACCTCCGAGATTACGATTGAAAAATCCGGGCGGGCTGTAGACACAGGCAACGGTCTTGAACTCAAAAACGGTGATCGTCTGACCATCCCGTTAGCCAGTGTGGACAAAACCATTTTGCTGGAATTTATTTCAGTAAACAGCTAAACGAACCCTTAGGAGGTCATATCTATGAAACCAGTAGTTAGAGAGCATATCCAACAATTAGACGTATCACTCGGCGGGGGGATCGTAAGCGATAAGATCAGAGTGGATACTATTGATAATCCTATTTTAATTATCGGACTCGGAGGTACGGGAATTGATGCCCTTCTCCGCTTGAAATATCAAATTAACCGCAGATTCAAGCTTCCAGCAGATCCGATCTCCAAGAAAAAGAGCGATAAACCGGACAATGTGGAATTTCTCGCTTTTGAAACGAATGAACAAGACCGCAACAAAAAATACAAGGGGATTGGTTTGGACCCCATCAATGAGTTTGTATTGCTGTCCAATGCGGAAATCGGCGGATTGCTGCAAAACCGTAGCATTCTAGAGCCGTACATTACCGATTGGCTGTCTCCAGAGCTGAGCATTACCGATGGTATGAACGGGGCGGCAGGGGTACGTCAGGCAGGACGATTACTGCTGTTCACCAAAATTAATCAGGTCGTTCAAAGCATTGACAAAAAAATCAAAACCTTGTCTGAGGGCACCAATAAGAAGCTTATGGTGTTCCTGCTGTCCGGTTTGTCCGGCGGTACAGGAAGCGGTACTTTCCTCGATATCTCATATATCGTCCGAGGAATTATTGAGCGCGATTATGGCTCTGCAGGTGTAGACCGTGTAAATACATTAGGGTATCTGTTTACACCGGATATCAATTTGGCGAACAAAAGCCTGAGTGAGCATACACGTGAATATATTAAAAAGAACGGCTATGCTGCACTGAAAGAGCTGGACTACTGGATGAATGTAGACAGCCGTGGTGAACGCTTTAAGCAGCAGTACGGAAATATTTTGACCGTGAACTCGCCGCTTCCGCCGTTTAATCTGTGCCATCTCATTTCGGCCACGAATACGGAAGGCAAGCTGTTGGAAAATGCTTATGATTACTGCATGAATGTCACCGCCGAAAACATCACCAACTTTATGGCGAGTGAGGAAAAACAATCCGGCGAAGAATTTGCCATTCATGACTATATCAGCAATATCCGTACCAACATCGCACAAATGAATAAGGCGTATCCAGCAAACTACGATTACAATATTATCGGGGCTTCCTCGGCGGTGCTGCCAATGGAGGAAATGACGACGTATCTGGCTTATCGAATGTTTGGCAAAATGTCCAAAATGTTCGAGCAATCGCCAAATCAAGAGGATGTAGAGAAGTTTGCCCGCAAGCTGGGCGTGGATCTGGATAGCATGATCAAAAACTTTGAATCCCGTGTACCTGAGCCGCTTCCTGGCTTTGAAAACAGTGAACGGTTAAGTTATAGCAATGTCGTTAAAATGCAAGTTGTCAATATGGACACCGAGCTGGAGCAAACGTTCCTGACGCGTGCCCGCGAAGAGTATATCAAAGCGAAGAAGCAGCTTCCTGGTGAAATTACAGGACAGTTTACGGATCAAATTCGCCGGATGTTTCTGCATCCTGAGCAAGGACCGTTTTATGTATCCCGCATGATTTATACTGAAAAAGGATTTAGCTTGCTGAAAATGCTGCTTTCATATGTGGAGACGTTGCGTGAATCACTGCACCGTATTCCGACGGACATTGAATGGGCGCGTGAGCAGGCGAACGAAAAGTTGGGCGATGCCAAGAGCGCGTTTGTATCCAAGGATAAAAAGAAAAATGCGTACATTGAAGCGAAAATTAATGAATATTGGCTGCGTGCTGATGTGGAACGTACAGAGCAGCTCATTGAATTTTATGAAGACCTGTATGACCTGTTGAATAAGGAAAATAACCGCATTTATAATGTATTTACTGAAATTTTGAACGCATTGAGCGCAATATTCGAGAAGAATGGTGATCTGCTGATTAACGGCGAGGAACAGTCCGATCACAAAGGTAACAAAACGTACTATTGGAATCTGGTAAGTGTACCGGATATTTCTGAAGTTGTGACCAAGCTGCTGGATAACCGCAACGGTGACGATTTGATTCGTGATTTTGCCCAAGAATTGCTCGAAAATTCAGATCAATGGGTGAAGGATCAGGATATGGACATCATCAGCTCAATCTCCAATTTCTTGACTGATAAGTTCGGTGATCTCATTACCCGTTCCATGGAGGATTTCCTCGTCATGAAATACGGGCAAGATGAAGCCATTGAAAAATTTGTGGAGCGCTACATTGCGAGCAAACTGGATGAGGAAGCTGTACCTGTGTTCCATCTGAGCAATAGCTCTGGCAACTTGTACTTCCCGTCTTGGGGATTCGTTTCGGTACCTGTACAGTCGCCTAATATCCTAAAAGGCATTCGCAATTATCAAAATAATGCAATTGGAAAATCACACTTTACTATTAAAGAAAGTGAAGTTCGTAACCGGATTTTCTGGCTCAATACGCGTAATGGTGTTCCTCTGTTTGTATATACGCCGCTCAAAGTGTATGAAGAAAGCTATGAAAAAACGATTCTTGACCGCGAAGGTATTGGCCGCCATCTGGTGCAAACAGGCCAGAACAACTGGACTAATCTGCCGTCGCCGATTCCTGAAAAGTCATGGGGCGAAACTTACGTCAATTCTCGTGTGCAAGCATATAATGCACGCATTCGTAATGATTTTGACCGTGCCAAGTCACTTGGTGTGATTCGAGAAAAGGATGTCGATCAGAATACGAGCAGCCGCTTCACTGTAATCCGTTCACATGCGCTAGATCTGAATGCGATGCTGGCAGGCTACGATATGCGCTTGCATGAATCCAAGCCGAATTTGGGTGAGGTGAAAAGAGCATGGTCTGAGTTGAAACGTCTGCTGGCTGAAGGGCTGGAGCAGGCCGGAAGCAAGGACATCTTTGGCAGCATCAATGAAGAGATGGCGAAGGAAAACCTGATCCGTTCACCAGAGTTAACACAGGTGGTTCGTGAAGAACTGGTGAAATATACACAAATTGAAGCGAAAGCCGCTGAACTGGAAGCTTTGCTGGGTAAATATCAGGATGAAGAAAAATGGCTTGATCAGTTCATTCAGGCTCTCTATACGGACACGATTACGAAAAAAGGCGCTTTGTATGTCTATGATCGTGACGAAGAGGAAGAGGCTTGGGAGCCGTTTGCCAACGTCATGAAGAGTCGCAATTATGTGGAGTTTGAAGTGTTTACAAACTTCCGTGGTTTGGAAGAAAAGAAATTTGCAGCTCTAATGCGCAAGGCGGATCGCCGTGATGCTGTATTGACTTCATCTGAGGATATTACACCATTGCTGGCAAAGCTGGATGAACTGGCTGCGACTTATACAGAGGCCCGTAATCAATTGGAATATGAAAAGGTGGAGCTGGCTAACGGAGCGGAACTTTATGCATTCTATGCTCAAATGGCTGGAAAATTAAACGACATCCGCAGAAAGTTGAAGTAAAGTATGAGAGAGCAGCTGTTACGTTATGCGGCTGACTATGCAGCCGCAGAGGACCAATTAATCGGAAGCGGGGATGGACGCAGCAGCATCCATTTCCCGTCCGTGTTTCTTTTTATCGGGGATCGCATGAATCCGGTGATGAACACCATTGCAGATATCAACCGGACCAAGTGGGATAACAGCACGGGAGTAACGTATATTCAGATCCGCTCGCAGGAGGAACATGCGGCTGTAGATCGTTCGGTGGATGCTATTGTTCATACGATAGCGGTACCGGAGGAAAGTGGCCACCAAACGATACGCCGTGACTTACACCAAGCCTTTTATACACATGAATCGCAGCTAATTGAGCTTAACACCGCGTTGCGCCGGGCTAGTGGACATCTGGCAGATTACGGTCGGTTGTATTCTTCGTTCGAGCGTGTCCATTTGTCGATCTTGACGACAGCGGATGACCCCATGAACGTATTAATCCCTGAAGTTACACTGTTGGCGGAGTATATTTTTGCACAGTCTTTTAAATCGGTACAAATGGATCTGTATGTGTTGGTGAATGAAAGCGATCAGACTGCCCAATTTGGCTACAGTAGTGCAACGTCCGTTGCTTTCATGCGAGAGCTGGACTATATCCAGAGTCCGGAGTATACGTTTACGGCACCGCTTCATATGACCGAGGACAAATTGACCATTCCGGTATCCCATGCTCCATCGCCGTTGTTCGATCTCGTCTATGTGCTGTCCGACAAGAACGAACGCGGCGTAACGGTGCCGAATAGTCTGCGAGAAAGCTGTGACATCATTTGCCACATTCAGCTTCTTAAAAACCGTTATCAGGCAGGAGATTCCTATCGGTCACAGGATGGGGGATACAACAATACATCGTTTAAAAACAACATCATGACGGAATCCGGGCGGCAGGGTTATGTGTCGGCTGGATTTTCCCGAGTCAACCGCCCTAACCAGTCAATCGCACTTACGGTGCTGTATCACTTTTATGTGAAGCTGTTAGAGCGTATGAGAACAGAGCAGGAGTGGGACATACGCGATAAGCTGAATTATTTTGGTTTAGATGCTGCTGAGCGCGGTCGCACGCGAAATGATCTAGTTCCTGGTAATGAAGCGATCACGGACATGAGTGCACTGATGACCAGCGGAGCCAGCTACGGCTCGTTGAAGCGAATGACATTACGTGAGGCGGAGGAGGCCTTGTTTGGTCAGGGCTGCGAAGCCTTTTTCCGTGATAATTGTGAACGGATTGTGCACAAACGGTTGGGAGATTTTCAGGCGGAATCAGGTCTGCAGTTGGCTGTGAATGCAGCTGCCAAGGAATATCCTGAAATCGGATTTTTCGAGCTGACAGACTGGACGGATGAAAATAAAACAGGGAATGTGCTTACGGCTGTTCGGGGGCTGATTCGTGATACGTCCAATGACTTGCAGATTAGTGCCGCTGAACTGGATACCCTGTATAACGGGCGGGTGGAGGACCAGCCTTTTCAACGACTACCACTCATGGATAAGCATAATGTGCGCAGCTTGATCCGTTACCTGACCGAGACAGTTTACGGGCACAAGCTGCACATGCTGCGGATTCAAGCGGATTTGGAGTTACTTCGCCGCTATGAACTGGCACTAGAGAAATGGCATGCACAAGCGAAGCATATTACAGTACAGCTTGCCAGCCTGGAGCGTGAACTGCATCAAGCTGCAACGGACAGTATTCGGCAGGCCGACAGTTACACAGGTCAAAACCTGTTCGAGTATTACGAGCGTGTGACAGAGGATGTCATGCGTGAGCTGGAAAGCAAGCGGGGAAAATCTATATTCTTTGATACCCGGCATATGGGGCCTGTATCCGGATTGCTGGACGGGGGTCTGTCCGCATTGGTGGATCGACTTACGCAGACCTGTCGTACCTTGATTCTCAGTTCACAGCCGTTTAATCAGACCTTCGAAGAAGAATTATTGCGGCGTGCGAATGTAGCTGCTGCATATGAAAATCGGCTGGTCGTTCCGAAGGATGAGCTGTTTAGAAAACTGTATCAAACGTTAGAGGAACATGGCGGAATTAACGTACGTTTGCTCGACTATACCCATGAGCATCGGTATGAAGAAAAGTACTTCTTTGGTGACTACGAAGGCGAATTTCTTCCTTATGCGATGGATGTGGACATTACTTCGCGTATTTACAAACTGGGTTTTGTGCATGAGCGCCGCAGTAGCGGGGTGGAAAAACTGCATTTGATGGGCGGCTTCCATCTGGAGGATCTGATGGTTTACCGCAACGGCAAAACGTATTATGAGACATATACTGCGAATGGTTTCGTGTTTCACGGAATCGACGTGGACCGGTTGCCGGAATTGCGGTAGCCACATATTCATCCTACTTTAATGATGGAAGGAAGCAACGATTCTTATGAAGCAGCGTAAATTTAACGTTCTCCTATTACTGTTCGGCTTGCTGGGCGCTGTAGTAGGCTTCATCTTGGGAGAGCTTATTCTTCACAAATTGATAGGGCATTGGCCGCATATCATCGTGATCGGGCTGTATTTTGGCATCATGGCCCTGTGCATTGGCCTAGGCTGTCTGATTGGCGAACTGATTTCGCCACAGTTAAATGGACATTCATGGCGGCAGCGCTACTCCGGGTTATCCTGGAAGTTACTGGTGCCTGCTACGTTGGTGATGTTGTTCGTGGCAGGTCTGCTATTGGAGTTGGGCTATCAGGTTAACCCTGAAGGGCGCAAGAGCGTACAGGACCTCGTACTTGTGATTGATAATTCCGGAAGTATGCAACAAACAGATCCTGATAATGAACGCCTAACGGCTGCCAAGAGTCTGATTGCCCAAATGGATGGAGACAAGCGGGTAGCCATTGTTTCATTTGAATCTGCTGCGCAGTTGGTTCAGCCATTTACTCCCATTGGCACAGATGCAGAGAAGCAAGCGGTATATTCTAAAATCGATAGTATGCAAACTATAATGTCAGGCGGTACAGAGATCGGGCTTGCTTTGGACGAGACGATCAAGGAGATTGAAACCCAAGGCAATGCGGAAAAAGGTTCTCTCGTTATTATGCTCTCTGATGGTTTTAGCGATCTGGATACCCAGACAGCATTGGCTCCTTATATCGCCCGCCAGATTCCGATTAATACGATCGGGCTGAAACTGGCAGAGTCGGATGGTATAGCCTTATTGCAAAATATTGCTAACCTGACAGGTGGAACTTATTCTAATGTAGCCAATGCCCAAGGACTTACTCAGGCGTTCGGTAAAATATATAACAAAATCGGTGATCGCACACTGGTAACGGAGCGGACAGGTGAATATGCCGACAGTCTGTATTTTGCCATTTATCGTGTAACGGCTCTGGTCATTATCGGCGCTCTATTGGGATTAGCTCTTGGGCTGATGTTCGATAACCGTTTTCTTGCACGGAATTTCGCCATTGGTGGAGTCCCGGCAGGCTTGCTCGCTGGCTTTATTTTGGAAAAAGGATTATCTGGATCGCCTATAGGCGACTTGATGATTCGTTTGTTGGCAGCGCTCGTACTGGCAGCCCTTATTGCTGTCTTTTCGCTTGTTCTGCCGATTGCGGAAAATACTCGCCGATCTTCCGGTGGAGGAAGTCAGGGTGAGTCGTCAGGACGCCGAAGAGGGGCACCGGAAGCCCCGACGCGCAATCGACGCAGCAGTGGATTTTAGAACGGGAGGCTGGAACTTATGCAGTATAGGGAAGCACAGCCCGGTGATCCTATTATTTCGGAGCTGAGCCACAAAATTGATGACAACCGGGTTGTGTTACGCTGGCAGTGGCCTGAGGGCGCAGCCGTGGTATATATTGCGAAGCAATCAGCCGATGCAGGTGTGAATGGGCAAAATAAAGGTGAAGTTTTACCGCCTTTTTCAAGCCTAAAACTTTTTACACGCGAGGAGTATAAGGCTGCTGGCAGCTATCGTGACCGAATTGAAGGCATTGGACGCGTGCGGTATACCGTGTATCCGGCTGTTCGGGAGGATGGAGACACTTACGTGATCCGTCAGCAAGACGGAGCCAACCAACTGGAGTTGAGCACCGGAAGGGCTAAAATCAGATATGCGGTTCACCATAAAAAAGGCTGGTTTCGCAGCCGCAAAACCGTCCAAATTCAGGTGACAGCCGAAGTTCCTGTCCCGCAGGAGGCGCTTTGCTACGTGAAGAAGCGTGGGGGCTATCCCGCAGATCGGGACGATGGAACCTTGTATCCGTTCACAGCACCTTTTGTTGCGGGACGGAATGTTTTACCCGCTGTTGAAGTGGGGGGAGATGAATATGTGCGGCTGTTTTTTACGGACGGCCAGAAATATGGCACGGTATATGAATTAGTTCCTGAATGAAAGGAGGCCGCAACCGATGAGTTTTCTTAGCAATTTATTCAGAAGAAAGCCACAGGCAGCGCCAAGGCCGTTATTTTATGATATTGTGTGCCCTTATTGCTTTAGTAAATTCTCCCCGGAGGAAGTAGTATTCCGTGCTTCTCATCACCGTGAAGATGACGAGGACTACGCTTTGGGTGAAGATGAGCTGTTGAACAAATATCGGGAGCGTTTTGGCTTGGACAGTGTGCATGATATGGAGGCGATTTTACATCCCCTTGATGTTCCTGAGGAACATCGATTGTATTCTGATCATGTACTGACAGGACTGACCGACCGTTATGGCGAGCTGACGCGTCACCGACTGTGCCCGCACTGCCATAACGAGTTGCCCGTGACTGCGGGTAAGGTGCCTAGCAATATCATTTCGATTATTGGAGCTTCGCAGGCAGGGAAATCTGTTTATATGACCTCCCTGATTCACACGCTGCAACATGTTACGGCCGATCATTTTGACGCGGCTTGCATGCCACTCAATGCAGAGATCAGCCGAAAGTTCCGCACTATGTATGAGGAACCCTTATTTGAAAGAGGCGATCTGCTTACATCGACACAAAAAGAAAAGATGCAGGAGCCTTTTATCTTCCAGTTCGTATTTAAGGATGAGGAAAAGCCGCCACTGACGCTAGTGTTTTTTGATGTCGCCGGTGAGGGAATGGTAGATCAGGACTATCTGGGACTGCATGGACAGCATATTAAGAATTCTGCAGGTATTCTCTTTATGGTCGATCCACTACAAATCCGCTCTATTCGGGAGCGCATTAAGATTAACCTTGGCGATAAGCCGGGTGAGTGGGTCTCACAATATGATGAACCGCGTGACGTTGTACTTACGATGTTCGGTGATTTTATTGCCTATCAGGAAAAAGGGAAAACGGACATTCCGACCGCTGTCGTCCTGACCAAAAGTGATATGCTTACTGCGTTGGCAGATGAAGAAGGCACATACATCAAGACGAACAGCAATATTTTTAATCCGATGGAGCATCGCAAATATATGGATTTGGATGAGTTTGCGAACATTGATGGCGAAGTTCGGCGCTTCATCGAAAAGGTGGATAAACCGTTCAAGGGCACGATGGATGTATATTTTACGGATACGGCCTATTTCGCGGTTTCCGCGCTGGGTAGCAATCCGGTTGAGCAAAAGCTGCAAGGGTTGGTTAGTCCGATCCGTGTGGATGAGCCATTTATTTGGCTGCTTTATAAGTTGAAGTACATTGAGGGGAGAGAATCACAGTGAGTTATGCTACCTCTCATTTGATACAACAGCAGATGTACACACGGGAACGGCGTGGTATTTTCCGTTCTACGGAAGGCTTCGATACAGTGGCTAATTCCAAAGGATTGGATGCTTCTTTTATTAAAAAGGTGCTGCATCCCTTATGTGTATATGATGCGCCTGCTGCTTTGACGGCGCGCGGCGAGAAACAGGAAAGTGTCTATCCGGAAGCCATACATCTGGTACGGACGGAGTCCGGGGATGTAGTACTTGGCCGCAGTATTTATAAGGCTGCGGATTTTACTGGGCTACGAAGCGCCCTTTTCACGCACAACTATGTGATTCCAGCCGGACATGGTGAATCTCCGTCTGACTATAAGCAGTGGCTGAACACCTCCTTTGTTGATACTTATGATATTGAGCAGGGAACGGATTTGCCGGAATTGGAGCGCCTACCAGGTGGAAGTGTATTTCCGGCTGTTGACCCGTCTACAGTGCTGGCTCAATTGCAGCTGAGCGAAGAAGTGTTCAAACAGCTTTTATACGCAGTCATGATGTCCGCAGCGGGTCGCAAAAAGGTATACGTAGCGCTGAATGTTCCTGTAGAAGCGGTCGGATCTTCAGCCAAGCAACTGCTTGTTGTGTTATATGCAGCACTGCCTTATGCATTTCGCAACAGACTCGGATTTCTTACATATGCACAGGAACCAAACAGCAGAAAAGGCATTCACTTGATGTTTGTTGAGCCTTTTAGTTTGCGTCCCGGTGATCGGAATGTAGAAAAGGACTTTGTATTTGACCTGTCTAATCATAGTCGAATACTTAATGTGGATGCAGAGCAGGTGAGACAGCCGTATTTTGACTGGATCGTCCGTACGTTGTTGAATGGTGAGACGCCGGACGATTTCTTCAAATTTGCCGAGCAAATGCTGACAGGTATGGAGGCTGGGCGTGATTTGACGCCATCCAGCTATCATGAGCTAATTACGTTGTACAGAATTGAGCAGGGAGAGCGGGCATTATACAACGAACAACGAATCACTGTGTTACGAAGCCTGACTGATTATTTATCGCCACCCGATGCGCTGCCACGTAAAATGAGGCTGAATGATCTGTTTCTGTCGTTCTTTGATCATGAATTTGATCGGGTGAAGGATGGATATATTCCGGATGTAGGCCTGGTAGATAGTTTCAAGGACTATTATAAAGTTCATGCACGCAGCAGCGAAAATCGGTTGGTGGAATATTTAATCCGTTCGCTAAACAATGCTTATACTGCCAGAAATACGGAAGCAGTCACGTATATTTATCATACAATTGAAGAGAATCCATCATTAGGCAAGGCATATTTTACGAAAGTGTTGGGTAATCCGGCACTGACAAAAATGCTGTTCATTCCCTACATGGACAGTCAGATGAAAAGAACACCGGATGCCAAGGGGCTGCTGGCTGTTGTGCACGAATGGGGCAGTAGGTATATCGAAGTGTCGGCGAATGCCGATTTTCAGCTTTTGGCAGAATCTGCACTGATGGGTCGACTGCGTGCGGAAAGAAAACCAGTAGAGGCTGTGGCTGCCATTCACCAACGCTTGCGTCAATGGGACAGCAACTCTGCCGTAGGCAAACTGTCCCCGCTGGAGCAATCTGGATTGACAGAACGCTTGCAGGAAGCGTCGGATCGGTATTTACTTACCGAAGTAGAGCTAAAGGAAATATCACCCGATCAGGTCGTACAGATTCCTTTTTTCACACGGCCTGATTTGGTGCAGTGGGTTGGAAAGCTGCCTGCTCCTCTTAAGGGACAAGCTGTGCGATTAGTTGCGGCTTATGATTGGTTTAACACGGAGGACCCGGAACCGTCGGTGCTGGACGGTCTGGAGCCCGGCGAAGTAGAAAAGGTACAGGATTGGGCTTACAGCTGGCTGCCCCAGCAGCTTGCGGAAGGCCATTTTGCCCGTCTGTTGCCTGCCTTTTATCGTTCTGACGGGCCGGGAGAGGGAATATTGGATTTCGCTCGCCTGGTCAGTTCGATTCGCAAATGGGCAAAGGATAACGATACGATGTACCGCTTTATCCGATGGTCGGAGGAACACCCTGAGTTTGCTACTCCACGCGGCGGTTTTGAACCATCCTACAGACGTGCGCTACTTCTATTCTTCCAAAAGGAAGGACGAGAGGGACTGCATAAAAAAACGCTGTGGCGTCAATATTTTGAACCTGCGAAGCCTGCCTTTAAAAATTTCTATTTGGCAGCAAAGCGTGAGACGGACACGCCTCTGGTCAAAACGCTTCGTCGTTTCCGTAAAGGTGGGGTGATTTCCGGGATCGTGCTGATTGTCATTGCAGGTACGCTAGGCGGCCTGAAAGCAACCGGGGTGATCGGATCTGCTGACACACCTGCGCCTGTTGCCACTCCGAAGCCTGTACAACAACAGCCTGTAGAGCCTACAGTGCCCGTAAAAAAGGAGCCTACGGCGATAGTGACACATGTGCCTAATACCAAGTCCACTACGAAAATGGTCAAGCTGTTGTTTGCGTTTCAGACATCGACAGAGCAGGCAGAATTTAAGCCGAAGAAGCTCGTCATTGTCGGTGCGGATCAGCAGGAGCACTTATACGAAAATTTTACACTTGCTGAACAGAACGACAAGGAAGCAGCCAGTAAGGCGAACAATGATCCATCCGGTGATGTAAACACTGGGAGCGCCACTACAAAAAGCACGACAGCAGATGGACAATCCACGGACAATGGTTCCACAGCTCGTGGGGGTACATCCAGTGGAAAAAGTGGTGATCAATCTGGAGCAGTGACTGGCAACACGGACGGAGGCTTGACTTCGGAGATTACTACTGAGGGTAGTGGCAATGGAGCAAATACAGACACAGACACTGACACACCATCGGAGTATGATCTGAAGAAGTATCCTTATCGTACGCTATTGACCCTTTGGCAGCGGTTGGAACTGAATGATGCTAGCACGGTTACCGTTGATGGAGAAGAATATCCGCTAGTTCAAGTGAAAACTGCGGACTAAGCAACTATAAAACAGAAATGAATGATGAATGAAGTAAAAGACGGGTTTCCTTCAAAGGACTCGTCTTTTATTGTGCCTATATTTCCATAAAGGATGAATTTGTAATTCAAAATTAACCCTATCTAATAAAGCATCATGTTACGAAAGTATTGACACTAAGTAGACAGCTGATTAAAATTAGTTGGAATTCAAACTATTAAAATTAGATAGATATGGAGGTTCGTAGTGAGATGGGAAGCGAGGTGTATCCCGTTTGTCTTCCTTGGGAGGAAGAGAGCACGATGTATTTAATTAAATGGATTTTCACTACCGTCCGGCGCGAAATTGAAATAGCACTGCGCCCTTTGGGGCTCACCTCCCCACAATCGCAGACGCTCTATATACTGGCGATGTCGCCTGGAGTCACCAATACGGATTTGGAAAAGCTATTGCTTATTGATAAATCAAGCGTTACTAGCCTGGTTAACGGGATCGTTAAGAAAAACTGGGCAGTACGCAAAAGTCACCCGGAAGATGCACGCATGAAGCAAATCTATTTGACTGAGGAAGGCTTGAAGATTCACAAGGTAGCTGAACGTACTATTGAGGCAATTAAAAGCTCGGTAGGGGAAACGTTATCTGTCGGAGAATCGGAGACGCTGCGCGGCCTGCTTAAAAAAATTCTCCGCGACTACCACCCTGCGGACGCCCGTGCATGAGCGAATATATAGAGATTTTACCCGGATAGGGGTATTCAAAAGCAGTGAATTACGATCTTAGATAAGAGGTTTACAGGAGAGGGAGACAACCAAATGATAAATGAACAAACTTATCCGAATGCGGATAAGCTTATGCGTGTGCTAGCTTTCACACTTGTTTTTTCAGTGATGAACGCTTTTATGTTTAATGTCGTTATGCCTGTGATTCGAGAGGAGTTTCATATTAGTGCTTCCGATGTAAGTTGGTTGCTGACTGGCTATATGATCGTGTATGCGGTTGGCTCGGTGACCTACGGCAAATTGGCAGATAAATATCGTCTTAAGGATTTGCTGACGTTTGGGATTATCTTTTTTGCACTGGGTTCGCTTATTGGACTGTTGGCCAATCAATTTTGGATGCTCATTGTAGCTCGTTTGCTTCAGGCTGCAGGGGCTGCTGTTATTCCGGCCACTGCTATGATCGTCCCAGTCCGTTATTTCTCGGCTGAAAAAAGAGGACGTGCTTTGGGCGTCACAGCAATCGGCTTGGCGTTAGGTACTGCACTGGCTCCGATTATTTCCGGTTTGATCACAGGCTTTGCAAGCTGGCGTTTTTTGTTCGTCATTTCCATGCTGCCACTGATCGCATTGCCGTTCTTTCGTAAATATTTGGACGATCAGCGTGGAGAGGATCAGAAGTTCGATTTTCTTGGTGGATTATTGCTGGGTGGAACAGTAGCCTTCTTATTACTTTCGATTTCGCAAACCAATATGATGTTTTTTCTGGTCGGTATGGTGCTGTTTGCACTGTTTATATGGCGCATTAACACTGCACATGACCCATTCATCCAGCCGAAGCTGTTCCGTAACAAACAATATTCATACGGGCTCCTTATCGCTTTTTTAGGGACGGGGATTAGCTTTGGATTGCCGTACTTGGCACCGCAGTTTCTGAACAGTCTCAATCAGCTTACGCCCGCAATAATTGGACTGGTTATGTTTCCGGCTGCTATTGCTTCGGCTCTATTGGGTAAAAGAGGGGGGCGTTTGGCGGATAGCAAAGGAAATTCGTTTCTCGTCTATACAGCTGTATCGCTTTTGTTTATTTGTTTTATCAGCTTGTCTACGTTTGTGGGTGCGTCTCCGTATCTGATTTTGTTTTTGCTTATTTTCGGAAACGTAGGTCAGACCTTCATGCAAATTGCCATGTCCAACACGATTTCTCGTACCTTGTCGAAAGACCAGATTGGTGTTGGAATGGGGCTGCTATCTCTGCTGAATTTCATTGCCGGAGCGATTACGACAAGTATCTTGGGCAAAACGCTAGATAGTTCGTCGTCCTTTCATCTGAATCCTGTCGTATCTAATGTGCAGGTGTTCAACTTTAGCAATATTTTTACGGTGCTTGCACTGATTGCGCTTGTGACGATGGGACTGTATGCGTTGCAATTCCGAAGGGGTCCACGCGGTAATACGCCTGCTGTTGAACAAGGATAAACATTTGATGTAACCTCATGCCAAAACAAGGGTATAATATAGAAGGAAAAGTTCATCTATGGAAGGACGGAGTGTCCGGCATGACAAGAAACCTTCAATATGTACCCTATGGTTATGAGCCTCCGATCGAGATGCATAAAGGGACCATGGTCTACTATGATACGTTCGAGCAGATTACAGCCAGAGAGCTGGAGCTTTTTGCCGAAACGGGGGCTGCATTATCTTTTACAAAGCTGGTGCTGTATCCGCTGCATGAAGAAACCGTCAGAAGAATGTGGAAGCAGCCGGTACGTTCGTATTACAAGCGGGTGGACGAGCTGGGAGAGTGGCAGCGGGAGCAGGCTTTGAGTGCTGTTGTCATTGAGAGCTGGGAAGGTAAGCGTAAAAAGTATACGCCGATTGAAGCAGCTATTCGTTTTTTGGCGGAAAAGTATACGACCCCACTTTTTTTGTACATGAGTCCTGAAATGGCAAATTTGTGCGCTTCCTATGCATCGTTTGGAGAATGGATTAGAAATGTCAGATTGGTGCTTTCGAGCGAACCACTACAACTTCATCCGAAGCTTGCACAGTACCGTAATCGCTGGAACACGGTAGAAGAAGCGATAAACCGTGACTCTAAGGTTGACAAAGCGGAGCATGAATTATAGAATAAAACTAATCGTAAAAATTACTATTGTAATTGTATACCATGTATTCCAATTAAGGAGGAAGAGAAATGCGCGTAATTGTTACCTTGGCATGCACCGAATCCGGTGACCGCAACTATACAACAACTAAGAACAAAAGAAATCATCCGGACCGTCTTGAAATGAAAAAATACTCTCCGCGTCTGAAAAAGTACACGATCCATCGTGAAACTAGATAATTTGAGGCCTGCTGTATAGCAACCTGAATTATCCTGCTTCCTGAGCGAAGCCTGTTAAGTTTGCAAAAGCCTGCGTTATGGAACCGGCGAAAACTTGAATTAGTCCAGTGGACAGAGCGTCTAAAGTTAAAGCTTGCATCTAAGAGAACGGCTTTTTTTCACGGCTGTATGATAGATGCTGAGCTACATGGCACGCTTTGCCTTTTGAATCGAAAGCACGTGGCTACCGACTTCTCCTGTGCTGGTGTCAGCATTTGGGACGAGCCGGAGGACCATTCACTATATGCTTATATAACGATGAAGGCTGACGAAAGATCCGGAGCGTTCGTGCAATGGGCGATGCGATATATGCGGCATCGTTTGCTTGTCGTTTACGAGCTTGAGCGCCAACCGTTAAGGTCTGTCGTCTTTTTTTCTGGGACATAACCGTTCCTTTTGCCAACTGATGGAGTATTGCGCCAGTACGTTTGAGGTTGAAACTAAAACTACATGAAAGATTAGGTGAAACTAATGAAAAAAGATATTCATCCAACATTGAACAAAGTTATCTTTTTGGACCCTAGCTGTGGATTTACTTTCCTGAGTGCTTCCACTAAATATTCGCAAGAAACGATGGAATGGGAAGATGGTAACACATACCCAGTTATCCGTGTAGATACTAGCTCCGCTTCCCACCCGTTCTTCACTGGTAAACAAAGAAACGTGGATATCGGTGGCCGTGTGGATCGCTTTAACAAAAAATATAACCTTAAGTAAGAACAGTCGAGCGTTGTGTTCATGGATTATGCTTATAATCCGTGAACATCGCTTTTTAAAAAACCTCCTGCATCTGCAGGAGGTTTTTTTGTCTTAATTTAGACCTGTTATTTATAGCGAAATGAAGCACTGTTCCCATTGGTCGGTAATGGATGCTTTGTCGAGCTGCTCCCCAATGAGCGTGACATATCCCTGACTCACGGGAAGTGCAGTAGGCTGCCACTCCAAGTGATTTCCTGAAAATTGCAAAAGCATTGTCCCTTCCTGAGGAAGCACGCAATAACCTTTCGCTCGAAGCAGAGAGGAGCCTAGCCCTGTCAGAAAGCGCTCCAATCGTTGTTTTTCGAGTGGCTGAGGAGAATATTGATGCAGCGTTAAGCTCTCCAAATGGGAAAACGAGTGGGTCTGGTTGGGATCGTGGCTGTGGCTATGACTGTGTGCAGAAATAACTTTGAACGGCGTACTTATAGAGGTAATACTGGGTCGTCCGGAACTTTTGACGGGAATGGGGACAGACAGTGCATCTGCATCAGTGGGCTGGACCTGTGCAGGTGCTGGTTGAGGTGTCTGTACAGGTTTCGCGGCAACGGATGTGGAGGCCAGAACAGGCTCTAGCAGTGGTTCAAGGTCAACCCGGCTATATTCAGTAGTTTGCAGCTTGGCCGTATCGTTGAGCTTGCGGATGCTTTTGACGACCTTCGTCACTTCACGGCTGCTTGCTGCATCCGTCTTGTTCACCACAATGAAGTCTGCGGTGCGCAGTTGTCCGTGCAGGGTGCGAACCAGTTCTTTATCAGCCGTAAAACGGCTATTGTATTCATGGAACAGCTCAGCATCCACAACACTGATGCTGTGAACCAGATAAAGCTGATCTGCCAGTAGAGGGGAGCGAAGCTCCTCCAGTACTTGTTCGGGGTTGGCTACCCCGGTGGTCTCCATGAAGATCAGATCTGGCTCCTGGCTGAGCAGGGTATGCAAAGCCCCTGCCAGTTCATTTCTTTTGCTGCAACAAATGCAGCCTTCTAGCAATCCTTCTACTGTTACGTCAGGCATTTCCTCTGAAATTATAGCGCTGTCTACATTATATTCACCCATTTCGTTCATTAAAACAACAGCACGAAGGGGAATTTGGCGGGTATGGGCTAACAGGCGCAAAAGCAGTGTTGTTTTGCCGCTTCCAAGAAAACCACTGATTAAAATAACAGGAACTTTGTTCATCATTTTTCCTCCTTGGCGGGGTTAGTGTGTTGTGTTCAAGCGATCAAAGGTAGCTACCGAGTCTGCTTGGGTATAGACATAAGGGGATTCTGGCTGCTCGACAGCGGTTATTTTTTCGGATCGAATTTCAAGTACGGGAGCGTTTCCCTTTTGTGCGGTATGCAGTGTTCCTTCAATGGTCACCCAGGTATCCTTGTCAAAGGACGGGGCTTTCTGGGATTGGACGATGATCCCGAAGGGCATGGCATCGGCAGTACAGCACATGACGAGGAATCTTCCTACTGCAAAAAGCCCTTTACCCGGCAGATTGTCGTCTTTATACACAAAGCCAGTCACCTGTACTTTTTTTCCTTCAAAAGCTTGTTTATATAATTCAATGGCTCCAATAGTTTCGGAAAAAATCTCTGGCTTGATCTGTATGATAGGTTGCTGATACAGGCGTTTCGTCAGTTCGGCGAATTCCACATTGTACTTATCAGGCGGAACGAACAGCTTATCCAGCGTTTCCTGACTCCATTTCCCCTCTGGAGGGGGCGAAGTGGGGACAGAAGATGCAGTTGATAAAAGGGAGGAGGTGGATGCTTTCGTGGTCTGTGTATCTGTTTTCCGTCGGATGTCCGGGTTGGGATACGTGAAGGACATGCCTTTTTTGGCGGCCATATCACTACCAAGTGCCTGATTGGGCAGCAAAGAACCGAATAGGAGCGGAATGAGCAGCATTCCATATACGAGTGTTTTTTTGAACCAGCTTTGCGGCAACGGGTGCTCACAATCACATACATCCTCACCGTCCCGCCCCCCAACGATTCCGTGCCATGCCATCGCCAATGCGATGAACAAGAGGGGTACAGGACAGAGTAGGAGTAGCTTTTGCATATGGGGAGCTAGGTAGTAATGAAGTGCATTCGTGCGGCTTAATGAGATGATGTATACAGCCAATCCGATCATGAGCAAGGAGCGAATGCCATATTGCCAGCGGATGCTAAAGGTTGAATTCACGTTTGTATTCACCTCCCCAATAACCATTCAGCAGCTATAGAACCCACTAGAACAAGTGAAACAATGAGCAAGGCCAGGATGGCGACAAATTTGGTGCGGAAGGTGCTTAGTAGCATGAGCGTGCCTTTGAAATCTAGCATCGGACCAAGTACAAGAAAGGCCGCCAGTGGACCCAGTGTAAAGGTATGTGAAAAAGCAGTGGCTACAAAGGCATCAGAGGTGGAACACAGCGACAGTATGTAGGCAAAACCCATCATAAAGGCGTACGATCCGACCGTTCCTTCACTTAACGAAAGCATCTCATTACGTGGGATGAAGGTTTGGATGCAGGCTGTCAATAATGCGCCGATAATGAGATATTTACTCATGTCCAAAAACTCGTCCCCAGCATGTACAAAAAATCCCCGCCATGTGCGATTATGCCGATGAGTCTGATTGTTCTGCTTTTGCTGGTTAAAAGAGAGTAACGACCGTTTGAGCGGATGTACTCGCACAAAGGCATACACGATCAGTCCGATGATCGCGGAAACGGTAAAAGCCAAACCCGTTCGAACGGCAGTGACCTCGGGATGGGAAGGGAAAGCCATCATCGTCGCAGCCAGTACCACGGGATTGATAATGGGCCCGCTTAAAATAAAAGTGATACCCATATAGGCAGGCATTCCCTTGAGCATTAATTGGCGAACGACAGGGATCATGCCGCATTCACAGATGGGAAACAGTATACCTAGTAAGGAGGCCAGCAGGACACCCGGTACAGGATGTGCAGGCGCTATTTTGCGAATCCATGTCTCCGGTACAAGCCACTGCAAAAGGGATGAGACGAGCACACCGATAAGGAGAAACGGAACAGCTTCCAGAAAAATACCCATAAATACCGTTTTTAATGGCTGCAGCTGCCCCACATCTAACAAACGAAGCCACTGGGGAGATAGCGTGACAAGCACAGGGATGAGAAAGGCAAACGGAATCATAAAAGGCAGCATCTTCAACAGCGTACTGTTTTTCATTCCACGTCTCCTTGGGAATAAGGGTTCTTATCTACAGCCTATGCCTGTAAGGGGACAATCATGCCCGCCGGATTGTGTGTGAATCACCTCCCTATATTGACAAATCTGAGCATGCTCATATATATTTATACTCATTAATAGTAATTATTACGATTAAAATCCGATAAATGATTGCAAGAAGGAAATTTTTAAGGTACGATCCATATTAAATGTTGCAAAGACAAGGAGGGGTTATATGATACCGATTGTTGTTTTATCCGGTTTTTTGGGTAGCGGTAAAACCACTCTTCTTCAGCATGCGCTGGCTTACTACAAGGAAAAGGGTCTCAAGCCAGCCATTTTGATGAATGAGTTGGGTGATGTTAATCTGGACGGTAGTTTGGTGAATGGACAAGCACCCTTGAAGGAAATGCTCAGTGGCTGTATATGCTGTACCATTCGCGGGGACTTGGGCGTCGAGCTCATGAATCTTGCTGAGGAATATAAGCCGGACGTGATTATTGTAGAATGTACCGGAGTGGCTAACCCGATGGAGATTGTAGATGCAGTGACAGACGCCTCAATTTATTCTACTATGATATTACAATCCGTTATCACGGTCATAGACGCGCGTCAATTTTTGGATTTTGCCTCGGGGAACGAGAGAAGCAAATCGCTTCGTTTGATGCAGGATCAGCTTCGATGCGCTTCCAAACTGATTATTAACAAGACCGATTTATTGGCTGCGGGCGAGTTACAGAAAGTACAGGCCCTCGTAAAAGAGTTAAATCCATATGTTTTGACTGTGAGCACGCAACGAAGTGACGTGGACGCTGGAATTTTTTTCTCCACTCAAGGAGAGGAGCGTATGGATGTTTCGCGACATAAGGAATCCGCAGTTGATATTGAGAGTGAACATCCTCATTTGGAAAATCATCTGCACACGTATGACCATGATGACCATACAGATCATCAGTCTCATGACCATGACCACGAACACGAACATGGGGAGCATTATCATTCCTACGACCATGTAGTTGTTCACACGCATTTTTTTGGACAACCTGTGCCACGCTACGAGTTTGAACAGTTGTTCCGCAGTTTGCCAGCTGAAATTTATCGGGCCAAAGGAATTGTGCGGTTTCTGGAATCAGAGGGTCAGATGATGTTTCAATTTGCCTATCGGGAGCTGGAAATCATTCCGATCCGCCCGCAAAAGCCAGTGAACGATGTAGCGGTTGTCATGGGTGAGAATTTCTCTGCTTCCGAGATCGAGGAACAATTGAGAAAGCTGGAAGCGGCCGAAAAGCCATTGAGTAATTCATGACTTCGAGAACGAGTCACCTTAATCCATCAAGACCTAATCCATCACAACATCATTCTCGTGCACACCTAGCGGGCAAGCCTACTTGGGGATTTACAACAATTCTGCTGCTGACTGCTGGGCTGTTGCTTTCGGTCACACTCGCGGTCATGCTGGGCCCTGTAGCTGTCGCACCGGGGACGATATGGCGAATTGCACTGTCCCATCTTCCCTGGCTGGACCAGTGGATACCCGTGACATGGACCAAGCCTGAGCAATATATCGTTTGGGAAATCCGCTTTCCACGCGTGTTGTTAGGTGTCATCGTAGGAGCAGGACTAGCTGTTACAGGGGCGACTATACAGGCATTAATTCGTAATTCGTTAGCGGATCCCTATATTTTAGGTGTCTCGTCTGGGGCTTCGGTGACAGCCACATTGGTAATTGTGTTCGGAGCTTTCGGGTTTTTAGGACGACTTGCGCTGCCTTTATCTGCTTTTATAGGATCGTTAGCTGCAATGCTTATGGTGTTCGCGTTAGCCCGTGTAGCTGGGAGCATATCGACGACCCGCTTATTGCTGGCAGGGGTGGCGGTGTCTATGATGCTGTCGGCTGTGACTAGCTTTATCGTGACGACGGCCCCGAATGAAAAAGGCATTCGTGACGCGATGTATTGGATAATGGGAAGTCTGGCAGGTGCTCAATGGGACACGCTTTTCATTCCAAGCCTTATTGTAGTCGTTGGAACGGTTGTGCTTCTGACCCGATACCGGTCGCTGAATGCTTTGCTAACGGGTGAAGAGACCGCAGTAACGCTTGGTGTGAACGTACAGGCGTTCCGCGTATTACTGGTTGTGGTGGCGTCTCTTTTAACCGGGGCAGTCGTATCCGTTAGTGGCTCGATTGGCTTTGTCGGACTAATGATTCCGCACATCGTTAGGCTGGTAGTGGGATCAGATCATCGGCGTGTACTGCCCGTCAGCCTGTTGGCGGGAGCTATTTTTGTCGTGTGGGCTGATGTATGTGCCCGGCTTGTGCTGGCTCCACAGGAGCTACCGATTGGTATTGTGACGGCTGTGTGCGGAGGACCTTTTTTTGTGTGGCTGCTGCGTCGTAGTTCCTACTCGTTTGGAGGCGAAAAATGAATATAGAAGTCGAATGCGTGACCTTCAGTATTCACGACAAACGGCTGATCGACGGCATCTGTCTCCAGGTAAAAGCAGGGGAGCTAGTCGGATTGATCGGTCCGAATGGCAGCGGGAAGTCGACGTTGCTCAAAAATATGTATCGTGTGCTAAAGCCTGACAGTGGTGTAGTTACGTTGGATGGCCAGGATATGCTACGGATGAAGTATAAAGAGACAGCCCGACAAATGGCAGTGGTGAGTCAGGATGCGCCGCAAACGTTTGATTTCTCAGTACGGGACATCGTCCTGATGGGTCGCCATCCGCATAAGAAACTGTTGGAAGCAGATACTGTCGTCGATCATGAACTGGTCGAGCAGGCGCTGGAGCGGGTAGGCATGAATGCTCAGGCAGATCAGGGCTTTGCCACCTTGTCTGGCGGCGAAAAGCAACGGGTATTGATCGCCAGAGCTTTGGCCGGGCAGGCGAAATTTCTTGTTTTGGATGAGCCGACGAATCATCTGGACATCCGGTATCAGCTGCAAATTCTGGATTTGGTCAAAACACTTCGGATAACTACGCTAGCTGCACTGCATGATTTGAATTTAGCGGCATTTTATTGTGATCGAATGTATGTATTAAAAGAAGGCAAAGTGGTAGCCTCCGGCATAACAGAGGATGTGCTTCAGCCAGACCTGCTGTGGAGTGTATTCGGGGTCGAGACAGAAATCTGCATTCATCCAAAAACCGGAAAGCCGAATATTACCTTTTTACCGGATTCTCTCAGGAGAGGAGGCCATCCATGATGTTAACAGAAAAGGCGATACGATGAGGTAAGAATAACTACAAATAAAAGAGGAGACGGTACATATGAAAAAATATAGCAGGCCCGCGTTACCGCTGGTTATGCTCGCTTTGGCGATGATGCTGTTGTTATCAGCCTGTGCAGCAGGAAACACGGCCCAAACAAGCGATCCATCCGCAAACGGGCAGCAACCTGCCGCATCCCAATCAGCAACCAAGGAGACGTCGGTAGAGCTTGAAAACATGGGCGTTAAAATGGCATTTCCCGAGGCGCCTAAACGCGCGGTTACACTGAACCAGCACGCGACTGAGGTTATGCTGGCTCTTGGACTGGAATCCTCTATGGTAGGAACTGCGTATTTGGATGATCAGATTTTGCCAAAATATAAGGCTCAATATGACAAAATCCCGGTACTGGCCGAACAATATCCGTCCAAAGAGGTGTTTATGGCCGCTGCACCGGATTTTGCCTATGCGGGCTGGAAGAGTGCTTTTAATGATAAAAATCTGGGTTCCCGTGAGGAGCTAGCCAAACAAGGGGTGCTGACCTATGTACAGGAGTCCTCAAATAAGCCGGGCCCCACATTAGAAGATGTATATCAGGATATACTAAATATTGGGCGTATTTTTAGGGTTGAGGAGCGTGCAGAAAAGCTGGTAAATGAAATGCGTGAACAAGTGCAGTCCATTCAGACTCAAATTGGTGTTGTTGAACAGGCACCCAAGGTGTTTGTTTATGACAGCGGAGAAGACAAGCCCTTTACGGCTGCCAACAATTATCTAACGTCTTTGATTGAAAGTGTGAAGGCGAAAAATATTTTTGATGATATCGACAAAAGTTTTACTGAGGTAAGCTGGGAAGAGGTTGTGAACCGTAATCCTGACGTCATTGTCATTCTCGACTATGGAGATACTTCACTGGCGGATAAAGAGAAACTGCTTCTGAACAAGCCTGCGCTGGCTGGTGTGGAAGCGATCAAAAACAAACGGTTTATAGTCCTGCCATTATCCGCAGCGGCTGAAGGCGTGCGCGCTCCGATCGCGTTGAAAACCTTGGCTGCAGGCTTGTACCCGGACAAAGTGAAGTAAACAAACAAAAGAGTTGCCAAAACATTGACGAACCTTGCCTAAACTGTTAAACTTGCTAATGCGTAAAGGTTACGTTTATCAAACGCCTATTTTTTTATTACCAAATCGTAATAATTACGATAGATGGTTTAATGATCATAAACGACCTGGAGAATCTGCGCAAAGGATGATTGCTCAGATGGCTCCAGGCTTTTTAAAGGAAAAGGAGATTTGCGTCATGTTATTGGCCTCATTGGAACAGGTCACATTTGGCTACGGAGATGTTCCTAACTTGGTGGATGCCAATGTTGAAATTTTTTCGGGAGAATTTGTAGCCATTACCGGACCGAATGGTGCTTCCAAGTCAACCATGCTCAAACTGTTGCTCGGCTTGCTTCAGCCTTGGAAGGGCAAGGTGTTCATGTCTAATCGTACAGGTGAAGGCAAAAAGCTCGTTGTTGGATTTGTATCCCAACAAATTGCCGCCTTCAATGGCGGATTTCCAAGTACGATTTTGGAATTTGTCCGTTCAGGAAGATATACTCATGGCTCTTGGTTACGCCGTATGCGGTCTGAGGATCATGATCTGACGGAGCAGGCGCTGCGTCAGGTAGGCATGTGGGATTTGCGTCACCGTAAAATCGGCGAATTGTCCGGTGGACAGAAGCAGCGTATTTGTGTGGCAAGAGCGCTCGCTCAGGAATCGGATTTGCTCATTTTGGATGAGCCTACGACCGGAATGGATCAGGAAAGCCGCTACCACTTCTACGATCTGATGAATCAACAGGTTAAGGAATATGGAAGAACCGTGGTCATGGTGACCCATGGACTATCGGAAGTGCAACATTATCTGGATCGAATTATTGAGCTTGAGAGGAAGGAAGATGGCGGATGGAAATGCTGCACTACGACTTCATGCAGCGGGCATTTTGTGCCGGTGGGGTAATTGCACTGCTGGCCTCGGTGCTTGGAGTATACCTGATGCTACGGCGTCAGGCTCTCATGGCGGACATGCTATCGCATGTATCGCTGGCAGGGGTGGCAGCAGGTGCCTATTTAGGTATTAACCCGACGATAACCGGATTTATTGTTGCCGTAATCGGAGCGATTATCGTTGAGTACGTCCGCAGGTCTTATAAAACATATAGTGAGATATCTGTGGCTATTATTATGGTAGGTGGCCTCTCGACGGCCGTTATTTTAATGAATCTGAATCAGAGCATCAACAAAGGATTTTCCGCTTATTTATTTGGTTCGGTAGTAGCTGTCAATCAGACAGAGCTGATGTTGATGATCGTTGTGGCTGTCATCGGAGGTATTTTCTTTTTCGTGTTTCGGCGCCCTTTGTATCAGATTACTTTTGATGAAGAAACGGCGAAGACCAACGGTCTTCCTGTCAAGTCCATCTCATTTGCATTTAGTATTTTAACAGGGATGATTGTAGCTGCTGCAATGCCGATTGTCGGTGTGCTGCTTGTCTCCTCACTCATCGTGCTCCCTGCAGCGCTGGCGATTCGAATTGCACCGAGCTTCGCGGCAGCCATCTGGATATCTATGGTCACTGCATTGATCGGCGTATTTATGGGTTTAACGGCATCGTATGAACTTAGTACACCCCCAGGGGGGACAATTGCCATGGTGCTGTTATTATTCCTGATTGTAGGAGCTGGTATACAAAAGCTGGTCCGCAAGCTGGGCAAGCAACAGGCTTCGCGACGGCAGAATGCGGCAGGTCAGTGAGTGTAATTACAGTGAGAATAACTAAAAAATCTAATGGATAAAGGAGTAATGAATATGAATACATGGTTCAAAAAATCATTTGTATTGTCTGCGGGACTAGCACTTATTTTGTCTGGCTGCGGAGCCAAATCTGATAATACAGCTACAAACGCTTCCCAAACCGAGCCGAATGCGGCACAAACAGCAGACAAGCTGAATGTGGTCACCACTTTTTATCCAATGTATGAATTTACCAAGCAAGTTGCTGGAGACCATGCTAACGTAACCGCGTTGATTCCAGCTGGTGCCGAGCCGCATGACTGGGAACCGAGCGCCAAAGATATGGCACAGGTAAAGGATGCTGACGTGTTTGTTTATAACGGTATCGTCGAAGGCTGGGCAGAACAGGCTTTGAGTAGCGCGTCCAACGATAAGCGTGTTGTAGTTGAAGCGAGCAAAGGGTTAAACCTGATGGAAGGCACCGCTGAGGAGGAAGAAGGAGAAGAAGCACATGCAGAGGAAGGCCATGATCACGATCATGTGATGGACCCTCATGTATGGCTTAATCCAGTCTTGGCCCAAAAAGAAGTGGAGTCCATTGAAGCAGGGCTTGTAGCAGCCGATCCAGCAAACAAAGCTGATTATGAGAAAAACGCTGATGCTTATATCGCCAAGCTGAAAGAGCTGGATACCGAGTTCAAAACAGGTCTGAAAGATGTAAAACGTAAAGACTTTATTACGCAGCATGCTGCTTTTGGTTATTTAGCTAAGCAATATGGTCTGACCCAAGTACCCATTGCCGGATTATCTCCAGAGCAAGAGCCTACACCGGACAAGCTGGCGGGTATTATCAAATTCGCTAAAGAAAATAATGTTAAAACGATTTTCTTCGAAACTCTTGTTGATCCGAAGGTCGCTGAGACCGTAGCTACTGAAATCGGTTCAAAAACCGATGTACTGAATCCGCTCGAAGGATTGACGGATGAAGACAAACAGAAGAACCTGGATTACCTTGGTGTGATGAAAAACAATCTGGAGGCTTTGAAAAAAGCTCTGAATGAATAAGAAATGCTAAACGAATAAGTTTATAAACTGACGTCGGAATGATACCGACGTCAGTTTTTTTATAACTATCCAAGAAGATTGTGCTTTTATGGCTAGTGCTCAAGATACAGTAGATATATAGTCCTTTGTAATTTGCTTTTCAGAAATGATTTACGTCATTGTGAAACGTTTTTTTGAAAACTAATTCTGTAGTAGCTAGTTTCAAATTTCTTTTATAATTCATTGGTAGCGTTTTTATTTTTACAGATTCTTTCTATTAATTTTACCAGTTTTTTCACCGATATTGAAGTTTGGGCGTGCATATCATTTGACAACGGATTGGAGAGATTAATTTGGCAGCAGTTATAGTAGTGGATGATTCTTTGTTTATGCGTTCTGTACTTAAAGATATTCTTTTGGATTTAGGTCACGCTGTTATTGCGGAAGCAGAAAACGGGTATGATGCTGTTTTGAAATACGCACACTTTCGTCCCGATTTAATCACCATGGATATTAATATGCCTAAGATGGACGGGCTTGAGGCTGTTAAAAAGATCATAGAACTTGATCCCCAAGCCAACATTTTGATGTGTTCTGCTTTGGGGCAGCAGGAAGCGATTATAAAAGCATTTCAGGCAGGTGCAAAAGACTTTATTGTTAAGCCATTTGAGATGGAAAGGGTCGTGAATGCAGTCACAAAATTGCTTGATAGTTAATGAATCAAGATTTTTAATACATAATTATTGAACATGTAGAAGCAGGAATTCCATGCTTATTTTCACGAATATGGAGATGAATAGAATGAGCAATCGAGTGTTGTCTCAAAAAGTATTTATAGACGAACTGATCGCTACGATCAAGAAAGGAGGGCTTGTCCCTGTAAATTATGAACAACTCGTCAGCGAACAAAGAGAAAGAATGGATGCTCTTAACAATGAACTCACCCTTCGAATTGAGGGATTAGAGACAGATTTGATCTCTGCTTCGACATATTCCATTCCTTTTGCCAATGGCGAAATTATGTTTCTTGCTCGCTATATTGTACTCATTGGGGATCATACCGAGGGATACTTTGTGTTCTATCGAGCAGAAGACTGTGAAAGCCCAGAGGAATATCAGTTTTTAACAAGCTCTTATCAACTTCCCCATTTATTACTTGAATTATCTCTTTCTTTAAAAGAACATGGTACTAATGAGCCGCTTGATATTCTCACTTATTGGAATGGCCCTGTCCATCCTCTGAAAGATTTGAATAAAGAAGATATTAAGCTATCCACTTATGAATTTTAATTCCCTTGAGAGAGTCAAATCCCTCAGGGGATTTTTTTACATTGATAATCAAACGCATGTTCGCATATAATACAAACAAACGTTCTGATAAGGAGTGAAGGATCATGTTGGAAAAATACGTGGGGCAGATCGTGGAAATCGTGTATTTGGATCGGAAGGGCAAACTGTCTCATCGGCGTATCGAGGTGCATCGTGTGCAGAATGGCTTGATACGAGCCACCTGTTTACAGACAGGCCAGCCACGTGTTTTTCGATTAGATCATGTATTGGCATGGCATCCGGTAACCAGAACAGCATAGGAGGGGCTTACGATGGGGAAAAAGCTTGAAGGAAATGGCATATGGGAAAGCTCGCGCATGATTTTGCCTGAGCATCGGGAGGCATATTTAAGACTGATGAAGGAGCAAGGTAGGCGCGGCAAACCGACACTGGACGATCAGGAAATGCAGCAGATTGAACAGGCCATCATCGTATCCTATAACGAACGTAAGCCTATTACGCTAAAAGTGTTCAATCCATTTGATGATGAGGAGCTGCGTGGACTGGTCACGGTGATTAACACAAGTCGGCGAGAAGTGAAGCTGTCCCGTGGGGAAGAGGATTTTAGCTGGATTAAGTTGGAGGAAATTATCGAGGCGGATATATAAAAAACAGTCTGACTAAGTCGGAGTGCTTTTTACATTTGTCCCGCCGTTTTTTAAAAATAAGATTGTAGCTCTATGAATTCATATTTAAAATAAAACTGTAATTGCAAAAAGGAGGAGTTCAATATGAAAATAAGTAAAAATAATGCTGAACATTATATATGGGGAGATCAATGTGATGGTTGGCGCTTAGTGAAAAATAAGGATTTGAGTATTATTCATGAGCGGATGCCCGGAAATACTCATGAGGTCAGACATTATCATCATCATGCACGCCAATTTTTCTTTATTTTATCAGGTACAGCGGTACTTGAAGTGGATGGTGAACAAATCCAATTAGGATCTCAGGAAGGGTGTGAGGTTCCTCCTATGGTACCTCATCAAATGTTTAATGAAACGAATGAGGATGTTGAATTTTTGGTTATCTCTCAGCCTGCGAGCAGAGGTGACCGGGTTCTGACCGAATAACTTAGAGTATAAAAATAAAACCAGCCTAGCACATATAAATTAAGTGCCGACTGGTTTTTTATCAATAAATGTCCTTAGCATCTGCTGGGAGAGCTTTTACGCGATGGAGATAGTTCGTAACACGTTGATCGTCCAGAGTCGGATATTCGTAACCATAATGGTTCGCTACTTCCAAGGCAACTTCTCTAAATAAATTTCCCATGATCAAAAGAGACTGCCACATATGTTCATAATCTGCATCCGCAAACGTTTGGATGTAGAGCGTCCAAAGTTCAGGCTCAAGATGGTTCTCGAAATATTTTCCCTGTTTACCCGGATCTGCAGTGAAGTCTGTTCGTATACCAATATGCCATTCCAGCATCAAGTGAAGCGCATCCCTTACAGGCCGATCTAGCATAAATTTGGCATAGGGCAGCTCCTGTCGCCATAATCCTTTAGCTACATAAGTACTGACCCACCAGAACTCGTTGCAGGAATTCGCATAGACTTGGGCAGTTGGAGGTATCGTCTTATAATCTTGAAGACTTGGCGGTAGGAAAGGCTCCACCAGTCCATCTTTATCCAGCAGCAGTACACTTAAGCTGTCTCGGGTCCAATTGGCGATGTTATTCGCAGGGTAGAGTGTAAGATCTATGCGATTGCCGTCCGTAAATAACATGAGAAAAACAAAGCGATCATGGGGCGTCGAAGTAGGTTCCATATGCTCATCGGGCGTCTGCATAATGATCAATTCACCAAAATGGTTGATCCAGCGACGTTCCTGAATAAAGCTGTCCATGGAAGATACGAGAAAGACGATATCAAAATCCTGAAAAACGTCTCGTGGAGCATGTGGATTAGCGCGTGAACCATTCATAATCACGGCACGCACCCGTTCGTCCTCTTGAGAAAATTGGAGAATGGTATGCAGCATCTCTTGTTCACTTCTCACTATAGTTGTCTCCACAAGCGGTATCGAAAGGAAAAAAACGTAGATAAGACAGCAGTAGAAATAATGGCCACCAGTTCAATGATCATCAAGAAAAACGACCTCCTGTAGTTCAGTTTATCTGGAAAAAGTCTCCTGTACTTACAATAGCCTATACACAGAAGCTACTCAACTGTACTGCCAAGGCCCTGAAGTAACTTTATTTTTCGTTTTGGTTTCATCATATATTTCTATATAGTTTTGGTCATATAGGGGTGATTCCAAATAAGTCCCTTTCATTTTCGCGATCTACGAAAATACTGAGCATGTATACAGAATTAAGACCTTTATCTAATACACTGGATTTTCTTAATTTCATTTCAGCAAGAGCATTGAGGTACTTTGAATTTCATTTTTGTCTTTTACCAATTGGTCTGTATAGTCTGGCGATTTACTAATGAGAATAGTATTAATCTTGGCTGTATCCATGCGATCCAAAACGACTTTTCTAAAAGAGGTATCCAGATTTACGATATAAACCATTCCGATTATAGCTGCGATCAGAATGATTGCAGACTTAACGATGTAACGATTACGTCTTCTCATAGGCTATATCTCTCCATAGTTGTAGAGTTGATGAGCTTCAAGGCTTGATACCGACTGCAAGCATATGCGGGCTCATACCGATCACAGATTCCTGCTCTTCAACCTGCTGTGCTATATCCAGCAAACGGCTACGATGGGAAGGGATCGCCCACTTCTTTTCAAATCCGGGTGCAATCCAGCCGGGTCCTTCCACGCCCAGTACACGAGGCTTCGGCAATCCAGCCGCCTGCCAGTCTGCACGCAAGGCATCCGATGTATGAAAGTAGGACCGTGTGATAAAAGAGGGATAGGCCGCCGGTCGTACATGCTGACCATCTGTCAGCTCCTGTCTAACCATATTCATGAACTCATCTTCCTCCACAATGGTATTGCGCTCGTCGTACACCGATAGTCCCCACAGTAGCGAGCCAAACCTGGAAATAGCTGAAGTAATCAGCGTTCCGCCCTTCTTTAAGACACGCGCCGCTTCTTGTAGTGCTTTTACTCGTTCCTTCTGTCCCGTTAAATGATAGAAAGGTCCCATCAATAGCACGATGTCCGCGCTTTCATCTTTACGATGAAGATTTCTGGCATCCGCGGTTTCCAGCTTACTGATGATGGGGTTATTCAGTTGCTGCTGACGAGCGAATTCAATGGCTTGGGAAGATAGATCAAATAGATGAACTTCGTATCCCAGCTCCGCCAGCCACGAAGAATAGACCCCTACACCGCCGCCGATATCGTAAATAACATGAGTAGACTCGCTGAGATAACGTGAAATGATTTCCTTTGATCTTTCTAGCTCTATTTTTCCGATACCTCGCTCTAACCTGCCTATTTCTGCACCGCCATCATAATAAGCCCAAATTTCATGTGTATCTTTCTCGAGCATAGTGCACCTCATCTCAACTGATTGGAATAATATAACATTATCACTTACATCATGAACAAGTCTACCGTGTTTAGGATAAAGAAACCCTCGGAAGTATTGGAAAAGAAAAAAGCTGCTCCCAGTAGCTAAACCTACTTTTTTGGGAACAGCTCTTATTTAAATGATGTTTGTTTCCAGCATGCCTTCGAGATCTTCTTTGGTAAGATGGTAGTGTGCGTTACAAAAGTGGCAATGAGCTTCAGCTTGTCCATCGGTATGGATCATATCTTCTATTTCCTTATTCCCTAAGCTGATAATGGCATTGGTAACACGCTCTTCTGAGCAGGGACAATGAAATTGTACAGGCATGGTTTCCAGTATGTTCAGGTTGCTTTCTCCCAAAATCTGACCCAGAATCTGCTCTGGCGTAAGACCTTCCATGACCATTGCGGAGATGCTTGGAATGCTCTCAATGCGTCTCTCGATAAAACTGATAACTTCCTCCTGCGTATCTGGCATCAGCTGAATAATGAAACCTCCAGCCGCCTGAATAGAGTTATCCGGGTTAACAATAACTCCCGCTCCTACAGAAGAGGGGATTTGTTCGGATTGGACGAGATAAGATGTGAAATCCTCGCCCAACTCACCCGATATGAGAGGGATTTGTCCAACAAACGGGTGTTTTAAGCCGATATCTTTGGATACAATGAGCGCTCCATCTGTTCCTACAGCTCTGGCGACATCTAATTTCCCTATCTGATTAAGCTCAAAATGGGTTTGTGGATTTTTTACATAACCCCTAACTTCACCTTTGGAGTTGGTATCGACAAGAATAGTGCCGATAGGCCCGCCACCGTTGATTCTGATCGTCAGTTTATCCTCATCTTTAAGCATGGCTCCCAGCATGACGCCGACCGTCATAGAACGTCCCAATGCAGCCGATGCTGTGGGCCAGGTATAATGACGCCGTTGGGCTTCACTTACCGTTTCCGTTGTTCTCACGGCATAAGCCCGTACCTGATTATTGTAGGCAAGAGCTTTTACTAAGTAATCGTTCATGTTCATGTTCCTCTCTGATAATTAGTGTTCTTTACAAGACCATTTTTTCCTGAATCCAGTTCTCCAAAGAAGTAATTTTGGCATCATATCCTTCTTTAAAAAAGTCAGCGGATAGTGACGCGATGGTTTCCCTTTTCAGAACGGCCTTCCAGGAGGCTTCCGCTTCTTCCATCAAATTTGTCAGTAAACAACACTGATCGTCTTTCTTTAATTCAAGCATTTCGTTGTATATACCACTGGAAGAATAAAGGGTTTGTTGTCCCTCAATCGCTAGGTAAATATCAAATACCCGTATATCCTCAGGTTTTTTCTTTAATTTGAACCCGCCCTTGACACCAGGTACAGAAGTAATCAAATCGGAGCTAACCAATTTTCGTAACAGTTTATGAAAATAAGTAGGTGAAGCACCTAACTGCTGGCTAATGGCCTCCCCAGGTAAAACAGCTTTGTCCGGCAGCATCGTGAGTAGAAGAAGAGCGTAGACAGATTGTTCGACACCTGTTTTCATATGCACTAGCAATCACCTCAATATTTATAACCAGGCTAATGTGGATAACCATTATCCACATATTTGCATAATAGATGAGCTTATCATAAAAGTAAACTGATTTTTGATAAAAACTAAAAATTTAAATCATTTGCAATTCATAACGGGACACATTATTATAATTGACGTATCAATTGATAGGTCAAAGAATTAAGGCGTTGAGGGAAATACGTATAATAATATATTGACAGGGGGTTTATATATAATGACTACGCGGAACGTTGCACTATCTATATTAGATCTTGCACCTGTCATTGAAGGCGGCACTCCTGCCGATTCCTTCCGCGACACGGTGGATCTTGCCCAGCATGCAGAACAATGGGGGTACCATCGGTACTGGCTAACGGAGCATCATAATATGCAGGCGGTTGCCAGTGCGGCTACTTCTGTGATCATCGGGCATGTAGCTGCACATACCCACAAGATTCGGGTCGGTTCAGGCGGTATTATGCTGGCGAACCATGCTCCACTCATGATTGCGGAGCAGTTTGGAACATTAGAGTCGCTCTATCCGGGACGAATTGATCTGGGACTTGGCCGTGCTCCAGGCACGGATCAACCCGCGATGAGGGCACTGCGGCGAGGGCTTCATAGTACTGGGGAAGATTTCCCCGAGCAATTGAATGAGCTGCGTTCTTACCTGAATCCAGCGCTAAGCGGAGCAGTTCCGGGAGTAAGAGCGGTTCCTGGAGAAGGGCTGGACATTCCCATCTGGTTACTGGGATCAAGCGGATTCAGCGCACAGCTGGCAGGTCAGCTTGGGTTGCCGTTCGCGTTCGCCAGCCACTTTGCCCCGGCTCATTTGCTACAGGCTTTAGAGTTGTATCATCGCAATTTTCGACCATCTAAAGCACTGGATAAGCCCTATGTGATGGTCGGTGTTAATGTGCTTGTTGCAGATTCTGATGAGGAAGCGAAAAGGCTCTTTACATCACAAGAACAACAGTTTCTAAATGTGCTGCGCGGGCACAGCGGAGGACTGAAGCCACCAGTTGATGACATGGAGAAACTCTGGAGTGAGCAGGAAAAGGAGGCGGTTCGTGGTAATATGCTGGGGTATTCAGCCATTGGCAGTCCTGACACCGTCAAGCAAAAGATAGATTGGATTATAGACCAGACTAGAGCCAATGAGCTGATTACAACCTCTCAGGTATATGACCATCAAGCGCGCCTGCGCTCGTATGAGCTGCTAGCCAAAGTAATGCGAACAGACGATTAGTTGGTCAAACCATAAGGCCGTGCTGAAAAAGGTTCTCATAACCTGATCTGGCATGGCCTTATTATATTTTAAAGCTTATATTTACGAATCAAATAGGTTGGGGTCCAGCTCCACGCGTGACAGTAGCTGTTGATTAGATAGCTGCCGTAGGGTGAAAAGGCTTTGTTATGGGGATCGTACAACTCTCAGAACGTGTCCGCTCCATTCTGATGGGAGGCATACTGCTTTACCTGCAGGGATGTTATAAAGCCACCCTTCAAAAACCAGTGAGAAGACGATTTGGAAAACTGCGGGACTAGGTAAGCTAAAAGACTTAGAAATCCCCACAATTTGTAAGAATTTCTCCATTTGGAGGGTTGCGAAAATGTTGGAAAAGCGAGTCTATTCAGACATGGAATGTTGTTGTAACATAAAGTTACGCACCTTTCTTGTTGGCATGGTTGATTTGACACTTCCATGATACCAAACAAGTAAGGTGTTTTTTGTCAATACGGAAAAATTTATTCGATTTTTCCTTACTCACTCAAGGGGTTAGGCTGATTTTCTAGGTGCGAAAGTTGAGTTAATAATTTGTTAGATATGATTGTTTGTTTACCCACAAAATTTAGACATTTATTCAGTCAATCGGTCCGATCAAACCTCAACCTAATCAGCGGATATGACGGTGCTTGGAATTCGTGTATTAGCAGCCGTTGTTCATCACAAAAAATTATTGTTCAAAAGTTTGGTGGGATGAATTGAGCTAAAGAATTATATGATGAATGGTGAGAGTGGCGGCCGGAAGTCCAAACACTCCCAGCCTGACGAACCCGCCGTTCCTGCCACAGGATCACCTGCTTGCGAACCAGCGGAAGCCTTACAAATTTAAGAAGCTTTTCTAACCGTAGGAATGATTCAGCTATCCTGTACTAGAACATCGGCCATTGTAGCCACATATGTATACGGGAAACGCCTGTGGTGTACAGCTTTAGGGAGCAGCAACTTAAGAAAGGGTGAAAGTATGGAAATATTTAGTCAGCAAATTCAATCGCATACTAACCGGCGTCTTGCAGTAATTGATACGAAGTTTCCATGGAAGCTAAGTGGTTTTCGATATTGGGAGAACTTTAATATATTCGAGCAAAGGCCTGATACTTTGTTCTTTGCAACTGAACCTAATGATGATTATTTTCCTTCTAAAGTTTATCCTTTTTCTGATTTTATGAAAGTTGCAGTGTCTGAGGGGGTTACAGATGTATATTGTGTTTTCTTAAATTTAACACTTAGTTTGCTTGGGCATGGCTTTCTTCCGGATGGAAGTTATTTGCCAGGAGCAAATCCTAATCTAAATATTAAGCCATTCTTAGATGACCGAAATATTAATCTTCATGCTACCTTGTACCCTGGTGGCGGACTGGATCCATGGACAAAAAAAGAGTTTCTTTCCATTGCAGGACAGCATTGTTCGACCGTATTTACAAACATCAATGAAGTTATGGAATCGATTGTTGGAAGTATTTATTATCCCGTTGTGATTAATACCGACTTATATACATTCAAACAGAAGAAAGTTGAAATGCCTATACAGTTAACATTCTGTGCTTTTAATGCCATTAGAAAAGGTTTCCCCATTATGGCAGATGCATTTAATCGACTTACGGATGATTTTCATCTTAATCTAATTGGTGATTGGGAAGATCAATTACTTCTATTGAAAAATAAGAATTATACATTCTATGGCCTACTTTCCCCTGAAGAGTTAAAGTCAGTGTACGAAAGAACTCATATATTTCTAAATTGCAGTGTTCCGGATCGATTTGCTTTAGATGGTTTTCCAACTACGGCTGCCGTTGATGCGATATCGACAGGATGTGTACTTGTTACGACAAACCCCCGAAATGATAGATTTATTCTTGAGGAAGGAAAGGATTATTTTGAAGTTGAACCTAACGGGTACGCAATTTCTGAGAGGTTGTTTTGGATCCAGGATCACTTTGAAGAAGCGTTGATTGTTGGAAAAAATGGTTCTAATAAGATAAAAAGTAAATTTAATGCTAGTCAAATAGTGAAATCAAAGCTTGCTAACATATTTAAGTAATTTATAAATATTTGGGTTTTGACTATATTAACTCACGGTTTTCAGCTTTGAAGCAAGAGCTGCGAGAAGGGGATACCGCAAATCGATGGGGGTTTCATTATTTATGGAATGAGAAACAAAAGCAGGAACAATTTGAGGATTTAAAAAACAAATCTGTAAGAGTGTTGTAGCATGACGCAAGTGGTATTTGTAACAAGGATGAGGGCACCCCTTTCTCTTAGGGTGCTTTTTTTATGGTTTGGAATGATATAGGAAGGGGCAAATCTTTCATTTCCTTTCCTTGAGAGAGAATTAGGAGATTTCCAAAACTTGAGAACAACGAGTAGTTTGAGGCTCGATCGGACCGAATGACAGAATAAATAATATCTTGTTTTTTAATGGGTAAACAAACAATCATATCTAACAAATTATTAATATAATACATGGGAACTCCAGGTTCCTTTTCTATTTTCGTCCTAGTATTTTACTTGATTGCATGGAGTTATTGTTAATAACCAGTAAAGGAGGCGTTAACTTAATGGCAATATTAACAACTGGTCCTATTGAGAACAGTCCTGTTGGTGGGGTCAGGCCGATCCAACAGGTCACTGTTAAAATGGTAAACCGTGACTTAGTCAATTCTTCAACAATATTAATTCAGGGATTCATTTTAAATGGTTTACGAACATTACATGTACTAGAACAAATAGCTTTAGCCCCCAATGCAGTTGTTACGAGAAATTATCTAGCGAACTTCGACGCATATGAATTCGTTTTTACCACAAGCGGTTTGGCAGAAGAAAGTACTGATATTTCTGTTTGGGGAAAAAACGGGAGTGGTACAATCATTGGTGCTCAGCGTATTGTTGCGGATGAGCAGTTAGAGTCTTAAAACTCAACAAATGCACAGAGGTAAAGCCACAATCATATCACATGTTTTAGAAATAAAATAGAGGGAACATGATCTTGAGAAAGACCTCATTGTTTACAAGAAAAGCTTGCTTTTACTAGAAAGGAGGGAATATCTAAATGGCAGTATTATCTACTGGACCCATTGCAAACGATCCTGTTCTAGGAGTCAGACCCACCCAACTGGTCACAGTAAAAATAGATAACCGAGATTCTGTAAATTCTTCTACTGTTTTGATCGAGGGTTTTATTTTAAACGGCAGTAGAACAGTATATGTACAACAACTAGTTGTAGTGGGACCAAATGCGGTTATAACTAGGAATTTCTTTGCAAATTTAGACGCATTTGAATTCGTGTTTACCACAAGCGGACCAGCAGTGAATGAAACTCAAATTTCTGTTTGGGGTAAAGATGCATTGGGGCAATTAGTACCTGCGCATCGGTTAGTATCTGATGAACTTTTAGGAACCGATCAAGGCGTCCAAGGACCTCAGGGTGTTCAAGGTGACCAAGGACCACAGGGAGTTCAAGGTGATCAAGGACCTCAGGGTGTTCAAGGAGCCCAAGGTGACCAAGGACCTCAGGGCGTACAAGGTGACCAAGGACCACAGGGAGTTCAAGGCGTACAAGGTGATCAAGGACCTCAGGGCGTCCAAGGCGACCAAGGACCTCAGGGCGTTCAAGGCGACCAAGGACCTCAGGGTGTTCAAGGCGTGCAAGGCGACCAAGGATCCTTGTAAACAATGCAGGTACGATTCGTCGCGCCCCTCTGCTGGAGTATAAAGATGAGGATTGGGACGCTGTCATGGAGATTAACCTGAATGCCGTATATCATCTGAG
>NZ_JBSEDY010000014.1:0-127426 GCF_053570945.1 Paenibacillus sp. CMM36
TGCTCCGTCTTTCCTCCTTCGCCCATGCAGGAAAAGGATGTATCGGGTATTAGCTACCGTTTCCGGTAGTTATCCCTGTCTTGTGGGCAGGTTGCCTACGTGTTACTCACCCGTCCGCCGCTAGGTTAGTTAGAAGCAAGCTTCTAACTAACCTCGCTCGACTTGCATGTATTAGGCACGCCGCCAGCGTTCGTCCTGAGCCAGGATCAAACTCTCCATTAAAGACCAACCGAAGTTGGTTTATAGAAAGAGCGATAAGCTCATTTTGAAACTGACGAGATAAAAAATATCTCTTGTTTGCTTCCATTTTATACAGCCTGGAAGGCATGTACCAAAATTTCAGCGTTGGATTTTGTGAACAAAATCCCTACTCACTCGTTGTTCAGTTTTCAAAGATCAAGTCAACAGCCGTTTAACTGGCTGGATATATAATTTATCACGTGTATACCTATCAGGCAAGTTGTAATATTTTCCAATTTACTAGTTTGTATTTCTACACGGTGATTTACCTGGAACAACTGAGACTCTCTTATCTCCTACTTAAAGCGCAAAGTTGATCAGGTATAAACATCATAAATCAGAAAAGCAGAAGCTCTTTATGTATTGGAGGAACCGCTACTTCCGCTTTTTTAGATAAAATCCTGAAAGTTAGCTTAGCCTAAAGCTGTAGCTAAATCCTGTATCAGAAGTTCAGCAGGCTCATGCCCTACAGCTAGGCGGATAAGCGATTCGGGCATGTGTTGTTTTTCTAGACTCTGCTTATTGAAGCCGTAGTTTGGTGAGATCACCTGGCTCTCCATAGACCCCCAAGATACACCGATCCGAATCAGTCGCAGTTTATTGATCACTCTGCATATATCCTCATAACCCGAATCTTTTAGTTCAAAACTGAATAATCCGGCATACCCTTTGAGTTGCCTACATGCCAGCTCATGTTGTGGGTGAGAAGGAAGTCCGGGATGATTCACTTTTGAAATGGCCGGATGATCTGATAGAAAACGAGCAACCAACAGAGCATTTCTCTGATGGGCTTCCATTCGGAGCGGGAGTGTTCTTAGCCCCCGAATGAGTAGCCATGCTTCAAAAGGGGCCAACGAGCCGCCAATCAACTCATACTCTTCAGCATACATACGATTTATTATCTCTTTAGAAGCGATCACTGCCCCTGCAATTAAATCATTATGACCACCCAAGTACTTGGATGCGGAGTGAACAACGATATCTACGCCCCATTCTAATGGTTTTTGAAAAAGGGGTGTAGCCCATGAATTATCTATGATTGTGCGGATGCCCTTCGCTTTGGAAAGCGAAGCTACCTCCTGAATATTTACCATATCGAATGTGAATGAGGTAGGAGACTCCATAAGAATAGCACGGGTCTGCGGTTTGATGGCATCAGCAACTGCTTCCGTAGAAGTGGAATGTACAATTGTATAATTTATATTGAACTTCGATAAGTATTTAGCTAGGCTGACGGAGGTTTCGTATATGTGTCCGACCAGAATCAGATGGTCCCCGGCGGATAAACTACACATTAGAGCCGCACTGATAGCAGCCATTCCGGAAGCAAAGCACTTGCAGTCCGCCCCACCTTCCAGTGCAGCAATCATTTGCTCTGCAATCTGAACGGTAGGATTGGTTCCCCTCGAATAGACATAATGCTCCTTTTCATTATTAGCCGCTTCAGCATAATCTTCGTAAGTATCAAAGAAAAATGGAGCAGTCTCATAAATAGGAGGAGCAGCAGCCTTAGCAAAACACCCTAGTTCGTCCTCAAATCGGAGACAGATAAGCTGATCATCCGAGAAACTCAAATCTGATCACCACTTTCTGAAAAATTTCAAACTCATGAGGTAGTCTCCTCAATCCGGGACTCAAATATTCTATAGGGTTATTTCAAAAATCTTTTAAAGAACTGCTGGATCTAAAAATGATAATTAAATGCATGAAATAAATATGGAGCAGTGAATGGAAGCAATGAGTAAAAATACACTCAGGGTATCAGAGTTGATCATCTGTATTTCATTGTTTGAGCTGGGAAGTACAACCCTGACTGTTCACCTTGCTCCTCTTTTTTGGCTTAATTATCAAAATGGTCTTATTTTTAATGCTTTTTCTATCTCATTGGCACGATATGAAGTGTTCCATCCTCGCTTAACTCTGCATAGGCAATCTCATCGATACTATCATATCCCTGCTCTCGCACCTTAGCCTTAATCTCTCCAATATCAATTGTTTTCCCACGCATAGATTCATTTAGCAACCTTCCCTTATCAATGACAGTAACAGAAAAAAGATCAGGCTGTGCATCTATTCCCATATCCTGAGCGGCGGGTGGCTCGTATTCAGGTTTCCGCATGACTGACAAGGAGCCGTTCGTCTCTAACGTAGCGTACCAGACCTCACGCAGAGAAAAAATATTTTGCTGGCGTAGCATGGAGAGTAGCTGTGTAAATTCTATGTCATATTTCTCCAGCATTTCTTGATTAACCTGCCCTTTATCCACGAGCAGCACTGTTCGACCTTCTGCCATATATCCAAATTTCACAAAATGGGTCGTCGCTTTTTCAAAAAAGTAGGCCAGCGCGCACCATAGTGCCAAAGCAAATAAAAGCTGCCCAATGGTCACCTTATCGTCATATAACGTATTTCCCACAATTTCGCTTAACACCAATGATGTTAGGAAATCGAGTGGTGTTAACTGACTAAGTGTTTTCCGACCTGTAATAAAAGTAATGATCCACAAGCCAAAAAAGCTGATGATCAATTTGACACCAATCGAAACAAATACCTCCATAAATAGGCCTCCCGGAAGAAGTTGTTTTGTTATGTGTTATTTACACCGGCCTACCTCAGCATAAACAGAGGATTATTCCTGAAATGTCTGAATAAAAAAGTCCGCTACCAACTAGAGGCAGCGAACTTTTTAATTACGGCTAGTATATAATCTTTAATCAAAGGCAATATGCCAGCTCCCGTAATTTTGTGCATAGTGACATCATTGCCCGCTAGCTTGGACTCCGGAGTCAGATTATCTACTTTTCACAAGAAGCTGAATCGCTTCTTTAACCAGCTTATCCGTGTCTCCTCCTGCCTCTTGCTCTTCCAATATACATCGTTGCAGATTCTCTGCTACAATTTGGGCAATCGCTTTATCTGATGCGTTACGTACGGCAGATAACTGGCTAACGACGTCTTTGCACGATTTTCCTTCATCCATTAAACGAAGTACCCCACGCACCTGTCCCTCAATCCTCCTCAGGCGCGTTTTCAGTTCATCACTGTAATTGTAATCCATAAGTAATGCACTCCTTTTTTGACTTACCATATACACGTATAGGTATATTATAAACCAAAAAAATAAATAGGATACCCTAAATAAATAGATTCACCTTGCCCTGGGAAGCATCCCCCAAGTAGGCGGCTACCCCAGCATATTCCAAACCTTCGATTAGCTCTTCTTGCTGCAGCCCTAACAAATCCATGGTCATGGTACAGGCGACGAGCTTGATCCCCTGCTCTCGTGCCAACTCTATAAGCTGCGGCAAGGAAAGCGCATTGTGTTTTTTCATGACATGCTTGATCATCTGTGGACCGAGTCCGGCAAAATTCATTTTGGATAGTGCCAGCTTTTTGGGTCCACGAGGCATGATCCAACCAAAGGCTTTTTCGAGTATCCCCTTATTAGTGCTCACGATTTCATCCTTGCGTAACGTATTTAGCCCCCAAAAAGTAAAGAAAATAGTTACTTCGTGATCATATGCTGCCGCTCCGTTCGCAATAATGAATGCAGCAATCGCCTTATCCAGCTCCCCGCTGAATAATACAATCGTTGTTTTGGGTGTGCTCATATGGATTCGCTTCCCTTAGTCTCTCCAGCCCATTCGGATATGCCTGAAAGCACAGATTTGACTTTTTTAGCGCCTTTGGCAACTAATAACTGACAAGCCATTTCACTGCGTGCTCCAGCTTGGCAAATCACTGCGATCTCTTCTTCCAAGTTCAGTTCAGAAAGTCTGTGCTCCAGTTCGCCAAGAGGGATGTGCTTAGATCCAGGGATATGTTTAAGCGTAAATTCAGCGGGTTCACGAACATCGAGTAAAATGAAGTTCTCTTTGCCAGAACATTTTGCTTGTAGCTCTTCATGGCTTATCGTAGAAGAAAATATTTGCTCCTTCTTCACTTCAGCTAGATTTGCTTTTTGTAGATAATGTCGCATTACATCTCCATCTTGGAGGGTGCCCAAATATTGATGTCCGGTGTTTTTGGCCCAGCTCTGAAAATCGGCTAATGAACCTTTGTCAGTCGCCTGAACCTCCATAATCTTTCCGGGAACGAGCTCATTCATAGCCTTTCTTGCTTTTACAATAGGCATAGGACAAGCTAACCCTTTACAATCAAGAATATGATCTGCTTGGATATTGTTAGTTGATGACATTCTATAACCTCCGCCTGTTTTTTTGAGGGGGCTTAGCTTAGTAAAATTTTTTATACATATACCCCTATAGGTATTAGAATAATGATACTCACTTCTCTTGTCAACTTATTTGGCCGTTTTTTCTCAGAAGCAAACAAAACCATGTCTTAAACAAATAAAATTAAAAGCAAAAAAAGCCGCGCAAAAACGCGACTCTAATGCATAAACATAAACCAAAATTAATCGTTTTTTTTCATCAGTTCTGGCAAATCCAGCGACATTGAAATATTACACAGCATACCTCTAGCGAGAAAAAGCATCGTTCTTTCCATTGCTTGTTCAATACCTGCCCGTCGGAAAGCATCATACACCGTCGTATGAATTTCACGTAACCCTTGCTGCATCACGCTTACAACCTCATCCTCGCGGATCGTCTGCGCCTGCATTTGCAAAAGTGTTTCATTACGGTATTCCGTCATAATTTGCGAATAGGCTGCAATTAGCTCTTGCTCGAGCTGCTCAGATGAGGCCGAATGAATGACGCTGTGAAAAGAATCTATGATACGTGTAAATGAAACCTTCAGGGCTTCAACAAGCAATGCTTCCTTGGTAGCGAAAAAACGAAAGACATAGGGTTGAGAAATATTGGCCCGTTCTGCAACTTTGGCTGTTGTAGCTCGGTAGTAGCCCATCTCAGCAAACACTTCAATGGCAGCAGATATGATTTCCTTTTGGCGATTTATAGATGTTGACGTAGCTTTAGTCATGTTTTTTTCATCCTTTTATTTAACACAGTTTTCCGATTAGTGATTAATCAATTACAAAATAGTATAAACGACATACCCTAAAAATGCAATGAGCTTGAACAAAGTCGCCTCCGCAATTCTAACGGAAACGACTCTGTTATATACATCCAATTATGGCGTTTTAGAGTTAAAATATAATCGGATATAATTGACCTTTTGCGTTTTGGTTTGATAGGAAAATACTAAATTATAACTAAGTCCTGATGTGTTATTGATCGTATAATTAGCTTCTGCTGTGTCAGGTATGTCTCTAGAGGTATCAACGGTTTCCGTAGGTTGGCCTAAATCGTCAACAATTTGTTTGATAAGCAACTTTTTATAGTCTGGATCGGAAGATGTAATTTCTGTAACTTTATCGCTTCCATCCAGCATGATGTCTGTATGATACTTAGCGTAACTTCTCATAGGACCAGTAGAACCAGACTCGGATTTCCCCCACAGCTCAAATAAAAGATCGCTGCTAGTTCCCAAGCCAAGACCTTTAGGCAAATTCGGTAAGGTTCCCTGCTTGGCTGCGCTAAATATAGCGGCTGCAGGGCTGTGTTTACTGTGAGGTGTAGCTGTACTATTGGCAGGTTCTTGATGGGTCGAGGTTGAGGTTGAGCCTTGCCCATTAGTATTGAGATCCGTGTTTTGATCTGTAGAACTAGCAGGCGATGTGACTGTTTCTGCTTTAGTAGGAGCAGTTGATTTTGCTTCCCCGCTATTGCTGCATCCTGTCATCACAGCAAAACCTATCGCCAATAAAGCACTAGTGGTGATTAGCTTGTAAGCCAACTTTTTACGATCATAAGATTGATGTGTATGCTTCATTATAAGATCACTCTTTCCTTGTTCATGGGTACAAACCAAGTGTAACCGAACCTCGTTTCCAGAATACCTCTACTTGTTTCCAACTTGTAAACAAGGACATTAATGATTTTCTAATATACACTATTTACGACCATAAGATCCCAGCTGTTGTTTAGAAAAGGAGTAAGGAGAGTCACTCTTCTTCAACCATATATTCCCTTTAATGATGAAGATGTATACAGCAAAAACAAAGTAGATCGTACCCGCAATCCAGTCTATTGCCGTTGGGATGTCTCGCTGTACTATTGCATGTATATACCAAATCCCGACTGGGACATGCAGGAGAAGTGCCGTAAACAATCCAGGATTATATAAGGTTTTTGCTTTAATATTGACAACGATGCCGTGCCATACGACCTGAAAGAATCCCATAAAAACGGGTGCGAGTCCAAGCCAGATTACTTGCGGAAACCATACGGGGAGCAGGTAAAACACATAGGCAATTGCAACATTGATAATCATCGCTGATTGAGTGTTCAAGGGGTAATGATCGGGTGCTTCACTTTTAAACATAACGTTGTTAAATAAACCAGCAAAATATCCAGGCCAGCGGTACTCCTCAAATTGATGAAACAATATAGCTACAAAACTCAACCATAACATGCCTGTTATATCCGAAAAGATAGCTTGATTCATAAGCAAAACAACACATACGACCACACCGATTATAGCCCCTGCATCTTGCCAATATTTTCTCAAATAATTCATATTAGTCACCCCTATGCTTTATTTTGATCAAAATATCTTTCAAACAGCAGATTTAATTGTTCCTCTATTGAAGGTATTTTCACAACTGCCCCTGATTCAAGAATCGGACTCATCAGTGCGGGCAGAAAAATAGCTCCGAATATTTGCAGCATCATCGCTAACAAGCGCCCCGGCTGTTGCTCGCCTGTCAGCTCCTTGATCGTGTTCTGAACCTTTGGAAATCCCATTATGTTTAAAAACCTTCCGTATTCCTGTTGAGATGTAAAGGGCGTGCTGCCCATGGCAATAATTCGCGAAAGAAGCTCTGGATATTGACGAATGACCTGTAAATAGTTATATAAAAATTGTTTCAGTCTATCTTGGGGGGGGATCGCTGTATTATCCAAAATAGAAAAGGTGTGTTGAAAGCCATTTAATATCACTTCAATAGCTTCACTGAGCAAATTTTCCTTGGAGCCAAAATAATAATTAACTAAAGAAATATTAGTAGCAGACAGGTCGGCAATTTTTCGGATTGTAACCGCCTCAAAACCTTCCTTTTGAATAAATTCCAGCGTAGCGTCTAAGATTTTTTCTTTGGTTTGTTGTTTTTTGTCTGGGTGATTCATGTTGTTCCTCCTCCTGTTTGGTCAATCATAACGGATGAATGAAATAGGGCAATTTATGTAAATCATTTTTCAAACAGTAATTAAAACATTGTTTAAATTACTGTTTGAACTTAGTTTAGCACTTTATATTTCACAAAACAAGGAGTGATTTGAGATTTAGGGAATAGAAAAACCCGCATACGAATGAGATCGTTTGCGGGTTGATTGATTTGAGGTTGAGAAAAGGACTAAATAGCCCAATTTCCTTTGCGGAACACGGCTTCGTTACTTCCATCTTGCAGTTCGCCATCAATATCCAGCTCAGCTGAGCCGATCATGAAGTCAACATGAGTCAGACTGACATTGGCACCGTTCTGGAGCAGCTCCTCCCGGTTCATTTGTGTCCCATTTTCCATATTAAATGGATACGCACTGCCTAGGGCCAAGTGACAGGAGGCATTTTCGTCGATACCTGTATTGTAAAAAATACGATTGAGATTGGAGATCGGTGAATCGTGCGGCACCAGTGCAACTTCTCCCAAATAGCTGGCCCCTTCATCCGTAGCGAGCAAATGAGTCAGATGCTGCTCGCCGGATTCTGCTGTATATTCAGTGACTTTACCGTCCTTAAAGGTAAACGTTATGCGATCCACCAGTTGTCCATTTAAATTGAGTGGCATGGTACTTGTGACATGACCATTCACACCTGTACGCTTAGGCATCGTGAACACTTCTTCTGTCGGCATATTCGCGACAAAGTAATCTCCGCGCTCGTTCTCCCCACCGCCGCTGCGCCAAATATGCCCGTCAGCCAGTTCAATTCGCAAATCTGTTCCTGGTGCACGATAGTGGAGACTTTTATACTTTTTATGATTCAGCTTGTCTTGTACCTGTTCAAGGTTTTTCAAATGTTTCTGCCAATTCTGAATAGGATCAGAGCCATCTACACGGTTCATTTGGAAAATTGTATCCCACATGACACGTATACGATCCTCTTCTGCTACATCTGCAAATACTTTATCGGCCCAAGCCTTCGTCGGCGCTTTAATTAAACACCAGCTAATTTTATGATTTCGGGTATATTTGGAAAAACTTTCTCTCGCCGTAGCTGCCGCCTTAGTCGCACGAGATACCTTTTGTGGATCAATGCCTTGATATAAATCGGGGTTCGGCACTTTAATCGTTAGTGTGGCTCCACCCTCTTCGGCAAATTTCTCCATCATTTCTGCCTTCCAAGCAGGGTAGTAATCAAAGCTGGCTTCGTCACCATGTTCAAAACGACTACGTGTAATGGAATCATCCTCAAACTCTACCTGTACATATTTAGCGCCTGCTTCATAGGCTTTGCTGACAATCAGGCGTGTAAACTCAACAGTTTCCAGTGGTGCAGTTACCAAAAACACCTGTCCGGGCTGAATGTTAACCCCTACTCTTACAACCAGTTCTGCGTATTGCTCCAACAATGATTCAAATGTACTCATTTTTCCACGCTCCTGTTCCGTTTTGATTATATTGAATAATTTCATCATTACAGTACGGATTGCTTCTCCAGTTCACGCAGCTCCACTCTTCGTATTTTGCCTGAGCTGGTTTTAGGGAGTTCTTTAATAAACTCTATTTTTCGTGGGTATTTATAAGGCGCCGTCCATGTTTTCACATGATGTTGCAGTTCCTTCACTAACGCCGGTGATCCTTCTACCCCAGCTTTGAGTACGACAAAAGCCTTTACAACATGTCCACGGATTTCGTCAGGGCTGGCTACGGCAGCACATTCCTGCACGGAGTCATGCTTCATAAGCGCTTCCTCTACTTCAAAAGGACCAATGGTATAGCCAGAACTGATAATGATATCATCCCCACGTCCTTCGAACCAGAAATATCCATCCTCATCTTTGCGAGCCCGGTCTCCCGTAACAAAATAATCTCCGTGGACACTAGCTAATTTGCGTTCTGGATCATGGTAATACGTATGGAATAATGCCGGCAGATCAGCGCGTACCGCAATATCGCCCACTTGCCCCGGAGCCAGCGGAATGCCATCCTCGTCTACGACCTCAACGAGTCCCGGTGCAATAGATTTGCCCATCGAGCCTGTACGCAGAGGTGCATCCTTTAAATTACCAATAATTAATGTGCTCTCCGTTTGACCGTAGCCGTCACGAATCGTAATGTTGAACTGCTCCTGAAACTTATTAATGACCTCCTGATTGAGAGGCTCTCCCGCAGAAACTGCGCTGCGCAATTGGGATAGATCATATTGATCCAAACCATCCGTTTTCGCCATAATCCGATATTCTGTCGGCGTACAGCACAACACTTGGATTCCGTACTGCTGCATGAACTGCAAATAGCGACCCGGACGAAACGGACCATTATATATGAATCCGGTCGCTCCATTCCCCAGTACAGATAAAAACGGACTCCAAATCCACTTTTGCCATCCTGGTGCAGCTGTAGCCCATACTACGTCTGAAGCTCGAATATCCAACCATGGTGATGTTATCCGCAGATGAGCATATCCCCAGCCATGGCTATGTACAACACCTTTAGGATTTCCCGTGGTGCCCGAAGTATAGGCCAGAATGGCCATGTCGTCACGGTGCGTCTTCACAGCTTCAAAAGTATCTTCCTGTCCATCCATCAGCTCATTCAGCACGAGCCAGCCAGATACATCTAGCGTGTCGTCCCCGGAGACCACGATACGATAATCCAGAGTAGGCAAATCATCGCTTATTTTGTCCACTTCACCTGTTACTCCGGTCCAGGCAATGACTGCGCGTGCTTCAGAATGGCGAAGACGATATGCAATATCCTTGGCACGCAGCATTTCTGAAGATGGAATGACAGCAAGCCCCAGCTTCAAGCAGGCTAAATAAATTACATACGCAATAATACGCCGTGGTACTACGACCAGAACTCTGTCACCTTTGTTAAATCCCAGACTTGCGAGTCCTCCAGCCAGTCGATTAGCCTTTTTCAACAGCTCTCCATAGGTGATTTCTTCGTATTCTCCTGTCTCACTCAGCCACTTAAGTGCTGTTTTATCAGCCTCATGGTGTTCCATTTCCGAAGTCATATTGTAAGATTCAGGCGCAAGCCATTGTTGTTGATCTGTCAAATTATACCTTCCCCTTTATACATAAGATGAGATCCACTTTCTTACTGTAGTATAACACGTCTTAGTACCAGGTTCTAATACCAGAATCATTTTTTTGGAAAAAAAATGAATTGGGTAAAAACAACCACAAAAAGAAAGAGCCTGATTTCAGACTCTTTCTCTTCACTGCAATCTTGATCTACAACTGGAGTTCTACCACTGTATAAGCCGCTTCCTGACCATTTACGAGCAACGCAATCCGATGCGTTCCCGCATAATGGCGACGAGTTGTCAGGTCTGCAAAACGGTGTGTCCGTGTACCTGTAAGATGGGTTCCTCCGGGGACCGTTTTGTCAGATAGCAAAAACAGTTTACGTGAAACTTGTCCTCTCGCCTTTACAAAGTCAATGCCGTACTCGATGCGGACTCGTACCGGGTCACCTTCACGAAGCTGAAGCGCGTAGCTCAACTCACAGCTATCACCAAGCTTTAGCACGGCAGGGTCTGTGGTGAAAGAGGCACCCGTGACCAACGGTCCCCCGTCTGTTTCATCCGCATAGCCGAACATTGCCATCACTTCGGGGATGGATTTGCGAATCAGGGTCCGGCAGCCATGACGCACAATCCAGTCGGTGTCAGGATGTGTCCCTTTCCACCGTTGAGCCGTAGCAATGACCACATCAGGATGATCCTTGGCAATATCGTTCAGGTTGTTGGCTACACTTTTACGTACATATAGTGATGGATCGGCTTTCAGTAATTCCAATACAGCCAATACTGGAGCAGGATCGCGCTTAAACACAGGCAACGCCTGTCCCCAGGGTAGCCGTGGACGGCAGCCTTCGCTGGCAAGACGACGAACGTGCTCACTTTGATGTCCCGCCCAGGTCGTCATCTGCTGCATCATCCGTTCCGGTTCACGCAGGAGGAAGGGTCTTACGGCGAACTCCGCAGAGGACCTAGATGTGAATCGCTCCAGCGCCTTCATGGACAGGTCCCAATGCCCTTCTCCCTGCCCATACACCTCCACAAAATCGGGGAAAAACAAGTACGGAAAACCACTACAATGCTCATCTATAGTAAAAAGAATACCCAGAGCTTCTTCATAATTACTGGGCAAAAATGCCCCTAATGTTAACGAAATACGCCGTATTCGTTCTTTCAGCTCCAGCTCATCCCATTTTTCATCCATCACTTGATGAATAAATCCGATGGTATCGAACGGCCTGTATGCAGACTGTACTTTTTCACCGAATTGTTGAAGAAAATTCTCCGTGTACATATTTTTTAAGGGCTCAGCCATTATATATCTCCTTTTGAATGAGGTTGAGAGAATTGTAGCAAGGCATACTAAAAATGCCAAGTCCTATGATGAGGACCTGACATTTTTACATCAACACAAGAAATCGATTTAACTTATAATTCGTGTTGGACAAACCAATTGGTAATGCGTTGCAGTCGTTCCACGCGAAGCTGCGGGTGCCCTTTTCGTGAAAGCTCGTGACTTGAAGCTGAAAAACGGACAAATTGCGTAGGTTTCCCCAAACGACGCAATGCTGTAAACAGCTGTTCTCCCTGCTCTATAGGGCATCGCAGATCCTGCTCCCCGTGCAATATGAGCAGCGGTGTGTTAATTTGCTGCACATAAGCCAGCGGAGATTGCCTCCACAAGAGCTCGCAATCCTCCCACGGATTCCCGCCGACTTCATCTTCAGTAAACGAGTACCCTATGTCGCTCACTCCATACATTGACAGCCAATTAGATATGGAGCGCTGGGTTACAGCTGCGCGGAAACGATCGGTATGGCCAACAATCCAGTTTGTCATAAAGCCACCATAGCTGCCCCCTGTTACACCCAGCTTTTCCGGATCAATGAATGGGAACTGGCGTATAGCCTCGTCCACTGCGCTCAGTAGATCAGTGTAATCGCGTCCGCCGTAATCTCTAAGGACGACATTGGTAAAAGACTGTCCGTACCCTCGGCTTCCTCCGGGATTCGTGTAGATGACTGTATATCCCTGAGCGGCCAGCAACTGAAATTCATGAAAAAAAGAATTGGAATACATGGCATGAGGGCCACCGTGAATCTCCAAAATGGCAGGATAGGATACTCCCTCCTTAAACCCAGCAGGCTTCATTACCCATCCCTGCACCCGTCGGCCATCCTCAACCTCCGTCCAAAAGCACTCAGGCACACTGATCTCAATCTCATCAAGCAAAGAATCATTTACTCGTGTCAGCCGTACCTCAGTTCCTGAATGGATCGCAATCCGGAACAAATCGCCTGGTAAAGTTACATCGGTGGAAGCGGCAATGATATGCTGCTCATCCGGTGTAAGCTCGAATTGGTAAATTTCTCGATCTCCTTGCGTTAAAATTTTAAAAGTTCCATCAAGCGCAAACTGATATACGTTTACATTCCCTTCAAGAGTTACTAGCGTATACAGGGATTGACCATCCGCACTGAAGCGTGGTGGTCCTACATGAAGATGTGAACGCATGTCGCTCATACCCGCATTACCAAGGTGAGCGTCAAGCGTCTCACTAACGCATACTGCCTTCCCCCCACTGGAAGGAACCGTGTACAGTCGGGTCTGAGTAGCGCCTTTGGCATGTCGATCATGGCCGTAAAAGGCAATCGTTGAACCGTCGGGAGAATAAGCAGCACTCTCGATGTGCAGTTCAGAATGGGTCAGCTTAAGCGGTGCTGCGGCATCATCATTTGAAATCGCAGGAGTTATCGTAAACAAATCATTTAGTTCACGTAAATCCGTATCCTCTTTCGAATGTTCTGCGATTCTGGCGACGAATAAAATACGTTGAGCATCCGGTGACCACACAGGCTCTGCCACATCATAAGCGCCGGAAGTCAGTTGAACTGTGTGCCCCGAAGTCATATCCGTTACATACAAGTGATCACGAGTATCATCCCACAGTCCATAGCCGTCGGATTTAGCTTTCGTTCGATTAACAACTCGTCCCTTAAGTTGCGTCTCCTGAGTTCCTTCATCGGATATCGGGCTTGACGGGTTCTCGGCCGTTTTAGCTACAAACGATATGCAGGTCCCATTAGGAGACCAGGCTAATGAACGAACGTTGTTCTCTACGTATGTAAGCTGTCGTGCCTCTCCCCCGCGTTCTGGAATAATCCATACCTGGCGCTTGCCGTCTGTTGTACGGAGAAAAGCTAGTTGTGATCCGTCGGGTGACCAGACAGGCGTTTCATCTTTCGGTCCGTATGTAAAGGGTAATGCGCTAGCGCCATCGGACGATAATAGCCAAATTCCTGAGTTATAATCTGTCCGCTCTTTATTAATATACTGTTCTACGTAAGCGATTTCACCACTAATAGGATGAATAGCTGGATCGCTAACCCAGTGAAGTCGATATAAATCCTCGGCTGTTATACAGCGCTTGGTCGTGCTAAATTGCGAGTCGCTCAAAAAAATTCCTCCTTATATCATCAGATTCCACATTTTCAAATTTTAACTAATCCGATTAATTTTATGTGATTATAATAATTATACAATTACGTTACTCTTTTAATTTATTTCTGTCAATTTGTCCAAAATTAAAAAGCCCCTCTCTCAGCCGCTATCGACCAGAAAGCACCGTTATTTCGGTTGCTTTCATGAGAGAGGGTAACGTTATTCATCAATCATAACTGAAAATTCATTCGCTCCAAGCCCCTTTCAGCGAACGAATCGGCTTCGTCTGTTCCGGGTGATCGGGTCTAATTTTGGTTGGCTGTCTCGGCTTCATTTTTTTCACGAATGTAAGTGGAGAATAATTCAGGATTCACCACTTTACGCAGTAAATGCATCGTCCCGTCCCCTGTTCCATGGTCAAAAGCATGGATACGTTCATATCCCCAACGCTCGTACATGGATAGCAAATAGGGATGCTTTTCTGCAGTCGCCAGTGTTACTGCAGGAGCTCCCACCTGATCACGTATAATCGTTTGCTCTACCCAATTCAACAATTTTTTCCCATATCCTTTGCCCTGGGTCGCCGGGTCTACAGCAAACCACATCACAAACGGTAGATCGGTTATAAAATTAAGGGCTCTATTTTTGAGATGGCTGACGGTAGCCTGAATGACACCGTCTACTTCCAGCACATAGCAATTATTATTTTTAATATTTTCTTGAATGAGAGCAACGTCTGCCTGAGCGGCAGGCCATCGAAGCCCCAACTGCCGAATTGTTTCATACGCCTCATACGTCACATACTGCAATCTTTCTGCGTCCTCTTGGAGTGCCAGACGATAGATTTCACTCATACTAACCCGCCTCCTTATAGTGTTTTTATAAAACGCGTGAACCACTATATAATTATTCCTATCTATTTAATCAGATATAAAAGTTAACATAACTGTAGCATGCTCACCATCCAGCGACAAATTAATTTTTTCTATAACTCCATTTAAAATAACAATATCCCCTCGAAAGAGGGGCATTCGGTAAATCAAAGTCAACGCAAAAAAGCCCGAAAGCCGGGCTCCTTTAATTTCTAGGCGAATAAAATGCTGTCATGCCTCAGGCATTTTAAACACAACATGTTTGCAGTGTTACTCCGCAGGGGCAGTAAAGCTGCGTTTGGCAAACTCGCTGTCCAGCATATAAAAGGCGTTACTGTCTCTTTCAATGCGTTTAAGCTTCTGAATAACACTGTCGAACAGCGCTTCCTCCTCGACTTGCTCATCAATAAACCATTTCAAGAAATGGATCGTTGCATGCTCACGTGCATCGAGGGCCAAGTCAGCCAAATGATAAAATTTTTGCGTGTTTTGCTGCTCATGCTTGTAGCCATGCTCAAATACGTCCAGCATGGAATCGTAGCTATTTTTGGGCTCTGGTAATGCAGCCAATGTAGCGCGTCCTCTACGATCATTAATGTATTTATACAGTTTCATGGCATGAAACCGTTCCTCCTCAGCTTGTACTAGGAAGAAGTTTGCAAACCCATCCAGACTTTCACTGGAGCAATAAGCAGCCATCGCCAAATATACGTGAGCGGAGTAAAATTCAAAGTTCATTTGCTCATTCAGAGCCTGTGCCAAATTGTCATTCATGTCTCAGGTCACCTCGGTCATGTATGTAATGATGTAACGATCATAGTGTACCACGAATCCGATCACAAAAAAACGGACGGAAATGAATCCAGTTCAGTGCTCTCACATTCCGCCCGCGATTTCCACAATCAGTTCGCAATCAAGGCTCCAGGCCCCAGACACGTTTGTCGTTTATATACAAAGGTGCTTTGTCCCAATCCGTATAAGAGGTCTTGGTAGAATCATAGGAAAAATCATCACTTTCGTTATAGTCGCTCCAGTCCGTCTTGTTCATGCGAATTTGAATATCTCCTGTATTTTCCCCTGCTGCCAGACTTCCCGCACCAGCTCCAAAGGAGATCTCCAGATAATAATCTGCACCTGTAACGGCCTTATCCAGTTTCACAAAACGTCCCTGAACGTTACTACTACCCAACTGTGCATAGTCACAATGGAATTCCTGTGACTTGTCGCCATCTACGGTATAGTAGTATCTCAGCTTAACATTTTTCAGTTCGACAGCCTCTTTACCCTTGTTTACAACACGGAACAGTGGCCGAATCTGGTTATCTCCCGGATTAGTGTCGCCCACGCGGTATTGGGCAATCACGTCTCCCGTTGCTGGAATGGGAGCTGCCGTAGGCTTAGCACTGACCTCGACAGAATCCGGGCTGGTTCCTAAAGAATTTGTTGCATTTGCTACATAATAATAAGTGGTTTCATTCAGCACTCCTGTATCCTTGTAAGTGCTGTCTGTTACCGTTGCTACTGTGGTATAAGGACCACCACTGGTTGTCGAGCGCTTGACCGTATAGCTATCGGCACCCGTCGCTTTGCTCCAAGTGAGTGTAACCTGAGCATCCCCTGCGTTTGCCTTCACATTTGCCGGAACTTTGGGAGCTGTCGGCTCGGTTGGTCCACTACCGTTAATGAGACGGTCATACTCAGCATAAGCCGTTGCCATATCGACTTGGGACCAGAAACGGTGATACGTAAATTCTGGAGCACCTTTATCCCATTTTTTGGTCTGATTGTTCCAAGAAGTCGTGTATTTATCTTTAAGATAGGACCATTGCGGATCTTTAGTGATATTAGGCCGGATATCGCTATAGCTGGAATAGGTACCATTGCCGCCCTTGGACGGGTCAGAAGCGGTAGCGTCTGTGCCAGGGATCGTGTTGCCTTGTCCAGTCTTACCACTCCAGCCGTTCGGGATATACACTTCTTTAGTAAAATAACGATAATAATCCTCGCGAGCTTCCTTCGTTGTAATACCTATACCATCGTTATAACCCCATGCAGCATCAAGCAAAGCTTTAGACAGATCCTTAGCTTCCTTGCCTAACTCGGAATAGTCTCCTTTTTCAGCTTTCGTTCCAGCAGCAAAGAAAGTAAGTGCTTTAACATAGCTGCCCAGTACTCCGGCATCCTGCCCCGGATTCTTTGTTACCACATGGAGATTGGTATTCCCTTTATGATTGGCAAATCCGCTCCAGGTTTCAGGCTTTCCACTCCACTCCAGATTGCTCGGCAGCCAGAATTCGCCTTTAGCTGCTGTAGTAGCCACTTTCGGATTTTTGCCACCCAGAATACGCTTGCCTTGTGCATCCAAATAATATCCCTGCACGTCAGTCACAGGCCGTTCGTTGGCAAATACATAGTTCTTGGACCATGCGATCCAGTTTTCCGTCACTTGTTTAGCCATTTTAAACTGCTCGGACGAAGTATCCCCTTTCTTGGCTAAAATGTAGTACAGCTCGGCAACTCGCTCGACAGGCCAAGCCTGCATCCCGAACCAGTTATTCGACGGTGGATCGTTATATACAGGAGCCCCTGTATAAGCCATGCCATAAAAGGTACTTGTGCCAGATGGATAAGCCTTGTAGGCACCATCCCAGCTATTCGTCGCTCCGCCTGCAATGGCCCCCTCATCGGATTGCAGCCAAGTATAAAACTCCAGTTGGCGCTTCAGCGAGGTCGCCCAATCCTGTCCCGCCGTTGGTGAATTCGGTATTAATCCACCATCTTGGTTGGACAACGCATATGCTGCGACGACATTTTGGTAGCCCTGATGTGCATGGCTGGCACCAATACGCCAAGCCCAGTTGCCGCTTTGGCCAAGTCCGCCGCCCCAGGATGTATACCATGCCATCAGATAAAGACTGGCATCCTTGCCCGTACCAGCAATTGGACTTCCATTGGAAGCGCTTCCGGTTTTCTGGAAGTATTTATCGTACATGCCGTAACGCAAAAAGTCTCCCATCTTTTTGGCTTTATCCAAATATACGGAGTTGTCATATCCCAATTCCTTAGCCCAGTACATCGCTTGAACTGCCCGTGCATCTGCATCGGTGGCATTCGTGTAACGCCATTGCTGAGCCGGGGCATTATTTTCCTTGGTGAACAAGCTCATAAAGCCTTCATTAGGCTTGCCAAACTTTTGATTGTCTTGCGATGGATGTGGTACAACCTCCCAGACCGATTCCTGTTCCCCGCGCTGGAAGGTGTTTACATAGGCTGCTGTATGCGACGGATTCAGAAGATTTCCGAAACCGTACCAATTATCCACGTCCAACAACCAGTGCATCAGATAAGTCTGGTTGTTGCCATAGGTTGCCTTCAGCTCAGAGTCCAGTGGATCCTTGCCAGCACCATACTGACCACTTAGGCGGCTTGGGTACTGATCCGGCTGCGAATATTCTGCTGCATAAGTGGCGGGGCTGTTCGGGTTATAGTTACTCATTGTCGGTTGCTCTTCCTTACCGTCGCCTTCATTAACAGGAATGATATATTTCTCCATGTTGTCCCACGCGGATTCCAAATGCCCCCAATCCCCGGTATAATGACCATACAGTACTTCCAGCCACATCCAGTAGCTGTACGCTTCCGAAGTCGTTAAGTGTCCGTAATCCGGAGCCTCGCTCATGAGCGTTTCAACGGAATGATAAGGTATGCCTTCTTTTGAAAAGTATCCGCTAGCCGGATCCTTCAGCTGTTTATACAATTGTAGAAAGCGTGTCGATTCCGGTGTTGTAGCTGATGCACGGTCGGGTTCTGCCTGAAATAAGCCCAAGGTTAACGGAAGTACCAAAATAGCTGACATGACCATAGAGACAGATTTCCTGAACACGGATTTTCTGCTGATCACTTTGCATTCATCCTCTCCATTATCAATTTTGACTTTACACAAGATTTTATTCCGAAAAATGACAGCACAAAAAGACAGCACCATCACCTCACTTTCCCATAAAAAAGGTGGAGGACACGCTGTCTATTGCTCCAAATGCTTCGCATTGGCCCTGGAAAAAATATACCACACTAGGCGCCAAATGAGAGTCGAAAAATTATATATGTTTAGAGTTTCACAAGGAAAATTGACGAAATCAATTGGAATCGGTACTATTTCACAGGGAGGCGTTAAAACATGAAAATTTTGCTATTGCTTGGTTGTATCGTGATGTTTTTAGCCGTAGCGTTTGGAGCGTTCGGCGCACACGCATTGAAAAAGAGACTTTCCGCAGACATGATGAGCATATTCCAGACAGGAATTCAATATCAAATCGCTCATGGACTGGGTTTGCTGCTGCTTGGAGTTCTTGCTGACAGACTTGTCCATTCTTCTCTCATCGTAACCGCAGGCTGGGTTATGCTGGTGGGTATTCTCCTATTTTCCGGTAGTCTGTATGCCCTTAGTATATCCGGTGTGAAAAAGCTTGGAGCAATCACCCCCATTGGCGGGTTGGCTTTTTTGGCAAGCTGGGTCATTGTGATCGTGGCGGTTGTGCAGGGTTAAACAAGGGTAAAGAAACAGAGACTTGGAAAAGGAGGCGCTTCCAAGTCTCTCGAATTATTAACGTAGCATTCCTGAGTATTATGACAGAATACATTATTTCGTCTGCACTTGTTGCGCTTTCTGAGCGGCTATCCGGTGTCCTTCGATATAACGTCTGGATTCAGCCATCTCATGCTCCTGAGCAGCTTCCATAATAATATGAACCCCCGGCTTGTACTGCTCCAGCAGTTCCATGTAGAGGCCATAGTTCATGTCTCCAAAACCCGGCGGCACCGTCTCAATTTCACCCGACGATGACAAACGCCGGTCTTTGGCATGCGCAGCGATAATCCGGGGGCCCAGCAGTTGGAAAGCTTCCCGAATGATCTCATCCTGCTGCGCCATATTTTCCGTTTTCAGCAGATTACCAGGATCAATCACAACACCGATGTGTGAAGAGGGCACTTCCTCCAGAAAGGTAGCCAACTCTACGGCAGTTCCTACCAAGTGATCGTTTGCAGCTTCCAATCCTACGAATACGCCCCACTTCTCCGCTTCATCTGCTAATTCACGCACTACTTCCCTTACAACTCTCCAGTCACGTTCCGTATAGGCGGTACCATCCTCATTACGTCCCACTTCAGCTGCAACCATGGGTGCTCCTAACAGACCCGCATATCGGATCAGCTCTTTAAAGCGCTCTACATTTTCACGCAGCAATTCCTCATCCTGTACAAAAAAATGCAAATAGCACCCGAGCACCGATATGGAAACACCATGCTTACGAAATTCTTCTGCGATAGACAGTGCCAATCCCGGATTGAACTTACCCGGTTTATTAAAATCCACATCACTGATCGCTCTCCACGGAGCCAGCTGAACATGAGTAAAGCCCGCTGCGCCTACCTTTGCAGCCAATTCGCGATAAGGCAACTTGCCAAACAAATGTGCCAATACACCTACTGTCACTAAAATTCACCTCTTATTTTTATTTTTGTATGCTACTTGTTACCGTAATCTGCTCCAAGGTCTCATTGATGATGTGCGTAATCCGCTCCACTTCATCATGAATAAAAAAGTGTCCTCCCTCAAAGGTAAACATACGAAATTGCTGATCCGTATGCTGTGCCCATGCCTCCGCATCTTGTAAGGTCACCGTGTTATCGGTCATTCCCGTCAAAGCGGTGATAGGACAATGTAAAAGTGCGGCTTTAGCCGTGTACTTATACAACTCAACAGCTTTGAAATCCGCTCTTAACACGGGCATAAAATAGTCGTATAATTCCTGATTGTCAAAAATCGCTTCCGAAAGCTGACCGTACCGCTGCAAATGCGTCCTGAACTGATCTGCGGGCAGATCGTGTAACCACGGGGAATTTCTTGGGACATGCGGTGCCCGTCCACCCGAAACGAACAGATGAGCAGGCTTGCCATATCCACCGGCCACCAGCTTGTAGTACAGCTCGAATGAGATCATCGTCCCCATACTGTGGCCGTATATGGCATAAGGATTGCCGGGGGCTATCTCTTCGCTGATCTTGTGCAACAGATCCTCGCTCATCTCCTCAATGCTTTCCTTTAGCGGTTCCCCAGAACGAATACCCCTGCCCGCTAATTCCAGTGGAACAAGCTTAATCTGCGGAAGTAGCGACTTTTTCCATTTGAAGCTGACCGACGCCGATCCGCCTGCATATGGGATGAAAAATAATGTGATAGTTGCCATTCTTGCAACCTCCTGCCTTGCTAAGTTCTAACTTTTTCATTTTAGCATAAAAAGGTATATTTACCCATTTCAAATATTTTGCAAATCCCAGAAGAAAGGTTGAGAAAATCAAGCGCATTTTACATAAAGAGGGGAATATCTTCCTAAAGGAAGAACGGCTTCATGTTTGAATATAATCATGTATTGGGCCTTTTATTTTTTCAAATCGAGAGGAGTTCTGCGCCATGAAGTATGGTTTCTTCGATGATGTCAATCAAGAATATGTCATCCACACCCCTCAAACCCCTTATCCTTGGATTAATTATTTAGGTAATGAACGATTTTTTGGACTGATTTCCAATACAAGTGGCGGCTATGCATTTTACCGGGATGCTCGCTTACGTCGCTTAACCCGTTACCGTTACAATAATATTCCTGTCGATAACGGTGGTCGTTATTTTTATATTTATGATGATGGGGATTATTGGACTCCAGGCTGGATGCCGGTCAAACGGGAGCTGGAGCAGTATGAATGCCGCCATGGACTTGGTTATACCTCAATTATGGGAGAACGCAACGGTATTCGAGCCACTCAGCTGGCTTTTGTACCCCTATCCTTTGACGGCGAGGTCCATCAGGTTAAGCTTCAGAACACATCGTTACAAACCAAAAAGATCAAACTCTTTTCGTTCGTGGAATTTTGTCTGTGGAACGCCTATGACGATATGACCAACTACCAGCGCAACTTGAACACGGGCGAGGTTGAGATACAGGACTCTGTCATTTATCACAAAACGGAATACCGTGAACGCCGCAATCACTATGCTTTTTTCTCTGCTAATCGTCCGCTAGCGGGTTATGATACAGATCGTGAAGCTTTTCTGGGACTCTACAACGGATTAGATCAGCCTCAAACGGTCGCCGCTGGGCAAGCCTCGAACTCTATTGCCAGCGGATGGTCCCCTGTCGGATCACATTGCATTGAGATCACGCTGGAGCCAGGCAAAGAAACAAGCTGTAACTTTATACTCGGTTATGTGGAAAATCCCGAGGAAGAGAAATGGGAGTCCCACGGTGTTATTAATAAAAAACAGGCACATGCCATGATTGCGCAGTTTGCGGATGAAGCCGATGTAAAGCAAGCTTTGAGTGAACTCCGAGCCTATTGGAACAATCTGCTGTCCAAGTACACCCTTCAAAGCCACGACGACAAGCTGAACCGAATGGTAAACATATGGAACCCGTATCAATGCATGGTTACATTCAATATGTCACGTTCAGCTTCGTATTTTGAATCTGGTATCGGACGTGGTATGGGCTTCCGGGATTCAAATCAAGATTTGCTCGGCTTCGTCCACCAAATACCGGAGCGGGCACGGGAACGGATTATCGACATTGCCTCTACTCAATTTGAAAACGGCGGAGCTTATCATCAGTACCAACCGTTAACCAAAAAAGGAAACCACGAGGTTGGCGGTGGCTTTAACGACGATCCGTTGTGGCTTATTGTCGGTACCGCAGCGTATATCAAAGAAACGGGAGACTTTGGCATACTGGACGAACAAGTGCCCTTTGACGGAAATGTAGAGCGTACGGCTACGCTGTTTGAACATTTGAAGCGTTCTTTTTACCATGTAATAGATAATCTTGGTCCGCATGGTCTTCCACTCATTGGCCGAGCTGACTGGAACGATTGTCTGAATCTCAATTGTTTTTCCGCTACACCCGATGAGTCCTATCAGACAACACAAAATTTGGAGGGCCGAGTAGCTGAATCCGTGTTTATCGCCGGACTATTCGTATATACGGGACCGGATTTTATTGAGCTTTGCAAGCGCAGAGGTTTGGATGAAGAAGCATCCACAGCTCAAGCCCATGTGGATCGTATGCGAGCAGCTACATTGGAGCATGGTTTTGACGGGGAATGGTTCTTACGTGCGTATGACCATTATGGAGACAAAATCGGAAGCAAGGATTGTGAGGAAGGTCAAATTTTCATTGAACCTCAAGGTTTCTGTGTCATGGCAGGAATTGGTGTTGAAGAAGGCTTGGCACATAAAGCTCTCGATTCTACACGTGATCGACTGGAAACTCCCTACGGCATCGTGCTGCAACATCCATCTTATTCCCGTTACCACATCAATCTGGGCGAAATCTCATCTTACCCACCCGGGTATAAGGAAAATGCCGGTATTTTCTGCCACAATAACCCGTGGATTATGATGGCGGAAGCCGTAATAGGACGTGGAGATCGCGCTTTTGAGCTATATAGCAAAATTGCACCTGCCTATCTGGAGGACATCAGCGACATTCACCGCACCGAGCCGTATGTGTATGCTCAAATGATTGCGGGCAAGGATGCTGTTCGTGAAGGCGAAGCCAAAAATTCCTGGCTGACGGGTACAGCGGCATGGAACTTTATAGCTATTACTCAATCTATCCTCGGTATCCAGCCGGAATGGGACGGTCTGCGTATTGACCCGTGCATTCCTACAGCCTGGGACGAATTCATAGTCACCCGCGTCTTCCGTGGCGATACCTACGTGATCCATATCACGAATCCACAGCATGTCTCCAAGGGTGTAGCTACGGTTACTGTAGACGGTACCCTCCTAACGAATAATATTCTGCCGGTTGCAGCGGATGGGGCTATCCACCAAGTAAAAGTGTTACTAGGTTAACAAGTTCATGGCCTTCAAAAAAATTAGCTTCAACTTCATCACATAGTATCTTATAATACGAGAATGGCTAAAGATACATTAAGTGTGGTGACATCATGAACAAGACAAAACGGCTTACTCAAACCATGGATTACAAAACAAAGCAAGCCCACTGGGTACGCAAAATGTTATTACTGTATTGGATGATTATAGCTGTACATTTTATCGTCCAGCTGGGCAGCTACTTATTTCTTGATTACGCCGCTTCGCCTTATGAATTTTACGTCGGAACCCTGATTGTTCCTACGCTAATCATGAGTGGTTCCAACTTACTGGCAGAGTTGGCTCATTTTAAATTTAACAGGTATTCTTTTGCGATCCTGTTTATGGCAAGCACCGTCATTTGCTGGATGATTATTCGTCTAAATTATGATATCCGGATTATTCCTGCGCTATGTTTGTTGCCTATTTTCTCTTCTATTCTGTTCTTCAATCGTCGCTTAATATGGCTTTCCTTTGTATTGCAAGTGGTCGTCTTTTTTCTGTTGCTGGCAGCAGATGGATCATTCCGCAGCTATTTGTCAGACTTTGATATTGTGGCGATTCCAACCTTTTTGATTATGTCCACCTTTCTTGCTCTCATTATTCAGGCCAGCGGCCGCGATTTGTTAGTGGATTTGTATAAAACAAAGCGTGCCCAACAGGAATTAATGATCAGTAATGCGATTATCAGCAAAATGTCAATGACTGATGGTTTGACAAAGCTGTACAATCATTTGTCCTTTCAAAACTTTTATGAAAAAGCACTCGAATATGCCGAACAAGGAGCGATCATCCATCTGGCGTTAGTGGATATTGATAATTTCAAGAAGATCAATGACACTTACGGACATCAGTTCGGTGATAAAATTTTGGAAGGCATCTCTCAAATCATTACAGAGCAAATTACAGCGAATGACATTCCGGCCCGCTATGGCGGTGAAGAATTTGCTATTTTGATGTTTGAGCATACTTCTGAGGAAGCCTATCAGATCGTTGAGAATATCCGGCGTGAAGTAGAGAATATGACCTTTCAGGAGAAAATGCAAATCGTTTCCGTAACCGTTAGCATTGGATTAAAAGGCTATACCGAGGATATGAACAAAGACAAAGATGTATTTTTCCAGGAGACAGACAACTATTTGTATCAAGCCAAGCGCTCCGGGAAAAACAAAATTGTTGCTCTTAATCATACCGCTTAATGTAAAAACACTTCATTTGATGAGACTCCGGCATGAGCTTGCCGGAGTCTTTTGAATATAGAGCTTAAAATGTAATAGAGTTGACAATTCCATAAGTTGAAACTAAAATCGTTACATATGTATTGGTTATTTACTTACGATAAATAAGTTCGAAGGAGATGGTTTTTAAATGTCAACCCTCGTTATTGTCGTTCACCCTGATCTTGCGGAATCTCGCATTAACAAAAGATGGGTGCAAGAACTCAAGAAACAATCCGGCGTGACCGTTCACAACCTGTATGAAGTATATCCGGATGAGCAAATCAATGCCGCCCAGGAGCAGGAACTGCTAGAGCAGCATGACCGTATCGTTCTGCAATTCCCTTTTTACTGGTACAGCACTCCTTCCCTACTGAAAAAATGGCTGGATAAGGTTCTAACCTACGGCTGGGCTTATGGGAGCGAAGGTGGCAAGCTACAGGGCAAAGAGTTGTTGATTGCCTTGTCTGCTGCCAGTGTTGAGGAAAACTATCAACATGACGGACGGAATAGGTATACGATCGAAGAGCTACTGAGACCTCTGGAAGCTACAGGCCATATGATTGGTGTCAAATTGCTCCCTTATTTCGTACAATATGGTGCTGCAGTACTGACCGATGAGCAACTAGACCAATCCGCACAAAAATACGCGCAAACAGTTATTTCTTAATTTTTTACTAGAAAGCCCCTTGGACGGCGCCTGTCATACCTGCTTTACAGCAGACGGCAGCTCCAACCAAGGGGCTTTACTGATTGATTACATCGTAACCAAGGTACTGGTTACCTGTGCCATGCTTTCTTTAATAATGTCGCAGCCCTTACGCAAGTTTTCCAAGCTTATCGTTAACGCTGGCATAATTTTAATTACTGTATCGTTACGCCCAGCACGCTCAACAATGAGTCCCCTACTAAAGCAGAGAGTCGTTACCTCCTTGGCGAACGCTTCTCCCAGATGAGATACATCAATCCCCCAGATCAATCCCATGCCGCGAATTTCAATAAGAGGATCTATGGATTGGATTTGTTCACGCAAGAACTGCTGAACAAAAGCCTCTTTTTCCTTCACTTGTGCTTCCAGCTCTACCGTATCTCTGAACTCCAGCGCAGCCTTTGCCCCGACAAAAGCAAGCTGATTTCCACGGAAAGTGCCGTTATGCTCACCCGGACTCCATATATCCAATTCTGGCTTGAGTAGCAACAGAGACATTGGCAATCCGTATCCACTGATCGATTTGGACAAAACAACCATATCAGGAACGATTCCCGCCCGCTCGAATGAGAAGAACGAACCAACTCGACCGCAACCGACTTGAATATCGTCCACAATAAGCAAAATATCATGATCATCGCACAACTGTCGCAAATCACGCAGCCATTCGGTATCTGCAATATGAATGCCGCCTTCAGCCTGTACCGTTTCCAAAATGATCGCGGCAGGCTTTTCCACACCTGAATGGGTGTCTGTTAAAAGCTGCTCCATATACAAAATGGTATCCATTCCGTTAAATGTGCTGTTATAAGGTATAAAGGTAACATTGTTCAGGGGAACCCCTGCGCTCTCTCGCATGGAGGTGTTGCTGGTAATCGATAAACTACCCAGCGACATTCCGTGGAACGCACCCATAAAGGCAAAAATACCATTTCTGTTTTTCACCTTGCGTGCAAGTTTCAGTGCTGCTTCCACCGCATTGGTTCCGGTCGGTCCGCAAAATTGCAGCTTATAATTCAAGCCCTTGGGCTGGAGAATACGCTCTGAAAAAGACTCCATAAACTCTTGCTTGGCCGTCGTGTACATATCCAGACCATGCATAATCCGATCGGATGTTAAATAATCCAATAACCGGTTTTTCATAAAATCATTATTATGCCCATAGTTCAAAGCCCCAGCCCCGGCAAAAAAGTCAATGTAACCCTTGCCTGTCTCCGTGTACAGTACATCGTTTTTAGCTTTGTTGAATACAACTGGAAAACTTCTGCAATAGGATCTTACATTGGACTCCAGCGCTTCGAATGTGTTCATGATCTCTCGTCCTCCCGCTGACCTGATTTTAAAAACATACAAGCATGGAAAGCAAAAAAAGTGTAAATATGTAATCTAAATGAGAAGACAGTCTGAATTCACAATGGGATATCCACACCAAAGAATCATGAGTACGATTACAAGAACAATTAAAGTACTAAAATTAAATATAGAGATAGCACATGAGAGTAGATTAGTAGAAGATTAAATAGTGGGTTTTTCTAAGAGGCCTATCAGAGGATGTCAACTCCTATGTAATAAAATACCATAATTTTCATTTAAGTCAATGCATGTTTCTGAGATGTTTTGTTAAATTTTTGTAATTTATCATCAGCGGCTTGTAGTATATTGTTAAAATAAAACGAAAAATGTCGTATTATAGTGATAAATCTCAAAAATAGTACATTTCCATATCAAATAGATATACATCTGGACTAATTGTCCACAGGATTGTCACAACAAACCTGATCTTTTGACAGACTGTCCAAAGGAGTTTACTCTATCAACAGAACCTGTCAAAACTTGTTGTAAACATTGCAGTTATCCTAACTATTTGGCTCGAATTTGATAGAAAGATAAGGAAATATGATCATGTCTAATGTTTTGATTATTGAAGATGACAATATGCTGGGAGATACCCTTTCCTTGTATTTAATAGGAGAAGACTACAACGTTACTCGAGTGGAACAAGCGTCTGAGGGTATTGCCAGGCTTAAGGTCGTACAGCCCGATATTATTTTGTTGGATCTGCTGCTTCCAGATTTGGATGGCGTGAATCCCTGCCCACTGATACGCAAGCATACGGACGTCCCCATCATCGTGATTTCTACAGAAAACAACATATCAGAGCGCATTCGTACACTTACGTTGGGAGCAGATGATTATATTTGCAAGCCTTTTAGTATGCAAGAGCTAAAAGCACGGATGGAGGCTCTTTTTCGTCGTATTGAAATCACGCGCTTACAAGGAAGTGGCAGAGCACCTGAACCTGAAACGGGCATTACTTTGGATCTAGCGAGAAGAATGATTACCGTTAACGGACAAAATGTGGAGACAACATATTCAGAATTTGAGCTTATGAAGCTTTTTTATTTGAACCGAGGAATTGTATTCAGCAGGTATGCTTTAATTCAGGCTCTCCGTGGCACAGACTCCTTTATTAACGAGAGGGCCGTGGACGTACATATTAACCATTTACGCAGAAAAATCGAAAAAGACCCTAAGAAACCGCAATTGATTAAGACCATCTGGGGAATCGGCTACAAATTTATGCAATAACACGGTCAGCTCCAAGGAAGTGATGACTTGATTTGGTTAATATCCTTCTGAACCGTGCTCAGATGCTCTTTCCAGTCTGGATACAGTTCTCCTGTTGAGGTTTCATTGCTGCGCTTCAATGCCTTTTCCAGCTCTATAACCTTTGCCAGCAACTCAGGCGCGCACAGGTTCCCCGTTCCTCCCTTAAGCGAGTGGATTAATCGAAGAGCAGAAGATAACTGTCCATTGTCCATTTTTCTCACAACTCTTTTATCGAGATACTGGTATTCCTGTATCCATTTGTAAAGGGCAAATTGAAAAATATACACCTTGCCATCCATACCTGCTATCGACTGCTCAGCGTGAATACCATGTAAATCTTGCAGCCACGCTAAATTAATCCAGCTAGTTAACACTCTAGCAGCGGTCAGTTCATGGACAGGCTTGAGCAACACGGCATTAATACCGGCACGAAGACAAACTTCCTGTTCATGCTGCACAGCATCAGCGGTAAAAGCGATAATGGGAAGCCTGTTAAAAGCTTTGTTTCTCCGAATATGTCTCGCCGTCTCAAAACCGTCCATCTCTGGCATATGCAAATCAAGCAGCACCATATCCCAGTAACGCAGTTCAAGTAACGCTATTAGTTCCCTTCCGTTCGTGACCATCGTTACCTCAAAGTTACGCTCTGCTAAAAACTCGGTAATCACCACCTGGTTAATTTCGTTATCCTCTGCTATGAGAATTTGATACTTTTGTGTTGTATCCCCTATCTCATTGCGGGAACTCATCGTCGCATGAGTCTCCAGAGTATTACCATCTGCAGGCACTGAATGTTCCTTCTTCCAGCAGAGAACCTCCAGCAGAGCGTTCCGGGTAACGGGCTTGGACAAAAAGGCATCCACACTATAATCCATGTCCCCTGCAGCTATTTTTTCCATCTGAAACACGGTTGTAAGTCCAATGATCTGAGTTATCTGCTTATCCAGCATTTGAAGCCATTGCCTCCGGGAGTCCAGTTCTCTCAAACCTTCCATCCCCATATCAATGATAACATAATCAAAATGCTCACCCTTTTGAAAAGCATCCACACTTTCTTGGAAGGATGAAATAGTGAATGTTTTTAATCCCAAGTCTTGCAGTAGTTCGTTCAAGCTGTATCTCACCAGTTCATGCTGCGCAACAATTAAGGCTTTGCCTTTGATTTGTTTTTCTATTCGTGTGCTTCCTGCATTCAATTCCCCAGTTTCCAGCTCGACATTAAAGTGAAATTGACTGTACTCTCCTAATCGGCTTTTCACCTCTACTTTCCCCCCCATAGCTTCAGCCAAATGCTTGCTAATGGCCAAACCCAGCCCAGAGCCCCCATATCTGCGGCTGGTTGCTGTACTCGCCTGGATAAAAGGGACGAATAGCTTGTCCATACACGTCTCGGAAATTCCTATGCCCGTATCTTCTACCATAAAAGAAACGCCTACTCGCCCTTCCTGCTGACTTAGCATTTTTACCTGTAACAATACATGTCCCTGATCCGTAAACTTGATGGCGTTGGTCAGAAGATTTGAAAGCACCTGCTCCATTCGAAGCGGGTCTCCCTTAAAGCTTTTCGGTAACGCCGGGTCCGTTATAAATACGACCTCTATTTCCTTATCTTCTAGCAAAGTTCCAACGGTATCTGCGAGATGCCGAAGCATTTTTTCCGGCTCGAATTCTACCTTTTCCAGTTCCAGACTGCCGGCTTCCATTTTGGAAAAGTCCAATACGTTACTGAGCATGGATGAAAGGGTACGAGAGGAAGTGAGAAGCTTGTGGAGGTAATCTCTTTGAACGGCAGTCAGTTCAGTCTTATTTAACAGCTTTGACAGACCGATGATTCCATTCAGCGGGGTGCGGATTTCGTGACTCATATGAGCCAAAAAAATGCTTTTCGCACGGTTAGCCTCGTCCATCTCCTTTCTTTTCTGCTCTGAGGCTTTATACTCCGTAATGTCCAACACGTGACCGATAACATGCCTAGTAATCCCGTCCTCCATAACCGGATGTAAGGTAATAAGAGCCGAATATTCCCAAAAATCCAATTCAAATACGGTCCGATCACCGAACCAGGCCTGTTTGTAGTATTGGCAAAGCTGCTCCATCGTTTCAGAGGAAAGCTCCAAAATGTCCCCAAGACGCTTCACATGCTCCCTTTTATTGTAGTTGACTTGCATATTCAGACCCACGCGCTCCAGCAATTCACCTTCAAGCAGCCTATAATAAAATTCATTACCGCTTTTCTCCAGCTTGAAGGTAAAGCCAGGTTGAACACCTAGTAAATTCAGCAGATCACGGTCTTTGTTTAACAAACGTTGTCCATATGTATACTTAGCGGTGGTTAAAGTGTGCACAAACAGAGTCATGAACATTATACCCATCCCTAACTCTAGCACGCAGGTCAACGGTGTTTTATCGCTTATGCCAAAACATAAGAACAAAATTCCCGCTCCTCCATAAAATACACCTGTGATCGCCTGGCGAACAAGTTGACGCTGAAAAACCAAAACTAACAATAAAATCACGATAGCACATAGCACTAAATCTCGAACCAAGTGTTCACCCCCCCCTATAATCTTCCATTTTTTATAATATATCAAAAACACAAAAAAACTCAGGACAGATTCCTTATGCCATAAGGCTTAAAGAACTGTCCCGAGCATTCATTGTACTATAGATTCCATAAGGTTCAAGCTCGTTTTAATATTTGAAACGACTGATCATCATCTTCAAATCAGCAGCCATCGTCGAAAGCAACTGTGCTGAAGCTGATATTTCCTCCATGGAAGCCAGTTGCTCTTGTGAGGAGGCAGCAACTTCCTCAGATGTGGCGGCATTACCGGTTGCAATCGTCGCCAGCTCGTTGGCTGTCGCTGCGATTTCTTGTACACTGGCTGATATTTGCTCTGCAATCGCAGCGACCTCCTCTACCTGAGGTGTTGTCTCTCGAATGCCTTCCATCGCATAACCCAGCTTGACAATGGTTGCTTTGGAAATCTGTAGTCCATCCTGCACCTCAGTCGTGACCCTGTCCATCGTCTTCACTGTTGTTTCGGTTTCATGCTGAATTTCGGCAATCAAGGTGGCAATCTGTGTGGCGGATGTCTGAGACTGCTCTGCCAGCTTACGCACCTCATCAGCAACGACGGCAAAGCCTTTTCCATGATCGCCCGCTCTGGCTGCCTCAATAGCTGCATTCAATGCCAGCAGGTTTGTCTGATTGGAGATATCGCCGATAACCTTCGTAATTTCACCGATTTCATGAGAGCGGGCTTGCAAGGTTTGAATCATCTGGTTGGAACGCTCTACTGATTGATGAATGGAATTCATTTGCTCGCCTGTCTGCTCAACAGACTTTCGTCCTTCCTCGGCTTGCAAGGCAGATCGTTTGGCCAAATCAGCTACCGAAATCGATCGTTCAGCAATTTGGGTGATCCCTTGTGCAATTTCATCCAGGGCCACCGAATTATTTTCCAGCCCTGTAGTCTGCTTCTCTGCACCACTGGCAATTTCTTGTACAGCCTGGGACACCTGCTCACTTGCAGCACTGGTTTGTTCCGCGCTTATTGTCAGTTCATTGGAAGAAATTGTGACATGATCTGCACTGTTCCCTACGTTCTGAATGACAGATCGCAAGTTATTCTGCATATTTTGAAAAGCCACTCCTAATTCTCCGATCTCGTCCTCGCTCTTTACTTGAATGTCCTGTGTGAGATCTCCGGCGCTCACATTTACCGCTTGTTCTTTTAACTTTAAAATCGGTTTGATGATGGAACGGATCAGGAAATAAACAATGATAATACCAATCACAAGACAACCGACAATGGTTAGTAAAGTGCTGATCAAAATCGGTCCTGCTGCATCATCGACTTCAGACAAATACAGCGTTCCGCCTATCTTCCAGCCAGTCAGCTTGTTAGTCGCATAGTTCATATATTTGAGCTGGCCCTCATACTCATACTCGTATTCACCAGTATCACTCTGAAACATGCGTGATTCAATATCTGTAATTTTGGTACCTGGTTCCTTCGTCGGATGAACAATGTAAGTATGGTTGTTGTCCAGCAATATGGCATAACCCTCATGACCTACTTTAATATTGTTCAACGTCTCTTTAATACCACTCATTTTCAGGTCAATGCCAATAACACCCGATCCATCTGACGTTGCCTTGGACACAGTAACCGTCATTTGCTTCGAGCTTGCCGAAAGATAAGGAGAACTAATTGCTGCCTTCGCTTGTCCCTTTATCGCTTTATCGTACCAAGGTCTGACTCGTGGATCATAATTATCTGGTAATTGCTTCTGTGGGTAGGTTGTAAATTTGCCGTCCTTCGTACCATAATAAATGGATTCTGTTTCAGGATGGAGTGCAATATATTGCTTAAAGAATTCTTCCAAATTCGCCGCTTGTTCCTCCGTCTCTACCCGATTGCCTTTTAGTCTTTCTGCAAAATAGTCTGCGTCATGTACCTTGGGTTCAATAGTACTATCAATAATAAAATTAGTGCGGACAATAGCCTGCTCGGCACTTTCTTCAATCTGGTTTCGAATCTGCTGACTCGCGCTTATAAACGACAAAGCCCCCACGATCATGGACGGTAAAATCAAAAATGCAATAAAGGCGACCATTAGCTTCGTTTTAAAATTTTTGCTGAGCTTCCTTGCGACTAGCCACTTTTTCCCCGATAACTTCTTCATTAATAAACATCTCCATTTCATTACCTGTATTTCCCAACCTATAGCGAACCTCTTCGTCTTGCCGATGACGACAATCACCCGACAGACTCTCTTTCACATTTTTCACATCTGCTGCTAAAACGCTTGGACATAAAAGATATAAACACGCTAGTTAAATAGGTATATGTACTTATTTTCGAAAACAGCAAGGCTGGTCGGAACCGGTTCTTTGATATAATATACCTAAAAATATTAAAAAAAAATGCAGTATAGATGTTAAGAAAGTGTTAGTTTCATCTCACTATACCTACCACTTAACATGAAAATAATCCCCCTGAAGGTAGCAAACATAGGGTCATTTTTGAAAATCGCCATATATTTTCTACTCCCAAGGGGATTAGGTTCGATCGCTTTATTCAGTTCTAATCCAACAACACCTTCAGATCTTCGAGCCTGGTAACAGGTGCCTGACAGGTAAAATGCTCACACACATATACGGCTGATTTGCCTTCCACAAGATCATAATCACGGATATAAGGAGCCGTCTCTGCAATCTCCGACTGTCCTTCATCCTTCAAAATAACGACCGTATTCGGCCTGAACCCAGCTCGAACCGCCTGAATGAACTGTACGGTCTGCGGATCATCCCTGTGACCCACAATCACAATCTCCTTCGTCGTTCCCGTCGCATACAACAACGCGCTGAGCAACGCGGAGTGGCCTGACGGGTAATGAGCAACCATACCGCCAAAAGCCTTAAACTGCTTGGCTGCATAGTTCTCCAATCCAGATTCACCCGTTAGCCGCGCAAGCCGCACAAAATTATAGGCCGCAATGCTGTTACCTGACGGAATGGCTCCGTCATCAATTTCTTTAGGCTTGGCAATGAGCTGCTCACTATCTGACCCATAAAAGAATAATCCGTCCCGTTCCTCATCCCAGAACAAATCGATCATATTTTGATTGAGCGTCAATGCCCGTTGCAGATATTGTACATCGAAGGTCGCCTGATATAGCTCGATCAAGCCCCACACATAAAAAGCATAATCATCCACATAACCGGGATAAGCTGCCTCGCCGTCCCGATAACGCGCCAACAGCCGTCCGTCCTCCTGTCTCAAATGGTTCCACAAAAACGTCTCCGCTTTCTGAGCTTGCTCTGTATAACTCGTGTCTCCAAAAGCTTGTCCTGCCTTCGCCAGTGCAGCAATCATCAATCCGTTCCACGAGGTCAAAATCTTGTCATCTTTGTGAGGATGAACCCGTTGTTCTCTGGCAGCAAACAGCTTGGCCCGTAGCTCACTAACCCGCTGCTCCAGTTCCTGCTCAGTCAAGTCATGCTTGATCCTATAGGCTTCCAGATTGATATCAATCAGGTTTGGAATGTTGTGACCTTCAAAATTGCCGTAAGGTGTAATCCCATACAAATCGTTGAAAAAGGCGGCATCCTTATCGCCTAGTACAGCCTTTACCTCAGAGTCGTCCCAGACATAGAATCTCCCCTCTTCTCCTTCGGAATCCGCATCCTCCGCCGAATAAAAGGCACCACCTGCATCCGTCATGTCCCTTGCGATATATGTAAAGATTTGTTCTGTAATCCGTCGGTACAGTTCCTTGCCTGTCACCTGCCAAGCCTCTGTATACGCGATGGCCAACAGAGCATTGTCATATAGCATTTTTTCAAAATGCGGCACCAACCACTTCTCATCCACGGAGTATCGTGAGAACCCCATGCCTATATGGTCGTAGATTCCGCCCCGGGACATCGCATCCAGCGTCTTCTCTGCCATTTCCAGTGCCTGTTGATTCCCCGTATGCTGTGCATATCGCAGCAAAAAAGACAGGTTATGCGGAGAAGGAAACTTGGGTGCTTCCCCGAAGCCGCCATATTCCTTATCGAAGGTGTGGCTGTATTCATGGAAAGCTTTAGTCAAGCTCTGTTCATCCAGTTCACCCCGATAACCCGCAAGCAAGTCCTGCCGCTCATGCTCGATCAGTACCTGCTCACTCAACTCCACCAGCTCTTCCGGCTGTTCTTTCCACCGGGTACCCACCTTGCCAAGCAGCTCCAACAGTCCGACACGGCCAAACTTCTGCTCCTTGGGCAAATACGTCCCCGCAAAAAAAGGTTTCTGATCCGGCGTCATCAATATCGTCAGTGGCCAGCCTCCATGCCCCGTCATCGTCTGGCAGATGGACATATAGATATGATCCACATCTGGACGTTCTTCACGATCCACCTTAATGGATACATAATCCCGGTTTAATACCTCAGCCACTTCTTCATCCTCGAAAGATTCTCTCCCCATTACATGGCACCAATGGCAAGTGGAATAGCCAACAGATAGGAAAATAGGCTTGTTATCACGTTTAGCCATTTCAAAAGCCTCATCTGACCAAGGGAACCAATTTACCGGATTGTGAGCATGCTGTAGCAAATACGGTGATTTTTCCTTGGATAGTCTATTCGGTTTGCTGCTCGTTGTCATGGGACATCACCACTTCCGTAGTTGAATTTTATACTTGGTACTATTTTACCCTAAATGGGTGGTAAAAGTCGGAAGAGATGAAAAAAGATAATGACTCTCAAGCATTATACTCATTAGAATTTATATCAAAGATCTCGAGAGCTTTCAGTAAGGCGTATTCACTTGTTCTGGCCCCTTCTTTGGAAAAATGTGCATCCGGAAACGCGGGCGACATATGATGGTACCCGGGAAAGACATGTAATTCGACTAAGACTCCATCAAAGGCCAATTGTTTTGCAAAAAACAAGGATTCATCAATGAATAAATCAATGGTACCTATATTTATATAAGTCGGTGGTAATCTGGCCAATGACTTAGCACGAGCCGGCACATAATACTCACATACCTCCTCCTGACCCGGTTCATCCCCCAATACAGATTTCCAGCCAAAATAATTACTTTGTTTTGTCCAAATAAACTCTCCTGCGTATGGGTGCTCTGGTGCGGTACTTGTGCGATCATCTAGCATTGGCCTCATTAATCTTAGATGATGGATTTCGAATTCCTTCTGATCACGAATGTACAAGGCTAGGCCAGCCGCCAAACCGCCGCCAGCGCTGCTGCCCCCTACGGCAACTTTCTGAGTATCTATCCCTAACTCTTCCGCATGTTCAATGCACCATTTTAGGCCCGAATAACAATCCTGTAACTGACTTGGCTGTACATGCTCTGGTGCTAGGCGATAGTACACGGATACGCAACAGAAACCATGTTGTGCCGCAAGAGATGCATTAGCAGGACGATCCACGACTGGACTTCCTAAGACCATCCCGCCTCCGTGTATCGAATAATATAGAGGCATCTTATGATGCTTTGATTGTTTGGGCTTAATGATTTCGATTTGAATATCTGGACCACTAAAATAACTTGGCACAGCCTTTTTTTCTAATGTAATAGGGAACATCTGCGTTACATCTATTTGTTGCATCATTTGAGATTGATTTTTACGTGCTTCCCTTAGTGTAGATTCGGTAAGATCGGTTGTTGGTATTAAATCAACTGCACTGATAATTTCTGGATCAATCAGATGTCTACTTCTACTTTTTTGCTCCCTCATAGTAATCTTTTCCTCACTTTCTTGTTTTAAAGACAATGAATCAATACATATTTCCCTTCAATTGTTGTTGTCGTTTATATTTATATTTTAAGTTTAAAATCAGCTTTATAAATGAAAACAACGAGTTAGAATCATTCTTGACATAAAAATTATAAAAAAATGGAATGCCAAAAAAGTATTTCGGAATCTGGCTGTGGGAATGCGAAGGCACATCAAACCTTTTACCAAACAAAAAGACGCGACCGGATTGGTCGTTCATAGCGATTATCCGGTCGCGTCTTAAGCTATCACGTTATGTCCATCTACTTTTTATGTGAATAAACAATTTTCTTAATGGTTTCGGTAGAGAGGAAAAACTCATCAGCTAATTGCTCGATACTGCTTCTATTTTGAAAAGCATTTCTGATTGCGGCATTTCGCTGTTCTAGCAACCATCTCCCGCCACTCAAGCTTCCCCAATCCATATATTCCGTTTTTGGCTTAGGAATATACAGAGTCTCTCCTTGAACATATTTTTGGATTTCTATAATTAATTCTTGAGGTAAAACTTTGGAAGCATTCGTATATCTCAATTTTACTCGCCCCTTATTTTGATTTTTTAAAATAAGGTGCAAAGCCAAAAATATTAAAAAGCTTATTCAGCGTTAAAAATTGTTTCGCCCCATACAAAGTAACGCTTTCTTAATAATTGGCTTTGCATGAGTGTAAGAAGTCACAGACAATCCTAACAGATTCTCCATCAGTAGGCACCCCCTTTTACCTCGCAAGTATAGCATAACTTCTGCTCACCTGGGACCAGCTAAATGATATCAGCAAAAAGCAAGCGATTAAAAATTGAGCTGTTAGATAGCTGATTTTAAATACTAACCATGAATACGAACCACATAAATCCGTAGATTAATGCCACTAGCCCTACAATGCCCAACAAGCAGAAAAGTAAAAGCATAAGAACAAATTTTTTACCATCCATAACCGACTCCCCAATACTTTTTCCAGAGTGTGAGACACACTTTCTAACTTAGCTTCCGAATAAAAATTTGAAATTAAGTGCATTTATCCAGCTGAACAGGAGTCCCCGTTATCCTAAGAGCGGCTTCTAGATGTTACGGATTTACACTTTCTGCTTGGCTAGCCTGTCTTGCGTTTATTTTTTTCATTGCAAATCTTGCTATTGGCTGAGCATGGTAGGCTACACGAGTCGTGCCAATATTGATAATGTATAATCAAGCATAAGACTCATAAAGGAGCATATGAACCAGATGAACAATTTTTTGAATGAATTTGAGGAAAGATTTAGGGCAGGATTTTTGGATGATCTTAAAAGCATACTGGAAGAAGTGAAGAATGAGAAGGTTTACGCCTGTGCTTTTGGCACAGACAGCGATTTTGTCACCTTGTTTCTAGCTGTTAATACAGAGGAATCCCTTGTTAGACATATCACAAACATGAAAGCCGAAGGCCTGTGCGACAGCAAGGAAGATGAAAATTATTATAGATGGGGATTTTGCGAATATCAATATGGCGATGCAACACACTTGAATCATATTAGCAAATTTCTATATGCAACCGAAAATGTGTTTGATTATAAAGATGAAATGATAAAAATTATGGCCAAGGTAGTTAAGGAAACAGACGAGGTGCTTTTCAATCAATTTGGTCAAGCCAAAGAAGATATTATTTTTTTCGTGTCCATGACGGATGATGATATGGCCGAGGAACTCGAAGATCAGTCTGTAATTCAGATGACAAACGCCAAACTAGTTGATGGCTTCTTGCATCGTTATCAATAGAAATACAGTTTGAAATATTACACTCATTTCGTTCAGGTAGTTGCTTTAATTCGCAATTTGCTTGTCCCATGCATCGATTGATTACGTATCCTTTTCATTTGGTTTATCCCCATTAGATACGAATAAACCTATTTCTCCTCATGGTTCGAGTTGAAATAAGTTTATTTAAAGCTTTCATCCAGATGAACAGGAATTCTTACCATTCAACTTCTTCAAATAATCGGAAAACCATCTTTTTTTCAAATTCATCTAAAGTTCTAAATCCAGATATTTCTTCTTTCTTTTCTCCAAGTTTTATCAAGTCGCTATTGCTAGGTCTCCCACCTTATAATAACCTAATAGTTTATCTTGGGGTTCCCTTTTTAATGATAATTCACTTAATTTTTTTATCATTTTCTCCGTACGGAAGCCTTCTTTTCCTATCTGTGTCATTGCATGATATAAGACTATGGGGTTATTATCTTCTAACAAATTTTCTAATTCACCTATTTGAACCTTCCCCTTCCGCTATCTTCTTTAATATACTTCATTTTAATCCCAGCTAAGAGCTATAAATTGGAATGACCGGGAAAATGTTTTATCAGAAATAACCACTATGATGAGTTCCACATTTCTCTTCGCAAACTACGCCGCTATCATACTCATGGTATGGGAATCCGTTTGTTTTACTGAAGCGAGACTCCGGTGCAGCTTATGATTAACGATTCCGATTACCACGTCCGGCTCCATTACATCCTGATGGGAGAGCATAACCAATGTTGCAATATCCCCCCTATGATATGCCGCTGTCAACGCTCTCAGAAAAGTTTTCGAGTTTTCACTTTCCGGTAAGGATAACTCTCCTTTGAGGAGATCCTCCTTGACTGCTTCAAGCGATTTTCGTGCCCGGTGGAGTGCAACTTTTACCGCTCCCTCCGTTGTTTTGAGCATGTCGGATGTTTCACTAATCGAAAATGCGAACACATCTCGCAGCAAAAAGACAGTTCTCTGAAGCGGTGATAGATGATTCATTAAGGACTGCAACGCTATCTCAATTTCAAAAGTTCCATGATCCGGCACAGTTACTTTCGCTTGTTCTCTATTCAATACCCGACTGTAGACTGCTTTTCTCCGTATCTCATCAATCCAGGTGTTCTTCGCAATCCGCAGCAAAAGCGCTTTGGGGTTTGTATGTTCGAAATTGTTTAACTTTCCTAATGCTTTTACCCAAGTATCCTGAGCCAATTCTTCCGCATCCCAATTTGATTTCGTAAGCGACAGACAGTAACGCTTCAGGACTGCCTGTAATTCCTCCAAGTTCTCGATGTTTATTGTATTATCTGTCATTTGTATAGAATCATCTATGCGCATAGGTCCTCTCCTCCACGGTCTTATTCTGCCCTTTCCTAGAGCAAAGCCTTTGTTACCTCCAATGTAAACGAACAAGTGGTTGTAAAAGTTACACCATTTACGCAAATCGTTTTCCCATTGAAACCTCCGTATCTTTTTACGGCCTCGGTTCGTTTACAAGGAGAAATCAACTGAAAACAGGAAATTGGGGGTATCAAAATGAGTGTTTATGTTCCTTATGTTGTTGAGCAAACTGCTCAAGGTGAAAGATCGTACGATATCTATTCCAGACTATTAAAGGATCGTATTGTGTTTGTCGGGGCAGCCATCGATGATCATTTGGCTAACAGTATTATTGCTCAATTATTGTTCCTGGCGGCAGAAGATCCGGAAAAAGAAATTTACATGTATATCAACAGCCCGGGTGGCTCTACTTCCGCAGGATTTGCCATCTATGATACGATGCAGTACATCAAACCTGATGTACACACGATATGTACGGGATTCGCTGCTTCGTTTGGCGCGATCCTGTTGCTAGCGGGCGCCAAAGGGAAACGTTCGGCGTTGCCGAACAGTGAAATCATGATCCATCAGCCGCACGGCGGCGCACAAGGTCAGGCCAGCGATATTGCGATCAGCGCAAAACGAATTTTATGGACTCGTGAAAAGGCAACCCGTATCACAGCTGAACGGACCGGACAATCTTTTGAAAAAGTCGAAAAAGATATGGACCGGGATTTTTACATGTCCGCTCAGGAGGCACTGGAATATGGTGTTATTGATCAGGTGATCACTTCTTTATAGAGTATGCTCAAACCCTAATGATCCGCAAGAAACTTTAAGAAAATATGAGGTGATATCATGTTAGCAAGTTTACAAGGTAAGGAAGTAACTATTCATTTTATAGATGGGGCAAATGTATGCGACGGGATATTGGATCAGATTGACGACAAGTTCGTTAAATATCTTACGCAATATCAAACGCTTGTTATTCCTATCACATCTATTCGCACCGTATCCATTGACATTAAGGAACGGCAACGCCATAGAGTTGGATTCGCCCCTTGAACCTATTTTAGTATGGGTGTCAATTACATTGTACGGAGGCCCTATATTATGTAAATTTTACAGGGAGTAGAAATGATTCAGCTAAGACGTGTCGTTCGACAAACTAAAAGCTGTGATTTTGACGCATCATGATGTCGATCATATAGGTTGTCTTCCTGAGATTTTGCAGGAGTGTGGCGATCATATTAAAGTCTATGCACATGAACTGGATAAGCCGTATATTCAAGGGGAGATCCCACTTTTAAAAGATAGTCACCTTGTGCATCGCCCGAAGGGCAAAGTGGACGATACCTTAATAGATGGTCAGGAGCTGCCGTTTTGCGGCAGGATTCGCGTCATCCATACGCCTGGGCATACTCCTGGTCATATCAGTCTTTATTTAAGGCAAAGTAAGACTCTTATTGCCGGGGATTCGATGTACAGTGTAAATGGGATTCTCGGGGGAATTCATGTCCCGACCACACCGGATATGGATGCAGCTCGTCTTTCATTGAAAAAGTATTTAGATCTCGATATTGCATCCGTAGTTTGTTATCACGGGGGATTAAGTAATGTACATGTGAATGATCAGATATTAGGACTTAGTGGCGAGTTAATTTATAGCGAATTGAAGTAACCCCGTAAATGACCGGGGTTGCTTTTATAATGTTCATATGAATTGTATCTAATGCCCACACTTTATTGATAGACACGCACGTAATCGACTAGCATTTGGGACGGGAACTGCGTCGAGTTATTGGGAGCACCAGGCCAGTTTCCGCCGACCGCTAGGTTCAGGAGAATAAAGAACGGCTGCTGAAATTCTTCGGTGTTCCCGGTTCCGTTCTCTATATAAAATTCATTGAACTGCTGTCCGTCGACAAACCAGCGGATATACTTGGAGTCCCACTCGATGCTATACACATGGTATTGGGAAAAATCCAGATTGCCCGATACCCGCCCAAAGTCAGCGTGGCCTCCCGCATCCCAATGCACAGTACCGTTCACAGAAGGATTGTTGTTTACACGTTCCATAATGTCGATTTCTCCGCATTTCGGCCAACCTACCGAGCTGATGTTGCTGCCTAACATCCAGAAAGCTGGCCATATCCCTTGACCGGACGGTAACTTGATGCGCGCTTCTACTTTCCCATAAGTAAATTTTTTCAAGTCTTGAGTTTTGATCCGGGCAGAGGTGTAATTCATTCCGCCGTAAGCTTCTTTTTGTGCCGTAATCACCAGATTGCCTCCGGTAACCTGCAAATTCTGCGTACGGTTGGTATAGTACTGCAGTTCATTGTTTCCCCATCCGCCGCTTCCGGTACCGATTTCAGGGGTCCAATTGGACCGGTTTAACGAAGTTCCATTAAATTCGTCGCTCCACACAAGATTCGAGTTCGGTGCTGCGCTTGTATGCATTGCTGGAAGCAGAACGGTTAGGAGACTGAGCAGCGCAACCGCACATAATCCTTTTCTTAGCATTAGTTCCCTCCTCAATAATAATAATCCAAGTTCTTAGACACTTCAGGAAAATAAGCCTTCAAGCGGTATTGACGATTGAAACGGGAATCACCTCTCTTTATATTTTTCTTCTTGGACAGCTCATAAATTAGAATCGTAGATAGACGATTGAAAAGGTATACCGCTCAAGCAGGAGTATAATGGAAACAAAATACATATTCAACCTATATTTAAGGTTTTTTCTTAAAAATAACTTTCTCATATAGATAAAGCCGGTCTTTATAAATCAATAAGAAATTTAACTGCCATTAAAACAAACGTAGTAGCACGTATCGCACCGGACGCGGTGTAGCCCCGTCGGTCATCTACGATTACCAGAAGACACGTGGTGGTGAGCATCCACAAATCTTCTTATCCGGAGGAAACCTTAGCCCTCAATTCCGTACAACTCATAGCGATGTCGCCACTTCACTAAGGTGGTAACGCTGTGTTATGTTTTTTGCTACTCCCACACGGCTGCTCTGCCCTGCTTTTAACTCCTGTATGATGGCTAGTTTCTCAATCGCATTGTATTCGTTCTTCTTAGACAAAGGAAAACTCCCCTTGAAGTAGCGGTTTATTTATTAAACCTGTCTACTTGAAGGGGAGCATATCAAAATCGGTACTCTGTTCCGTAATTTATAATAGCGAGGTTACGAACTTCACCTCCGGAAAGCGGTTATCCGGTCCTTTCATTAAGATTCCGCCTTGATTTTTCAGATACCTATCGAAGAAATCCAGCATATAGGCATTGATAACGGAGTTCGCTCTTTCGGGCGCAATCTTTCCTGTAATGCCCAGCATTTTGAAAATCGGAGAAATGAACTGTACGTCGGTAAAATTCAAATGCTCCGTATTTTCGATATAGAGGACTTGTCCTCCTTCGTCGACCGTTTCGCGCATCCGTTCAAGCTCCAACTTTTTATCTTCCGTTACTTGATCCTCCCACTCTCTTGTTGATCCCATACGGTTAAGCTCTGCATCCGTGTAGACCCGGTTATCCATCACCATTTTCAATTTTTCGAAATAGCTTTCCGAGTTGATGAACAAAAACGGCTTTCGTAGACCCTCTCTGTCACGCAGTCGATAAAGCCCTCCATCAAGGTCTATTCCAGCCGTGATTCGCGGATCATAAGAAGCGTCATAGGCCGTCGCTCCGCCGATGGAATGACCGAACGTCCCGACATGACCGAGATCAATCCTCCCTTTTAGATGACTTGGAATCAACCCCGATTGGATGAGCTCGAATTGGTCCAACGCAAACGCCACATCGCCGGTTAAAACTTTTCCCAACTTGTCGCGATTTCCTCTACTCGTCTGGTAATCATGGTCGGGCGAGAATAAGTCGTTGGTTGTGCTGGTCGTGATTCGCCCGTCCGGAAACTCGGTTGCAAATGTATTGTAGGTATGGTCGATCACTGCCACGATATATCCATGACTCGCGAGATTTTCGGCTTGCGACGTGTGAAGAAACCTGGAAGAGCCGTTGCCGGGATTCGCAAGGATCAGCGGGTACGAAGTCTGTGCCGAAGAGACTTCGGCCCCCGAATAAGCATGACTGGATACGTACTTCAGGTGTTGAAACGTAAACTCGGGAAGGCCATAGTTCGCGGCCATATAACGTAAAATCTGGGTATCGGGAATAAAGGGAGCGTACTTGCCGGTGCTAGCTTGAGCCGGATACCAGACCTGAACCATCAATTCTCTCTTACCCTCTCTGGCTTCGTCGAAAATCTCTTTCCTATTTGTATCCACGAAATGAAAAGTTTGCGTTCCTACCTTAAATTCGCCTGTCGGTTCAGGTAGTTTAAATACAGGAAAAGCATACATGAGACCCGCTGTTGCGACCAGCATTATTGCTATAGCGGTATAAGCTGAACCCAACATGAATCGTGGGATTTTTTTGGGGCCGGTTTTTTTAAAAGAGCTATAACCTGAAATGGCTAAAAAAATGATCGTTATGCAATATGGGAAAAATAGCTGAACTCTGTATCCTTTCACCGTCCAATGAATGACCAGTAAAAGTGTGGCAATCCCGCTTGCAACGAATACTGGAATTCTACGCCGTCCTTTTTTTAATAGTACGGTTAATGCAAATAAGCCGATGTTTGACAATAAAAGCAACAGTTCAAACAGCCTCATCTCGATTCTCCTTTCAAAAAATTTCTATTTTCGTTTGTTCTAATCTTATCCTGCCAGGCTGGCCTAAGCTATCGATTTGCCTTACATCAACCTAACAATTTTGTAATTCGATCTTGCGGTATTGGAAGACTCGTAAAACCAAGGATGAATCAGGAAATACCAATAAGTATGTGGTTAATACATCACAGACTTATAACGACTATGGTAGTATCACAAGCGCTGTTGACGTGTTGGGTGTACCAACAACGTACACCTATGATGCAACGTTGCATTTACTTGTTGGTGTCTCGAAACCAATTTCTGTGACTCAAACACAATATACGGAATATGTACGTGATGCAGTTCACGGCAATGTGACAAAAATTCGTGTTCGTGAAGTCCGATATTATGGAAATTTCACAGGGAGTAGAAAATGCTTCAGCTAAGACGTGTCGTTCGGCCAACTAAAAGCTGTGATTTTGACGCATCAGGATGTCGATCATATAGGTTGTCTTCCTGAGATTTTGCAGGAGTGTGGCAATCATATCAAAGTCTATGCACACGAACTGGATAAGCCGTATATTCAAGGGGAGATCCCACTTTTAAAAGATAGTCACCTTGGGATCCCCCCGAAGGGCAAAGTGGACGATACCTTAATAGATGGTCAGGAACTGCCGTTTTGCGGCAGAATTCCAGTCATCCATACGCCTGGTCATACTCCTGGTCATAACAGTCTTTATTTAAGGCAAAGTAAGACTCTTATTGCCGGGGATTCGATGTACAGTGTAAACGGGATTCTGGTGGGGGATTCATGTCCCGACCACACCGGATATGGGTGCAGCTCGTCTCTCATTAGATCTCAACATTGCATCCGTAGTTTGTTATCACGGGGGATTAAGTAATGTACATGTGAATGATCAGATATTAGGACTTACCAAAGGATTATTGTCTTTGGTGGGTATGATTCTTACATGGAAGAGATGCTTAAAATGATGAAATTCATGAGGATTCGATCGTTCTCCAGTCCTTCAGCTCCTTTAAAATACCCGATTGGACAACCAACCAGCCTAGGTTATAACCAAGTTTCTCAAAAGTACAAAAAAAACGCTTGAAAACCCAAGCGCTAGGTGTTATTCATGATAAAATGGCGGCGAAATCCCTTTAAGCACTCAGTTCCAGAAATACTGCATCCGCGTATACCCGACATCCCATGCTTTCATGTCGCCCTTAATCGTGATCTTCAGCTCATCCCCCGGCTCAAGCGGAATCTTGAATAGCGAAGGGAACAGATCAGGATTAGTACGCTGAAGTTCTCCAGAATTGCTCATGATCTCCTTGCCATCCCGAGTAACACTGATACTACCGGAATAATCCGTTGGTTCGGGGCATCCGTAATCGAAGGAGAAAATCGTCTGTCCCTCAGACTTGTACGTGAACGTTCTGGAATCTCCGCCTTCAGCGCTATATAGGTTATAGCGGAGCGGTATCTTCTGTCCGTTGATTTGAATACGGTCCGGTTTGTCTCCGGTGGATGAATTGCCCGAGTTGTCCGTCCATTCAGTGATCGCCACAAACGGACCTTCTACTTTAGTTGTTATTTTGTCTACCGCCACCCCTAATCCCCATAAAGCTATAAAAAGAACCATACCCGATATAGCCGTTGCCACCAGATTGCGCCCGAGACTCCGGTAACGGAAACCAAGCTTGTACGCCCCAAAACCGAGGGCTGCTCCAATCGAATTCTGAAGAGCGTCGTTGATATCGAAGCTGCCCAGGAATGTAAGGGCCTGGATCGTTTCCAGCACAAGAATCGCGATGAAGAATAAGGTGATGAACCGGACGAAGCTGACCCGGTACAGCCATGGAATCAATATACCGAAAGGAATAAACGCAATAGTGTTCCCGAAAGCCACCATACTCATTAGGCTGGGATGCAGGAGATCAGCTGGAGACGGCAAACTAATGAAGTTCTCGGGCATAAAAATAAAGGTGTAGCTGGAAATTTGTTCCGAAGCCTCTCCTCTGCCGAAAGCGAAGAACATAAAATAAAGTACAATAATGGTATAGACTATAGTTGCGGTTAGTAAAATCTTGCGTTGTTTGACCATACTTAACTCCTCCACTCTATTTTTCCATCTATCACTATAACCTACTTACCTGTTTCATGAACCCCCCACCCCTTAGCTTGATTAACTTTACTTGCCCAAAATCAGTTCTATGAAATGTAAAAAGAGACACCCTTGACTCTCTGCGTAAAATAGAAGTACCACCAACCACTCCACGCAGAGGAGAACAAGATATGTCTCATACGTATACTTTATCACAACAAAATCATTGGAACAATCGGTCGGAACAATGGAAACTTCCGCTGTATTTCTCAAAACTGGTGCTTCATCACATCAAGCACTTCGTAGACGGTATGCTTTCGACCGGATTTTCAGGTACCTTAACGGATATTCACCGAGAAAGTTTACAGGATCGAGACCGCAGAACCTTGATTCATTTCTTAACTCACGGAAACTGGAACGCGTCTTACCTGAAACGTATTATTCAACATGTCGCTTTCCAGCAGATGAGGGAAATCGCTCAACGGGTCATGGCCCCTTTTTTGTCATCCTTGACGATACCGTATGTGAAAAACCAAGCCTTCGTCACAGGCTACGCATAGGATTCAAGGGGCTTCGTTTCAACATTCTCATCTCAAAGGTCAGTCCGTCTACGGGCATGTTGTTGTCCAAGCCTTGCTTCGTTCGGGTGACCGGGTTTTCCCCTTTGCCTCAGAACGTTACGATCCGGAAGCAAAAGCAAAATCGATTTGGCTTGTGAAATGATTCGGTCTGTTCCGATGTCGACGTGCCGAACTTACGTTCTAATGGACTCCTGGTATCCGTCTGCTTCAGTACTTCAAACGAGCGCGGAACGTGGCTTTCATGTGATTAGTGGTTTGAAAACGAACCGTATCTTCTACCCTCAAGGCATCTGGCAATCGCTCAAAAACTTTGCTTCCTATATCTCGAAATCGGATACCGTTCTGGTGACGATCGGCTCCTCCGCTTACCGAGTATATCGCTATGAAGGGAAGCTCAATCTCTTGGAAAATGCCGCCCTGCTCCTATGTTGGAAAGATGGAGATGGCTTTGAACCTAAGCAGATGAAGGCCTTTCTGAGCACGGATATTTCACTGAGCAATGAAGAGATTCTATGCTATTACAGCAAACGTTGGGACATTGAAGCGTATTTTCGAACTGCGAAAGTACAACTGGCCATGGATCGTTAGCAGGTTCGATCTACTCAGGCGATTGACCGTTACTTGACCCTGCTCATGTTTTCTGCGTTGTATTGCCAGTATGACAGCCAAGGAAGTTTAAACGATGGGTTACATCACTACCGTATCCAGAAAAAGCATGACATGATTGATTATATTTACAACCAAGCCAAAAGCGGGGCAACATTAGACCAAATTAAAACATGGCTAAGCGTTGCATAGGGATACTGTCAGCTCTTAAAACTTACAAATTATTGAAGCGATTATTGGCAAGTACAGTTATTTAGCTATGCTTGCAGCAGCCTTCGAAAAGAGAATCGATGAAGTAGTTGCTTTTAACATTTTCCATTGTGGTTTAGATGCCTTAAAAATGGGAATGCCAGAAGAAACTTACCTGAACATAGTGCAACTAGTCGATCGTAATGAAGTAGATCAAGTGAATCTATTATTCGAACAGATGATGACTCACAATATTGATTTGCATTGGAAGATTACCAAAGGGATGGAAAATACCGGTGAAGCAACGCCTTTTGATCTCATTAAAAATTTCGAAAAGCACACGATGCACGGCATTGGAGCATTCATTAATCAAGATGTTCTTTTACTAGCTGGAGAAGATGATCAATACGTACCCATTAGCCGACTCGCACAAATTCAACAAGAATTAATCAATGCTGCTTCCATTACAACCAAAGTATTTACTAAAGAAACGGGGGTGAGCAACACTGCCAAGCAGGTCACAGGGAGTTAGCATTTAATGAAATGAAGAAATTTCTATAACAAAGAGGAATGAATACTATAATTTCTCGCATAAAAAAATTCAGATGGTTTCCCCTTTTGGGGGAACCACCTTTTTAAGCATTTTATTTGACAGCAACAAATCTCATTTTGTCTACAATATATTAATTATTCTTCTATACTGTAAATACTTGCCCCAACTTGAACAAGATCATGAGATGCTAACTTGCCAATGCATATTCCAATATTTTTCCTTTCAGCCATTGAGGTTGAAATTTGAACAGAGCTAACGCTTAATACCGTCTCAATTTGATCTGCATTTTTAATAAGAATTTTATCACCTATGATTTTTTTTATTTCTGGGTAGGTTAAATGGTCTAATCCTTTGTTTGTTCCTACTAAAATTGTACCTTCATCTTTTGACTCAAAAGTTATACTAACATCCATTATTTTTTCCATTTTAAACGCTGCCCCTTTATCGTTCTTCAATATAAAGTTCTCCCTTAACATCACGTATACGCAAATCAGCGCTTTTTAATTAGGTTATGGCATCCCTCAGTAGGTCATCCTTTCTATTGATGTTAAATCGGTATCGAACCTTGCGGCTCTTATACTAGAGTATGTCTTCAAACTATAAAACTATGATTTCAGTCAAGGTGATGGTAAAATTTATTTTCAAATGAAAAGACGAAACGATTGTCTCATCCGATCCGCTAAATTAGCGGCTTTTTTATTTTAAAAGTGCTGGTGCGTCAGTCCGTTTTCATAAAACTTCAACACGGTTTCCATTTATATCAATACCCAGAAATGTATGGTATGATGAAGGACGATTTAAAGAAATCGTATTGTAGTGAAGGGATGATTTATATTGATAGATCACGATAATCTTGAAGAGTATCGAGACCCGATTAATTATGATCTTGAATTTGGCGACGAGATTAATAAATATAATTTCTATCTTGATATTGCTAGATTGAACCCAGGCGAAGTTTTGGAACTTGCATGTGGTACAGGATTGACAACCATTCATTTATCAAAATCGGGGATACATATAACAGGTGTTGATATTTCTTCATCGATGCTTGAATATGCGCGAGTTAAAGCTCAAGGTTTGCCTGTGGATTTTATTGAAGCTGATGCTCGTACATTCGAATCCGAAAAGCGTTTTTCCATGATTTATTTGACAGGAAATGCATTCCAGGCATTTTTGAGCGATGCGGATCAACGAGCCTTACTCGAAACCGTCTATAAGCACCTAGAGTCAAATGGGTTGTTTATTTTTGAAACACGAAACCCCTTGGGAACCGATTTATCTAACCAAGAGGAAAGCATCTGGGGAAATTTTATCGATAAAGATGGAATTAAAGTCAAGGTATCTGGGACACAGTCGTATGATTCAAGTAACCAGATCATGCACTGGGTCACGTTCCGTGATTGGGGATCGGAGAAAACAACTTCTCGAATTGCATGTCGCTTTACTGATAATGACACGCTTCAGCGTTTATTAACGAGCCGCGGCTTTTTTTTCGAAAATCAATATTCGGACTGGGATAAAACACCTTTCACTCCTTTATCTCCTTCCATCATTAGTGTTTGTCGAAAAAAACATGGAGCCTAATACGATTGACGACCGCGCGTAAGATATCCATGCCATTCGCATGTTTTTGAAGGAACAACAGGCTATTCCAGTGATTCCCGAAAAAAATCGCCGAGTCATCCTAAAATATGATAAGATCGTTTACAAAAAAACGTTATTTGGTGGAATGCTCTTTAATAAAGTAAAGAATTTATCGTCGTCTGGCGACTCACTATGTAAAATGGCGTGTACATTCAAGTCTTTTTTTGCCTTGGCAACCATTATTGTTTGGCTTGCCTGAGTTTGAAGACACGCCCTAATTCATAAAAAATTCTATTGTTTTCTGCCAAGAATCTGATTGACCAAAAGAATTTCCTTTTAAAGTACCACCACAAGTAAAAACGCCTCCACCCATTTTTAAGTTCAATGTTTCGCTTAAAGGTATAATAAATGGTATTGGTAATGAGTGACCTAAATCCTTATAGTCTAAAAGATTGTATTTGTATTTATAATTGTTTTTTTTCAAAATACTCATTATTTCTACACATGCCTCGTGAGTATTCCAAATATTATCTTGATGACCTGCAATTAGCAATAAATTCGCATTTGCATTCTCTATTTTTATTCGAGCCTCCTCTTTATTTCTTGCCCTTTCCACACTTTTTTTATATGTAGTAGTAAAACCAAAAGGTATATTTTTTTCTAAGCAATGACGCTGATGGTCGTAAAAAATTTCATTATCAATTGGTATAAATGGTAATGATCTCCCTTCATACGACCATGATGAAACATTTTTACCACTCATCAAACCATCCAACGCTTGAAAACAATATGCATGAGGTGCAGAAGCCACAACTTTAGAAATGAATTTATATCGTGACGCCAAAAGTAACGCCAATTCTCCACCTTTAGATGTACCATGTACATATATTTCATTAGTACGTGTTAATGAATTCTTTTTAAGCCAAGAGAACACTTTTTCAAAATATTCAAGGGGAATTTCCTCAAGCTTTTTAGGCAATCCCTTTTCATTGAAATATCCAACGGTTAAAACATTAAAACCTCTAGATGCCAATGGTCCTGACAAAATCGAAAGACCACTTAGTTCACCATCAGACCCACCCAATACTACAATCGTTTTATAATTTGAGTTTTCAGTGTAAAACAACTCTCCCACGAATGCATCAGTAATCTGATGTCTTTTCACTTCCGGTAACTTAAACATACGCTCTAGACTTATGCATTCCCGATCTTGTCCATTTTCACATACTATGTCAATAAATAGACTACCATCTATTGAAATATTATGAGCGATATTTCCTCCCTCACTATTAATCTTCTGTAAAGAAGCAATAAGGCCCATACTATCTATATAATCATAAGTTCCAGAATCAGGTTTCTGTTTCGATAAATCAACACTACCGTTTGAATCCGCAGTAAACCAAGCAAATGATTGATACTTTTCACTAACTGCCCAAGGAAAATGCATGGATGCAGTTATTTTTATTTTGTCCTCTGGTGGTAACCCGGTGACACAAAAATCGATTTTTTCATCAATTATTGCAATTCTCGGTTGTACTTGTAATTTCATCTCGCGACCTCCAAAAGTAGCAATGAATTTTGATGGAAAAATGTTTCCCATTATTTAAAAATGCTTTCTCCGTAAAATAAAGCTATCTAAAGCTCGAATTTGTGCTTCTTGAAACCCTTCCAAGTCTTCAAATTTATAATTTACATCTTCCTCAAAACCAACGTACTCTTCGTTGTGAGCACCATATATTCTTTTCAATAAACTCCATAACACTTCTAATTCTTCAGTTGTGAATCCATTAAAAATATCTGCCATTAGGCATATTGCTTTCTCACCACATTCCAGCATGACTCTTTTCCCTAATTCCGTGATTTCCACGTTAATTGCACGTTTGTCCCGTTTGCTTGGCGTCGTAATTAGGTATCCTTTATTCTCTAAATTGACTATAAGCTTTTGTGCGCTTTGTTTGCTTGTTTCTAACTTTCTTGCAATATTAACAAGTGTTGTTTCATCCTCTGGCAAATGAGCTATTGCCAGCATGATCATGTACTGTCGTGATGTTAATTTCTCAAAATAGTTGTCGCCTTGTATTTGCAACTTATTAGTAACGGAAAAAAAAGTAGCGTAAGTTTGTTGCATTATATATAACTCTCTAAGCGCTTTAGAATATTCCATAAATATATCCTTTTCTTTTTATTGTCACCATACTGACTATAATTACAATAACAGCATTTTGTATTATCGTCAACATGGTGACAATAATACCATTTGTAAATTGCATACATTAAATAAATAATTGTTATTGTGTATCTGGAATTCCTAGTCGTTATGAATGATCCGCCCGGTCACGTCTTTTGCCTTGCGGAAGTGAAGTTGTTTGCTAAGCCAGGAGAAGGAGCGATTATATCAACACGTACGACGAATAACTAAAAAGGGTGGAGTTGATATAGTTTATCAACTCCACCCTTTTTCTGTGTGTGACGAGTTCAGTCTCTTTTCTTGGTACCGCTTTTTACTGTAAAAAACAACAATGATAAAAAGAATAGAGCCTGTGAAGTTTTAACCATCAACCTGATTCCTTCACCGGAATCTTTTATATCAAACAAAATATCAGCTATGGATACCAAACCTGTAGTAATAAGTATAATCAATGCGAGTATGTACACGTTTAGTCCCCCTTTTTTCCGATTTTACAGCAAGAAGAAGACAATAGCTCTGGATGCGGGTTCGGCCAACCACGCAGGCAACCCAACATATTTTAAGGCGTAAGCAAGACCGTCCTCTGCTGTGCCTGTGAAATCTACCATGATATCCAAAGCTTGCATTATTACTTGATAACCAAGATAATATTTCAAAGTTTCTTTTGCACCGTCGGTCAAAAGTGGTATCTTATCTACATAAATTTTTATCTGTTCATTCCAAGCACGTGATCCAATATTTTTTAGTTTAGAAATTAATTCTAACGCTACTTCCTTTGCGAACTTTGATCTCCAACCTTGTGTACTTACTTCCCCAGATGGACGTTGAGTATCGACCATTCCAAGATTAATGCCTACAGTTTTGAAAAGGTCATCATAATCAACTTGTCTTAATTCTTGCTCTACTCTTTCATCAACAATTCCATTTTCCAAGTCTATCTTAGTCTCTGAAGTTATAGAAGATTCTACGGTGTTGGCAACTCTCTTCATATATTTGATATTTTTCTTCAATATACTAACATGAATTATATATATTTGTAAAATAGAGGAATATAGTAGTTGTTTTTTCCTGTAATAATATCTATTCATAGTATTTGGACAATAAATGGTTATTATAACCTGTGAAAAGAGACTGTTTATTAAATAACTTTTGACCGAATGATGGCCGTTCGTTAGACTTTTAGCATGATATATTTATATCATGGAAAATTAAATAAGGAACACCCCGCCGCTTTCGAGCCTCGGTGAACCAGGTCGGCCAATGTGCCGGCCTTTTGATTTTTCAACAAACCAAATTAGGGAACATAAATCATGTCTACAGAAGCAAGCGCAGTAAGAAACGGTGGGTGCGCATATTTGGTAAAAATATTGAGTCTCAAAATCATATACTTCAAACAATAAATGGATGCACATACGTTTGTTCCCTTCATGCTCTAAACCTAAATGAAATCCTCTGACTAAATAGCGAAATATTCGCTAAAAATAAATAGCGATTATTTCGCTGGGATATTCTAGGTTTGGAGGTGAGAAGATGTACCAAAGGATCCGAGATTTGCGTGAAGATAGAGATTTGACTCAATCCCAAATGGCTGAATATTTGAATTGCAGTCAACGAATTTATAGCAATTACGAACGCGGCGATGTTGATATTCCTACAAGGATTCTAATCAAACTAGCTGATTTCCATAACACAAGCACAGACTACTTGTTAAACAGAACGAAACAAAAAAAACCTTATCCCGCAGGCTAGCTACTTTTAGAAATAAAAAAGGTAACTCCTCATAAAGGAGCTACCTTTCAAATTTTTTTATAATCGCCCCCTACAATCTTCTGAACTACCTATTTCAACTCTTCTTTCCCGTCAAATACTTCAATCATTATTAGTGCCCCCATTTTATAACCCTCAATATAAGCCGAAGCGGACAATAAGGAAATTAAAACATCTTGTAAATCCGAAAGCTCTTCAATTAATTTGTAATCTTGTTCTGGCAATTTTGTTTTGAGGGCTTCCTCAGCATCGGCTATTCTCTGAGAGACCAGTTCAAACTCAGTGTCTTTCGATTTGATTCGTTCACTTGGGTTACATTTTCCGTAATAAAAGTTCTCCAAGATACTCATGTTCTACTCCTTCATGATATGTATTATTAACCCTCTGACTAATTTTAGCGAATTATTCGCTAAAAATCAATAGCGATTATTTCGCTAAGATATTCTTAGTTCGAGGTGAATATGATGTATCAACGGATTCGAGATTTACGTGAAGATAAGGATTTGACTCAAACTCAAATGGCCGATTATCTGAATTGTAGCCAGCGGATATACAGCAATTATGAACGTGGGGAAATAGACATTCCAACGGAGATTTTAATTAGACTAGCTAATTTCCACCATACAAGCACAGACTATTTACTAAATAGAACAAACCAAATAAAGCCCTACCCGGCGGGATAACATTTCTAAGAAATAAATATTAGTCTTAATCTAATTGTGCATTATTTCAATAAATGTTTTTCAACCAACGTAAAATTCTCTTTTATTGTAGATTTCCCATCCACCGTAATCAGTTTTACACCAAGAGTATGGGTCATTTTATTGGCTTTACGAAGGAGCGCGGAGGGACCATCATAATATATCTATGTACCTACCCAACTTTCCTTAGGCGACAAGCCGTTCGCAGACACAGAGCATCATTTGCTCCTAGTTCTGAAGGATGGCGAAGTCGAACTTACAGGCTACCAGTCTGGTGCGGAATGCACTTCATTTTTATCGTATGTTCGAATGCAAACACAAGGAGCATTGCCCTGTCGACAACATCGGCTTGGACAATGCGCTTTATTTTATAGCAACTGCCCTTGGGACAGCATCTTCTGTGCATTAAAGTTAGAAGTCATAACAAGAAAATTTTTAAAAAAACCTTCACTAATTACTAGGTTAGTGTGGAGGGAACGAATACTTTTTGCCACCCCAAGCCACGAGAAGCGCAAGGAATAAGAGTATGAATAATGCCCATGAAAATGATCCCGCACCAAAAGTTTCGAGTAAAATACCCCCAGCCATCCCGCCGCCGGCGATAGCCAGATTCCATACGGTCGTGTTAATCGGCATAACCATATCCACTTTGCCCTCCCCTGCAGCCTGAGCAAGCGCCGTTTGCAACAGCGTTGCTGCGCCACCGAAAGTTAAACCCCATACCGTAACAATGATATAGATCATAAGGGCATTGGAGTTGCTAAAGCTCATGGCAATAGAAATTAAGACGAAGGAAATAAGACTAATCAAAACAAGCTTACGCAGCCAACGGTCGATGAATACGCCAGTTATCCATATACCTATGAGAGCAGCAATGCCAAAGAAAGCCAGCGCCAGCCCCACTCTCTCCCCCATCCCATTGGCCGCAAGAAATGGAGCAATATAAGTGTAAAGAATATTATGGGCTGTCATCCAGGTCAGTACAACCAATAGTATGGGCCGAATCCCCGGTGTAAGGAAGACTGCATAGATCGAAGCTTGCTTATCGGAGGACTGTCCCGGATAGTCCGGCACCTTCCAAAGCACCCACGCGATCAGTATAACTGTCAGTAGTGACATAATTCCAAAAACAGAACGCCAACCCATAAGGTTCCCCAGAAACGTCCCCGCTGGGACACCAATAGCCAAGGCGATCGGCGTTCCAACCATGGCAACGGCCATCCCCCTCCCCTTCAATGTAGCAGATACCATGCGGAGAGCGTAACCGCCGATCATCCCCCATAGAACTCCAGCCGAAACTCCTGCCAGTAGACGGGCAGCCAGCGTCAGTATGTAGCTGGAAGAAATCGCGGTGACACTGTTAAAAACCAGGAACCCGCAAATAGCCAGAAGTAACAGCGGACGCCTCCGCCATTGGCGGGTAACTATAGCTACAGGGATGGCAGCCACTAGGGAACCGATGGCATAGACAGTGACCAGTTGACCCGCCATTGCCTCTGAAATATAAAGTCCCTTGCTTATTTGCGGAAGCAAACCAGCCGGAATCGTTTCCGTCATAATACAGATGAATCCTGTCATAGCCAAAGCAAGCAGACCAAGCCAGGGAAAGCGCTCAGAGGAGGCGGAAGAAGCAATCTTTACAGTAGTAGAAGAGTTATTGCTGGACATTAGCGCAGCTCCTTAAAATCGATTTCAAAACAAGTTCAAGCGAAAAATCAAGCATATATGCCAATGATTTGCTCTCCTTTTATTTTACTTATGGATCGATCAATCCACATTTTAAAGATACCTCTCTGTCTTGTCAATTACTTTTGGATCGATTAGTATATAAGTACAAGATATAAGGAGGCGACTCCATGGTTAGAACCGGAAGACCACGTAAATTCTGTCGCGACGAAGCGATCTCCCAAGCTATGATGTTGTTTTGGGAGCATGGATTTGAATCAACCTCTTTGGCTCAACTCAAAAAGGCGATGGGCGGCATCTCCTCAGCCAGCTTTTATGCAGCTTTTGAATCAAAAGACGCATTATTCAAAGAAGCGCTGGACCGGTATTTGGCTACATACGGACAAGTATCGACAAGCCTTACAAACTATTCACTTTCATCGCGCACAGCTATTGAATTAGCCTTAAGAAGTTCAGCAATCATGCAGACTGAGCAGACCCATCCCTTGGGTTGTTTAGTCATATTCTCTGCAAATACATGTTCCCCAGAAAACACTCATATTCGAGAACTATTGATCAGGCAAAGAGCAGTGACTAGGAACAAGTTCTATGCTCGTATTGAGCGAGCTACCAAGAATGGAGAACTTCAAGAATCCACAAATGTTAGCATCTTAACCACACTATTCGTTACCTTTCTGGAAGGTATATCTACGGAAGCCAGAGATGGTGTGTCCCTAGACAACATTGATGCAGCCATTACTAAATTGATGGAGCTTTGGGATACTTGTGCCTGAGACTTGAGACTTGAGACTTGAGACTTGCCCAGTCTTCATGAAAATAAGGGCATACAAATAGCAAAAGGCAATCCCCTTAAAAAAGGAGATTGCCTTTTTATTCAGGAAGATTGCTTCTCTCGTAAACGGCTTTATTCAGCTATCCTACACATCAGCTGACCTAATTGAGTATCGAAGTGTGTTTTGAGATAGAATCGATTATTAAATCCCAGTCGTCATAGTGAAGCTCATGCCCGGCACCTTCCAATGTCAGTAAAACCGCACGCGGAATTGCGTTAGCAAGATTTATTCCGTGTTCATAAGGGATAATCGAATCTTCAGTACCGTGTATAACCAGTGTAGGAACGTTTATTTCCCCTGTTCTAGCCAAATAGGATTCCCCGCCTGACAGCATAGCGTGATTATTCATACTGGCCATATTGTTGCTTCTTTTCCATTCTTCTTTTGCTAATTGATAAACCTTTTTCTCATTGAAAGGATGCTTTGAACCGACTAAAATTCTTGATCTACCCACCACAAAATCGACCACCGATTGTTCGTTCGACCAATCTATTGCTCCCATATTCGAGAAATAGTCCATAACCTTTTTCTCCATCGGTGGAAGATCGGAAGCAAAATTTGACGTTGCTAAAAGAGTCACGGTTAATACTCTGTCTGGATGTCGTAGAGCTATCAACTGAGTCAGCATACCGCCCATAGACATCCCTACGATATGCGCTTGCTCAATCTTATAAGCATCTAATACTCGAATCGCATCATCTGCCATGTCTTCGAAGGTATAGTCCGGTTGACCAGGTTCATAGGTTGTAGAACGTCCAACATCTCGGTTATCATAGCGAATGACAAAGCGACCTTTCTCAGCTAAACGCTGACAAAATTCTTGCTCCCACCAGACCAATGAGGATTGAGCCCCCATAATCAGTAATATTGCCGGGTTAACTTGCTCGCCGAAACTCTCACTACAGATTTCTATTCCATCGCTTTTTATGAGTTGTTCGTTCAGTAGAATTCCTCCCCTCAATGATATATAACAAAAAAACACCGAATATTACCTTCATCATTTATCCCCATAAAGTACTTACGGTGCCCCGCCTTAGGCAGACAGAAATTACCGATCTACTCGGTCGCTAGTTTAAATTATTTTGTTGCAAGAAATTCAGAAAATCTCTTTGCATAGAGCCAAGAGTAAGAATTTTTTTGATTATCCTAAACCTACAATGCTGGCCTTTGATTTTAAATGACCATATTGCAGAAGACAGGTGTCCAGAATGATATTTTTGTTCTTGTAAATCAGCAACTTCATATTCAACTTTTTGTACTACTTTTGTGGAAAATAGATTGAGGAAAAGGATAATAATCCTATCATTATTTAAGAGTAATATGGCTCGACTTGTATAAGCCGAAAAGCTCTGTGGAGTTGAATAGCAGACAAGCATGTCAGATTCTCTATAAGGTTCTGCTAGCTTATTGATCGTTTTTTTTGTAATAAATAGCATGATCAAATACCTCTCTATTTGGATGTTTAAATGAATTGATAGAAAAGAATATCCTTCAAAAGTATTATACTACACAAGTAAACTATTCCAAAAAAGGATAGTCATCTGTAGCCTATTTAAACATACTCCCTCCTCCTCACTTTAGATGTGACATATACTCAAATGCTCCAAACGTATATTTCATTGCCTTTTTTGCTCCAAAATGATGCACTGTGGATAATATGACGATATTGGTAGGGCCTGGTGTGAAGGTAGCAATAAAACAATAAATTAAAACTGATGTAATATTCATAAGGAAAACTCCTTTTAGCGTATTCTCATGAAATATTACATCTTAAGATAAATAGCATATAGTATGTTATTGCAGGTATTGTATCCTTCGTAGTCACGTTCTCCCACCATTTTTGCCTTTCCTCATCATACCAAGCCTTCAAAGAAAGAGAATAGCCTTTATCCTCCACCGTTGAAGATGTCATTGACCTTACCGACAACAACGCAATTATGGATTATTGTGGTATTATTGTGGTATTATTTTGGATTATTGTTAATACTACGTATCTGAGGAGGGTGAAAATGAAGTTACATACCAAATTTTCAAGACAATTATGCCAGAATATCGAGCTCATTTGTGACTTCATGGGAAACAGTTCGGATTTTGTTGTTCGTGAGATCACGACTGGCCATAAACACGCTGCTCTTTTTTATTTGGACGGCATGACTGACATGCAAAAGGTACAGGATAACGTGATCCGTCCGTTGCATGATCGTGTCTCCTCTGACGAGATCACTTTACCGTTATTGAAAAACGCAATTTTGGACATTGGTGAAGCAAACTTTACTCAAAACTTTGAAGATGCCTTGGAACAGATCCTCTCCGGTGGTCTTCTCCTACTCCTGAACGATATGGATGAAGGATTGGTCATTTCTTTGCCTGGATGGGAAGAACGCAGCATTTCGGACTCAAAGACACAGCCAGTGGTCAGAGGTCCGCAAGAAGCGTTTACAGAAACTTTACGTACGAATACGACTATGGTTCGTCGAAGGGTGAAGGATACAAGAGTACGTCTAACTACCCTAAAAGTTGGCAAAAAAACTAAGACCGATATATCGGTCATGTATTTACATGGGATCGCTGACCCAAAAAAGGTGCAGGACATGATATCCAAGTTAAAGAACATGCATGTGGAGGGCGTACTTGAAAGCGAATATTTGGAAGAATGTCTCCATGAAGATAAACAATTCACGATATTTCCGCTCTTTTATAATTCTGATCGCCCAGACTCTATTGCAGCAGGAATTATGGAGGGGAAAATAGCGATATTTGTGGATGGATCTCCCTTCGCCATCCTTGCACCTGCGGTGTTTGCAGATTTCCTTCAATCCGCAGAAGACTATTATCAATCCTTTGTTTACAGTAGTATCATTCGAATATTAAGGTACATTTGCCTGGCAATCTGTATGTTGGCTCCGGCCATTTATGTCGCATTAACGACATTCCATCAGGATATGATTCCAACCGTTTTGTTATTAAGCTTATCCGCGCAACGTGAAGGAGTACCGTTTCCAGCATTTATTGAGGCGATGATCATGGAAGTGGTTTTTGAAATTCTGAGGGAGGCAGGTCTTCGTATGCCACGGACGGTCGGTCAAGCCGTTTCTATTGTCGGGTCAATAGTGATCGGCCAAGCAGCTGTAGAAGCAAACATCGTTTCGGCTGTTATGGTCATTGTTGTTGCAATAACTGCCATTTCGAGCTTTGTCATTCCCTCGTACACTTTTGCTATTCCAATCCGGATATTACGTTTCGCTTTCATAGGCATAGCCGCTATGTTTGGTGTGTACGGATTGACTGTTGGTATTCTCATGCTCTTTGTACATCTGAATGGGCTTCATTCATTCGGTGTACCGTATTTGAGCCCCTTTGCCAATTACAAATCGTCGGAGCAGAGGGACGCCATATTGCGTTTTCCATATAGAACTAAAAAACATCGTAAAAACTAAAGGAGTAAACCATCATGAACTCGTATCGATCCACCATTTTATTACTGTTTATGTGCATCTGGCTAATGGTGTTTCTTACGGGTTGCTGGAACAGTAAGGAATTGAGCGCAATTTCCGTCGTGATGGCTCTGGGCATTGATGCCGTTGATGACCAATATGAAGTCAGTTTACAAGTGGTTGACCCATCGAAAATGTCGCAGAATTCCCCCATGGAACGGACGCCAACGATCGTTTTTTCCAAGCGCGCCGATACCATATTTGAAGCTATTCGAAAATTAACAACGGAATCGTCCCGAAAAATGTATATGTCTCACTTAAAGTTTGTCATTTTTGATGAGAAAACGGCAAAAAAAGGAATCAAGGAGCCGCTGGACTTTCTGTTCCGTGATCATGAAGTTCGGCCTGATTTCTATTTGGCCGTTGTCAGAGGAAACTCGGCAAAGGAGGCCGTTACTTTTGTAGCTCCAACCGAGATCTTGCCTGCAATGGATATGTATAAGGCATTAAGGCTTTCTGAAAAAGCATGGGCTCCAACTTCCGCGGTCAATGTGAAAGATATTTTAGAGAAATTTACAGAGGATGGCATTGAACCGGTTCTCACCGGTATTCGACTGACAAACGTAGAAAAAGGTCTAACTATTGATAATGTGACAAAGTCGCCCCAACATGTTAAATATTTTTTCACTGGAATTGGTGTTTTCAAGGGCGACCGACTTATCGATTGGATGGATGATTCACAAAGTAAAGCCTTTACCTATATATCCAACCGTGTTTCCAGCACCGTAGCTTCCATCGATTGTCCGAATTCCAAAGGGAAATTTGTTGTTGAAGTAATCCGTTCCAAAGTAAAGATGCGTCCAGAAATAATAGACCATGAGCCGCACATTTCTCTTATTGTGGATACAGAATCCAATATCGGAACGATCTCGTGCAATGCCAACCCTAAGAATGAAGAGACATTTAGAGATCTTCAAGAATCAGCTAAAGAGCATCTGCAACAGTCTTTGAAGAAAGGCATTTCGCACGCACAACAAATCGGTTCCGATATATTCGGGTTTGGAGAAGCTTTTCACCGCAAGTTCCCACGTGAATGGCATAGATGGAAAGAGGATTGGCCACAAAAATTTCAAACGCTTAAAGTGGATATTCAGCTCAACTATCGTTTAGTCCGGTTCGGAGACATTACCAGTCCAATTGATATGGGAATACACAATCAGGAGTGAATGCATATGCTTTATGTGATTCTCGTAACTTCCATTTTAACATCGTTGTATGAGTTTAAAAAATTTAAGGCGAAACAATATGTGCGTGAAATTGTATTCAGCTCGATATTGTTGATTATAGGCGTTATATTGATTATCCTACGGATCGCCAACATTAAACTGCCGACTCCACTGGCGGGCATCCAAATCCTATTTCAACCGATAAGCCGGTTACTTACTGAAATATTATCTTAAGGAGGCATGGGGATGAATTCCAATTTGACAGTTCGACAAGCTATTTTGTGGTTTGCATTGTATCAAATAGGAAGCGCATATCTGGTGCTCCCAGCGGTAATTACCGCTGTCGCTAAACAAGATGCCTGGCTCTCCATCCCAGTCTCCTTAGGTTTCCATCTGTTATTGATACCTTTATATGCCTCCATCGCTAGGCAAATGCAGGGGAAATCTTTTGTAGAGCATCTCCGTTGCCTCTTCGGTCCCTTGGGCGGGACGATTAGCATCGTTTTCATTTTTTTGTTTCCCTTTCTTGTGTTCATTATGACACTTCGAAATCTGGGCGACTTTATCACGACAGCTATTATGCCGGAAACTCCCTCCGACTCGATATATTTCATTATGCTTATAGTCATTTATTTTGCCGTTCGATCTGGCCCTGCTGTAATTGGCCGTTGTGCGGAAATCCTATTTTTTTTCCTTCTGGTTCTGTATCTGTTGGTCAGGATTACCCTTCTTTCTGATACCACCATAGATAATGTGCTCCCTATTTTTGAGTATGGTTTGAACCCTATCGTTCTCGCATCGTTCAATTTGTTTGCCTTTCCCTACCTTGAGGCAATTCTGTATCTTTTTTTTGCACAGTACATCCCCGATCCAAAAAAGTGGAGAAAGACAGTGATAACTTGTGCTTTGATTAGCGGCGGCATGTATTTTTTCATGGTTTTACAAATAATTGCCGTGATGAGTGAAGGTGTTGTATCTAATTTGACATTTCCTACTTTTTTTATTAACCGAACAATCAGTAACGGAGAGTTTCTTCAACGGTTTGAAATTTTCGTTGCAGTGTTTTGGTTTGTCACCATTTTTTTCCGACTCGCACTGCTTTTATATGTTTCAGCGCAAGGGCTTGCAGATGCTTTTCGTCTTCGAAGCGCTAACTCTCTCTTAGTTCCTCTGATCCTAATCGCATTGGCAATGGTTCATTCTATTTGGCCAAATATGCAATTTTTAATCAAGTTTTTTTCAGTATGGCCTTTTTACGCCATGATTTTCGGTATCGTGTTTCCTATTGTGCTATGGCTGGTGGGTAAGGTAGGCGGCTCGCTAAAATTTCGTAAAAAGTATCACTAAAGTTGCGTTGGCCGTATGAACATACTGTCCTTCAAATAAACTTTTGTTGTACTCATTATTGCAATTTAGCAAGAAGCAACTCCAGTTCCTCCCTCTCAAGATGTCTCCATTGCCCACGTTCCAGATGATCCAAGGTAATATTCATAATTCGAACACGTTCCAACTTGAGCACCCTGTACCCCAAGGCCTTACACATTCTGCGAATTTGCAAGTTCAGACCCTGCGTCAAAATAATGCGGAACTCGTATTCGCTTGTACGATCAACCTTGCACGGTTTGGTAATAACGTTCAATATTTCAACGCCACAAGACATAGCCTGCGTAAACTCGTTTGTAACAGGTTTGTCTACAGTTACTACATATTCCTTCTCATGACCATGCTCGGAACGCATCATTTGATTGACAATGCTTCCATCGTTGGTTAATAGAATGAGTCCCTCTGACGCTTTGTCCAGCCTGCCAATGGCAAAAATCCGCGAAGGGTAGTTAACATAACTAATAATATTACCAGCAACCTGTTCTGCTGCGGTACAAACAATGCCTATAGGCTTATTCAGAGCCAAATATACAGGTTCACTGGAATTATACGGAATAACTTCCCCATCAATCAGCACGATATCCTGTGGCTCTACTTCCGCGCCCGCTTCACAGACAATGCCATTAATCGTAATTCGTCCTGCTGCAATCAGTCTGTTGGTTTCCCGACGTGAACAGAATCCTGTCTCACTGATGTACTTGTTAATTCTCACGATTCACCTGCTTCTGATTATAATATGTGAGTTTAAATAAAATAATTAAAAAAACACCTGATTGTTCTTGCTTAATCAGATGTTCGCCGTTTACGACAACTTATACTTTCCCGGCTTATTTGCTACTGTTGCCGCCGTTTTTATTCCTTGTTGGTTTGGCAGTGCCGCCTTTTGTGCCACCTGCCGCTTTGCTTCCCGGTGCGCTTGTAGAAGCGCTTTTTGTCCTTACTGGCTTCGCAGTTTTGTTCCAGCGTGTCCATCCCTTACTACCTGTGCCTCTGCCGGTCCCGCCGCCCTTGCTTTTTCCACCCATATGATCACTCCATTACTAGTCGTTCAGATTTAACTAAGCTATCATACCATTACTTTGAATATAATGCCCATTTGTTTTAAAAATTGAACATGTTAAGCCGCAAATACTTTCGCAAAACGGATCTTACTGTATTTTTGTTAGTTTGCAGGTTAATAATGAGATAAGGCCATATAGTATGGAAAAATAATGATTCTTAAAGGAGTGAAACACATGTCTGTTGATGTTTATCTTAACTTTAATGGAAACTGTCGTGAAGCAGCGGAGTTTTACGCAGAGGCATTTGGGACTGAGAAACCACAAATTATGACGTTCGGTGAAGCACCGCCCAATCCTGATTATCCTCTACCAGAAGAAGCCAAAAATCTGGTCATGCACACGCGGCTTCAAATTGATGGTAGTAATGTCATGTTTTCAGACGTTTTTCCTGGTATGCCATTCGTAGCCGGAAACAACATCAGCCTCGCCATCGTCAATAAGGACGAAGAGAAAATTCGATCGTACTTTCATAAATTAAAAGAAGGAGGAACCGTAAACATGGAACTTCAAGAAACATTCTGGAGCAAATGTTACGGTAGCCTTAAAGATAAGTTCGGAATTGAATGGCAATTAAGTTATGATAACGGAATGACCGACAGTTAGTCTGTTATATTACCCTGCGATAGTTAAGCCCCTCGCAAGCTATTCTAATTGAATACTTTGTGAGGGCTTAATATCAGCTTAAAGTTACTCTATACAGCAGCCTTAGAATTCTTCCAAAACCTTGAATTTGTCTCCATGAATCTTATCCAGGTGATCCTCTCCCCAGTAGCATAAATGGTCTAGCGCGGGTTTTAATCCCCAGCCGTAGTCCGTTAACTCATACTCTACTTTAGGAGGGATTTCATTATAAACCTTTCGTGTAACGATCTCATCCTTTTCTAGGCCTCTGAGCTGAGTGGTCAGCATTTTTTGTGTAATGCCGGGTATTAACCGACGAAACTCAGACGTTCGTTTCCGTCCTGTCATCAGATGGTAGATAATTAAAGGCTTCCATTTCCCTCCCATCACCTCTAAAGCCGCTTCCACTCCAACTTGATACTTCTTTTGAACCCTATTTTTTGTCTGTTCAGTCATTTCTTAATCCTCCTTTAGAAGGCTTCGTTTGCTCAGAACAACCCATCACTTCAATTCATTACTCAGATCAGTTTCTAGGGAATCTACCTAGGGCACTTCCATGTTCCTATGGCACCTGTATCATCCTATAGAACTTAGAAGTGCGTACTTCCAGATTATTTTCCTACTGTATATAATAGCATCAAGCATTGAGCATTCCTAGAAGTAAGCTATTGAGAAAGGTAGTGAAGAAGCATGAAAGTATTAACCGTTGTTTCACACCCGAGAAAAGATTCCTTGACCTTTAAGGTTGCTGATCGTTTCGTACAGGGTCTTGCCGATGCAGGCCACGATTATGAGATATTAGATTTGCATGGGATTGGTTTTGATCCTATTTTAAAAGGAGTAGATGAACCGGATTTGACAGTTGCGGAACAGTCCTTTTCCCCTGAAGTAGAAATGGAAATAAGGCGGATGAAGGAGCATGATGCATTGGCATTTATTTTTCCACTTTGGTGGTGGAATTTGCCAGCTATGCTGAAGGGTTATATTGACCGTGTATGGAACAATGGGTTTGCGTACGGTTCGAATCACCTGCATCATCAGCATATCTTGTGGCTTGGCTTGGCCGGCGTTTCGAAAGAACAGTTGAAAAAGCGTAACTATGATGAAATGATTACTCATTTGCTGAATGTGGGAATTGCAGATTATTGCGGAGTTTCCAATTCCAAGGTTGAATTCTTAGATGAGACCCTGAGTTCAAATTCCGGTCATTTTGTAATGCTGCTGGATCAAGCTTATCACTTTGGTTTGAATTATGGCAAGGATTAGGCTTTATTTACAATCCCCTCCGACACGAAGGCCGGAAATCCTAACAGAATGCGAGAAAGAATTATCTTTCCGCAAGGAGACCTAAGTAGTAACGCGAAAAAAGACGTTAACCCAGCCATATTTTGCATGGACAGGGGTTAGCGTCTTTTCATTATTCTGCATTTAACTAGCTTTCGACAGCAAGTAAAGGAAATAAGGGGTAACCAGTATGGTGATAATAATTCCGGTTGGAATATCTGCACCAAAGCTGATCGTCCGAGTAAGTGTGTCAGCAATCAAAATGACGAGTGCACCAACTAATGCTGTCGTAGGTAGCAATAGCTTATGATTGGGCCCTACTAGCTTGCGCGCTAGATGGGGACTGACCATGCCTACAAAAAAGAAATTCCCTCCAAGTGCCACGCTACCAGAAGCGAGCGCAACGGCAGCAATCGTCAAGCCGATAAACTCCCTTTTAATTGCTACACCGAGGCCCGATGCTGTCTGATTCCCCAAATTCAACGTATTGAGTGTGTTAGACCTGTAAAAAACGTAAAAACAGATGATAAACACCCACGGGAGCAGCACCATAATATAGCTCCAGTCGTCCCCCCACAGGTCTCCAGCCTGCCATCTCAGAGCAAAGTCATACTGTTGCTTGTCTAGCCGGAGTGTCAACATCAGAGATAATGCGCTGTAGCCACTCCCCATAGCGACACCGGTTAAAATTAGGCCTGTAGGCGAGATGTCTCTTCCCCGCCTGAAAGCAAACATAAAAATCAAGAAAGCTGCCGTGAGGCCGCCTGCAAAAGCTAACCCTGGAAGAAGAATCGGCGATAGCAATCCTTCACTAGCGAACAACGTAATATACATAAGTACAAATAGCCCCGAGCCTGAGCTGATGCCGAGTGTCCCGGGACTGGCCATGTCGTTTTTGAGCAAGCTTTGCATGATACAGCCTGATATCCCCATGCCAATACCTACCAATATAGAAAGCACAATACGTGGCAGTCGAAAGTCAAACACGATCAGGTTCTGTTTGCTCGTTCCTTCGCCCATGATGACCTTGAAAACTTCGAGTGGAGAAAGGTTCATTTTCCCAACATTCATACTGAGTATAGCCACTAACAGCGTCAGCACTACTAACAGTAAAATAATGCTAATACCCCTGCTATTGCGGGACAGCTTCAACTAAACTCCCTCCTTTGCTTGCGCACAAGGTAGAGAAAATAGGGTACGCCCACCAAGGCAAAAATAATGCCAAGGGGTGTTTCGTGAGGGCGATTGATCAGTCGTCCAAGTAAATCCGCTGCCAACAGAAAGACTGCTCCATACAAAGCTGAGGCCGGGATAATATACCGATAATCCGTTCCGACCAGATGGCGCATAATGTGTGGCACGATCAAACCCACGAAGCCAACAGGACCGACGACAATAACCGATAACCCCGTCAGAATTAATACAATTAGGGTTGAAAACAACTTAATCCTATTGGCACGAATACCCAAGCCTGATGCTACATCCTCCCCGAAGCTCAAAATCGTAATTGAGGGAGAAAGCGCGATGGCACAGACCAAACCCACTACAAACAGTGGCGCAATGAAAGCTAATTCACCCCACTTGGCACTGGCTGTACCACCAGCAGACCAGTAATCAAGGGCTTGGCCAATCTCATACTTAATAGCGATAAACGTACTAAATGCACCAAAAAGCATGGAGATGGACATTCCTGCCAGTACCAGTCGCTGAGGCGTCATGCCTCGCTTGCCTATAGATGCGATGTAATACGTAATGCCCGTAGTGATTGCTGCACCTAGGCAAGAATACAGCATGGTTTCTCCGTAGGTGCGACCAGGCAAAAAGGCCATACATAACGCAATAGCAAATGTCGAGCCTGAGCTTATGCCAATGAGTCCCGAATCCGCTAGTGGATTACGAGTGGTTCCCTGCATAATCGCCCCACACACAGCCAAGCTACACCCTACAATGATATCTGCCACGGTGCGTGGAAACCGCAAGGTGTGAATAATCTGATGTTCCGTAATGTTGGGATCAAACTGAAATATAGCCCCCCACGCCAGCTTCAAGCTCATTTCCGCAGCACCAAAGGTAATGGATGCTGCGGTAACCACCAGAAGCAGGAACACGCCCACGATCATGCAGCCTATAAAATGAAATATTCCTTTTTTATTTGGTTCTTTGTGAGTAGACATCGATTACACCCTTAGTTGGTCAATTATGCATCGTTACTTCGTCTGTTCCAGCAATTTGCTAATCATATAATCTAGCTGTCCCGTCATACTAGCAACGTCCGAATAATAGAACAGTCCTGCATATTTCGCTGGAATTTCGATGATATGTCCGTTTTTAACGGCTGGAATGCTGCTCCAGATTTTTGTCTTCGCATATTCGGATTCCTTGCCTTCCTGCTTAAACCAAAGGACATAATCTCCAAAGTATTCAGCAGCTACCTCGTAGGATAAAGAACCACGATTCTCTCCGGAGTTTTTAACCAATGTGTTGAGCTTTTCCGGTTTGTGAAGTCCAAGATAATTGTAAAGCAACGTTCCTCCGCGTGAGCCTGTTTCATAATAAATTCCGTAGGAGCCACTGCCCCAGTCCTCGAAAATGCTAAACGTTTTGTCCTTGAATATGTCGGAATTTAGTTTTTCTTTGGCCTGACTCAGCTTGCTTTCAAACAGTGAAATCACTTTGTCCGCTTCTGCTTCATGTCCTGTGGCCTGACCAAGAAATTTCAAACGTTCTAGGGAGGTCATTTTATCCTCAGGTATCACAAGAACAGGCGCAATTTTAGACAGCTTATCATAATCCTTTGTATCATATGTAATGATGAGATCAGGATCATACTTCATAATTTCCTCAGTTTCCCACTTTTCAATATTGGGGACGTCGTTAAACTTATCGTAAAAAGGCATCGTTTCTTGTTTCCACCCCATGACTGCGGCCGGCTTAATCCCTAGTGTAAATACATCGCCAACATACCAGTTCACGACTACCCGTTGAGGATTAGCGGGCACCTTCACATCTCCTTTTACCGTAGAGACTGTACGCGTATCAGAATCACTGCTTACCTCTTCCTTCGTGGACGACGCGGATTTAGCAGATGAATCAGAGGAGCTGCCAACATTCCCACAACCTGAAATAACGAAAATCACTACGAATAGTGCACATAAAATCATGTGAAACTTCTTGTTCATCATACGATGCATGTTGCAAATCTCCTTTGAAATATAGTAAGTGCAAAGCATACTTAAAATTAATGATATTGATAATCATTATCACTAATATAAAATTGTAAATTTTACCTCACTGATTGTCAACTGTTTCTTGTTTTGTTTTACTTTAATGGGTTCTCCAGTGTTGCTCTTCTATTCGCTTCATGCCATTCCTGATAGATTCCTCCAATTTCATAAAATGCTTTGTTCATTGAAGTTGTCAGCTCCTTCATGATCTCCTTTGTATATTTTAAATGAGTATTTATGTTATCCACTTTATATTTGCGAAGCAGATTCAGATGGGCAATGATGTGAATTGTATCTTCGATGATCCAATAAATCACATCCTCTTCCTCTTTCGTAAGCTTGTTCAGCATCTGTATGCCTCTTTCATACATTTGGAGCGTATAACCCCGCTTGCTCACTTGCACATACGGACTCAGATCATCATAAAAATCCGTACAGAAAGGTCGTCTTACATATTGCTCATACTGCTCTTCATATATTGAAGTTTGTTCAAGCAGTTTAATCGTCATATCTATGAGTTCTTGTTCGCTATATATTTTTTTCATCAGATTTTCCCTTCCCTCTCTCTACTAAATAAATTCAAGTCATATGGACGAAAGCATCGGCTATTCTATGGGTAGTGGTATCCCTGATGTTCAATGGAACGTACGCGCTCGCAGCTTCAGCAACATCAACGTTTATCGTTACGTTTCAACAAGCAACCTTGGTATACAACGATCACGTAGGCACGATTAGGCCATTGCTGTCCAGGTGGCAGGTCAATCCATTAGTGAAGGTAACAGCGTAAAGGCCTCCTCCGTTTCTGCCAAAGGTTCTACCGTTAAGCTAAAAGTGACGATAATAGAATGCTAAAAAATAGACCGTCACTCCCAGGAGCAGCGGTCTTCATATTTACAAGTCGCGGTAACTGGGCAGGTACCATTTCGGTATATAGGATTGAAAGTCATCATATGCCTCCAATACCTCTTCAGCTCGTTGCACCATATCGTCTACCTCTTCTTTGCCAAATGGAATGGCCCAGTGGATCGATGAAAGCTGATTGCTTGCAATATACAGAGCCATTAATCTAAAAAATAAATCAGGTACATTGTTATTAAAATAACCGTGGATTCGGCCCGAAGCGAATAAAGGACTTAATGCTGCACACCAGGTAATTCTATTGAATTCTTCCCAAGGATCACCATAGTCCATTCTATTAAAATCGATGATACCCAGTTCACCAGATGGGGTAACCACCATATTGCCCACATGATAATCCCCATGCTGAAATGTTTGAGGACGATTTTCTAATAGATGACGGTTTTGCTCAATAAAGCTTATGGCTTGATCTGCTCCCTTTAAGAAAATACCGCATGACTTATAGTTTGTAATATACCTGTTGATTTTGCCATTATAATGCTCAGCCCATGGGACTCGATCTGGCTCTGCATGAATCTCATGCATTTTTTTCAATGCATCTCCCGCTTGAACTCCAAGTTGATACTGTTGTGCTGCAGCTAACGTGGGGATCATCTCTTCAGCATCTTTCCCTTCGATCCAGGTGAACAAGGAATATACAGATTGACCCTCATGACAAAACCCAAATTCAAGCGGCCGGGACATGAACAGATTCTCCACGTGATTCAGCTTTTTTACAGCTTCAAACTCGCGTTTCTTTTTATCATAATGAACCATATCCGCCATTCTTAGCAGCAAGTCTCTACCATCAGTGGTTTGAATATAATATTTTTTGTCACTGGACCAGCCTCTATGAATCTCTTCCACGTTGCTCCACTTGCTGGCACCCGGTATTTCACTAAAGAGTTGATTCACGCTCATCCCCCCACGTTAAAATAGCCTTACTTACTAACTTACTATATGCTTTCCATAGTTTACCTTTGAAATGACAGAGGAATCAATCTTCTTCCAGAAAAAACTCAAATATAAAAGGCTGAAAAGACAAGCTGTCTCTTCAACCTCAATATTCACTGAGTTGCCATCGTGAACACCCATCACTTATATTATAAAATCAGTAAGAATACGAAAACTCATGTTTAAATTCGTCTACCCGTTGAATGGTTTTGAGAATATTGCGACCTTCACGTGTACCATCAATAATACGACGAGCTTGTTTACTATCCCCAATATTAATAACTTCTACTTGAGGTTTTTTACCATATTCGAGCAAGCTGTCCATCAGCGGACTGTATGAACGCATACCCAAGCATACGAATCCAAGATCAAAAGGAATCTCAAACTCCTGTTCTCCATGCTTTACTTTGAAACGGTCGCTACACACTTCTGTCAAAGCTGTTTCCGTATGGACGTTCACTTCCCGCTCCTCTACCATTTTCATCATGGAGATTCGGGTAATCATATCCAGATCTTTACCGAGTAGCGGCATCATCTCAATAATGGAAACCTCTTGTGCTCCACGCTCTGCGTAATATTCGACGACATCCAGTCCCACAGCCCCGCCACCAACTACAGCAATGCGTTTACCTTCAAACTCCTGGAATTTCTCCATGTTGTGCAAAAGATCAAAGATGGAGAACACTTTTGTCCCCGGTTTGCCCAGTTGCTCATGCAAACCTGCAATAGGCGGAAGAAGTGGTATGGCCCCCGTCGCATTGACAATAATATCAGGATTCAGGGCACTAATCATCGCCAAATCGGCTCGGCTCCCTGTTACAATGTTCAGATTGGTTAACTGTTTGGTGCGTTGAATCAGATAATCAGGGAAATCATTGATGCGTGTTTTGTCTGGCAAGCGGGCAATATCACGGGCCAAACCGCCCAACTCTGGTTTCTCCTCAAAGAGGGTTACTTTGCAGCCTACTTCGGCTGCCGTACATGCTGCTTCCATCCCAGCGGTACCCCCACCGATCACAACAACCTGAACATTGTTTTTAACACGTTGTTTCCGGTATTCAGCTTCCTTGAACAGATCCGGATTTACCGTACAGCAAATCGGTTTACTTTTGGAGATACGATGATCGGCACAACCAATGTTGCAAGAGATACATTTTCTAAGCAAATGTTCGTAGCCGTTTTGCACTTTAAGCACCCAGTTCGGTTCTGCAATCAAGCCTCTACCCATTGCCAGAAGATCCGCGTCACCTCTCACCAAAATATCCTGCGCAGCCTGTGGGCTCCGAATATTACCTGAGGTCATCGTTACCTTCCCGAATTTTTCTTTTACCGCTTTGGCCATATATGAGCGCCAACCATCTGGCAGGTTCATCCCGTCAATCTGGAACTGGATGGAATCATTCAGAGCAGCAGAAACATTCAAAATATCTACCTCATCATTAAGATACTCCAATAACTCGAGTGTATCTTCCAGTGTGTTCCCACCTTCTGTGAACTCTTCCGCGCTAAAACGTAAGCAAATAGGGAAGAATGGGCCTACCACTGAACGAATTTCATCAATGACTAATCTGGCAAAACGGGTACGGTTTTCTGCACTGCCGCCAAATTCATCCGTGCGTTTATTATACATCGGCGAAAGAAACTGACTCAGCAAGTAGGAGTGTCCCGCATGAATTTCAACACAGTCAAATCCTGCTCGTTGCGCTCTTCCCGCTGCTTCTCCGTATTTGCGCACAATGGCGTAAATTTCTTCTTTTTGCAAAGGTCTTGGAATCGCTCCGCCCTTTTTAGAAGGAATATTGGAAGAAGATACAGGCTGAATTCCGTTCAGTCGTCCCGCATAAGCTGAAGCACCCGCATGGTTAATTTGTACAGAAACACAAGCTCCATAAGAGTGTAGGGCTTCTGTTAATCTAAACAGTCCGGGAATAAACTGATCGTTATCCATACGCAGCTGGGTTGTTCCGTTTGTACCCATTGGGAAATCCAGACAAACATTTTCTACTGTTATCAAGCCGGTACCACCTTTGGCCCGTTGCACGTAATAGTCAATATGATCCTGAATAAAGCTTCCGTCCATGGCAGCAAAGTTAGTTCCCATTGGGGGCATAACAATCCGATTTTTCAAGGTCATGCGTCGTATGGTTAGAGGTTCAAAGATAGCAGGATAGTGGTTCATTGTTCTTCCTCCTTGCGAGTGTACAAATTTCATGTTCAAGCTTCCATTAAAGCATTCTCATATGTGATTTATTTCACTTTTGGGAATATCGAGATGTTATTGAGTACGATTATTCCTTATGACTTGATTTTATATCATCTAATCCATAAATTCTAATGCTATTTTATGTACTAAATCATAGTTTCAATCTATAGATTAACTGGAGTTATAAATAAAATAAAAAAGGAACAATCCTGTGAGGAATGTCCCTTTGGTGTGGAAAAATCATGCTTATATTCTGGTATCCATCTACCGAGCTGTTCTTTTAAAACCGTTGGGTACACGTACCAAAATCCCTTCCCTAACGTATCTGTCCAGCAGTCCACACATTGTGGTATATCCATTTACTTCGAATAAAGGTGCGTAGGCTGAGGCTTTAGGAGAGGTATTCAGATATTTAAGGAAAAATCCTTCGTCGATGACCTGGGTATCGTAAATATAAGCCTCAATAGATGTATGCCGTTCTGGGTGATGCTCCACAATATTCATAAACAGACAATGATCACCATGCAAATCAGCTGACCATATTCCATCAATAATCAAGTCTGTTTCTTTCTGTTCCAGCCATTCAAACTGAGTTGGGAACGGATCAAACTCAGAAGGTCTGAATTGGTGGGTTTCGGTAGCCATTCGTTCACATAAACGCTGAGCAGATAGTGTGTATTCGTCCCACAAGCCCAGAATAGCCATATCTCTTTCACTCGAGTATTCCCACTCTTGATCCTCTTCTGTCGAAGTTGGGAACTGTGCGAGTGATTGGTCTATCCCCTTATGTCTCATTGCTGTTTTCTTTCCTCCTATCCATCACTAGAAGTGCTCCATTCAGAAACCAAAAATCCCCTGCCCGAAAAGCCGGGTGAGTCCAATGAAAGGAAACACCCCGGCTTGACGTCAAGGGAGACTTGTCTATCCGTATCAAGATTATACTTTTAAATCACCATCATAGGTGGCAATCATATTGTACAGTTCAGGACGACGATCACGGAAAATGCCCCATTCAATCCGTCCTACTTCCAGCTCATCCAGGTCAAATTCAGCAGTAAGCACTTCTTCATCGGTACGACCCGCTTCTGCGATCTTGTTACCTTGATGTCCGGCAATAAAGGATGAACCGTAGAATGTAATACTGGAGTCTTCGTCCGTTTCAGTTCCGATCCGATTGGAAGCTATGACTGGAATCAGGTTGGAAGCAGCATGACCCAGCATGCAAGTCTGCCAGTGATCCTTGGAATCGATGGCAGAATCCTGCGGTTCTGAGCCAATAGCTGTCGGATAGAACAAAAGTTCTGCGCCCATGAGCGCCATACAGCGGGCCGCCTCAGGATACCATTGATCCCAGCACACGCCTACCCCAATTTTGGCATAACGTGTATTCCATACTTTAAAACCGGTATCGCCCGGATTGAAATAAAATTTCTCCTCATACCCAGGACCGTCCGGGATGTGGCTTTTGCGGTATTTACCTAACACTTCACCGTCTGCGTCAATGACAGCAAGACTGTTGTAGCGCGCGTAGTTTTTCTTTTCATAAAAACTGATTGGCAGCACAACCTGTAATTCTTTGGCGATTTTCTTAAAATGGTTAACCGCTTTGTTGTGCTCCAGCTCAGTGGCATATGAATAATAATCAGACTTTTCCTTCTGGCAGAAATATGGAGTCTCGAACAACTCCTGTAGCAAAATAATTTGTGCGCCCTGCGCAGCCGCTTCACGTACTAACTTCTCTGCTTTACTAATATTTTCTTCGATATTGGTAGAGCAGCTCATTTGAGTTGCTGCCACTTTTACTTTTCTCACGTTAGTCCTCCTTTTAGATGTTGTATCGTTCAACGCTTACAGCAGGCATCTGCTGGGTCGTACAGTGCACGTTACCGCCTTCACGGATGACCGCCATACCGTCTACCGTACGAATGGTGCGATCTGGAAATACATTTGCCAGCACTTGCTCAGCTGCAAGATCGCTCTCAGCGGCAGTGCTGCCAAATACCGGCAAAATAATGCCGCCATTCACAAAGTAGAAGTTAATATAGCTCAGTGTCAATCGGCTATCTTCATAATCCACGCGCGGCGGCTGGCCGATCCGAATCACTTCCAGCTTACGGCCTTGGGCATCCGTTGCTTGCTCCAGAATGCGCAGATTTTCCTGCGTGATTTCGTAATTTTCATCCTCAGGATCATCACATACTTGCATAATGACCTTGCCAGGAGCTGCAAAACAAGCAATATTGTCCACATGACCATCTGTTTCGTCGCCACTAAGACCACGTTTTAGCCATATTATCTTCTCGGCACCTGTATACTCACATACATACCGTTCAATTTCTTCTCTGCTTAATTCCGGATTTCGGTTGGAATTGAGCAAACACTCTTCGGTTGTAATCAGTGTGCCTTCGCCATCTACGTGCAGTGAGCCGCCTTCCATCACAAGCGGTGCGTCAAACCGTGGAACTCCAAGTTGGTCCAAAATTTGCGGCGCAACCTGGTCATCTAGATCCCATGGAGCGTATTTGCCGCCCCAGGCGTTAAACTTCCAGTTTACACCTGCCAATTGACCATGCTCGTCTGTGAGAAAAGTAGGGCCGTTGTCACGCAGCCACGCATCACTGTGCTCAATCGGCAGCAGTTCTACCCGTTCCCCAAGTTCAAGCGCCTTAACGTTCTCCAGATCATCCGGATTTACGACCACAGTAACTGGTTCAAATTCCGCCATGGCGCGTACAATTCCGGCATAGCCCTTGCATACATCAGCATGCATATCTGGGTAAACCATTGAAGATTTTACAGGCCAAGAAATATACGTGCGTTCATGTGGCGCCCATTCAGGCGGCATCTTATAATGTGAATCCTTAATTTGCATGTATTGAAGCTCTCTTTCTTTTTCATAATGTAGACTCCGCTCCTATCATACAATAATATGATCTTTGTCTCAATCGAAGCGGAAAACTTTCAATAATTTACATTCACATTGGAGTAAATTACTTTGAAAATGTGATTGCTTTCACTGTATTCCCATCAAAATCCTTCACAGTGAATTGTGCCCCCTCCAACACACCGTAAGAGGATGGATAGTTTTCTTTTGGCAGCGAGATCGAACCGGGGTTCAGTATAAAGATCCCATTTTCCACATCCGCTACCGGAATATGAGTATGTCCCTGGATAAACACATCTCCCGCTTCTAGTGGTGGTAAATTTCCGATACTAAAGCCATGTCCGTGCGTGACATAGATTCTCCGTCCTTCATGGTATAGCAAAGCATAATCACCCATCATAGGAAACTCCAGCAGCATCTGATCCACCTCTGCATCGCAATTTCCGCGCACAGAAACCGCAATATGGGACTTGTGCTTATTCAGCAGTGCGGCGACTTCTGCCGGATTATACCCTTCTGGTAACGGATTACGTGGTCCGTGGTACATATAATCTCCGAGCAGGACAAGACGATCGGCTTTCTCCTCCCTGAACTTTTCCAGTGCCAATTGCAACCAATGCAGTGAGCCGTGAATATCTGATATAAACATCAATTTCATAATTATTCTTTCCTTTCTGAATAGGCTGAAAATATTCCACTTAAGCACATTATTGCATTATTCCCTAAACAAATCTGTGCAAAAATGTTCTTTCGTTTGGTCATACTCTTTTTAAGACAATAAACTACAGCTCCGAGTGAACTGTAGTTTATTGTTATTCCTTTTATATTTGTACTTATCATCTTCGGTGATTTTACGGGTGACCTTGCAAGGGTTTTCAACCGCAATCACACCAGAAGGCACATTACCACCGATCCATCCTCGCTTCGCTTATTTAGATACAGAAGTCAGATTTCTTTTAAAGCTTCATTGTAGGATTCCACATGCTCACTCTTCAGAACTGAAAAGCTACTCACATTGAAATTTCCACTAAATTACCTTCTGGATCTTTAATTACGCTTTCATAATAGCCGTCACCTGTCAATCTTGGCTGACCCACTACTTCATATCCTGCAAGCATGAGCTGCTCTGTCTTTTCATTCACCAGTGCTTTACTTCCAACGGAAAATGCCACATGAGCCCAGCCCGTAATATTGATCTGTGGAGAATGATCTACTCCCGTTTTACGCATAACTTCTAACCTTGCTCCATCCTCAAAGGTGATAAAATAGGACTCAAATCCTTTTGTAGCGTTATAATATTTATCGTTAGATTTTCCATCAAAATATTGCTCGTAAAAGCTCTTCATCTTTTCTAAGTCTCTCACCCAGATCGCTACATGCTCAATCTTCATTATTTTCCTCCTTCTGCAGCCCTCATCATTAAAAAATCATTAATTTATACTGGACTCAATTTTCTGTATAGTTATTATTAATGTTTTAATAAGTCTTAATATATATTAGTAATTAATTTTTGTCCAATTCTAACACCCCTAAAAAATTAGCGACCGCTTCGTAAAAGAAAAAAAGCGGTCGCTATCTATAAGCCTTCATTTATATATAATTAATCACTGGATTATTTATAAATTAACGTTTCAAGCTTTCACCATTCGTAGCAATAACTTCTTTATACCAATGAAACGATTTCTTCGGATATCTTTCAAGTGTACCGCTGCCATCATCGTGACGATCTACGTAAATGTAGCCATAACGTTTCTTAAGTTGAGCGGTCGATGCGCTGACAAGGTCAATACATCCCCAAGACGTATAGCCCAAAACCTCTACTCCGTCCTCAATAGCTTCTCCAACTTGAACCAAATGATCATTCAGGTAGTTGATCCGGTAGTCATCTTCAACCGTTTTTTCGCCTTTTTCATTTGTAATCAGTTCATCAACGGCGCCCAGACCATTTTCAACGATGAATAGTGGTTTTTGGAAGCGATCATAGAACGTATTCAGGACATAACGCAAACCTTGCGGATCAATTTGCCAGCCCCACTCACTTGCCTCAAGATGCGGATTGATGACACCACCAAGGATATTACCTTCACCTTTGACTTTTTTAGCTTCGTCAGCTGTCTCACAAGTACTCATATAATAGCTGAACGAGATAAAATCAACGGTATGCTTCAAATCTTCGGCATCACTTGGTTCAAAGTGAATAGTAATCCCGTTTTCTTTAAAGAAACGTTTCATGTAACCTGGGTATTGACCTCTTGCGTGAATATCGGCAAATGCCATGTTTCTGTGATCAAATTCCATTGCAGCAATGACATCGTCTGGATTTGGTGTCAACGGATAAGTAGGCATACTCAGCACCATACAGCCAATTTTGAAATCAGGGTTGATCTGATGACCGATTTTTACCGCTCTTGCACTCGCTACAAGCTCATGGTGAATAGCTTGATAAAGATCTTGCTCACTAAGTTGATCTTTTGGTGTGCTAATTCCTCCACTCATGAATGGTGCTTCAAGAATGGAGTTGATTTCATTGAAAGTCAACCAGTATTTAACTTTATCTTTGTAGCGATTAAATACAGTTGTAGCATAGCGCTCATAAAAATCAACAAGCTTACGGTTTACCCAACCATCGTATTCTCTGGACAAATGTAAAGGTGTTTCATAGTGAGATAGTGTAACGAGTGGCTCAATTCCATATTTGTGAAGTTCATCAAACAAATCATCATAAAATTGCAAGCCTTTTTCGTTAGGCTCCAGTTCGTCACCTTTAGGGAAAATACGTGACCATGCGATAGAAGTACGGAATACTTTGAAACCCATTTCCGCGAAGAGTTTGATATCTTCTTTATAATGATGATAAAAATCAATACCGATCAATTTCATGTTATCTTCTGTGGGTACATCCGTAACGGGCCCCCAACCACCACGAGGAGTTACATCCTGAATGGACCAGCCTTTTCCATCTTCTTGATAAGCGCCTTCGAGCTGATTAGCAGCAACTGCTCCGCCCCACAGGAAATCTTTTGGAAACTGTGTACTCATATTTTCTCCGCCTTTGCTGATGTTTTTTATTAACTAGGATAGAAACACGTTACCCTTATGCAAATGTGTTATAAAGTACTTCTAATTGAATCTTAAGGTTTGTAACGCGTTTCATGTCAAGTTTTATTTTAAAAACATCCAGAGCTTATCATAGTATTATCTCCAATAATTATTCCCATATTTATAACTCTTCTATTATTGAGTAAAATGACTATTCTTCAAATGGCGGATCTACATGAATATCTCTATCTGGTTCAGTACTTACCCAGCGTGTAAAGATAACCTGAAAGCCGGCTCGAGTCGGCGCGCAGGCAAAAGGACCTGCCTGTTGTCCCGTTTCATAAGGAAAACGTGCTACACGTACAGTGCGCCAGCTTTGATTTTCGGTTCGGGCTCTAATGATAACCGCGTCCTGTAGTTGTGAAGCACGGATCGTGACATTTTTCCCTACCCAATCGGGTACAGGAGCTAATGACCAATCGGAATAGCCATCTGTGACTACGACTGCCAGCTGAGGAATTCCGTCATTTAATTCGATTCCGGCTTTAATCCACTTTTGTTGTCCTTGATACAGCATTATACCGGCCTGATCGTAAAGCTCCGTAAATGAGCCTAATTGAAACGTGACTTCGATGGCAGAGCCTTCTTCCCAGTCTGTAAGCAGGGAATGTCCGCTACTGCGTTCAAACCCATACAAAGTTTTTTCCCAGTAGTCGCTTCCTTCTCTGGTTTCAACTTTAAGAAACTGGTCTTCTTCTATGGATGATACAGGGTGATTAGTCCATGTCCCTGTAGTCCATGCAATCGATTTTTGATTCATTAATCTCATCCTCTCATGCTTTATTGAACGATGTCTTATTTCCTTTTCTCCACCAATTGCAAATTGTACGTCAGACTTTCAAGGGTCACCGAAATCAAGCCATACATGTATTCATCATGCGTATCGTTTTTCACAAAAATCTCGGGCATATGTTCTTTGGGTATATCTTTTAGACAGCCGCTATAAATATCGTCCAACAGATTCGGCTTGGATAACTCTCCAGTCAAAGCGATAGATACAGGGTTTATAATCGCAATAATGGAAGTTATCGTTTGGATCGCCAGAGGAACAAAGCCCTCTATGCTATTTAACTGTTTAAGCTGTTCCTCTCTTGTTAAATCAAAAGGTAAGAAGGAAACTTCCCCCGCAAATTTGGTATTTCCTTTTAACAAATGTCCATCGACAATAAAACCCGCTCCGGGGAAATTGTCTTTTGGAAACGTAACAATAGCAAAGGTTTTATCCTCATCATAATTCTGCATGTTATAAAATCCGTAGACTGTTAAATGCATATCATTTTCAATGGTAACTTCTAATCCGTATTTATCTTGAAGCTGTGGACCTACAGGGACTCCTATGAGCAGGTCGAGATCACAAACATCGATAATTCCTTGATGAACGACCCCGGGGATGCCAATCCCAATGGCTTTGACGTTTCCATAGTTATTAATCAGCTCTCCAATTTGGGTTTCTATGACCTCATAATCAATATGAGGCACAATGGAAGTATTCTCGATGATGGTATCACCAAGCAAATTAGCAACAGCATAAGTAAGAGAATGTATACCCCCTTCCGTTTTCACATTTAAACAGATAATATAAGAATAATCAGCGTTATATTTGTACCGTCTAGCCGGACGTCCGCCGTTCGACTCTTCCAATTCCGTCTCTAATACTTCCCCGGTTTGAAGAAGCTCATTCAGAATATTTCCGCAGGTTGCCACACTAAGACCTGTGATACTGGCTATCGATGACTTGGTTGCATATTCCTTGGATTTCAGTGTGTTTTTAACTAACTCTACATTAATTTGTTTAACCCGAATGGTATTATTGGAGACTGGTTGTATTTGAATACACTCCTTTTCCAGTATTTATTAAAAGGTTTATAATAAGTTGTAATATAACGCTCTGCCTGTAAAAAGTCAATTTGTACGCCTTTTCCTCTTCTTCTCTATCATCATGCTATACTATAAATAAAAAATAAATTTTTAGTGCAGCATTTCTGCGTTGAAAGTCACTTAAATAGGGGGGAATTCTGTTGTCAGCTATTGAGTATATAGCAATCATCGCATTGCTCCTCTCCGTCATACTTTTAATTAAGGTCTACAGCCTTCAATCTCGGCTTAATGACTTGAAATCCGACGTGGAGCGTCTAGAAAATCGTTCAGGAATACAAGGAACATCGCTGTCAGGCACCATCGCTGCCTCTCCTCCACATATTCTAGATGCAGGAGCTTCAGAAGATATCAATGAAAGGTTGCTCCTGCTCATTAGGGAAGGAAAAAAGATTCAAGCCATAAAAGAACTGAGAACGGCTAAGGATCTTTCCCTTAAGGATGCAAAGGATTATGTGGATCACTTGGAAAAACTCTAAAGAAAGGAAGAAATAAGATGAGTGCCAGCAAAACAAACGCCATGCGCATATTGGACAGGCAACATATACAATACAATATTTTGAGTTATGATCATCAAGATGGAAAAATAGACGGTATGAATGTGGCTGAGAAAATCGATAGAGCCCCGGAGATAGTTTTCAAAACTTTGGTTGCACACAGCAAACAAAATCTGTTTATTTTTGTAATTCCTGTACATAAAGAGCTTGATCTCAAAAAAGCAGCCAAATCCGCAGGAGAGAAAAAAATTGAAATGCTTCCAGTTAAGGATTTGCAAAAGTTTACGGGATATATTCGCGGTGGCTGCTCCCCCATAGGAATGAAAAAGCTCTACCCCACTTTTATCGACCAGCCTGCATTGGAACTGGAAGCCATCGTTGTAAGCGGTGGGAAAATTGGGACCCAACTGGAGTTAAGTCCGCACGATTTAGCTCAAATCATTCAGGCTCAGTTTACAGATCTAACGCATACAGCATAAAACTCACTACATGATCATAAAATCTTTATGCGTATTTTCTTATCCCATACTTCATCAAGCTTCAACCTGGAGAGGAAGATTTAATGATGCATAATGATTACCCGAAAAATGCAAGAATCCCCCAACCCATCAGAAGTGATGGTGCTGGGGGCATCGATAAGGGTCCACGTGATGTGATGAGGGATCTACAGAATCCCGATATGCTGGTTCCCCCCGTAACGGACAATGGTCTCATTCCAAATATGAGATTTTCTTTTTCTGATGCCCATATGCAGCTTAATCATGGTGGGTGGTCAAGAGAAGTAACGGTAAGGGAATTACCTATTGCTACAACCCTTGCCGGGGTGAATATGAGTTTGACACCGGGTGGTGTACGTGAGCTTCACTGGCATCAGCAAGCGGAATGGTCATATATGCTGTTGGGAAGTGCTCGCATTACGGCAGTAGACCAAAATGGACGTAATTTTATTGCTGATGTGGGTCCCGGAGATCTCTGGTATTTTCCTCCTGGCATTCCGCACTCTATACAGGGGCTTGAGGATGGGTGCGAATTTTTGCTGGTTTTTGATGATGGCAGTTTCTCCGATCTGAACACCCTATCCATCTCCGATTGGTTCGCACATACTCCCAAAGACGTACTTTCTGCAAATTTTGGTGTACCAGAAGCTGATTTTGCAGCGATTCCTCAAGACCAAGTATATATCTATCAGGATTACATTCCCGGTTCAATCCAAAGCCAAGCAGTGTCCTCTCCCTATGGTACGATACCTCAGTCCTTCAAGCATAAATTACTAGCCCAGCTCCCAATCAAAACGCCGGGCGGAAGCGTACGAATCGTCGACTCCTCCAATTTTCCGATATCCAAAACCATCGCAGCTGCTCTTGTTGAGATTGAACCCGGTGCCATGCGGGAAATGCACTGGCATCCTAATAATGACGAATGGCAATACTATCTTGCCGGGCAAGGACAGATGACTGTCTTTGGCGGTAATGGTGCAGCCCGTACGTTTGATTTTAGAGCCGGAGATGTTGGATATGTGCCCTTTGCTTACGGTCATTACATTCAAAATACAGGCTCCAGCACACTTTGGTTTCTTGAAATGTTTAAAAGTGACCGTTTTGCAGATGTTTCCTTGAATCAATGGATGGCCCTTACGCCTACAGAACTGATTCAGAGTAATTTACATGTAGGTACTGATGTGATCTCTAATTTACGAAAGGTAAAATGGCCTGTCGTTAAGTATCCCGGGTATTCTTTTTACCCTAAAAAGAAATAACCATAAGAGGTCCGATGATTACTATACAAAAAAACACCGTATCTAAATACGGTGTTTTTACAAACTAATTAACAAAGACTATTCCTCAGAGTCTACATTGTGGTAAACCTGCTGAACATCCTCCAAATCTTCTAATGCATCAATCAGTTTATCGAATTGAACCTGTGCATCTTCTGGAAGAGAAATATCATTTTGGGCAAGCATGGTGAGCTCCGCAACGGTAAACTCAGTTACTCCTGCTTGTTTGAAAGCTTCCTGCACAGCATGGAATTGATCAGGCTCTGCATATACGATGACGGCTTCATCTTCTTCAATGATGTCACGTACCTCTACATCTGCCTCCATCAGTAGCTCCAGCACTTCATCTGCGGTTTTACCCACCAGACCAATAACTGCTGTTGAATCAAACATGTAGGCTACAGATCCGCTCACACCCAGGCTACCACCATTTTTAGTAAAAGCAGAACGCACATCCGATGCTGTACGGTTAACGTTATTGGTCAGCGCATCTACAATGACCATGGAACCGTTCGGTCCGAAACCTTCATAACGAAGCTCTACGTAGTTTTCATCGCCAGCACCTTTTGCTTTTTCAATAGCACGGTCAATGATTGCTTTGGGTACATTGTACGTTTTTGCACGTTCTAGAACTACTCTTAGTACCCGATTGGATTCAGGATCAGGTTCGCCTTGTTTGGCTGCCACATAAATTTCCACGCCAAATTTAGCATATATACGACTCGTATTAGCATCCTTGGATGCCTTCTTTTCTTTAATGTTATTCCACTTACGTCCCATAATATCCCGCTCTCTTCCTGTATGAATATACACAACGAACTTCATTATATCCTTGTATATTATATCTCCTAAAGGACATACGAACAAGTTTAAACAACTCTGTTATGGAAAAATAAACAATTCTACCTAATTAGGGATGCTTGAAAATGTGTACTTTCATTTCTCCTCATCTATGGACAATCTCCCTATCCATGTCTAAGATGAAGAGGAAGTCTGACTTGAAGGAGATCATTCACTTGGATGTCTTGTACAAAAAGTTGAGCCATAATCATGAAATCACAGTATACGAAACCACCGAGCTGTATGGTGAAAAGGGATTATTTCGGGTGATGCAGTTTTCAAATACAGCCGTCCAAGGCGCGGTGGACTTGAATCATCCACAACGCATTTTGTTCGAATATCCGAGAGCAATTATCCATCTTATGGAGCTGAACGATCCATCATTTGAAGATGTATTTGTTATCGGGCACGGTATAGGTACAATAGCGGGTCATTTTACAGATAAACGTTTTAAGATTGCCGAGCTGGATGCACAAGTTGTAGAGTTCAGCCGAACATTCTTTGGATACGATCAGGATAATGTGACTGTTGGCGATGGACGACGCCTTCTGGAGAAGGAAGCGCCGGATGCTTATGACTATGTTATTTTGGACGCCTTCACGGAGCTGGGTACGCCCTTGCATTTAGTATCCTGGGAATTTTTCAAGATGGCCAAAGAAAAGCTGGATTCCGAAGGCTCCCTGATCATGAATTTAATGGGCAAAAGTGAACACGACCATTTGATCCATGCCATTCATACAACGTTGCGTGAAGAATTTGCCTATGTCTCAACTTTCTCGCTCCCCTCGGAAGGCGCTGCCGACGTTCAAAATATCATTATGATAGGTCGGGACAAGCCAATCCGGTTTCAGGCACGTCAGATGGCGGACTTTCATGAGATTACACTCGGAGAAGGCCATATTCTACGGGATATAGATGCTTAGTGTAGTTCCAATATTCGTCTCTCTACATCTTCAATACGAATCGTCTCTTTGTTGCAGCTTTTTCGTTCCACTAACTCTACTTTCCCGTGTTCGGCATCTTTACCTACGATGATGCGCACGGAAATACCTACTAAATCGGAGTCTTTGAATTTAACCCCAGGCCGTTCCTCCCGATCATCCAGCAGCACCTCCACACCGCGATCCTGCAGCTGGTTGTATAATTTCTCGGCTATTTGCATCTGAAGCCTGTCTTTCACAGAAATCGGAATAATATGAACTTGAAACGGGGCTAGTGCATAAGGCCATATCATTCCGTTCTGATCGTGATTTTGCTCTACAATGGCAGAAAGGATCCGGGATACGCCAATGCCATAGCAGCCCATAATCATCGCTTGCTCAGCTCCAGACGCATCCAGAAAGGTCGCACCCAGCTTCTCACTATATTTGGTGCCCAATTTAAATACGTGTCCGATCTCAATTCCACGATGAAGTTTCAATTCCCCTTCGTCACATCGAGGACATCTATCCCCTTCTATGACATTGCGCAAGTCAGCCACATGCCGAAGATCTATATCGCGCCTTGGGTTCACATGTCGATAATGGTAATCCAGCTCGTTCGCGCCTGCGATACCGCTGGACATTTGGACAACGGCGTAATCCACCCACACAGGGATTGTCAATCCGCATGGGCCTATGAACCCCGAGGGGGTTCCAGTCGCCTTTGACACGATGTTTGTACTTGCTATTTCGAATTTTTCACTACCTAAAATATGTTTAATTTTCACTTCGTTAACCTCATGATCCCCCCTAACAACTACAGCAATAGGTTGATCGTCAGCCATATAAATCAGTGTTTTGATGATTTCTTTGGGCTCTATGTGAAGCGATTCAACCAGTTGATCTATTGTACACAGGCCTGGAGTATGGAATTTTTCCATTTTAGCTGTATCAAAAGAAGGAGGGCTGACTTGTTCATTTTTATATGAGACAGGAGATATTTCTATTTTTCCCGTCGATCGCGCCACGGCTTTTTCAAGATTAGCTGCATATTCACAGCAGGTACATGCTACAATGGTGTCCTCTCCAATATCAGCTAGAGCCATAAATTCATGGGTTTCACCTTCGCCACCAATGGCACCCGCATCTGCTTCTACTGCACGAAAGTTTAGACCACAGCGAGTGAAAATGCGATGATATGCCTGGAACATGGTCGAATAGGTATGATCTAGTCCTTCCCAATGTGCATCAAACGAATAGGCATCCTTCATCAAAAATTCTCTACTGCGAAGCAGGCCAAATCGCGGACGTCGTTCATCCCGAAATTTGGTTTGAATTTGATACAACGTTACAGGCAATTTGCGATAAGAATTCACTTCATTTCGTATTAAAGACGTAATGACCTCTTCATGTGTAGGCCCCAAAGCAAACTCCCGACCATGCCGATCTTGCAAACGCATCAACTCAGGACCATAAACATCGTATCTTCCTGATTCTTGCCACAGCTCCGTTGGCTGCAATACAGGCATCAGCAGCTCCCCAGCCCCTACGCGATCCATTTCATCCCGTACGATTTGCTCTACTTTTCTGAGCACCCGTCTGCCCAGGGGCATATAGGTGTACATTCCAGCCGCCAGTTGGCGGATAAATCCTCCCCGCAGCATAAGCTGATGACTGATCACTTCAGCTTCTGCGGTTGCTTCACGCAAGGTTGTCAGTAATAATTGGCTTTGGCGCATGTGTAGCTTCCTCCTTGTTGGACGATAAAATGTACGCAAAAAGACACATCCGTCAGGGACGAATGTGTCGTGGTACCACCCTTCATTTGACCGTAGCCATACACGGAACGGTCCTTCATTAGATAACGGCGTCTAGCCGGTAACGGTTTATCATACAAACCGCTACAGCTCGCAAGGCAGGGAAACGTTCATTCGCGGCGAGAAACCTTTCAGCCCATGAGTTTCTTCTCTGTATAGCGAGTATTGAACCTTTGATCCTTGGTCTACACTATTCCTATATATTACAATTTTCACCACTTTACACGAAATGTAATTTCTAGTCAAGGAGATAATCTTCTGCTACACAGCAAGAAACTCGTTACCCTGCTCTACCTGTAAGGGCCGCATAGAATAGATCAGTCTGTCCATCATACAACATGCTCCTTTTACAAATTCAATAATTGAGGCCATTACATACGTGAAGCTCCAAATATGCGCTGTTGTAGGTTAGAGTTCTCTTGATTAATTATGTATCATTCTTTTTAAAATACACGCCCTTGAAAAACACAAAATTTTGCGTATGTGTGCCATACAGCTCCTGAAACCTAGAATGAAGTTTATTCATAGAAAGAGTCTCTGAGACCGTCCGATCCGTTTGCAGGGTCAAGTCGACACAGCTAATTCCAAATTGGCACACTTGCTCCATAGGATAACCTTGGGTAATTCCATATATCATCCCGGCAATAAAAGCATCATCTGCGCCTGTGACATCAATGACCTCTTGAACGGGATGAATGGGAATTTGGCCATGAGTTCCATCCTGAGAGGCGTACAAAACACGATCAGCACCGCAGATAAAAATGACATTCTGAACTCCAAGTTTGTGAAAAATTCGGGTGGCATCCAACATATGCTGATCATCTGTAAGTTCTAGCTCCAAATAGGCTTCAGCCTCCACCGGTTTACATACCAGCCACTCCACTCCATGCAAATTTCGGGGAAGCTTTCTCATCTTCGAGGCCGATACCGAAGAAACGACAATCGGAATCCGATGCTCATGACAGACATGTATGGTGGCTGCAATTACGTTCATAGAGAAATTAGTGTCCAGCAGAACGAGTCGGGATGAGGCAATTAAAGGAGCATTTTCAAAAATTACTGAAGGACGAATCTGATCATAAATCTCCATTTCTGCTGTCGCTACAATCAGTTCACCACGCTCGTTCAGCAAGGCAGTATAAACCCCAGTTGACGGTTCACCTTGGACTTGCAGAGGAACCACGTGCATGTAACGGCTGGACTGTTCGATAATAAATTCACCTTCCGCATCGTCCCCAACTGTGGTCAGCAGGCTGACCCGCTGGCTCAACCTCCCTAAATTTTCGGCTACATTTCGTGCTACCCCACCGCAAGATTGCAGTCTTGTACTGCTCGGATTGGAGGTATGAAGCTGAAATGTACCTTTAATCATGATTTTACGATCCAAATTGGCCCCCCCCGATACATAGTATTGGTTTGCTAGAGGGCCAAGGCTCGTCCTGTTCATTTTGGTGGATTTTTTTTTAATTTCATCATTTGACTCCTTTCTCGAGTCTATTCGTTAAAATGATTTAAATTTGTACAGAAATAGGCACTATATAAAATTAACACGTTCCAAATGTCATATTCCCAAGAATAATGTCGAGTTCGTTAAAATATCCTAAAGTTACACATGCAAAAAAACACCCTATTGTAAAGATATCTTTCACTTTTACGATAGGGTGATTGGGTTGGAACTACAGCATAGTTCTTCCTTACATTATGTTATTCAGGATTTTTGCAAAATCCTCTATTTCAAAATAAATAGAGCTGCTCCGTGAGGAGGTAAATCTGTGGACAGCTCTTGTGCTAAAACACCTAAATCTACATGGTTCCATAAATCTCTGGCATTTGCCTGACCTTCAATACCAAGGTCTTTTAAGGATACACGCACCTTTGAAGATTCATCCCCAGCATTAAACAAAGCTGCATATACATGCCCTTTCCCGTTATGTGAAGTCCAAACGATATGTTCATCCTTTCTATACACCTGCCGTGCATTCAAACCGTTGCGATGAGCATTTAACACTTCTTCATTAGTCAGCAAAGAAAGAGTCCATGCATCATTATCCCGCAGTTCGCCCCCGAACATCAGGGGAGACCGGAAAATGCTCCACAAGGTCATCATCGTTAGCTGCTCATCCTTAGTAAAGCGTGTCCATCTGTCATGGCTGCCGGAATCTACCGAATCTACCGAACGAATACCCAGATGACCCAGTGGTAGCATGTCGCAATCCGGCCAGTGACCCGGCCCTACATGTTCCGCCCATTTCTCGCAGCGCTCAAACATACCATACAGTAAAGGCCATACATCCCAGAAGTCATCAGTCATACGCCACATATTCACGTTTGCGATTAAATCAGATGCATGCTCCAGCGGTGCAGGACCAGGCGATAGACTCAACACCATCGGACGTCCGCATTGGGCGATAGCCCGCCTAATCAATTCAATTTCCGCCAAATGAATACCATAGAGACGTGATGCAGCAATGTCATCTACTTTGACAAAATCCACACCCCATTCCGCATACAGATCAAACAACGAATTATAGTACTCCTGTGCGCCTTCCTTGGATGCATCTACCCCATACATATCTGTGTTCCAGGGACAAATAGAGTTGGGATGCGCAATTTGTCTCGCCGTGGCTGTGGTTCCCAAAATCGGGGTATCCTGATGCACCGCCTGACGGGAGATGCCTCTCATAATATGTATACCAAATTTCAATCCCAGACCGTGTACATATTCCGCAAGAGCTTGGAAGCCTCGTCCATCTGCTGCCGAAGGAAACCGATTCACTGCTGGAATAAGACGTGAAAATGAATCCATTTCCAATGGGACAAACGGGCGATACTGTGAAGATACTGCTCCTGACTCATACCACTGAATATCTACCACGACATATTCCCAACCATATTCCTTCAGATGCTCCGCCATATATTGAGCATTTCCCCGTACTTCCTCTTCCCGTACTGCTGCACCGTAGCAATCCCAGCTATTCCACCCCATAGGTGGTGTATGCGCTGTCAAATGATGCTTCATTTCATTCATCCTTTCATCCAGTAGATCTCATCCTGCTACCAAAAATCCCCTCATCAGTACGTAACTATTATAATGTAAACCCTTACTTTTGTCGCTCGTCTCCTTTTTCATTTCCACTTTTTATACATTTAAGTTGACTAACTAAAAGAATGTGGTACATTTAAAATTGCTTTAAAAAAACTTTGACTTGAATCAGAGGGTGATTTTACATGTGTGAACATACTTATCGAATTTTGTTGTTTTACAAATATGTCAACATTGAAGATCCTGCCACCTTTACGGCAGAGCATCTGGCTTACTGCAAGGAGCTGGGCGTCAAGGGAAGAATCTTGATTGCTGCGGAAGGAATCAACGGAACACTGTCTGGTACAGTAGAGCAAACGGAGCAATATATGCGTGATTTGCGCGCCAATCCGAAATTCCACGATATCGTTATTAAAATAGATGAGTCTGACGGTCATGCGTTCAAGAAAATATTTGTACGCCATCGTCAGGAGCTTGTTACGCTGCGTCATGAAGATGAGCTGGACCCTAATGAAATTAGCGGTAAGCGTCTGTCACCAAAGGAGTTTTATGAACAGCTTCAAGATGAAGATGTAGTTGTTCTGGACGGACGTAATGACTATGAATATGACATCGGTCATTTCCGCGGGGCTATTCGCCCCGAAGTCGAATCGTTCCGTGAATTTCCACAATGGATTCGCAACAATATGACTCAGTTCAAAGACAAGAAAATTCTGACGTACTGCACCGGAGGTATCCGTTGCGAAAAGTTATCGGGTCTTCTGATCAAAGAAGGATTTAACGATGTAGGCCAGTTGGATGGCGGCATTGTGACTTACAGCAAGGACCCGGAAGTACAAGGACGTTTGTTTGACGGTAAATGCTACGTATTTGACGAACGAATCTCGATTCCGATCAATCATACGGATGAGGACGTCATTGTCGGCAAGTGCTTCCATTGTGAAACGCCGAGCGATCATTATATCAACTGCCCAGTGTGCAATCTCCAGCATATTGCATGTCCGGATTGCGAAGAACAGCATCAGCACTATTGCTCTGACGATTGCCGAACCAAAGCGGAAACCGTAGCTACTGCATAAATTGGCAGTATCATTGGTTCATTATAATAAAAGGGATGCCCTATTAGCCGTTCATCATGGCTGTGGGCATCCCTTTTATTGTTTTCACAATAAGTGTCGTAGGCTTCATAGTATATACCTATGGCCTTGATTGTATTTTCATCTTGGACGGGCTCGAAAGTAGCGTCTTATAATGGAAAATGTCATTACAGAAAGGATGGGTGGAATTCATGATTCAAATCGTACTTTCAACTCTATTATCGGTTATCGTTCCGCTGTCCATTCCGGTGATCGCCGGATTTTTACTTGGAAAATTCATGAAGCTGGAAACGAAACCGCTCTCGACTTTGTATTTATATTTTTTAAGCCCCGCCATGATTCTGGACACGCTACTCAAAGCACAGCTTACCTGGCATGATGTGGCGCAGACTGCCGCTTTTTCAATATTAAACCTGCTGCTGTTGTGGGGAATTGCACAATTAGCAGGGAAAATCTTTAGACTGAGCACTCCGGAAACGGCTGGACTTACCTTAATCTCCACACTCACCAATAGTGCAAATTATGGCCTGCCCCTAATTTTACTTGCCTTTGGGCAGCTCGGTCTGGATAAAGCCTCCGTGTATGTCGTCATCCAGATAATTATAGTCAATACCATTGGCGTTTATTTTGCAGCCCGCTCTGAATTTTCTGTTCAAAGTGCTGTTAAGTCGGTGTTTTCACTTCCTGCGATCTATGCAGCTCTACTCGCCATGGGACTGCGGCTACTGGACTGGCATCTTCCCTCAGGGATTCAATCAGGCGTCTCGATGATTGCTGCTGCCTATTCTCCGGTCGTGCTGGCGATTCTGGGTACCCAGATGGCTTATGTAAAAATATTTAAGTTGGAGTCGTCTATTAAAAAAGCCAGCTACGCCGGACTAACAATTCGGCTTCTACTCTCCCCACTTGCGGCTTGTCTTGCTATGCTGATACTGGGAATTTCAGGTCTTTTGTTCTCCGTTCTCTTCATTCTGGCCTCAATGCCGGCTGCTGTAAATGCTGTCATTTTAGCAGAAAAATTTAATGCATCGCCAAAACTGGTTTCCACCTGCATCCTGTGGAGCACGCTTGCCTCATTCCTGATATTGCCTATTCTGATTATGTTGGTGGCAGGTTAGCGAGAAAAAAAGACTCTCTACACCATAGAGAGCCATGCGCGATTCTGTCTCCATTCTACTTGCACAGGCGTTTCAAAAAAAGCACTAAGCGTTTCACTGCTTAGAATATCAGTCGTTTTACCTTTAGCAAATACCGTGCCCCGGCGGATTAAAATCGTATGCGTGTACATCGGTAGAATTTCTTCGATATGATGTGTAACATACAGTAAATTCGGCGAAGCCGGCGACTCCGATAACTGGCGAATGCTATCCAGCAATGCTTCCCGGGAAAAAAAGTCCAAACCATTACACGCCTCGTCCAAAATCAGTAGCTTGGGCGAGGCCATTAATGCGCGGGCGATAAGCACTTTCTGCTTTTCTCCCTGTGAGCATCCCTGATACAACCGATCCACGAGATGAGCACACCCCAGTTGCGTCATAAGCTGAACGGCCTGTTCATAATCTGTATCCGTCGTCTGATCATAAAGTCCAATGGAGGCAAATTTGCCACTAATAACAACATCCTGCGTACGCTGACTCCCATTAATTCTTTCCTGTAAAGAGGAACTGACCCAACCAATAGATTTGCGCAGCTCCCTCAGATCCACATCCCCAAAGGTATGGCCCAATACACCAACACTACCTGTGGTTGGCCATATGTAACCGTTAATCATATTGAGCATCGTTGTTTTACCTGACCCATTCAAGCCGAGTACAGCCCAGTGCTCTCCCTCAGCTACCTGCCAATTGATTTGATCTAGTATGGTGCGGTTATCTCTCTTCCAGCTTACATTGTTAAGTTCAATGACAGAATTCATGGCTGTACATCCTTTCTATTCGTCGTATCATCAGATGTTTATACGCATAGTAAAGATCATCATTAGTACGTCTAGCTTCTCTTTCATGTAAGCATAGCACAGGGTCACAGGTTGTTCAATTTTAAATAACCCACTCCATTGTTCATATAGGAGTGGGCTGGCAATGAAGCAATCCACTAATCAAGATACTTTTTCTTTTTTAGAATCCTTAATTACATTCTTATCTTTGTTCTTATCTTTATTTGTGTCTTTGCTTGGGACCCTAACCTTCCTTCTTTCATTAGCCAGTCGCCAATAGCCTAATACTTTACGGTACATGGACTTATCTGATAATTGGTTAAAAATATATGGGTCTGGCTTCGTATTCACCTCAATAATCCATGGGGTAAAGCGATGATCCAGTCCAATATCCACACCAATTTGCCGGAAATTTGGATATGTTTTTTGCAGTTGTTTGGCGATGGTAAGACCCAGTTCATTTAGTTTCTTGACCAGCTCCGCCTGTTTGCTTTGCGATAAATGGGATTTTAGTAACTGCTCCAAGGCCATCGGCTTGCCACCACTATGATAGTTAGTCACGATTTTACGGGGATGACCCAGACGTCCAATAATTCCAGTAGACTCCCATAGCCCTTTTTCATTACGCTGCACCATGACCCGAATATCAAAATAACGCATTTGATGGCGTAGTAAATGGATTCCCTTTTGAATAAGATAACTTTTCTTCCCCGTATGTTTCGATAGGCTGGTATATAGTGCATCCAAATGTTTAAATTCTTGACGCGTTTCCTCATATTGATAGGCGAAACGCTGGCCAGCCTCCTGCTCTACTCTCATTACACCTTTACCAAAGGTACCTCGCTCGGGTTTTACATAGACCATACCGTATTTCTCCAGCATTGACTTCAAATTTGCTTTGTTATATTTGCGAGTTTCTGGTACATAAGGTTTGATGCTTCCATTCTGAAGCAACAATTGGGTTTTATGCCATTTGCTGCGCGACGCCTGCGCTTGTGAAGAATTCACTTGCCCCTCTCCTCTCTACTCTCAGGTAGAACGCTCTTGTTAAAAAAGATCAATCTATCGTATGCGCTAACTCCCCATTCGAAGCTTCATCAGCCCTGTCCTGCATAGAAATGGACGTTTGACCTTGCCCGGTCGAAAGCGCCTGTCCAAGCATACGATATTGGGAGACGCTGGGAGCGTATATTTGCACATATAGGGAGTGAATAACATGTCAGCGCAATCGGATGGTCCACGGAAGGGTTCCCTTACAATCGATGTTCTGATTCCCGCAATTGATAAAGATATTGCCACACTACCGCTGGTAATTGACAGTCTGCGCCGTCACGTGCAGCACCGAATTGGAAATATTTATATCGTTTCACCGCAAAGCACCGGGATTCGCCGTCTGTGCGTAAACAAGAAATGTACATTTATAGACGAAAAAACGGTGCTGCCCATTACCAAAAAACATATCCATTACGGAACAACGCGCTGGGACCGTTCAGGCTGGCTGTATCAACAATTGCTCAAAATGAATGGCGACAAAATCAGTAAAGCCTCTTTTTTCCTCGTCATTGACGCGGACACGGTTTTGATTCGTCCACATACGTTCCGTAAAGACGGAAAAACGATTTTTTACTACCGCAGCTGGAGCCAGCCTGAGTATTTTCGCACCCATCACAAGCTGATGGGCGTTAAAGCTCCCTCACCAAAGTCCTTTGTTACTCATTATATGCTTTTTGAAAAAGCGCGGCTTACCCAGCTCAAGCAAGTTATCGAGGCCCGTCATGGAAAACCTTGGTACAACGCAATTATCCACAGTATAGACCGGACAAAACAGTTTGGGTTTTCCGAATATGAAACGTATGCCAACTATTTATACAGTAATCAGCCCTCTCGGATGATTTTGCGCAAGTCATTGAATAAAGCGCTTCATCGTCGGGCTTCTTCCCTGTCGCAAAAACAATTGGATGTCTTGGCTAAGAGCTATCGCTCCTTATCTTTTCATCAACGCAAGGTGTACCAGCTTACTCCAAAAACAAAGATTGAATCATCGCTAAAATAGTTTTTAAAATCCTGCAAAATGATGCAGTCCAAAATAGATCTGCATTGAAGGAGGAAACGTCCGTGCGCATCGTATTATTATGCGGTGGTGCCGGAAAACGGCTATGGCCACTATCCAACGAAATCCGGTCGAAGCTGTTTCTCCGGTTGTTGTCCGCTCCTGACGGGCATAAGGAATCTATGCTCGGTCGGGTGTACCGTCAGCTTACCTTAACCGGGCTGGATTCCTCTGCCCTGCTTCTGGCTCATCGGAGTCAGGTAAATCTAGCCTTTCGCCATACAGAAGGTCGTCTGCCCGTTCTGGGCGAGCCTGCCAAACGTGGAACCTTCACCGCTGCTGCACTGGCAGCTGCTTATTTTCACACCAGAGGCACAGGGCTGGATGAAGTTCTCTGCATTGCCCCAGCGGACATGTTTGCAGGAGAGGATTTCTTCCATAGCATAGCAGCGCTCTCCGGCATATTGTTTGAGAGCGGAGCCGATCTAGCTATGCTTGGGACAAGGCCCACTCATCCCTCCGACCAATACGGCTACGTCGTTCCGGGTCTGCAAATGATACGGGAAGGGAAAACTTCCTATGCGCAAGTTGCTCGCTTCACAGAAAAGCCGGATCTCCCCGGAGCACAACAGCTTATTCATCAGGGCGCGCTCTGGAACTGTGGTGTTTACGCTTTTACATTACGGTATATGTTGTCCTGTATGGAGCGAAGTGATCTGCCGCTGAACGATAAAGCATTATGCGCGATGTATGATAGCCTCCCCGTTCGCAGTTTCGACGAAGAGATTGCAGAGCGTGCCGAACATGCCATCGTCCTGCCCTACGATGGCGAATGGCACGACATCGGCAACTGGCAGGCTCTAACAGAGCAGCTAAACAGTCAAGTAATCGGGCGTGGACAGATTAGTGGGCAGACTCACGGCACGCATATCGTTAATGAGCTGCCCTATCCACTTCATGTCATTGGTGTGGAAGATATTATTGCTGCCGCGAGTCCCGATGGCATTCTCATTGCGTCCAAGAGCCATGCCCACGTAATCAAGGAGCAGCTAGGTAAACTTCAACTTCACCCCATGCATGGTGAAACCTCTTGGGGCAGTTACCGAGTGCTGGACGAATTTGATCATCGGAGTCTGAGCGATATACTGGCCATACGGCTGACGGTACTGCCAGATCAACGTTTGAATGGCCGTATTCACGGCAGTGGACTTAAAGTATGGACGATCGTGTCCGGCCGGGGAGAGGTCATGCTGAACGGAGAACGTTTTGCTGCGGCAAGCGGTTCTGTATTTAGCATTCCGGTCGATACGCATCACACAATCCGTGCCGATCTGGATACACCACTGGAGCTAATTGAGGTACGTCTGGGAAACAGCTTGGTGAACGCCTTCTATAAATCCGAGTCCTGACAACACATAGATCAGGATTTTGCAAAATTTGATTCCAGTCGCTCCAAAGTGCAATATATAGACGAACTAGAGCATTTCGATCTATATATTGTTCATTGGAAGTCGCTTATTGGATTTTTGCAAAATCCTCAGATATAATGCACGCTACGGATTCTGAACGAAGGTCGCAGGTCGCACATAAAAAATCGCTCCTGAGCAAGGTGAAAAAGTCCTTGCTCCAGAAGCGATTTTATTTTGTGATGCAGTTACCTTTGACTATTCCGGCTTCTTTTAAAAAATGCTGAACGATCTCCAACTGATAGTGTATGCGTACTTTCTTGGGCAGGCTCCAACCCGTTTCCACGGTAACCGCGCGTGCACCTAAAATACGGGCTACAGCGGTGCGGGAGGAACCTGGAAGCTCATGCAGCCGAAGGTTGAAATGTCGGTCGCTCACCTGTATGGAGCGATTCATTCGCTTAATAACCCGACGAACCGCAGGAACCACCGGGTTGGCCTTGTTGGAGATTAGCGTTTGACCAAGCACCTCGGCATCCTTTTGTGACAATCCATTGGCCTCATGCAAGTCAAGATACCATTCAGGTTGATGCTTTTGTGTTAATTTGAATAGAGCAGCGGAAAGTGGTTGTGTTGCCAGCTGCTTTTTTTTGCGCGGAAAGGTTCGATTAAGATCAGGTATTCCTCTAATCCGTTTGCGGTAAGCCTTTTGGTTTACAATCGGTACAATTATAAGCTTACCCTGGCTAATTCGCAGTTTTTGCTGATTCAAAAGCTTCACCAGTTTCTCAGCAGCTCGTATGCTAGCTATTTCATTACCATGTATCCCCGCGACCACCATCACACACGGACCTTTCTGCCCCCCTGTGACTATATAATAAGGAGTTGCCCAAGAGCCATTTCCGAGCATATATCGTTTGACCTGCATCCCCTTCACCTCCGTATAGGCTGTCGTTGTCCTCTCTTCTGTTCTCGCCGACGGATGATTTCACGGTATAGTCTTAAGTAGTTACTGGTCATCTGTTTGTTGGTAAATCTTTGGTTGACATATGAACGAAGCTGCGCTGGTGACGGATAATTTTTTTGCTGTGCCTTTCCTGCCATTTGGCTAACTGATTTGCAAATCAACTGTGGAAAGCCCAAGAGTACCTCGGGAACGGAGCCATTTTTTAATGCCAGCACCGGTGTTCCACAAGCCATGGCCTCGACCATTACGAGTCCAAATGGCTCTTCCCACAGTGTCGGAAACAGCAGACACTCTGCATGTTTCAGCAGCTTCTGTTTCTGAGCACCTCCAACTGCACCTACATAGCGTATATTCGGATTACGCTGAATTCGTTTCTGAATCTCTTTACGGAAAAATTCTGGAGCTTTGATAGGACCTGCAATAAGCAGTTTTTTTCCTGTTCGTTCTGCAACCTGAATGGCCTGCAATACACCTTTATCTCGTATGATTCTGCCCATAAACAGCAAGTAGCCACGCTTCTCACTGCTGAACTCGTATTCATGGGTGTTGATACCATTATAGATATAAAAACCTTTGCCCCTGCCCATCAGCTGACGCGCTCGTTTACTGACATATACCGGGTTTTTACCGTGTCTCTTCACTGGAAGATGAACGGTGCATACTGATGGACAAGGCAGCTTCCTACGTCCCACAGAAGAACGAAAAGTATGATCATGAATGATATGTGTGTTGGAAGGCATATGCCGGAGTACATATTGGGGGATCTGACTTTGTTTCAAACCCTTGGGGTAGGTAATCAACCGCGCACTGCTCCTGCTCCCACGGGCGGCAAACAGCGATACATGATGCCCTCGTCTCACCAATTCCTCAGTTAATTCATGCACGACCTTTTCCGTTCCGCCTTTGTTAGAGGGTACCGGCTGTGCATCGGGATAGTTGGAAATGACCTGAACAATGGTTAGACGCCGTTTTTTGAGTGCTTTATTCTGCCTTGAAGCCATACGAATTCCCCTTCCTGACCGGAAATACGGTGTGATCCTTACGATGTCAACGGGAATCAGAGCATACTCCCGTACAAGTTATAAATTGTAGTATATAGGTATGTATATTTTGCGTGATTGCTTGTGCCAATCGTCTGCAAGTCGTTTTTTGCCATACGAGCCTATCTATAAGGGGAGTCTATACAATTTGTCAAGCTAAAATTAAGGAGAAAATTCTCATCGTTTTCTAATAAATGAGGACAAAGCGTTGGGGTAACAGGTTTGTAACCATGAGTGGTAAATTCCGGACATTTTATTTGTGTTATTGTCATTTCAGGACATCAACACAATACGAATAACGGAGGAATTTATATATGAAACGTACTTCAAAAAAATTGTGGATGGGTATTTGCTTTACTATGACTTTGGCATTGAGCGCAGGGAGCTTCGTCGTTGGGCCAGCCACCACTCATGCCGCTTCGGCAAGTAAAGCTGATCAGATTATTTCTAAAGGTTCCCAGTTTATGGGTGTGCGTTATGAGCATGGAGCCCCAGCAGGCAATACAAGATCTTTTGACTGCTCTTCGTTCACTCAATATGTATTTGCACAAAATGGCATCAAGCTTCCACGTTCGTCCAGACAGCAATCAACTGTTGGCACTTTCGTACCGCGTAGTCAGCTGAAAAAAGGCGATTTGGTCTTTTTCTATGCGCCAATTCATCATGTAGCCATTTACATGGGGAACGGCAAAATTCTGCATACGTATGGTAAAGGCGGCGTAACGGTTACAGATCTAAATTCGGGCTGGTGGAGCCGCAATTACACAACAGCACGTCGTGTCCTCTAGGATAAATTTTAGTTGATTCCCATCCACCGAATGCTTAACTTACAAATAACAATAAAAAGGGCTGTTCCGCGAGTAGATATTTCTACTGGAGGGACAGCCTTTCCTTTTGTCTTTGGGGCAGCGTGACGATGACTACCGTTCCTTCTCCTTCTACGCTCTCCATACGTATCGTACCCTGATGAGCATCTGTAATTGCCTTGGCAATCGGCAACCCCAGCCCGGTCCCTCCAGTTTTACGATGCCTGGAGCTATCTACCCGATAAAATCGTTCGAAGACCCGCTTGATCTCGCCCTCAGGTATTCCGATCCCATAATCCTTAACCCGGATATAGACATCCTTTTTATCTTTAGATAAGCCTATTTCAATCTCATCCGAGCTGTATTTTAATGCATTATCCAGTAGGATCACTAGCAATTGCTTCATTTTTGTCAGGTTGGCATCCAGCCAAATTTCTTTCTCTTCGGTTAAAATAGAAATTTGACGATCATGTACAGGCTTGAGATGCGCTACTACCTGTTGACAACAACCGATCATTTCTATCCGCTCATGCGGCTCAGGGTCTTTCTGCTGTGAGGAGGCAAGAGTCAGCAACTGCTGTGTCATCGTACGCATTCGCTGAGTTTCTTCATAGATCGATTCAATGGATTCCTTATGAATGTCCTCATCACGCGTGCCCCACCGCCGCAGCATGTTGGCATAGCCCTCAATAATCATAAGTGTGGTATTCAGTTCATGTGAGGCATCTGAAACAAACTGCTGCTGGCTCTGAAAGCTTTCTTCTAATCTCTCCATCATTCGGTTAAAAGTAGCGGTCATTTGGGACAATTCATCTTGATTATGACTGCCAGCGGGGATTTTTTTAAATTTTAAGCTTCTCTCAATTTCCTGCATCGTTTGAATACTACTGGAAATCGGCAGCAATATGGCATTCGCCAAAATCGTGCTCCCTACCAAACTTAGCATCATTGCTCCTACAGTCGAAGTGATGAGAATCGTATTTAAAATATCGAGATTGGTTTCGAGTGCATCCCATTTTTCCACGATCTCCAGCGTTCCCTTCTGATTGCCCTCCGGAGAAAGCACGGGGAGATGGATTACCAGAATTTTATGACCCTGTACATCAGTCAATTGAGAGCTTTGAGAAGTGTTAAAACGAATATCGCCCAGCTTAAAGCGTGACTGGCGACTTACTTCATACAGAAGTCGGGATTGCTGATCAAACACCCTCAGAATAGTATCTCCGGAAAGCTCATCTTTCAATTTTGGACTCCATGCATTCTTCAGAATCATGGTATGTCCGGTTTCGGCAATGATTTCAGTCCACTTATTTTGCAGCACTTCTCTTTCATTTCGCGTAGCGATTTTGACGAACAACAAATGAACCGTGACATCCACAAACAGGAGTATTATCATCACTAAAATAGAACTGAGCAGGGTGATTTTGGTCCGCAGCTTCAATGTTCTTCCTCCCTGATGCAGTACCCCACACCACGTACGGTTTTAATTAATTTCTTTTTGTATCCATGATCAATTTTTTTGCGAACATACCGGATATACACATCTACGACATTCGTATCACCAACAAAATCAAACCCCCACACGTTCTGAATCAATTCATCCCGCTGCAATACCTGATTTTTGTGCTCCATCAGATAGAGAAGCAGATCATATTCTTTGGGCGTCAGTTCGATTCGGTTTCCTTCCCGCACCACTGACCTAGTCTTGCGTTCCAACACCAAGCTATCCACTTGGAGCCTGGACGACAACTTGTCCTCTTTTTGTGAAGCGGTAGCTGTTGGCTCCATTTGATGCCTCATACTGGCCCGCATCCGCGCTAATAACTCCTCAATCTCAAAAGGCTTCGTAATGTAATCATTGGCACCTTCATCCAGACCTGAAACCTTATCAGGAGTCGTGTTACGTGCAGTGACCATAATTACTGGTGTATGATTGTTCACTTTTCGAATCTGCTTCAGCACCTCGACCCCGTTCATTTCCGGCAGCATGACATCCAGAATGATGATATCCCATGTACGTGCTAGAGCTTTTTCCAATCCTTCTCTGCCCGTTTGTGCGATTTCAACTGCATATCCTTCATGGGATAACTCCAACTGAAGCAATCTGGATATCTTCTCTTCATCATCAATGACCAGCACCGACTTTTCCATCGCAAAACCACCTATTTCTATAGAAAAAGCAAATGAGTAACGGAAATGACATTCATTTTTTATTTGATTTTAAGCTTTTATCCGTGTAGTCGCTCTATAATATAACTTTGTTATTCAATTTTTTGATGTTAAGGAGTAATTTATTCATGTTAATTAATGTAGACTATGCTTTATTTCACTGGATCAATGAACTCGCTAATTCCCTCGCCTTTTTGAATGGAACCATGCGTTTCTTGGCGCAATATGCACCGTATTTATTCGGAGTGGCTTTGCTGATTTACTGGTTCACCTTTAAAATGCCGCATCGAATGATGGTTTTAGAAGCCGTTATAACGGTTTGTATCGGCTTTGTAATTAGTTGGGGTCTTGGACATTTGTTTTACAGAGATCGGCCTTTTGTCGGACATTCAGTCATTCAGCTTATTCATCATGATCCCAATGCTTCATTCCCGAGTAACCATGCACTTGGAGCGTTTTCTCTGGCTGCCATTTTATGGCTTCATCATCAAAAATTTCGTGTTCTCTGGGTTATTTTAGCTGTACTCATCGCAGTATCCCGCGTATGGACCGGAGTGCATTATCCCTCGGATATTTTGGCAGGTGCGCTTATTGGTGCAGGTTGTGCCATCGGCGTTCATCAATTCATTCGAAGTCGGAAGCTACCTGGCATCTTTATGCAGGCGGCTATTATATTTTATGAAAAATGGGAGCAGAAGCTGGGGCTCAAGCCTGGTGAACAGGCCAGAACCAAGATGACTGAACACACTTCCTCTGTCCAAATGAAAAGCAGACGCTAAAGCGTCTGCTTTTTAGAAACTTCATTATTTATGCAACCCGTTATGCTGTCGATTTAGAGCGAAGTGACAGCATTCGTCGTTCTTCGTACCGCTGATAAAACCAAATACAAGCTGCCATCCAGCAGCCACTCATAAAATAGCCACCCACAACGTCGCTCGGATAATGTACGCCCAAATAAATGCGGCTCGTCCCGATTGCTACAATCAGCAGGCTGCTGAGTACAATAAGAAGGATACGCCCCAGCCTAGAAGGAACATGCTTCCACACTAAAAATGTCAGCGCCGCATACATGCTGAAAGCTGTCATGGAATGTCCGCTTGGAAAGCTGTATCCATTCTCTTCAATAATACGGTGAATCTCCGGTCTCGCACGCTGAAAAAGTACTTTCAGTATCGTATTCAGCATTACCGATCCCAATACACCAGCCGCCAAAAAAAGCAGTTCTCTGCGGTGTCCCAATACTCTATAGAGCACGAACATGGCCATTAAAACAATGATCACAACTGGAATTCCGCTGCCGATCATGGTGAAAAATTTCATTACACGGGTCATGGCGGGCGACTCCAGTTGTCCAATAACCGAAATAATTTCCTGGTCAAAATGCCGAACTTGATGGTCACTCACCCATAATGCGATTAAGCCAAAACCGAATGCACATACTATACATGTGAGCAGAGCCAAGGAAATGGGCAGCTTTGTTGATGTTTGCTTCATTTTCTGTAGTTCCTCCATAATATTCATTGCGTGATAAAACAAAGTGCAGCATTAGCTTAGATATAGGTCTTACTTTGCCCACTTTTCCCTTATCATTTCATTAAAAGAATTAGTTGCATCCTCCACATAATGAAACCCGTTTTAAAAAAATATCACTTTCAGAATCATTTTATAATATAAGAAATTCATATTGACTACAAAATCGCAAGCGGACTGTAGCGAAAAAAGCAGCAACAAAAAAGGACGCCATTCAAGCCTTATAAACGGCTCGAATGACATCCTATGATTACACGTGGCATACTACAAACGTAATTCCCAAGTTAAACAAGCATCATCTACTAATTAGGTTGGTGTGACTTCTCCAAGTTTAACCTTACTCTCTGCTTCCTCTATTGGATAGCGTCTGCGGAACCACAGCGACTGAAGCAGCAAGAAGGTGCCGCTTACTGTCCAATATAATGGCATGGCAGCAGGGGCATTGAAGGAAAAGACCGCCATCATAATCGGTGAAAGATAGCCCATGATCGCAAATTGCTTGCGCTGGTCAGGCGTCATCTGAAACTGAGAAAGCTTGGCCTGTGCCAAGTATACAATTGCGACGACGATTGACAAAATCCAGTCCGGCTGTCCGAGCCGGAACCATAGGAAAGAGTGAGATGCGAGCTCCGGGGTTAAGCGGATTGCTGTATACATACCGCTCAAGATCGGGAGCTGAATGAGAATAGGCAGACAACCGATATTAAGCGGATTGAATTGATGTTCTTTGTAAAGCGACATCATTTCCTGCTGCATACTCTGCTGGCTGGTGGTATCTTTCTTGTTTTCATACTTCTTCTTAATTCGGTCCAAGTCGGGCTGCATAGCGCTCATCTTGCGCTTCATACCCTGCTGGGCACGCGTTTGACGCATCATAAGAGGCAGTAAGGCCAGACGGACAATGAATGTCAATGTCATAATCGCCAGCCCAAAGCTTCCACCAAACCATTGCGCCAATTGCTGAATAAGCCAAGAAAGCGGGAACACCACGTAATGATTAAAAAATCCGGGTGTCTGTGCATTTATCTCCGCAGCATTCGCACCACAACCAGACAGTAGCATGACCACCGCCAACGCTACCATTAATCCAAATATCCGTTCTTTTTTACCCCAAAAGGTGAATCCCTTGAATCGTTTCATATGTTCCTCCTCGTTGATTGGCTGTGCCATCGTTCAACGAGGGAGAACAATCGGATGCATCTTCATCCGGCGCTTCTTTACGCCGGATATGTCGGGCCAGCCGGACAGGCATGTCCTGTCCACGGGCAGACATCGGCATCTGCGGAGAGGCATGAGACCTCACGGGCCCACCTTCGACCCAGCATTCGGGTACATTGCCGTGCAAATGAGCGAGATACGTATAAGTCACTGTGCACAGCAAACCGATTGTAAATAAATAAGGGAGTAGGTCTTGAAGCTCAAACAAGGGATTCACCTCCTTCGGTTTGTTGCTACAATTATAGCACGAAACCGGACAAGCGACTAATCTTTAATTAGAGATACGGGTTGGATCACAAGCAACTGAAATAATTATTTCTGCTCCTTCGGTCTAATGCTCAAATCCGGTGGAAGGAAGCTCTATATTACGGTAAAAACTTAACGGATAGCAAGCATACGATTCAATGCTAGTACAGCATCCTGTCTGATCTGAGCATCCACACGAATCACACCCACAGGCTCACCCCGGTCAAACTGTTCCATTGCCCACAGCAAATGGGGAAGATCGATCCGGTTCATGGTCAGGCAGGGACACATATCTGGATTGAGCGATTCAATGTGCTGTTCAGGGTACTGCTGCTTGATTCGTTGCACGAGATTCATTTCTGTGCCAACAGCCCATTGGGTCCCTGGCTCTGCCGCACGGATGGTATCGATGATGAATTTTGTGGAGCCCGCGCAATCTGCGAGCTGTACGACTTCATAAGAGCATTCGGGGTGAACGATGACCCGGACGTTCTTATCACGCTCGCGAACGTTGCGAATATGATCTACTGTAAACTTTTCATGAACGGAGCAATGCCCTTTCCATAAAATAATTTTTACGGTTGCTGGGTCCTGTTCAGTCTCAAGCTGATCTGTCATTGGATTCCACACGGCCATTTCATTTAGCGGAATTCCAAGATCGTAAGCTGTATTGCGACCTAAATGCTGATCCGGCAAAAACAAAATACGTTCCTTTTGCTTCAGCGCCCACTCCAGCACTTGCTTAGCATTCGAAGAAGTCACGGTAGCCCCACCATGCCGTCCTACAAAGGCTTTGATCTCTGCTGTGGAATTTACATATGTTAACGGAATGATCGTATCTCCTACCAACTCCTGTAAATGCTTCCATGCTCGTTCTGTCTGTTCCACATTCGCCATATCTGCCATCGAGCAACCTGCACGCATATCCGGCAGGACAACAGTCTGTCGATCGGTAGTCAGCATATCCGCTGTCTCCGCCATAAAATGTACCCCACAAAATACAATGAACTCCGCTTCCTGATTTTGTGCAGCCATTTGAGCAAGCTGTAGAGAATCTCCTGTTATATCAGCAAACTGAATAACCTCGTCCTTCTGATAGTGGTGGCCCGGTATAAGCAGCTTGGGTCCCCATTTTTGTTTCAGTTCGGCCACTCGCTGCTCCATTTCAGCAACCGTCAGTGTCTTATAATGCTCTGGCATAAGCCCTCGATTTCCTTGTAAAACGTCAAGCATAGACATTAGAATCCCTCCATATCGATGCGGCTGATCGTTCCGCTCTCAGCGAACAGATAACCGCTTTGTGTACATTCATATTTACAAGTGTCTTGACACTTATATTTACACATGCCTACAATAATCTCAAGAGTTTTTGAATGGAATTATTTTTAAGCAGGGAGGATTTGGTGTGATTTATCTCGACTATGCCGCTTCTACACCTATGTGTGGTGAAGCTTTAAATATGTTTAACGTATTAAATAAGGAAATGTTCGGAAATGCCAGCAGCCTTCATGATGCGGGCGGTCAAGCAGCCTACACGCTGGATTACAGCAGGCAACGAATAGCAAATATGATTGGCGGGCAAAAGGAAGGCATCTATTTTACGACAGGGGGAACAGAATCCAATATGCTGATTGTGCAATCGATCCTGAACGGGTTGCCGCAGCATAAAAAGCATTGGATCATGAGCGCTTTGGAACATCACTCGATGTACAACCTTGCCACTTTGCTGGAACGTCAGGGCTATGAGCTGACCATTGTGCAACCGGATCGGGAAGGACGAGTGACTCGTGAAGCTCTTTTACCTCACCTGAGAGAAAACACCGGACTTGTATCCGTACAACACGCCAATTCGGAAACGGGATTGGTTCAGGACCTTGCTGCCTTATCTCCCCTGCTACGCGAACGGGGTATTTTGCTGCATAGTGATGCGGTACAGACATTTGGGAATATTCTCGTAGATGTAGAAGCCATGGGAGTAGATGCACTCTCTGTATCGAGCCATAAAGTGTATGGCCCCAAAGGCGTCGGAGCTGCATATCTCAAACCCGGAACTCCTTGGCGTCCCGTGTACCCTGATACAATACATGAAAACGGATTTCGTCCTGGAACGGTTAATGTTCCCGGGATTGCAGCCTTTGTCGCGGCGGCAGAAATGATGACCGAACAGATGGAGTCGCATCAGGAGCGATATGCTTCCCTGAGAAGACACTTTATTACGAAAATTCGGGAAAGATCCATTCCGTTACGTTGGGTGGTACAGGAAAGCGAGAATAAAGCAGCGCTTCATCATATAGTAGGCTGTTTTTTTCACGGTTACGAGGGACAATATGTTATGCTGGAATGTAATCGCAGAGGTGTCTGTATATCCACTGGAAGCGCATGTGCTGCCGGACACCACGATCCTTCGCCTGCCTTACAGGCGCTTGGAGCATCCGGCCGTGAAGCGTTACAATTTATCCGTGTTTCTTTCGGAAGAACGACCACCATCGAGGAATTGAATGTATTGGTAGATATTTTGACAGACCTGACGCATCGAAAAGAAAGGAGCTTATCCCGTTGACTGAATCTTTAAAACGGTCAGGTACGGATCGCCGCGAACAGCTACTATTGTGGCTCAAGAGCGAATCACCACTGACCGGGAGCGAACTGGCGCGCAGATCCTCCGTCTCCCGACAAGTAATTGTACAGGATATTTCCCTGTTAAAAGCAAGCCAAGAGCCTATCCTTGCAACGAGTCAAGGATACATTTATATGGAGCCTGCGGGTCAGGCAACTCCCTTAGCCTCACGTATTATTGTGTGTAAACATCGACCTGAACAGACAGAAGAGGAACTAAAGCTGATTGTGGACTACGGTGTAAGTGTGCAGGATGTTATTGTTGAGCATCCGGTATACGGGGATCTGACTGCTCCGATACGGGTTGGAACTCGCAAGGAAGTGGACGATTTTATCCGTAAAATCAGCTCCACCCAGGCCACTTATTTGTCCCAGCTGACGGGAGGCATCCACCTGCACACCTTGAATGCCTCGGATGAAGATAAAATTAATGATGCCTGCGCTGCATTGGAGCAAGCAGGCTTCCTAATGACGGACTAACTTAGTGCACTTAGCGGAGTAAAGAAAATCCTGTCCAGTGTATGTGGAGTGCAACTGTGCTCCACATGGACGGTATGTAAGCAGCGAGAAATAAAAAAATCCCGGCCCCCTCATATAAGGGAATCGGGAATGAACTATGTGAGCTTAATTTCAAGCAGCTCATATTTAATTACAGCCATGGGTGCATCCACATGAATGATACTGCCCACTTCTTTTCCCAAAAGTGCCTTGCCTAAAGGACTCTCATAGGAAATTTTGTTATCAAGAACATCCGCCTCAGCAGGACTTACAATTTTGTATTCCATCTTTTCTGAAAATTCGATGTCATTCAAAATGACAGTCGATCCAATACTAACGGTTCTAAGGTCTAAATTACTCTCATCCACGACCCGGGCTTTGGTCAGCATCTTCTCCAATATGAGAATGCGGGTTTCCATAAACGCTTGGTCGTCCTTGGCTGAGTGATACTCACTATTTTCTTTCAAATCGCCGTAGCTGATAGCCAACTTAAGGCGTTCGGCTAGCTCCTTGCGTTTTACGGTCTTCAGTTCCTTTAGCTCATCCTCCAGCTTGGCCAATCCCTCTTTAGTTAACAATACTTCTTCATTCGACATATTTTATCTACAACTCCTATTTCAGCATTTTGCTTAATTCCAATTCAACGCTCAAAAATACAATAAACGAACTAAACCGTTTTAGTCTAAACATTGCTGATTGAAAACGCTCTGGGATTTATGCAATTGATCATTTGGCTTGCTTTATTGTAGTTTACTCTAAATCGGACCAACATGCGAAATAAATTACTGGATAACAGTAGCCAACTGCCTTCAGCCAGGGTGATTCTTATAGTAACCAATGCTCTCTTATTCGCATATCGTATGATCATAACGTATTTTGATGAGCACTGTAGTGCCGCTGTCCTTGTCCCGAATTTTCATAAAAACCAGGCAAGAACAGTATATGGCGGGAGGAAGATTCAATGGCTTCCTTAGGAAAGAACGGCAATGGGAATGGCAATGGAAACGGGAATCGTAAATCCAAATCCCCACCTAACGGTCAAAAGAAAAATGGATTAAACAGTAATTCGGCTATCTTTTCCGCGCTTCAAGGAAAAAATGTGGAGGTCCTTGTGGCAGCCCTCCTACTAACAGGAAAACTAAACGTCGATTCGGTGACTTTATACAGACAAGCAACATTGTTTTTAGGACTCACAGGAAAATACAAAACACTAGCATCCACTCCATCCAATGTCGATAATATGGTGAAATTTTTAAATGATAACGGGAATATGACACTGGACCAGGTGATACAAGCCTTTTCACAGAAAATAAATAATTAACAAGTGGCGAAAGGAGACTTATGTGGTGAGTGAGTTTGATGGAGAATATTTTGCAGAGGTTGTCATTATTGTGATTCTAGTTGCCATGTTCTTCTATGGCTCCTCAGATATAGAGGGACTTTCCGCTTCGCCAACCCAATCCTAAAATGATAATTCCCGCTTCGTAAAAAATAAAAAAGCATCTATAGACTCTCACGAGGTCAATAGATGCTCTTACTTTTTAACGGCCCATCATTTCTACTTCATGGCCCTTTACTTCTACACTTATCGTTTGACTAGAAACTTCTCCTGAAGCATTGACTAACTCGGCCCGGTACTCATATGTACCCGGCTTTTGATTTTGGATGCTGGTCACTGCACTTTGGGCCTGCGGACTTTGGCTCAGCAGATCCTGCGCGTCGATCAGCTTTCCGTTTTCATACAAGTTGTATTTCGTCGCATTTGTGCCCCACCACATGTTCATAGCAAGAGTATAGGCACCATCACCATCCCAATTGTCATGAGACAGCACTGGAATGCCAGGAGAAGCATCGGTCACTTCGACAGTTAACGGGTCGCTGGTCGTTTTACCAGAAGCGTTGATCAGTTCTGCAGTATACGTGTAGGTACCGTTGGTCTTACCTGTAACAGGAATGACTGCATGCTGTGCTCCAGGAGAAGCCGCTTGCAACGATTGAGTGCCAATCAGCTTGTCATTTTCGTACAACTTGAGTTCATCACCATTCGTACCCCACCACAGATCCATAGTGATGTTGTAATTGCCATCCTTCAGCCCAGTGTCCTGCCCGTTATCATGCGACAGCACAGGTTTACTCGGCACTTCACCTACACCAGTCTTTTCGACTCTAACAGTTACAGGATTGGATACGACCGTTTTACCATCCAAGGTAACGCTGGCTGTAATCTCCGCGCTCCCCTCTTTTAGGGCCTTAAGTTCTCCATACGTATCCAGCGAAACGGATTCATGACTGCTGACATACTGAACAGAAGCGCGGTTTAAATCTGCTTCGCTGCCATCTGTCAGCGTACCCTTGAGATGTGTCACTGCCGTATCCCCAATGTTGAGGGTCGTTTGATCCAGTGAAAGCTCTACTTCTTGCAACTCTGCACCTGCCTGAGCTGAAAAATCATCCAGTCCACGCGGTTTCAACTGATAATTCCCTTTGAAAATCGCCGAAATTCCTTTTAGCTTCACGTGCTGTCCTTCTTGATATGGAAAAGTTGTCCGTGTTAAGCCTGTACGTGCATCGACACGCACATGGTGACTTACTTCACCTGATACTGCATCAAATTCAAACGAACCTACGGGAGTCGCGTCTATCACATTACGAATCATTGCCGTAGGAAGCTCAACCAACTGTCCTTGGCTCGCATCACTGAGTTGGGTGACTTGTACAGCTTCTGGAAGTTGTCCTTCTCCCGTTTTTTCAATTGCCACTGGATCGGTTAACTCTAGCTCACTATTAAACAGTGCCAAGCTTGCTGTAAGCTTTACTCGATCCCCTTGGTGAAAGCCGCTTTGGTTCTGATATACATAAATACCGCCACTTTCATCCTGCATGTAAAAGGCTTGACCACCGAATACACCTGGTTCTGTCGTCACAACACCCTCTAAGGTCACGACTTTACCAGCCGGGAGACTCCGTGCTTCTGCGACACTGATACGAGCTGGAACCGTATTGCCTTCCTCAGGCAACGGCTGGGCCGGGACATCAGCCAACACGACGGATTGAGTCAGCAGATTGCTGCCGTTTTGCCTCAGTCTAAGATTAGCTGAACCACTGGTTCCCGGCTTGATTCGCACCGTCAAGTCCTTATAGGCATGCCCTTTGCCGTTGGACTCCAGACTAAATGTTCCGCTATAGCCGTAAGAGGTTGGCCAGCTTCCATCCGGATTTTGAATCTGGGCTACTTGATTGCCGCCCTCTATATAAATACCTGTGCTGAATCCGCTAATCGTACTATTGGGAGCCAGCTGATCGGCAGTAACTCGAATTTGAAAAGGCTGTGCATTGGGCAGCTGCTCTTGACGAACGATGTTGTACACAGGCTGCGCACTGGCTGTAGGTCCGCCATAGGACCCTGCTTTGAAGGTTCGCTGATCCCACCATTTGTAGCCAGCTGCGGGAGCGGACCAAGGCTCGGCTTGTGGTTCCGTGGAAGCCTGTGGCTCTTCAAAAGGCAGTAATGCCGTCGGCTGGTCCAGCTGTAAGCTTTTCACTTCCGTCAGGCTGATATACTCCTCCTTCTTGGACAACCAGTCTACGATATTGACCAGTAACTCGGCGTCATCCTGCTCCTTAAAGCCGTCATACGTTGTCTTCTTGGTTCCTGTCTCTTCGCGCAAATATTTTGGCGTTGCATCTTCGACAGGAGACGAGTCCCCAATGAAAGCAGCTTTGCCTAGTCCTACTTTCGATACAGCTGCATAAGGTCCTTCCGGAATGCCGCCTCCATTATACACGCCCTGATCTACTGCGTTGCCCCAAGCCTGATTGGTTTTAGGAAGATATACGATTCCCTTGGCTTTCGCTGGGTCGATAATTGCGAGTGTTGATCCTGCATGCATTGCCACATTACTCACTCCAGCTGTAATGCCGAACGCCTGTGCTGGCTCGACAATCTGATTGGCCGTGATATCGCCTAATGCATTGTAGCGAAAGCGCACACCAAACTGGCTGCCCAGCCAATCTGAGCTGACTACGCCCTGCATTGCTGCCGAGCTTTTTTCTTCCGCACTCATTCCCTTCGCAGGGTCTTCCCATGCACCACGACGATAGCCATTAATGCTCTCCGATCCGTCCCAGCGATTCTTGTTGCGGTCCGCGTTATAATGATCTCCAATGAAAAAAATACTATTGCCTGCTTTTACATACTGCTCCATTGCAGCCTGTTCGCTCTGTTTAAAAGGAATATTCGGCTCTGCTGTAACAAATACATCATAATTCTTTAGATCATTGTAAGTAATGGGCGTAGATTGGCGAAGCTCGTGTACATCATAGCCATTGCTCGCGAGGGCTTGGCCGAAGTCTGAAAATCCACCATCAATCACCCAATCTGCTGCGCCAGCTGTCTGTCCATGAGTATTATCAAACAGCACTTTTTTACCAGCGTTCTCATTGACCACTTTCGCTGCAATGAAGGGGGCTGGGTCCGCCGGACCTTCTGCCCGTACCGGTTGCATGCTGCCCGCAACACCAGCATACAACGATAAAGTGAAAACCATAGCAGTTGCATATTTGAAGCTACGGGATGTAAAACGACGAAAGATTCCCATTCTTTCCCTCCTGTTTGTTGGTTTAAAGCCCTTCTGGGGGGCATCAGATACAAATTTTAGCATTCATTTATGTTCGAATATGCATTGTTTTGTAAATCTTTAGGAATAATGGATAGGAAGGAAATTCCAATAAAAGAGATACACTGTATGCAGCAATGTGAGCACCGCAAATAGGATTTTCCCGGCAGCCCGGGTTCTTCTTTCCCCTGTAATCAGCTTTGCGCCATTCACGATCAATACCCACACGGCAATGAGTGCTGAAATGAGTGGCAGTGTGCAAATTCCCCAGATATACCACGCGGAATAGCCATACACGATCTGATTGTTACCATAGACGACCTGCACTCCGAGAAAAATCGTGTTTAGTGACGCAATGAATGCAAGGTTGGACGAAATGTGATTATTCGTTTTACGGATAGCTTTGATCACATATCTTACGATCCAAATCAGCAAGGTTGTGATGAAAAATAAGGAGGCGGCTGCATAGCTGACAAGCAGAGTCCAGGTGCGGTGCCAAAGTGTCGTTTGCTTCATGGTTTTACTATCCGGGGCAACCATCATCCACGTACCGTTTTCCTGATACAGCAAAATTTTAAGCTGGCCCTCCTTTTCCACAAACAATCCATCGCCTGCTGCTTGAAAAACTTTGTCTGTTGCTTCATTCTCATTTGGGTATTTTCCTTTAACAATTAACGTATGATCATCTTGAATTCGCACGGTGTATGTAATGTTTCCCAGTATTCGAATCCATTTTCCCCACCCATGAACAGGATTAGAATCCACCTGATATACGCCCTCAATCTCTGGCGAAAGCTTCACTTGCGTGGTAGAACGAGCCAGTGACTGAGAAGCGGCCTGCGGATTTGCGGGCAGCATTTGGGCTATCGCATCGATGACTTTTCCATGAAGCAGAGTGTCCGTGTCAGCTGAATTAATGATCACAAAAATACCGATCTTTTGTGACGGAATCAGTACCATTTCGGAAATAAAATCATCAATTTCCCCGGTAGCCCACAGCATAGGTACTCCTGTCTCCAAATGACCACGAAAAAATCCGTAGCCCACGCCATCCAGGCGTGCATCGACTGCAAATTGCTGCGCATGCATCACTTTTACCGTATGTGGTTGGAGCACCACTTTGCCCTCATACTTGCCTTGGTTTAAATGAGTGATCAAGTAATGGGAAAACTCGTTGGGTGTGACGTTCAACGCTCCTGCTCCGGGCAGATTGATATACGACAAAGGCTGTTTCAAATACGCTCCATCCTTCCACTGATACGACTGGGCCTGTGCAGGATGATTTAACGGCAATTCCAGTGTCGCGCTGGGCATATTCATCGGCTGGAACAGATGTGTACGAAGGTAATCATTCAGTCCCTGACCGCTTACTTGCTCCACGATATTACCGATCAGACCGAAGGCGACATTACTGTATTCATACTGAATTCCAGGTTTGCGGATAGGTGGCTGATTTTGAAAATACGTGCTGAGATACTGTTCTGTGGGTAAAACGCCTGCCCGAGTCGAGCTGTTAATGTCGTACAGCGCTTCATCCAATCCTGAGGTATGTGTCAAAAGCTGATGCAAATTGAAAGGCTGATTCTGGTATTGCGTAGCTTTATAGCTGTGGAGATAGTTATTCACGTCTTCATTCAAATCAAGCTTGTTTTGCTCAACCAGCTGCATCGTGGCGCTTGCACTAAATGATTTGGTTAGAGAGCCGACACGAACAATGGTCTTTGCTGGATCGAATGCCATTTTCCGCTCCAGATCTGCATATCCGTAGCCTTTACTAAAAAGAATTTGGGTTCCCTGAGTCACGACGACCGCAGCCCCCGGAATATGCAATTTTTCCAATTTTGTAACCATGATATCGTCCACTTTTTTTTCCAATGAATTAGGTGTTATGCTGTCTATTGCCCATGCCGGAGCAATGAGCAGGTTCCAGAGAAACAACGCTGCTAAAAATGCGGATAGGTAGCAAATGCCTTTATTCTTCATATTGAAGTACCATCCTTACGTATGAAGTTGATTTAATGATTTGAACCGTGCGGTGATTGCATAGCGAGCAGATATTTATACTCCGTATGGAAGCCATCAGCATGGCGCTATGGAATCATCGCACTTCCCATCGCGGGAGTGCACATAATAAAGCGAATCCTGATCGAGTCGTGTAAGCAGACGGCATCTTACCTGTCGATCAGGATTCATGTGTTACAGATTAAAAAATTAGTGATTCAGTTCTTAAAATCATCAACCGTAGATTTTCAAGATTTATGATGTGCTAAATCTTGTGTCATGTCTTTGTCCGTGTTCCGAGTTATCTTTTGTATTGCGGCACGGATACTTTTTACATTTTTCTCGATAAATCCGGGTTCCAGTAGTTCATAATGATTACCAATCAAGCTATGCTCTTCATAGCTACCTTGTGTAGCGTCTTTCCATAAAAGTCGATTATCTCCTGTACCCCTCACCGTTTCCGATCCAACGGCGACAAAGCCGTGAATATTCGCCTGAACGCTCTCTGTATTCACAAGCTGGTTGCCATACACCGCGTAAGCGATCATTTTACGTTGGTACGTTTCATTCAACAGCTCACGGTAGGAGTCGGGAACCTGTTCCAGCATGTCATGAATTTCATGCTCTGTTTCTTCAGCTGTGAAGGGCAGGGCTTCCGCCCTTTTGACCGAATCGAGCATAAAAATATCTGATACGGTATGACCTTGACGTTCCAGTGTGTCAGCAACCTTATGCGCCAGATTACCACCTATGGAATAACCAAGCAGTACATACGGACCTTGCGCTTGCGTGCTGACGATCAAATCAACGTAACGTGCCAGCATGGCCTGCTCATCGGCAGCATCATCCACGAACTCCAATCCATACACGACTGCGTCCTGATCCAGTTGTTTGGCCAGCTCCGCGAACGACAGCCCGTATCCAAGCATAGGAGGAAAGCAGAAGATGGAGATCGGACCGTGTTCATTCAACCGTATGATTGGACTATCGGCCTTGTATTCCAGATCCGCTTTCAATAATGTGAGCGCCTGCTCTTCTATAGTCGGGAAGTCCATAACACTACGGATGGGGAGCTCAATGTCTGTGGCAAGGTGAACTTTGCGTATAAGCTCCAGTACTTTCAAGGAATGTCCACCCAACGTGAAAAAGTCATCATGGATACCCACTTGTGGAATTTCAAGCACTTCCTGCCAAATGGATGCCAGCAACTGCTCCACATCGGTTCGCGGGGCGACATATTCTATACCCGTGTGCAGCCCTTTGTCCGGCACAGGTAAAGCTTTGCGATCGATTTTGCCGTTTGTCGTCAGCGGAAGCCGATCCAGTTGTACAAATGCGGATGGAATCATATAGCTCGGCAGACTGGCCGACATCGCAGCTCGAATCTCACGGACGGTCAGCTGTTCATCGGCAGTGAAGTAAGCACATAATTGCTGTTGACCCGTTCCATCCCGCAAAGCGATAACGACGCTATCCCGCACGGACGGTACACTTGCCAGCCGCGCCTCCACTTCGCCCAGCTCAATCCGGTAACCGCGAATTTTAACCTGTTGATCAATCCGTCCGGCGTATTCCAATATGCCGTCTTCACGCCAGCGAACAAGATCTCCTGTACAGTACAGGAGATCTCCGTCCACCCACGGGTTAGCAAGAAATCTCTCAGCCGTCAGCTCAGGACGATTTAAATAACCACGTGCAACTCCGTCTCCGCCGACAACCAGCTCACCCCAGGCTCCGACCGGTTGCAGGTTAAATGACGAATCCACAACATACGCCGTCGAATTGCAGATGGGACGTCCGATCGGCACAGAATCCAGCTGTTCTTCCGTAATGTGATACGTCGTCGAAAAGGTTGTATTTTCCGTTGGTCCATAGCCGTTAATGATGTTCATGTCCGGATTATCACGCAGAACCCGGTTAATATGGGGTGCAGACAAAACATCACCACCAACCAGCAAATACTTCACATCGCCGAAAAGTTTACTATCCTGCTGTGAAAGCTGATTAAATAACGGTGTGGTCAGCCACATCATGGTGATGCGATGATCCCGTATCGTCTCTTTAAGCTTGGCCGCGTCCAATAGATCATCCTTATGCACAAGAACAAGCTGACCGCCGTTCAGCAGCGCGCCCCAAATTTCAAACGTAGATACATCAAATACAAACGCGCAAGTCTGCAGCATTCGAGTCGATTCATCAAATGGCACATAATCGGTATTGCGGACAAGGCGCACGACACTTTGATGCTCAACAACGACACCCTTAGGCTTACCTGTTGAGCCTGAGGTATAAATAACATAAGCAGCATGATTACCCGCTCCATCTATACCCAGATTGGAAGCATCTGCACTGTAGGACGTATCCTCATTCAGATTAACAATCTGTCCGTCAAAATAGCAACGATCCAGCAAATCTTGTTGAGCCAGCAGCAGTTTGGCTCCCGAGTCCTCCAGCATATAACGGATACGGTCCTCCGGATATTGTGGATCTACCGGCACATACGCGCCACCAGCCTTCAAAATAGCGAGTGTTCCCGTAATCATATCCAGCGAGCGCTCCGTCAAAATGCCAACAGGTTCATCGGGTTTCACCCCTGCATCACGCAGCGTATGCGCTAATCGGTTGGCTGTCTCATTGAGCTCCCGGTAGGTCAATGATTGATGACCCAAAGCGACGGCAATATGATCCGGCGTACGCTCTGCCTGCTCCTCAAACAATTTTTGGATCGTGTGATTGCTTGGATATGCAGAGGCAGTGTTATTAAACTCTCCTGTAATTTGTTGTTTTTCCGCCGCTGTAACCAGTTCCAGCTCTTCTATGCAAACATTCGGGTTAAGCAAAACTTGCTCCAACAGATTCACAAAATGTCCATGCAGACGCTTAATGCCTGTTTGATCATAACTTAACGCATTATACATAAAACGAATCTTGATGCATTCTCCTGGCATAACGACTAAGCTCAGATCATAGTTAGTCTGCTCCGCAGCCACCACGTTGGAGATCGGGAATAGTTCCTGCCCGTCACTTCCCAGTTCTTCGACCTGCTCATCTACCGGATAATTTTCAAACACCATAATATGGTTAATTAAATCCTGTTTCTGATCGGTCAATGCCTGAATCTCAAACAGTGGATACGTATCATACGCATGAGAAGCCAGAGCCTGCTCCTGCGTTTTCTTCATAACTTCTGCAAAAGATTCCCCTGCCTCACTAAGGATGCGAACAGGAATGGTATTAATAAACAAGCCGATAATATCCTCTACCCCGATAATATCCGATGGACGGCCTGAGACGACACTGCCAAATACGACGTCACTGTGGTTGTTATATTTTTGCAGTAAAATCCCCCAGACGGTTTGTAATAACGTATTCATGGTCACTTGATATCGCTTAGCCGTCTCCTCCACCCGGAGGGTCAACTCACGTTCCAAAACCGTCACCCAATCACTAGCCGTGTTGCCTCCACTCTTGCGACCGGATTTTACAGCTGGTAATGCTGTTTGCTGCTCATATCCGGATAAATAGCTGCTCCAGTAGTCGGTTGCCGCCTTGCGATCCTGTGCTTCGAGCCATTCAATAAAGCGGCTGTACGGCACTGCGGGTGCTAGCTCTGGTACTCTGCCCTCCTGAAGTGCTGCATAGCTTTCAAACACTTCTTTATTTATAAGGGACAGACACCAGCCGTCCATGACGATATGATGGAAGCTCCATACAAAATGATAGCTGTCTTCTCCGGTACGTAAAATCGCTACACGCAGCAGAACATCCCTACGCAGATCAAAGCCTCGTGCTTTATCTTGTAGCTTGAAATTTTTCACCCGGGTATCTATTTCATCCTTCTCCAGATGGTGTAAATCTTCATATTGAAAGCCGCAATCCTGATTTCGATACACCACCTGCAACGGTTCCGTATCTCTGCCAAAATAAAAATGTGTACGCAGCGCCTCATGTCGCCGAACCAGAATATTCAGGCTTTCTGCAAAAGCCCGAATGTCCATCTGACCTCGCATATCATAAGAAACCTGCTCAAAATACGCGTCATTCGCGGCTGCTTGACTATCTAGCTGGCTGTGAAACAGCATCCCTTTCTGCATCGGGGTCAGTGCATATACATTGTCGATCTCACCTGCAGCACCCATTTCAGATAAGAGGCTGTCCAAGCCCTCCACACTCATTCCTTTATAGGAAATATCACTTGGGGTAAGCTCCGGGTGTTCTTTATGGATGCAATGCACCAAAATTTCGCGCAGGCTCGATTCCAGTAATTTCGCCAATCGCTCGATCGTCTCCGGTCTATAGCTGGTACGGCTATAGCTAATCGTCAGACCCAGTTGACCTCCCGAAATGATGCCACCAAAATCCAGCGTATACGTTCGAGCCATGGTCGGGCTCAGCGGCATCCCACCCTCATATGAGGATGATTGCAAGTCGTTCCCTTTCATATCCTGATCGAACTGTCCCAAATAGTTAAAGCTGATTTCGGGGTCTGTCGTAAATAGGGCTGGAGATGCCTCCGGTGCCTGTGTCTGATGATCGGCTAAGTATTTCAGTACACCGTAGCCAATCCCTTTTTGCGGGATGCCGCGCAGTCCTTCCTTCACCCGCTTAATCCGTTGCGAAAGTGCCAGTTCTTCAGGCATATCGAGCAAAACAGGATATTGGCTTGTAAACCACCCTATCGTCCGGGTAATGTCCACCTCTGGTAAAATGGCTTCACGTCCATGTCCCTCCAGATTAATCAGGAACCGATCATTTCCACTCCATGCTTGCAATGCCATTCCTACCGCCGTTAGCAACAGGTCATTAATTTCTGTACGGTAGGCACGATTGGCCTGTTTGAGCAGCTGCTCTGTCTCTGCGTGTGTCCACAAAGCAGTAACCGATTCACTATCGCCAATCAATGGCTTTTCGTGCTCATTATACCCGTAATCCTGCGGCAAAGGAGTCCGTTCCGCTTGTGCAAGTTTCCCCCAATACGCTTGCTCACGTTCCATAGCTGGGCTGTTGGCATAAGCGTGCAGCTGCTCGGCCCATGTTTGGAACGAATCTGTTTTATGAGGCAGCTGAATCACCTGTTCACCCTTGGAAGCTTGATCATAGGCAGTCGCCAAATCCTCGAATAAAATGCGCCAAGATACCCCGTCCACCGCCAAATGATGAATCACGACCAGCAGATGATCTCCATCCGGGCAACGGAACAGCCCCAGTCTCATCAGCGGACCTTCACTTAGAGAAATACCAGATTGAATTTCATTGCACTTCGCTTCAATTATCTTCGCCAAATCTTGCTGGTTTACATCGCTGTCATTATAATCAAAGCACTCTAGATGGTACGGTTCGCCTTCCTCTACACTGCGGTTCCATGCTGTACATCCGTTCTCCGACAAACTAAAAACCATACGCAGTGCATCATGGTGCGATGTAATCTGATGGAGCGCCCGCCGTAGTGCCTGTTCGTCATAGCCTTCCTGACGATAGAGCATGACAGATTGGTTAAAATAGTGTGGTTCTCCCGTTGGCTGTTCAAAAAACCAGCGCTGAATCGGTGTAAGCACTACATTTCCTGTAACCTCGCCCTGCTCGGCTATTCGGTTAACAGGCTGAATATATGTGCTTAGTCCTGCAATTGTCGGGTATTTGAACAAGTCCTTCATTTCCAGCTTGTATCCAGCCTGAAATAAGCGGGACGATACTTGAATGGCCTTGATGGAGTCACCACCCAAATGGAAAAAGTTATCCTGTATTCCGACTTTCGGGATACCAAGAATGGCTCCCCAAGCTGTAGCCAGTGCCTGTTGGACATCCGTCTCGGGTGCCACATAGTCCATACCTGTATCGAGATTGTGCTCAGGTGCGGGCAGTGCCCTGCGGTCTACTTTGCCATTCAGCGTCAAAGGCAGTCTGGAGAGCTGCACAAAGTAGGACGGCACCATATAGCCAGGCAGATCCTGCGACAAAATGTTACGTAAGTCGCTGGCGCTCAGTTCGCTATCTGTTACAAAATAGGCACATAGCTGTTTTTGTCCGTGATCGTCCTGCCGCACGGTAACAACTGATTCCTTCACACCTGGAATCGTGGACAAACGGGTTTCAATTTCACCCAGTTCAATGCGGTAGCCGCGAATTTTGACCTGTTCATCCATTCTTCCCTTGTACTCCAGTACACCATCAGCACGCCAACGCACTAAGTCCCCTGTACGATAGCAATATTCTCCAGACCGGAATGGACTTTCAATAAATTTTTCCGCCGTAAGCTCGGGTCGATTCAGATATCCACGCCCAACACCATCACCACCGACGATCAGTTCCCCCCAGGCCCCGATAGGTTGCAGCTTCAACGAACGATTGACCACATAAGCGGTCGAGTGATCAATTGGACGTCCAATGGGAATAGCCTGGGTTTGCGGTTCTGTAATGTCATAGATGGTGGAAAAGGTGGTGTTCTCAGTCGGCCCATAAATATTGGCTAGGCGAAGCTGCGAGTACTCCTTCAACACACGATTGACGTGCGGTACAGACAACACATCACCACCCACGAGCAACTCCTTCAAGGACGCAAACACTCCGATTTCTTGCTGCGAATACTGATTGAATAAAGCCGTGGTCATGAACATCGTGTTAACACGATACTTGTCAATTGCCTGTTTGAGCTTGGAGGCATCCAGAATAGTGTCATGACTTACCACATACAGTTGTCCCCCGTTCAGCAGCGTTCCCCAGATTTCAAATGTGGAGGCATCGAACACAACTGCGCCCAATTGCAGCATACGTGTATTTTCATCAAGCGTGGCATAGCTTTTGTTTTTCACTAGGCGCACGACATTACGGTGCTCAATCATCACGCCCTTCGGCTTGCCTGTCGTACCAGAGGTGTAGATCACATACGCAAGATCCGAGGAAGATCCCCCTGTTGTAATCGGAAGTGTTCCATCCGTATGAGCGTCAAATTCAGATTTGGTACTCCATCGTTGTTCATCACTCAAATCGATGACCGGAATGCCGGGTTCAAAAGGCATCTGCTCACGTCGTTGTAACAGTAACAGCCCCGCACCGGAATCCTCCAGTAAATAACGGATACGCTCCTCAGGATAATCGGGATCAATGGGAACGTAAGCCCCTCCGACCTTCAAGATCGCCAGCATACCGACGACCATTTCAATGGAGCGTTCAGCCATAATTGCTACTCGCTGTGTCTCTGGCTCGGAACCGCGCCGTATCCCATGGGAAGCGAGAATGCGTGCCAGACGGTCGGCACGTTCATTCAGCTCACGGTAGGTAAGCTGCATGTTCGCAAAGGTGATGGCCAGCCGATCAGGTGATTGCGCTACCTGTTCCTCGAACAGCACATGCAGTGCTTGATCTCGTGGATACGGATAGTCTGCTACCGTATCATTGAATCTCTGCACAAGCAGCTCTTTTTCTTGGGCCGAAACCATTTCTATAGCCGAAAGAGCGATATCCGGCTGTTGAGTAACCGCATTGATAAGCTGCTGCAAATGTTCAGTCAGTCGTTCAATGGTTTCTCGTTTGTACAGCCGAGTTCCGTATTGAAGAGCACAGGAAATTTGTTCTCCATCCTCCACTGCGAACAGACTCAAATCAAATTTGGCCGTCGTTTGCTCACTTGGATAAGATGCCAGTTGCAGCCCCGCCAGCTGCTGCTCTTTTTGCTCTATGTTTTGTAGTGCAAACATGGTATCAAATAACGGATTACGGCTTAAATCTCGATCCACGCCCAGCTTCTCCACTAGCTCTTCAAACGGATAATCCTGATGTTCAAAAGCCTTTAACGCGTTTTCCTTGACCTCCAACACATAATCGCGGAACGTTTTCCCGCCTTCTGGATAATTACGGATTGCCAGTGTATTCACGAACATCCCGATCAGACTGCCAAGATCCGCATGGGGCCGCCCTGCAATTGGCGAACCGACAATAATATCCTCCTGCCCGCTATAGTGGCTAAGCAAAGCCGAATAGGCTGCCAACAGCACCATATATAATGTCGATTCCGTCTGCACCGCAATGCTTTTTAAGCCTGCGCTTTGTCGTTGGTCAAGCGTAAATTCCAGCACATCTCCTTCAAAGCTTCTCACCGCTGGCCGTGGATAATCAGTCGGTAGATCAAGCACTGGTAGCTCTCCTGCGAAGGTATTGAGCCAGTAGTTTTCCTGTTCCCGGTAGCGTTCACTTTGCTGCTGCTTCTGTTGCCAAGCGGCGTAGTCTTTATACTGAATGCGTAACGAGGGCAGCGTGTCGCCTGCATATAAATGAATGAAGTCCTGAATTAGTACATTTATAGAGGTGCCGTCCGAAATGATATGATGCATATCCATGAGCAAAATATGATGCTCTGGGTCTGTTTCAACCAAACCAACTCGGAATAACGGAGCCTGCCTCAGATCGAATGGTTGGACAAAGTTACGTACCAGCTCATCCGTTTCCTTTGGGGTAGCTCCGTGAGCATTAGTCAATTCCATGCAAAAAGGAACCTCGTCATGTACTCGCTGGACAGGTTCACCGTTCATGGTCTCAAAACTTGTGCGCAATGTTTCATGGCGATCAATAAGCTGACGGAATGCACTATCCAGTGCCTTGTGATCAAGTGAACCGGTCAGAGTTAGGACACCAGGTATGTTATAGCTAATTCCCGCTCCATCAAGCTGATTGAGGATATACATCCGTTTTTGAGCCGAAGAGACCGCATAAAATGGCTTATTCTCCGTAACAGGGATGGATTCATAAGTGGTTTGCTCCAGTGCTTCAATAACCTGCGCCAGCTGTTCAATGGTCGGATGCTGGAACAGATCCTTTAGCTGCACATTTCTATGCAATTCCTTATAGATGAGTGATATGACATGTGTCGCCCGCAGGGAATGTCCTCCTGCCTCAAAAAAGTTATCCTTAATGCCAATGCGCTCAAGCTCAAGCACATCTTTCCAGATGCTAGCCAGTTGTGTTTGTAATTGATTTTGAGGAGGTACATATTCTGCGCCTGAGCCTACACCTCCCTCTGGCTGTGGCAACGCTCGGCGATCCACCTTGCCGTTGGGCGTCAGTGGCAATTGCTCTAGCTGTACAAAATACGACGGTACCATGTAGCCCGGCAGCTCCTGACTCAAAGCGCTACGCAGCTCACTTGTCGCTACTTCCGCATGGGTGACCACATATGCGCAGAGCAGCTTTTGCCCCTGTTCATCTTCATGTGCAATTACAACAGCTTCTCGGACTGCCTCCAGCTTCAACAGCTGTGCTTCCACCTCGCCCAGCTCGATCCGGTAGCCCCGGATTTTTACCTGCGCGTCGATCCGTCCCTTATATTCCAGCGTCCCGTCCGCATTCCAACGCACCAGGTCCCCTGTTCGATAGCAGCGTTCGCCACCACGGAACGGGCTGTCAATGAACTTTTCGGTCGTCAGTTCTGGGCGGTTGCGGTATCCGCGAGCTACCCCGTCACCGCCGACAATCAGTTCCCCCCACGCTCCAACAGGCTGGAGCTGCATCGAACCGTCCACGACATATGCCGTCGAGTTATAGATCGGGCTACCAATGGGCACAGACCCCGATTGAACGCCAGTAATGGCTTGTGTGGTAGAAAAAGTCGTATTTTCCGTCGGACCGTAGCCGTTAATAATATGTAGATTCGGATGGGCTTCCAATACCCGATTAATATGCGGTACGGACAGCACATCACCACCGACCAATAGCTCCCGCATCCCCTCAAATAGTTCCAAGTCCTGCTGGGATAGCTGATTAAAGAGTGGTGCGGTCAGCCACATCGTGGTAATGCCGTGATTGCGGACAACTTCCTTGAGCTTGGGCGCGTCCAAAATAACATCCTGACTCACCAGCACCAGCTGTCCACCGTTCAATAGCGCACCCCAAACTTCGAAGGTGGACGCGTCAAAGACAACAGACCCGGTCTGCAAAATGCGTGTGTCGGCATTCAAGCGTGCATAGTTTGTGTTTGTCACCAAACGCACGACATTACGGTGCTCCACCATAACCCCTTTGGGCTGGCCTGTAGTCCCTGAGGTGTACATAATATAGGCCAAGCGACCAGCTGCGCTCGCCTGTGGTTGTTCTTTAGCTGCATAAGTCTGCTGTATTTGTTCTGGTTCTGCTTGTTCTGATCGCGTAGCTTTTGGTTGCATGATTTCTGGTTGTATGGTTGTCGTAGAAGCAAGTTCGGGACTGGCGGAAATGGAGTAGAACGGATCTAGGCAGTCCACGTATCCCGAATCAGTATTCGTCCCGTGCTCATTCGACAAAATGGGATCGTAACGATCAGCATCATCCGTTCCATAAATTGCGGCATTGCTAAGGTCAAGCACCATTCCCTTAAAATCAGTGGGCCGATGTTCCATTCGCTGCACGAGCAGTATGTCCGCACCGGAATCCTTCAGCAAATAGCGTACACGCTCATCCGGGTAATCAGAATCAATGGGTACATACGCTCCACCTGCTTTGAGAATTCCGAGCATACCGACAATCATCTCAATCGAGCGTTCAGCTACAATGCCGACCGTCTGCTCGGTGCGGATTCCCTGCTTACGTAAAGAATGAGCCAGTCGGTTGGCCTTTTCATTCAATTCTGCATAGGTTAGGCTATCTTGCCCATACACTACCGCCACCTGCTGTGGTGTCTGCTTCGCCTGTTTCTCGAACAATTCATGAATAGACGCATGACGTGGATAATCCACATTTGTATCGTTGAAGGTATGGAGCAGCTGCTCTATTTCTTGCTCTGACAGCACTTGTGCTGTGGAAATCGCCAACTCTGGCTGCTGCAAAACAATAGTGTACAGCCGCAGAAGCTGCTCAACAAAGTGCTCAATCGTCGTCTCGCTATAACGGTCGCTACTATACTTTACGTTTAGGGAAACCGCTTCATGTTCCCATTGAAACTGGAAATCTAGTTCAGATTGTACGTGATCCAAAAAATCAGAAATATGAATATTTCGCAAGGATACTGTGGTGTGAATAAGAGGCTTTCCATCCTCATCACGTTGAATGTCAAGTAATTCAGAATAGTTCCAAAAAGGAATGTTTTGATGTTCAATAGCTTCGCCGACAGAGGTTTTGATTTGAGACAGCAAGGCTTTGAAGGTTGTGCTGGAATCCAGCGTATTTTTCAATAAAAGTAGATGGTTGATCGGCTTTGTAGCACCGTTGCTAGACTTGGCTACCGGAATGCCCAGCAGCACACGTTCCTCACCTGTGTATTTATGCAATAAGCTCTCTACTCCAGCAAGCAGGACCATAAACACGGCCCATGGAGCGCCACCTGTTATAGATGATATTCTTTGGGAAATTTCAGTTGGAAATGTGAGCGTGTACATATGGGAATTTAAACTCGTTACAGTTGTACTTCTGGACACATGGTTAGTGTATGGTAGGCAGATGGTATGATCCTCAGATTCCAGTTTATGACTCCAGTAATTTTTTTCCTTCTCAAATAAGGCTTTCAATGACATCCCTCCTGCTTCTCGGGGCCTGTTCCCCGGTTGGATGGTGCGTTGTTACGTACATGAGCGTTGTGTCAGAAAAAGAATACTTTGCAGGCAAGGGCAGTCGGACAAGCCGCCGCCCTCTGCACACGCAAAGTGAACTCATTGCATTTTAGAAAACGGATTTAAAAAACAAAGTCGATGGAATCCGGTGAGAAGCCTTCCGGCCGCTCGTCCGAGTTAACCTGAATATCGCCTAACAGCAAATCTGGATCGATTCCAATCTGGGACAGGATCGCTATCAAATCTCTGGTTAATCTCTCAATAGCGTCGGCCCCAAACAGCTTCGTGCAATATTCAAACGAACCCTTGATTTCCCCGTCTTCATCACTCATAGACAAGGTCAAATCGAATTTGGAGATGCTGTGCTCCTGAACATATGGACTGAAGGACAGCGTTTCTAGCTTCGTTTCCTGCGACTCTGTATTTTGCAGTACAAACATGGTGTCAAACAACGGGTTACGGCTTGCATCCCGTGCTACATCCAGCTTTTCCACCAACTCTTCCAGTGGATAATCCTGATGCTCAAAGGCTTGCAGCGTACGATCTCTGGCTTCCTGCAAGTAGCTGTGGAACGTTTGGTTGCCCTTCGGCTGATGCCGGATGGCTAGCGTATTGACGAACATTCCGATCAGTGGCTCCAGCTCAGGCAACAAGCGGCCTGCTACTGGCGTACCGATGATCAAATCGTCCTGACCGCTGTATTTGGACAGCAGAACGGTGTAGGCGCTCAACAGCACCATGTACAGTGTACTTCCGGTTTGTGTCGCAATTCGGTGCAGTTGCTCGGATACATTCGCGTCCACTGTAAATTCATACATCGCACCTTCGAAGCTGCGAACAGCAGGTCTAGGATAAGCAATTGGCAAATTCAGTACCGGCAACTCTCCAGCTAAATGCTCCAGCCAGAAGTGTTCCCGGCGTTGGTATGATTCACGCTGCATCTCCTGCTGCTGCCACACGGCGTAGTCTTTGTACTGAATTTGCAGCGGCTCCAATGCCTGTCCTTCGTACAGTTGTACCAACTCCTGCACGATATTGTTCGACGATACACCGTCTGAAATAATATGGTGCATGTCGTACATCAGGAGATGGCGCTCTGGTCCGGTTTGAATAAGACGGACACGCAGCAGTGGTGCCTGGCGAAGGTCAAAGCTGCGTACAAAGGACTCGATATAGGCATCGGCTTCGGACTCCCTGGCTTGCAGGTGCTCTACTGCAAACTCCACTTGATCGTACACCCGCTGTACGACCTCGCCTTCCAGCATTTCAAAGGAAGTCCGCAGCGTTTCATGGCGAGCTATTAACTGACGGAACGCATCCTCCAGCCGATCGGCCTGAAGCGGTCCCTCCACGGTTAATACACCCGGCATATTGTAGCTGAGATCCCCACCTTCCAGATGGCTCAAAATGTACAGTCGTTTTTGAGCCGAGGAAACCGGGTAGTATGCCTGTTGCGCCGCCGCAGGAATCACCGTATAGGTGTCTGTGCCGTGCGTTGCGATGAGCTGGGCTTGCTGCTCAATCGTAAAGTGTTGGAACACCTCACGCAGCGTAATCCGGCTGTCCAGTTCCTGATGGATTTTGGCCACCAGCGTCGTTGCCCGCAGGGAGTGCC